>NZ_JASBQE010000001.1 GCF_029960785.1 Polyangium sp. 15x6
GCCGCCGCCGCGAAGCCGGCCGCGCCGCCCGCGAAGCCGGCCGCGCCCGCGCCCGCCCCGAAGCCGGCCGCGCCGAAGCCGAACATCGTGACGATCATCGCGCCGCCCCCGAAGGCGAGCGGCGGCCCGAAGGCGTCTGCGCCGAAGCCGGCGCTGACGGCGAAGGAAGCCCTCGCCGCGAAGGCGAAGGCCGCGCAGGCGAAGGGCAAGGCCCCGGCGCAGCCCGCGAAGGCGGAAGGCGCCGCGGAGGCCCCGGCGGCCGCAGCGGCCCCGGCGTTCGAGGCGGCCGATTTGTCGGCCGGCTGGGATACGGCCGTGGAGGCCGCGCGCAAGGCGGGCGATCGCAGCGGAGCGCTCGTGGACGCGTGGCTCGCGGGCTCGAACGTGGAGGCAATCGCAGCCGTGGCCGACGCAGACGACGCGCCGGGCGTCGCGCGCAAGGCCGCGCGTCGCGCGATCAACATCCTGAAGTCGCGCGGGACGGCGATCCCGACGCGGCCGCGGGTGGCGCGCGTGGACACGCGGGCCGAGGTGGCGCTCGAAGCGACGTTCCTGCCGCCCGACGGCAGCGGGACGTCGGCCATCTCGATCACGAGCCGCGACGCGAGCGGTCGCTATCACCTGGCCGAGGTGATCGTGAGGGACCCGATCGGCATCCTGAACGCGGGCAGCGCGTGGATGAGCGGCTCGCAGCTCAAGGAGGGCCGCAACCGCGCGCTCGAAGGGCTCGGCGTGTCGCCGGCGCCCGTGCCCGTGGAGTGGGCGCGTCATCGGATCGCCACGGCGCGGAAGCAAAACGCGACGTCGGGGCAGATCGTGCCGCTCGGGTTCGAGGGCTGTCGCGAGCTCGTCGAGCCGTGCCCCGAGGCCGAGCCGGCGCATCCGGTGGCCGATCTCGAAGCGGAGGTCACGAGCGAGATCGCCTGGGCGCGCGCGCCCGGGTCGGCGACGCTGCACGAGGAGCCGGAGTTCCGGTCGTGGCTGCCCGATCGCGGGAGCCTGGAGGAGCTGCTCCAGCGGCTCGGCCAGCGGCTCGGGCCGGAGGGCGTGCGGGATCCGCAGGCCGTGAACGAGGCGCTGCGCGAGGAGATCGCGAGCGCGACGGATCGCTTCTTCTCGCCGGAGGCGCGCGCGGTCGTCGCGACGCGGATGCGAGACGCGGCGATCTCGGTGCGCTCGCGAAAGGGGAGCGACCGCGCGACGGACGTGCTCGCGGTGGCGCGCGCGGTGAAAGAGGCGGGGCTCATCACGTCGCCGCCGAACGAGATCCCCTTCCTGCTGGGCTTCTTCCAGAAGGGGATCAACGTGCTCGCGCATCAGGGCGGCGGCTCGCTGCGGATCCCGATGGCGCCGATGGCGCCGCAGGCGCAGCAGGCTGCTCCCGCTGAGGGAACGCAGGAAGCCTCGACCTGATCACGGCATCATGAAACGGGGGCCGGTCGTTGCGATCGGCCCCTTTTTCATTTCAATCGACCCACGGCGCTTTCGCGTCACCCATCCCCACATGACGCCGAAACGCGAGGTGCAACGCTCGCGTGTTCGGGCCCGGTTTGCCGCTGCCGATCGGCGCGCCGTCGACCACGACGACCGGCAAGAGCTCTCGCAAGCTCGACGACAGGAACACCTCGTCCGCCGCGCGCACGTCGTCGGGCACGAGCGGACGTAGCTCGACGGAGAGGCCCGCTTCGTCGGCGATCGCGAGGATGTGCGCGCGCGTGATGCCCGCGAGGATCCCCGCCTCCTCGGGCGGCGTGATCAGGGTTCGTCCCCGCACCACGAAAACGTTGGAGGTCGTACCTTCGACGATCTGCCCCGCGGTGTTGATGATGAGCGCCTCATGCGCGCCGACGTCACACGCCTTGCGGATCGCGAGCACGCTGGCGAGGTAGTTGCCGACCTTGGCGCCATGCGCGGCATCACAGGCGCGCTCGGTGCGATGCGTGATGACGGCGACGCCGTCGCGGTACATCGCCGCCGGGAGGAGCTTCAGCGGCTCGACGAGGATGACACGCAGCGGATGCGCGGCGAGGCGCGGATCGAGGCCGAGCGGGCCGGTGCCACGCGTGAGCGTGGCGCGCACGTAACTCTCGGGGTTCGCCGCGGCCGCGAGGGCACGCTCGATCTCGGCGGCGAACGCGGCCCGATCGATCGGCATGGGGATCGCGACCTGCGCAGCCGATCGTTCGAGGCGCTGCACGTGCTCGTCGAGCGCGAAGGGGCGTCCGCCGTAGGTGCGGATGGTCTCGAAGACGCTGTCGCCGTAGAGGAAGCCGCGGTCGTAGACCGAGACCTTGGCGTCCTCGGGCGCGTGAATCACTCCGTCGATGCAGGCGATGCGGCTCATGGTCGTCACCGCGGAGCGTGTCACGGATCGGCGCCGAGCGCGCGCAGGGCGGCCTCGCGAGCGGCGTCGATCGCGCGCGCGAGGGTCGTGGTGTCGAGGCCGCGTGGATCGAGCGGCGCGCCGAGCGCGACGGCGACACGCGAGAAGGGGCGCGGGATCTCGAACCGATCCCACGTCCGCGCGAGGACCCACGCAGAGGAGCAAGCCGATGCGAGAGGCACGACGAGGCCGCCGCCGAGCTGCGCCGCGAGGATCGCGCCGACACGATCACCGTCGCCACGCACGACGCCGCGTGGTCCGCGTGGTCCATCCACGGCGAAGGCCGCGTCATGACCGTGGCGCATGCGACGAACGATGCCCTTGAGGCCCATGGCGCCGCCGCGCGAGGACGAACCACGCTCGACGACGAGGCCGAGGGATCCGAGCGCGCCGGTCTGGATCTCGCCGTCGTCGGAGAGGCTGACGAGCACGGAGGTGCGGCGACGCTTGGGCCAGCGGTGCAGCGCGAACTGCTGACCGTGCCAGAAGGCGAGCACCCAGGGGGTGCCGTCGGTTCCGTCGAGATCGGGGTGCGTGAGGAGGGAGAAGCGGACGGTGCGGAGAAGAACGCGGGCGACGAGCCCCACAGCGTGGCCGAGGGCTCGTCGCCGCGTATTCGACGTTTGGGGGCTACGCCCGAGCAAGTCGGGCTTCGCCCCCAAACCCCCGGCGCTCACTTCTTCAGCTTGGCGAGCAGCTCCTTCGCGGGCGCGAAGTTCTTGTCGGCGTCGATCGCGCGATCGAGCTGCTGGATCGCCTTCTTGTCGTCGCCCTGCGCGTGGAGGATCCGGCCGATGTAGTAGAAGGCCGCGGCCTTCGAGATCGGCGAGTTCTCGTCGAGCTTCTGCAGGAGCAGCGCGCGGAAGGTCTTCTGCGCGCGCTCGAAGTGCGCGTCGCGCCCCGCCTTCTCCTCCGTGGCCTCGCCGAGCTCCATCGAGAGCACGCCGAGGTCGCGCAGGATCGCGATCGAACCCGGATCGATCTTGAACGCGATGTCGAGGTCCGCGAGCGCCTTGTCCTTGTCGCCTTCGGCGAGGTACGCCTTGGCGAGTCGGTGATGGATCGTCGCGAGCTCCTTCGAGCGACGGCCGCCGTACGACTCCACGATCTTCTGCAGCACCTCCGCGGCCTGCTTGCCGCGGCCCGAGGCGCTGTAGGCGTCGCAGAGCGCGAGGAGCAGCTCCCGATCGCCGGGCGCGAGCTCCGAGGCCTTCACGAGCAGGTCCGCCGCGGCGCCCGGATCGTTCCGCTTGCCGAGGTGGATCTCCGCGGCCTTCCGGAAGAGCTGCACCTTCTGGCCCGACTCGGTCGCGGCCTCGGCGTCGCCCTTCACGAGGTCGGCGAGCTCGGCCCACGCCTGCTGCTTCTCGTAGAGCGCGTGCAGCTTCTTGCGGATGTCCGCGGCGCGCTCGTCGGCCTTGAGGCCGGCTTCGAGGACGCGACGGACCGCCGCCTCGTCCTTGAGCGCCGTGTACAGATCCGCGAGGCGGAGCGACGTCTTGACGGCCTCTTCGCCGCTGGCGGAGGAGAGCACCGTTTCGAGCGCCTTGGCCGCCTCGGCCTTGTCGCCCTTCTTCTCGTAGAGCCGCGCGAGCGAGAGCAGCGCGCCCTTGTGGCTGCCGTCGCGCTCGAGCACCGCCTTGTACGTCTCGATCGCCTTCGGGACGTTGTTCAGGCGGTTCTCGAAGACCTCACCGAGGCGCACGCTGTAGACGAGCTCCGCGGAGAGATCGCCGCGCTCCTTCGCGAGGTCGATCTGCGTGTTGAGCAGCTCCGCCAGCTCGTCATCGCGGCCCGTCTTCTCGAGGAGCTGCGAGAGGAGCAGCGTGGCCTGCTCGTGCGTGCGCTCCTCGTCGAGGATCGCGCGCAGGTGCTCCATCGCCTCGCTCGTCGCGTCGAGCTTCTCGATGCAGATCCGGGCGCTCTCGAGGCGCAGCGTGGCGCGCGCGGAAGGCGTCTCCGCGAGGTCCACGAGGCGCGAGAGGACGTTCAGGAGCTCCTTGTGCTTGCCCGCCTTCGCATAGAGCTCGCGCAGCGCGTCGGAGGCCTTCGCGTCGTTCGGCTCGTCCTCGAAGATCTGGCTGTAGAGGTCGAGGGCCTTCTTGTCGTCCGAGAGTTTCTCCCGAGCGACCGAGGCCGCGCGGTGCTTGAGGTCCCGGATCTTCTCGCCCTCGGCCGCGAGCTCGGCCTGACGCACGAGGAGATCGAAGACCTCCTTCGCGTCGCCGGCCTTGTCGCGCACCTTCGTGAGCTCCGCGAGCGCCCACGCGTCGCTGTCGTCGGCCTTGATCATGTCGCGGAGGATCGCCTCGCTGAGCGCGTCGTCCGCAAGCACGCCTTCGGCCAGGCCCTTCGCCTCGCGGCGCAGGTCGGAGGCGAGGTGGCCGAGGCCGTCGAGCCCGGCGAGGCGGCGCAGCGTGCCCACGAGGTCACGCTCGCGGCCGGCCGCGCGCTGCAGGCCCTCGATGTTGCGCAGGATCGTCTCGCTCGTCGGGTCGTGCTTGAGCGCCTGTTCGAGCGCGCGTTCGGCAGCGGCGTTGTCGGCGAGCTTGTCCTTGCGCCACTCGGCGATGCGCATCCACAGGTCGCGCGCCGAATCCGTCGAGAGATCGCTCTTCTCGGACACGGCCTTTTCCAGCGCGTCCGCGGCGCCCGCCCACCCGCCCGTGATCGGGGCGAGGCGTTCGAGCTCGGCGAGCACGTCGACGTCGGCCGGGTCGTCCTTGAGCGCGGCTTCGAGCGCGCTCTGGGCCGCCTTCGGATCGCCGGAGCGATCTTCGAGGACCTTGGCGAGATCGAGCCGGAGCCGCACGCGCTCGGTGGGCGTTGCGACGAACCCGATGCGCTTCTCGTAGAGCTTCGCGAGCGCCGCGTGATCGCCCTGCGACTTGTAGACGTTCTCGAGGGCCTCGGCGGCCTCCTCGAAGAGCGACCGCTCGTCGGTGAGCTTCTCGAGCGCCTCGCGCGAGGGCCCGTGATCGGGCGCCCGCTCGAGGGCTTGCTTCAGCGTCGCGAGGCCCTGCGACTTCTCGCCGAACGCCTCGATCTGGATCGTGGCGAGCCGGTGTTGGAAGTTCGCCTGCTCGCGCTCGTTGGAGATCGCGGACACGCGGCGTTCGAGGACGTCGGCGAGCGCCTTGTTGTCCCCGAGCCGCGAGTAGAGACGATCGAGGGCTTCGAGCAGCGCGGGCTCGTCGCCGGCTTGCTCGACCGCCTTCGCGTACGCCTCGACGCTGCGACGATCGTCCTTGAGCTTCTCCTCGGCGATGCGACCGACGCGGAGCCAGAGGTCCTTCGCGATGACCGCGTCGAACGTCGCCGCCGCGCGCTGCGAGAGGGCGTCGCAGTACCGGCCGAAGCCCTCGGAGCGCTCGGCGAGCCGCTCGATCTCGGCGTGGAGCTCGGGATCGTCCGGCGTGTCTTCGAGCGCGCGGAGCAGCGCGCCCTCGGCGGCCAGGGGCTTGCCGAGCTTCTCGTCCTCGACGATCGCGATCGCGCGGAGCGTGCGGGCGCGGTCGCTGCCCTCGGTCTGCGCCTTGAGGCGCATCTCGAGGACGCCGACGAGCTCCTCCCAGCGCGAGGCCGCGCGGAGGACGGGCTCGAGGGCGTCGGCCGCGTCGAGGCGCAGCTCCTCGCGACCCTCGCCGATCGCGCGGATCGCCTTGATCGCGTGATCGTTCGTGGCGTCGTCGTCGAGCACCAGGCGGTAGTGTTCGAGCGCGTCCTGCGGGCTCGCGAGCTCGGCGGCGTAGAGGTCGCCGATCGCGGTCCGCAGTTTGACGCGTGCTTCACGCGTATCCGCCGTGCTCGCCTGGAGCTTCAGGTTGTCGAGCAGCTCGTCCCACATCTTCTCGGCGCGGTAGAGCCGCTCGAGCGAGGCGAGGACCGCCGCGTCCGAGGGCCGCGCGTCGAGCGCCGCGTTGAGCGCGTTGATCGCCTCTCGACGGTTGTCGAGCGACTTCTCGTAACGCTCGGCCGCGCGCACGTTGAGGTCGTATCGGAGGTCAGCCTCGCCCGAGCCCGCGAGCTCCACGCGACGCGCGTAGAGCTCGACGAGGCGCTGGGCTGCGTCACGCGGCTCGTACAGCGGGATGAGCGCGTCGACCGTGACCGTGCTCTCCGGATCGAGCTCGAGGGCGCGCTCGTACGCCTTGATGGCGCCCTCCTCGTCGTCGAGCATCTGCAGCTTCGTCTCGGCGATCCGGCGCCAGATGGCCGCGTTCTCGTCGTCCGACGCGAGCTCGCTCTTCTTCTCGAGGACCGCGATCAGGGTCTGCCAGTCGGAGAGCAGCATCGACAGCACGTCGATCGCCTCGAGCGGATCCCGCTCGCTCGGATCGAGCTCGCTGAGCCTCCGGTAGGCGCCGAGGGCACGCCGCGGATCGTCGACCTTGTCGTCGTAGACCTTGGCCACCGCGAGCAAGAGCTCGCGCTTCACCACGTCGTCCGTCGTCTTCTCGATGCCCTGCTCGTAGCTCTCGCAGAGCCGCTCCCAGGCGCCGAGCATGGTCGCGAGGCGCTCGAGCTCGGCCCGCGTCTGTCCGTCCTCGGGATCGAGGGCGAAGGCGGCGCGCATCGAGCGGAAGGCGAGGCTCTTGTCGTTGCCACGCGTCTCCCAGAGCTGCGCGGTCTCGCGCAGCACGGCGACCTTCTCGTGCACCTCGCTCGCGAGGTGGTAGCGCTCCTCGTTCAGCTTCACGAGCAGGCGCCAGTCGTCGCTGCGCTCGTAAAGCGGGCGGAGGATCTCCACCACGCGCGCCTTGTGCTCGTCGTCGCGCGTGAGGGCTTCGAGCTCCTTGATCGCCTCCTGGTGCCAGGGCACGTCGGAGACGATCGCTTCGAGCTGATCGATCGCGGCCGACGTGTCCTTGATCTTGTCGCGGAGCAGCCGCGCCAGCGCGAGGCGGTACGGCGCGCCGGCCTCGCCGTTCGCCGCGGCCTCGGCGCGCCGCAGGTAGAGGTCGGCGAGGTCCTGATCACGGCCGAGCTCCGCGTAGAGCTCGGTCAGCGCGTCGAGCGCGCGCGCGTCGGACTCGTCGACGTCGAGGGCCGCCCGGTACGTCTCGATCGACTTCTCGGGCTGCTTGAGCTCGATCCGTTCGAGGCGCGCGATCGTGTGCAGCGCGTCGAGCCGCTCCTTGTCGTAGCGGTAGTCGAGCGACGAGCGGTAGAGCTCGACGCGCTCCTCGTGGCGGCGCTCCTTCATGAGCAGGCCGTCGATCGCCGAGAACAGCTCGCGCGACTCCGGCTCGAACTCGTGCGCGCGCCGGTACCACTTGAGCGCGCTCGTGACGTCGTTCAGGTCCGCGTAGATCTCGCCCGTCCGGCGGCAGAGCTTGGCGCTCTGCGCGTCGTCGACCGTGATCTCGGTGAGCTCGGCCGAGTAGATCTCGGCGAGCCTCCGCTCTGCGCTCGCCACCTTCGCGAGGCGCTCGAGCTCGTGCCACACGCCCTCGTCGCCGAGGTCCTCGTGCAGGAGCTTCGCCACCGTCTCGAGGGCGGCCTTGTAGTCCTCGAGCTGCTCCTCGTGCAGCGTCGCCAGGCGCGTGAGCAGATCGCGCCGCTCCGACGGGTCCTCGCTCGCGGCGAGCCGCGCGTCGAGGGCCATCTTCACGCGCGCCCAGTCGGCACGGCGGAGGTAGACCGGCTCCAGCATCTCGCCCGCGCGCGCCCGGTGCGCCGGGTTCTCCGACGCTTCGAGCAGCGCTTCGAGCTCGCCCACCGCGCCCACGTGCGCCGCGTCGATCACGAGCGCCTCGGCGAGCTCGTCGAACGCGCGGGACACGTCCTCGAGCCGCTCGTGCGCGACCTTCGCGATCTTCACGCGGAGCTCGGCCGGCGTCCCCACCGCTCCGTCGAGCTGACGCTCGTAGAGCTTGATGAGGTCCTCCCAGCGCTTCGACTCCTTGTAGAGCGTCTCCAGCGCGTCGATCGCCTTCGGGTTCAGCTCGACGTCGAGCAGCGCCTCGTACGTCTCGATCGCGCCCGTCGGATCCTTCAGCGCGTCGCGCTGCAGCTCCGCCTGGCGGAAGAGGAGGCGCTTCTTCTCGACGTCGTCCTCGGCGTTCTCCACCCGCTGGCGGAGGATCTCGAGGAGGTTCGGCGCGTCGTTCGCCTCGCCGTAGAGCTCCTCGAGGGCGATCATCGCGCGGCGATCGTCGCTCCTCGCTTCGAGCGCGTTCTTGTACCACTCGACCGCGAGCGCCTTGTCGTCGAGCTTCGTCCGGGCGAGCTCGCCGACGCGGAGCCGCACGTCCTGCTGCACGTCGCCGTCGAGGATCGAGTCCACGACCGAGCGGTAGAGCTCGGAGAGCTCCGCCCACCGACCCGTCGCCTTCGCGAGGCGCTCGACCGTCTCGATCCACTGCGCGACCTCGGGCTCACCCGCGGCCTCGCGCACGCCGCGCACCGCGTACCCGAAGGCCCGGCCCGTGTCGCCGAGCGGACCTTCCGCCGTGCGCAGCGCGCTCTGCAGGTTCGAGAGCCGCTCGCCCGTGCTGTCCGCCGTCTCCACCTCGATCTCGAGGACGCGGAGCAGCTTCTCGCTGTCGCCGTCGGCCTCGTAGAGCGGATGCAGCGTCTCGGCCGCGTCGCGCCGCGCCTCGGGATCCTCGAGCAGGGCTTCGAGCGCGCTCCTGCAGCGCGCGTTCGCCGGATCGAGGACGAGCGCCTGACGGTACGCGTCGAGCGCGCCCGGCAGATCACTCTGGTGCAGGCGCCGCACGTCGCCGAGCCGCGCGAACAGATCGAGCCGCTCGTCGAGCTCGGTCGCGAGCGACAGGTGCACGTCGAGCGTGTCGGCGAGATCCGACCACCGCTCGGCCTTCTCGTAGAGCGCTTCGAGCGCCGAGAGCGTGGCCGGCTCGGGGCCGAACTCGTCGGAGACGTTGCGCCAGCCGCTGATCGCGCCGGACACGTCGTCGAGCTTGCTCGCGAGTGTCTCGGCCGCGCGCACCATCGTCCGCTTGCGCTCGGTCGCGTCGTTCGAGAGCGTCTGCCGCGCTTCCAGGATGGAGACGAGCTCGCGCCACTCGCCCGTGCGCTCGTAGAGGCGCTCGAGCGCGGAGAGCGCTTCGAGGTCCTCCGGATCGTCGGACATACGCGCGCGCCAGGCCCCGATCGCCTTGTCGGGCGCTTCGAGCACCGACTCGTACACCTCGCCGATGCGGCGGTAGAGGCTGCGACGCTTCTCGAGGTCCTCTTCGAGGCGCACCTCGATGCCGAGCACCTCGGCGAGCGCCTCGTGCTTGCCCTTGCCCGTGTAGATGCCGGCGAGCGCCTGCGCCGCCGGGATCACCAGGTTCGGATCGGTCTCGTCGATCGAGAGCACGCGCCGGTAGACCTTCTCGGCTCGATCCAGGTCGCCCAGCATGTCCGCGCAGATCTCCGCGACGACCATGAGGATCTCGCCCTGCGTCGGCGGCGTGCTGCACGCGTCGGCGGCCGCCGTGAGGACGGTCGCCATCTTCTCGTGCTCGGCGAGTCTGCGACCGATGTCGACGAAGCGCTCGCGCACGACCGCGTCGTCGGGCTCGAGCGGCACGAGCTCGCTCAACGTGGCGAACGCGCCCGCGTCGTCGCGCAGACGGTCGTCGCGCAGCGTGCTCACGCGGCGCAGAAGCTCGCGACGCTCGTGCTCCTCCTGCGCGCCTTCGCGCCGGATCTCGAGCACACGCACGAGCTGACGCACCTCGTCGCGCGCCTCGTACACGACCTCCAGCACGCGCGCGGCGCGCAGGCGCAGGCTGCCCACTTCGAGCAGGCGCTCGACGAGCTGGCGCGCCTCCGTGTCACCCGGACGTTGCTCGAGCACGCGCTCGAGGTGCTCGAGCGACAGCGCAGGCTCGTGCAGGCGGTCGAGGTAGATCCGCCCGAGGCTCAGCTTGATGTCGGCCGCTTCCTCGTCGGTCGCCGTCTCGAGCCGTCGCTCGAGCAGCGCCGCGAGGTCCTTCCATCGCCCCTCGCGCTCGTAGAGCCTCTGCAGCGCGTCGAGCGCCGGCTCGTAGAACGAGTCGAGCGTGAGGATGCGCTCGTAGTAGCGGATGGCCTTCGCCGCATCGCTCATGATCTCCTCGGCGATCACGGCGACGTCGTTGAGCAGCGAGATCCGCGTCGGTTGATCCGGCGTGCCCTGCGCGGCCTTGTCGTAGAGCGCTTCGAGCTCGCCCCACCGCTCCGCGTTGGTCAGGATCTGCTTCAGGCGCGAGAAGGCGCGCTCGTTCGTCGGGTCCACCGCGAGCACGCGATCGAGGTAGGGCATCGCCCCCTCGGGATCGCCGAGCTGCTCGTCGTGCAGCATCGCCGCGCGCTCGCAGAGCTCGATCTCCACGTCGTCGGGCAGCTTCTTCTCGCTCTCGGCGCTCCGCGCCGTGACGAGGTGCGTCCGGTACGCCTCGGCGAGGTCCGTCGGGCGACCCGCCCGCGCGGCGAGCTCGGAGGCGCGGTCCCACACCGTGAGCTCGCTCGAGAACTCGTTCAGCGCGCCGAGCACGACGTCGAGCGCCGTGCCCACCGCGCGGAGCTTCTGCTCGTTGACGTCCGCGAGCCGGAGGAAGAGCGCGAGCCGCGTGGCCGTGTCGGTCTCCGACTCGAGCAGCACCTTGATCGCGTGCGCCTCGCGGCGCGCGTCGCCCGTCTCGGCGTACTCGATCGACAGGACCTGCGCCGCCTGCGCGCGCGTCTCGGGTTTGTCGAGCAGCCGCGCGAGGATCCCCACCGCATCCGTATCGTGCGGCAGGATCTCGAGCGCGCGCACCGCCGCGTCGAACGCGTCCACCGGTCGTTCGAGCTTCTCCAGGTACAGCGTCGCGAGCTCGACCTCGCACTGCCCGCGTTGCTCGCCCTCGGACACGTCGCGATGACGCGCCACGATCTCGGCGCCCGCGGCCGCCTCGCCCGCCGCGATGAGCAGGCGCGAGAGAGCGCGGAGTGCCTCGCCGCGCGCCGGCGTCACCTCGACGACCTTGTGCAGGAGCTCGATCGCCTTCGCGTTGTCGCCGAAGACCTCCTCTTCGAGCGTCGCCCACTCTTCGAGGATCTCGGCGCGAGCCTCGCCCTCGACCTGATCGGCGCGCAGCTGGAAGAGCCAGCGCAGGTCGTCCTTCTTCTCGTTCGCGCGGAGCAGCGCGTCGAGCTCGCGGATCGTCTCCTCGTCGGTCGGATCCGCCTCGACGAGCTCGCGGTACGTCGCCGCGGCCTCGTCCACCTTGCCGAGCTCGCGCGCGTACACCTCCGCGAGCCGCAGCTTCAGCGCGCGCCGCGTCTCGCCGTCGAGATCCGCGTCGCGCTTGAGCCGCGCCTCGACGGCCTCGACGAACGGACCCCACGAGCTCGCCGCGCGCGACCACGCTTCGAGCAGGGACAGCCCGTCCTCGCTCGCGTCGAGCTCGTAGGCGCGCCGCGCGTAGCCGAGCGCCTTCTGCTTGTCCGCGAGCGGCCCGCCCGTCACCGCGGCGAGCTTGCGCAGCATCGAGACCTGCTCCTCCACGTCTTGCGTGGCGCCGAGCAGGATCTCGTAGAGCGCGGGCAGCCGCCCCCACTTCTCTTCCTTCTCGTAGATCGGCACGAGCGCTGCCGCCGCGCGCGCGTCGGAGGGCGACACGCTGAGGACGCGCTCGTACGAACGCACGGCCCGCTCGGGCGCGCCGAGCTGCTCCTCGTAGATCCGCGCCGCGCGGAACGAGATGTCGAGCTTGACGTTCGGCTCGGTCGCCTTGTCCGCCGCGCCCGAGAGGAACTCGACGAGTCCCTCCCAGTCGTTCTGCGACGCGTAGAGCTCTTCGAGCCCGTCCCAGTCGCCCGACGCCACGTACGACTCACGCAGCACGCGGAGCGCGCGCGCGTGCCCCGGCGAGAGCACGAGCACGCGACGCCACGTGCGCGCCGCCGCCACCGGATCCTTCAGCCGCTCCGCGTACACCGCGCCGAGCTTCTGCAGCGCGTTGAGCCGACCGGCGTCGTCCGTCGCCGCGTCCACGCGCCGCTCGAGCACCTCGGCCACCGTCGCGAAATCCTTGTCGCGCTCTGCTTGCTTCTCCAGCGCGTCGAGCACGCCGGGCGCCTGGGCGTCGAGCTCCAGGATCTGCTTGTAGTGCGCGATCGCGTCCGCGCCGCGATCGAGGCGCTCGGCCGCGAGCTTCGCCATCTCGCCGAGCAGCTCGATGCGCGCCGCGTCCTCCGTCCTCGGGAGCTGCGCCTCGTAGAGCGCGTAGAGCTGCGCCCACGAGCGCCGCTTCAGGTAGAGCTCCTTCAGCCGCGACTCGGCCTCTTCATCGCCCGGCGCCACCGCGAGCAGCGACTCGTAGGCCGACACCGCGTTCTGGACGTTCGAGAACTGATCGACCCAGCGGCGCGCCACCGCGCGGTAGAGGTTTGCCTTCTCCGCGTCGCTCGTCGAGAGCTCGGCGAGCTTCTGCTGGTAAGCGAGCAGGTCACGCCAGCGACCCAGCGTCTCGTAGACCCGCGTCAGCTCACGCACCGCGTCGATGTCCCGCTCGTCGAGCTGCACGATCTGCGTGAGCGCCGTGACGAGCGCCGCGTCGTTCTTCGCGCGGTCGCGGTAGACCGAAGCGATGTCGCGCAGCACCTGGATGCGACCCTGCACGTCGGTCTGCGGCGTGCGCTCGAGCTCCTGCCGGTAGAGCTCGACGAGGGCGTTGTAGCCCTCCGTCTGCATGTAGAGACGCTTCAGCGCATCGCGCGCGTCGCGGTTGTCCGGGTCCGTGCGCAGGATGTTCTTGTACTGATCGATCGCCTTGTGCGCGTTCTCGGTCGACTCGGCGAGCTTGGCGAGCTCCGAGGCGATCGCGCGTTTGTCGGCCCCGTCGGGCAGCGCGCGCTGCGCGTCGGTGAGGATCGCGTAGAGCCGCGCCTTGTCGCCCTTGGCGAGCAGGTGTTCCCGGAAAAACGACAGCATGCCGGCGTGCGTCGGATCGGCGCGACGCACGCGATCGAAGTACGCCTCCGCCGCCTGCGGCTGACCGCGCATGCGCCAGTGCACCATGCCGATCTGGATGAGCACGCCGAGCTCCTCGCCCGGCTTCACGCCGCCGCCCTTGAGCTGATCCTCGTAGAGCGCGACGAGCTCGTCCCATTGCTCGTTCGAGGTGAAATGGTCGGCGAGGAACGCGAGCGCGTCCGACTGACCGGGCTGCATGTCGAGCACCTGCGCGAAGGCGTCGCGGGCGCGGTTCTTGTCGCCGAGCTTCTCCGCCGCGACGCGCCCGAGCTTGAGCCCTGCCGCGATGCGATCGTCCTTCGTCGCGCCCTCGCGCAGCGTGAACGAGAGCGCCCGCGTCACGCCGTCCCAGTCGGCGACCTTCGCGCTCGCGCGCTCGAGTAGCCGCGTCGCGCGGCTGTTCTTCGGGTCGAGCGCGAGCGCGAGACCGATGAGCTCGTCGATCCGATCACGCGCCTCGCCGTGCCCGTACCGGAGCGCCATGTCCGCCGCGCTCGCGAGCAGCGAGCTCTTGAACGCGGGGCCGTCCGCGTTCTCGGACTCGGCCACGTAGCGGTCGACGATCTCGCTCCACCGCTCGCGCTTCGCCGCGTCGCTCTCCAGCGCCTCGGCGGCGGCCTCGTCATCCGGCCGGAGCTCGAGCAGGCGCTCGTACGCGGCTCGTGCCTTGTCGGCATCGACGAGCTCCTCGTTGTAGATGCGCGCGAGCTCCGCCTGCATCGGCGGCTCGACGGGCGTCCCCGAGGCAAACGAGATCTCCAGCTCGAGGAGCTTGGCGACCGCGCCCCATTCTTTCCGCTCCTCTTGCTTGGCCCGCGCGAGCCCCAGGAGACGCTCCACGTCGTTCGTCGACGTGTCGGGGGCCGTCACTGCCTCCGAGAGATCGTTCCAGGCCGCCTCGTTCTCGGGATCGGACTGCAGGACCCCGAGGGCCACGCGAATTTTCTCAACGCTCATCGTTACCCCGGTCGGCGAAGCTCAACGACACGATCATCCGGTCACCCATACGCTGCACCTCGACGTGCAGCGTGGGCTCCTTGGACCAGACAGCTCGTCCTTCTCCCGCCATGCGTCACGAGAGAAGGATCCTCGTATTTATTTGACGCGAGCCGACTCTACGCTGCATTCGACCGGCGTATCAAGGTGCCGTTTCCATCCCGGCCCGGCCGTCCGCTCGCGGCGCGGCAAACCCGCGGGAAAGCTCCCATCCTCCCCCGGTGCGTCCTCGGCCGTTCCACGCGGCCGCACCTTGGGCTATCAAGCGGGCCCATGAACGCTTCCTCCGTGAAACGGATTGGTGTCATCGGCGCTGGCCAGATGGGCCGCGGCATCGCGCAGGTCGCCGCCGCAGCCGGGATCGAGGTCGTCCTCTGCGACGCCTCCCTGGAGATCGCGGACAAGGGCAAGTCGCTGATCGGCAGTATCCTCGGAAAGCTCGTAGAAAAAGGGAAGTTGTCGGCCGACGATCATCGTGCATTGCTCGATCGCATCGTCCCTGCCGGCAGCATGACCGCCTTCTCGTCGGTCGAGCTCGCCGTCGAGGCCGCGACGGAGAACGTCGACATCAAGCTCGACCTCTTCTGCAAGGCCGACGCCGCGCTCGCGCCGGGCGCGATCCTCGCCTCGAACACCTCGTCCATCTCGATCACGCGCCTCGCCGCCGCGACGTCTCGGCCCGAGCGGGTCATCGGCATGCACTTCATGAACCCCGTCCCGCTCATGAAGCTCGTCGAGATCGTGCGTGGCGTGCAGACCTCGCCGGAGACCTACGCGCTCGTCCACGAGCTCTCGGTTCGTCTCGGCAAGACCGTGATCACCTCCGAGGATCGACCGGGCTTTCTGGTCAACCGCATGTTGATCCCCTTCCTCAACGAGGCTTGTTTCACCTTGCAGGAAGGCGTGGGCAGCCCCGAGGACATCGACACGGGCGCGAAGCTCGGCCTGAACCACCCGATGGGCCCGCTCGAGCTCGCGGACCTCATCGGCCTCGACACGGTCCTCGCGATCGCGGAGGTGCTCCACAAGGACCTCGGCGAGGACAAGTACCGCCCCGCCGCGCTCCTGCGGAACCTCGTCGCGGCCGGCTGGCTCGGCAAGAAGAGCGGCCGCGGCTTCTACGTGTACGACGAGAAGGGCCAGAAGACGAAAAGCAGTCTCGCCCGCTAACCCCTCGTCAAGCCCCCTCTCCCGCGGGAGAGGGGGTTTGGGGGTGAGCTCTCACCGCCCGAGGAACGTCGGCTTCGCCTTCGCCAGGAACGCCTTCATCCCCTCGCGCTGATCCTCCGATCCGAACAGCCCCGCGAACGCCTGCGCCTCGTGCTCGCACGCCGACGCGAGGTCGACGCCCTCGCCGTGCAGCATCACGCGCTTGGCCGCCGCGACCGCGAGCGGCCCGCGCGACGCGATCTTCAGCGCCGTCTCCCGCGCCTTGAGGACGAGCTCCGCCGCCGGATGCACCGCGTTCACGAGCCCCATCGCGAGCGCTTGCTCCGCGCTCACCATGTCGCCCGTGAACACGAGCTCCCGCGCGCGCGCCGCGCCGACGCGCCGGAGCAGCCGCTGCGTCCCGCCGAACCCCGGCATCACGCCGAGCGTCACTTCGGGCAGCCCGAGCTTCGCGCCCTCGGCCGCGTAGATGAAGTCGCACGCGAGCGCGAGCTCCGAGCCTCCGCCGAGCGCGAATCCGTTCACCGCGGCGATCACCGGGAACGGCAGCGCCTCGATCCGATGACACAGCCGTTGCCCCGCGTCCGCGAACCGCTTCGCCGCCACCGGCGTCATCTCCGCCATTTCCCCGATGTCCGCGCCTGCCACGAACGCCTTGCCCGCGCCCGTCAGGATCGCCGCGCGCACCGCGTCTTCTCCAGCACCTTCGGTCGCGAGTGCTTCGAACACGCGAGCGAGCTCTGCCACGAGGTGCGCGTTCAGCGCGTTCAGCTTGCTGGGCCGGTTGATCGTGAGCGTCGCGATCGGGCCGGTCCGCTCCACCAGGACGAGGTCGGTATCCGTCATGGCGCCCGCGTTACCAGGGCGCGGCCCCGGTGGGAAGCCGGGACGAGGCGTCGACGCGGTGTGCCGTGAGGGCAAAAAAAAGTCGCGCAGCGCACCGGTTGGGGGGGGCGGACCGGCACGCGCGCGACGAGTTGGAGTGTGACACCCGCGCGCTCCTTGTCGAGCGCAAGTGCGCGACTCGTGCACGGAAACGACGATCGACCGGGCCGATCCAACACGTCTACATCGTCACGTTACGGAGCCGGTGTCTCCGTCATGCGCAGGTCGTTGTGCCCGGGACTACTTGACGCAGAAAAAGAGACCGAACGGGCAGAACCGAGAGGCGCACACCGATCGGGACGTGATGCATGGTCCCTCGGCGGGCCGCCCTCCAAACGCGCTTTGGGACTCGACCAGAACGCAACCGATCTTGTCCCCGCGTGCGACTCGGGGTGAAACTGCCGGGTATGGTCCTTACCAAGGCCGGTCTGAACCGGCTGCTCGCGGAAGTCCTGCCTCAAGACGCAGACGTCGAAGCGTTCGTCGCACAGAACTTCGGCACCATCGCCCGGCGCATCGCGCGCGGCGCCGATCGGGCCGGCAAGATCGCGCTCCTCGTGGACAACGCCGATCTGAAGGTTCTGCTCGACAAGATCTCCGGCGCGCACCCGGTCGCCGTCGCTCGGAACGAGCACCTGCTCGCCGAGGACAAACGGGTCGCGGGAGCGCCGGTGCCCGACGCAGGACCCTGCGTGGGTCGGGACGCGCTCCTCGCCGAGCTCGCGGCGCACATCCATGGAGATGCGCCGAGGCCCGTGCTCCTCGCCGGCGACGCAGGCCTCGGCAAGACGACGCTCGCGCTCGCGCTCCTCCACGCGCCTGCCTCCGTCCAGCACTTCGGCGGCCGCAGGTACGTCGCGCACCTCGACACCACGGTCGACACCGAAGCGGCCGTCGTCGAGGTCAGCCGCGCGCTTGGCGTCACCCCCGAGGCGCCGCTCCTCAACCGCATCGCAGAGGCGCTCCGCCGCGCGCCGGCCCTGATCGTCCTCGACGATCTCGACGTACCCCTCGAGAAGGATCCCGCCAACGTGCGCGACCTTCTCCAGAGGCTCACGGCGATCCCGGGCGTCGCGGTCATCGCGACGGCGCGGTCTTCGTCCGCGCGGCCCGACGGCTTCCACGTCGCCGCCGTCAAACCCCTCGACGAGGCGTCTGCGCGGGAAGCGTTCCTCGCCGTCGCCGGCGACGCGCGCCGCTCCGACCCGGGCCTCTCCTTCGCGCTGACCGAGGCGGCGGGCAATCCCCTCGCGCTCACCTTGCTCGCGCGCGCGGCGGGTGATGGTCCGCTCGACCTCGCGGTCCGCACCTGGCACCAGAAGCAGAACGAGCTCCTCATGCGCGAGGACGGCCCCGAGTCGGCGAGCGCCATCGAGATCGCCGTCGCGCTCGCGCTCGCGAGTGGGCGCCTCTCGGACGAAGCGCGCCGCCTCGTCCCGCTCGTCGCCGCGCTGCCGAACGGCGTCCGCGCCGACGACCTCGCGACCTTCGCGTCTTCCGGCACGGCCGACGCGGCCGTCGCGCTCGTGGCCCTCGGCCTCGCGCAGGATGCATCGGCGCGATACCGCGTGCGCCGCGCCGTGCGTGAGGCCGTCGCCTCGCAGCGCCCTGGCGTCGAGGAGTCCGCGAAGGCGACGCAGCGCTACACCGGCCTCGCGCTCTCGAACGGCCCGAACGTCGGATGGCCGTCCGGCGAAGACAGCGCGGTGCGCCTCGCGGCGGACAGCGACAACATCGAGGCGATGATCCTGCGTGGCTTCGACGGCCCGCATCGCATCGCGTGCATCGACGCCTCCGTCGCGCTCGCCACGTTCATCGGCTCCTCGGGCCATGGCACGCCGCGCGTCGTCGAGCGTGCGCGCGACGCGGCGCGCGAGGGTGGCGACAAGCTCGGCGAGGCCGACTGCACGCAGGCGCTCGGCGACATCGCGCTCGCGCGTGGCGACGTCGACGAAGCGCGCGCGCGTTACCTCGACGCGCTCCCGCTCTTCCACCAGGCGCGCGCGGGCCTCAGCATCGCGGCTTGCCTCATGCGCCTCGGCGACATCGCGCTCGAGCGCCACGAGTACGAGGAGGCCAAGCTCCGCTACACCGACGCCACGCCGTTCTACCGGCACATCGGCGATCGGCTCGGCGAGGCCAACTGCTTGCGCAACCTCGCCGAGATCGCGGCCTTGCGCGACGAGTACGAGGAGGCGCGCGCTCGGTTCAAGGAGGCGCTCCCGATCTACAACGAGCTCGGCGACAAGGAGGCGAGCGCCCACTGCATGAAGGGCATCGCGGACATCGCCTTCCAGGGCACGCAGTACGACGAGGCGCGCGCGCTCTACCAGGAGGTCGGCCCGCTCCTCGAAGAGCTCGGCGATCGCCTCTCGATGGCGCAGTGCCTGCAGAACCTCGGCGACATCGCGTTTGCGCTCGGCGAGCACTCCGTGGCCGAGGGGCATTACCAGAAGGCGCTGCCGATCTTGAAGGAGCTCGGCGACAAACTCGGCGAGGGCACGTGCCTCTCGACGCTCGGCGACGTCGCGCTCGCGTGCACGGAGATCGAGGACGCGCAGGCCTACTACCTCGCGGCGCTCCCGCTCCTCCGCGAGGTCGGCGAGAAGATGGGCGAGGCGAACTGCATCCAGAGCCTCGGCGACATCGCGCTCACGCAGTTCGAGCACGACGCGGCCCGGTCGCATTACGAGAACGCCCTCGGCCTCTTCACGGCGCTGAAGGACGATTACTCGATCGGCTGGACGCATTACCGCCTGGCCCAGGTCGCCGCGGACCCGGACATCTTCAAGAACCACCTCTACGCCGCGCGTGACGCCTGGCTGCGCATCAACCGGAAGGACCTCATCGACGACGTCAACACCGAGTTCCCGGGCATTCTCTAGGGTTCTCGAAAAAACGGATGTCGTGTCCTCCGCGCCCGGTATAGTGCCGGGCGCACGGAGGACCGATCATCCATGAACGTCGTCGTTACCGGAGCCACGGGGCACGTGGGCGCGAACCTCACGCGCGCGCTCGTCGAGCGCGGCGATCGCGTGCGTGTGCTCTATCGACATGCGCCGCCGCGCGCGCTCGACGACGTCGATTGCGAGCGCATCACCGGCGACGTCCGCGACCCCGACACCGTCGATCGCGCCATCCAGGGCGCCGAGCTCGTCTACCACTGCGCCGCCAAGATATCGCTCGAATCGGTCGATCCCGAGGTCGAGACCATCAACGTCGACGGCGTCCGCAACATCACGAACGCCTGCTTGCGCCACGGCGTCCGCAGGCTCGTGCATTTCAGCTCGATCCACGCCTTCGCCACCGAACCTGCGTCCGAGGTCCTCGACGAGAAGCGCCCGCTCATCACCGACACTCGGCAACCTCCGTATGACCGCTCCAAGGCCGCGGGCCATCGTGTCGTCCTCTCGGCCGTCGAGAAGGGCCTCGACGCTGTCGTCTTGCATCCTGCGGCTGTCCTCGGCCCGCACGATTACATGCCCTCGCGCATGGGCCGCGTCCTCCTCTCGCTCGCGCGTGGCCGCATGCCTGGCCTCGTCGAGGGCGGCTTCTCGTGGGTCGACGTCCGTGACATCGTGGCAGCGGCCCTCGCGGCCGACACCCGCGGCCGCCGTGGGGAAAACTACCTCCTCTCGGGCCATTGGCTCACCTTTGCGCAGCTCGCGGCGGTCGCGGGCGAGGTCACGGGCCGCCGCCCGCCGCGCCTCACCACGCCCATGTGGCTCGCGCGCGCCGTCGCGCCGGCTGCGGGGGGCATTGCGAAGCTCCTCCGCGTCGACCCGCTCTTCAACAGCGTCTCTTTGCACGCGCTCCGCATTCACCGCTACACGAGCCACAAGAAGGCCGAGACCGAGCTCGGATTCACGCCGCGCTCCACGAAAGAGACCTTGGAGGGGACCTATGCGTGGTTCCGCGAGGTCGGCATGCTTCCCAGCTGATACATGGACGAGCCCACGTTCTATCGATTCCTCCTCTGGGGATTCCTCGTCATCGCGGCCCTGATCTTCCCGGCGCTCTTTTTCATCACCGCCCCGTACGGCCGCCACGAAACGAAATCCTGGGGCCCCACGATCGACAATCGCCTCGGCTGGCTCCTCATGGAGTCGCCGTCGGTCCTCGTCTTTTTGGCGTGCTGGTACCTCGGCGGCTGCCCGACGGACCCGGCCTCGCTCGGGTTCCTCTTCCTCTGGCAGCTCCATTACGTCCACCGCGCCTTCATCTTCCCGTTCCGCATCAAGAGCGGCCCCAAGCGAATGCCGATCGCCATTGCCGCCGCGGCGTTCACGTTCACCTCGCTCAACGGTTACCTCAATGGCCGCTGGCTCTTCGGCTTCGCCGGCGCGGATCGTTACGGAAGCGCGTGGCTCTCGGATCCTCGCTTCTTCCTCGGCGCGGCCATCTTCCTCGCGGGATTCGCCATCAACCAGCAGGCCGACTGGATCCTCCTCCACCTGCGCAAGCCTGGCGAAACCGGCTACAAGATCCCGCGCGGCGGCTTTTACCGCTGGGTGAGCTGCCCCAATTATTTCGGCGAGATCATCGAGTGGATCGGCTTTGCGATCTGCACCTGGTCTCTGCCGGGCGTCGCGTTCGCGCTCTGGACCATCGCGAACCTCCTGCCGCGCGCCCGCTCCCACCACCGCTGGTACCGCGAAAAATTCCCGGAGTACCCGCCGGAGCGGAAGGCGCTCGTGCCGGGATTATTCTGATCCGTAGAGCCTCTTCGCATTCCCCCCGACGATCCCCGCGAGCTCTTCCTCCCGCATTCCGAGCGCCGCGAGCCGCTTGATCTCCCGATCCCACGCGTACGGCACGTTCGGGAAATCCGAACCGTAAAGCACTCGCTCCGGCCGGCAATGCAAAAGCCGCATCGGCGGCGGGCCTGTGAAGTATTCGGCCATCGTCATCGTCGTATCGAGCCAGAGGTTGTCGTACCGTTCCATCAGCCGCTCGTACGCATCGAACTCGTTGGCCCCGAGGTGCGGCACACACAGCTTCAAACCCGGATAGTCCGCGAGCACCCGCCCGACCCGGTCGGCCGAGCAAATCTCGTACGTATCACACTTGTAGGCCGGGCTCTTCGGCTCCCGGCCTGCGTGCACCACGAGCGGTTTGTTTGCCCGGACGCACGCCTCGTACACGTCGTGCAGCGCCTCCTCGTCCGGCGAGAAGCATTGCACGTGGCAATGGAGCTTCACGCCTTGGAGCCCCATCGCGAACGCCTCCGAAAGGATCTCCTTCGCGCCCGGCTCCCCGGGCAGCACCGTCGCGAGCCCGACGACCCGCGGCTCCTCCCGGCAAAGCCCCGCCACGAATTGGTTCAGCGCCCGCGCCATGCCCGGCTTGTGCGCGTAATGCAGCGCCACGATCCGCGACACCCCGCGCGACAGCAGAAATTGCACCACTTCCCGCGCTTTGAGCTTGTACCGGATCGGCCACCCATACTGGTCGAACCAGCGCCACAGCGCCTCGAACACCGGCTCCGGAAACACGTGCACGTGCGCGTCGATCACCTCGGGCAAGGACGACGACAGGCGCGCGCCTTCCTCGTCGTTCGCGGCGGGCAGCGGGGCCTGGTCGGCCGAGAGCCATCCTCCGAAGGCCTCTCGGGACGGCGGCGCGTGATCGGCGAGGCAGGGCAGGGGACAGTCGTGCATGGCGACGCAGCATGCCTCAAACGGGCGCCGCGCGACAGATCTCGCGCCGCGTGGCAAGCGCGCGTCGTGCAGCACGGACAATCTCGACCCGACTCGAGCCATCGTGCGAATCGGAACCCCTTCATCTTGACCGCGCCCTCGCGCGGCCACACGATCCGGCCACCCTCGAGGTGCGCCCCTTGGACTTCCTCCAATCCCTCTTCGTCTGGGCGAACCTCCCCTACGCCATCGTATTCGCGGTCGCGATCCTCTTCGCGCTCCTGCAAATGACCGGCGTCCTCGGCTTGCTCGTCGGCGGCTCCGATCACGACGCCGACGCGGATCACGACGCGCACGTCGACGCCGACGCGGATCACGACGTCGACGCGGATCACGACCACGATCACGACGCCGATCACGAGAACGACGCGGGCCTCGGCGGCAAGATCCTCGTCGACCTCGGCGCCGGCCGCATCCCGTTTTCGGTCCTCTGGCAGACCTTCGCCGTCACCTTCGGCATCACCGGCCTCGCGCTCAACACCCTTTATTTCGGCCGCGCCGGCGCGCTCGCTCCCTCGACCCTCGCGCTCAGCCTGCCCGCTTCGCTCCTCGTCGCCTACCTCGTCACGCGCTCTGCCTCGCGCCTCCTCGGCAAGGTCGTCGCGCCGTCGGGTGAAGAGGCCACGAGCCGCAGGAACCTCGTGGGCTGCTCGGGTGTCGTGATCAGTAGCCGCGTGACCAGCGAATTCGGCGAGATTCGTGCCAAGGACCGGACGGGGCATTTCGTGCACGTCATCTGCCGCATTCGCGAGGGCGAATCCGTCATCGGGGCTGGCCGCGAGGTGGTCATCGTCGATTACGACAGCAGGGACGGTCGCATCTTCGTCGCGCCGCTCGACGACGACGACGCGCCGCCCGCGCCCGCGCTCCGCATCGCGGGTGATACGCGGGCGGAAGCCGAAGCGGAGGCCGAAGCGGAGGCCTCGGAAAAGAATAATAAATCCCACGTACGACGCGCGCCTTGAGCGGGCGAGCGCGTTCTCCCTTGCCACGGCCCCCTGCGAGGCGGTCTCATCGATCGTCGCCTTCGCGGCGGAGTTATCTCCATACGGAGCATCCGAGCCATGCCTCAGCTCTTCCAGAAACCCGAGTTTCAGTTATTCGCCTTGGGGACGGCCGGCTTCCTGGTCCTCCTCATCGCCTTCTTCGTCACCCTGGCGAAGTTTTATCGACGCTGCGGCGCGGACGAGGCCCTCGTCCGCACCGGCGCCGGCGGGAACAAGGTCGTGATCGGCGGCGGTATCACCGTCTATCCGATCCTCCACCAGCTCCTGCGCGTCTCGCTGCACTCGATCAAGCTCTCCGTCGAGCGCTCGGGCAAGAACGCCCTCGTCACGAAGGACAAGATCAAAGCCAACGTCACGACCGAGCTCTACATCAAGGTCGAGCCCATCGCCGAGGACGTCCTCGCCGCCGCGCGATCGTTCGGCGAGCGAAACTTCGACGAGCAGGCCATCGGCGACCTCATCGAGGGCAAACTCACCGACGCCCTCCGCTCCGTCTCGGCGAACCAGACCTTCATGGAGCTGCACGGCCAGCGAAAGCAGTTCGCCGAGCACATCCAGAGCACGCTCTCCGACGAGCTCAAGAAAAACGGCCTCACGCTGGAGAACGTCTCGATCACCGCGCTCGCGATGGTCCCCGTCAAGGAGCTCGACCCGAACGACGTCTTCGACGCCGAGGGCCTGCGCGCCATCACCGACAGCGTCCAGTCGAACGCCGAGCAGACCACCAAGATCCAGCGCGAAAAAGAGCTCGCCATCCAGCTCACGAACGCCGAGGCGAAAAAACGCGCCCTCACGATCGAGCAGGATCAGAAGCAGGCGGAGGCCGACCAGGCCCGCCGCGTCTCCGAATACGCCGCCACGCAGAAGGCCGAGACCGCGAAGGCCGTCTACGTCCAGGAGCAGGCCCAGGAGCTCGCCGCGCTCGAAAAACGCAAAGCCACCGAGACCGCGCGCATCCAGCAAGAGCAAGCGATCGCCGTCGCCGAGGCCGCGCGCCAGCGGGGCCAGCGCGAGGCGCAGATCGCCGCCGAGAAGGCGCAGCAGGCCGCCGAGATCGCCAAGCAGCGCGAGATCGAGGCCTCGATGATCGAGAAGGAGAAGGTCGTCCAGGCCGCCGAGGTCGATCGCCAGAAGGCCCTCGAGACCGCCTCGATCGACAAACAGAAGGCCGTCGAGAGCGCCGAGATCGTCAAGCAGCAGGCCGTCGAGACCGCGCGCATCGCCAAGCAAATCGCGGTCACGCAGAGCGAGGAGCAGGCCGCGCGCGCCGCCGCCCTGAAGGCCCAGGCCGAGGCCGAGCAGCAGCAAGCGATGCAGGGGATCATCACGGTCGAGGAGACCGCGAAGGCGAACCGCGAAAAAGCGATCGCCGTCATCAAGAGCGAAGAGGACGCGCAACGCTCGCGCATCGCCGCCGAGCGCGAGGCCTTCAAGCTCAAGCTCGAAGCCGAGACGCAGGCCGCCGCGCTCAAGGCGCACGCCGAAGGCGAAGCCGCGGCCAAACGCGCCGCCGCCGAGGGCGAGATCGCCCGCGCGCAGGGCCTCGCGCAGGCGCGCGAGCTCGACGCGCAGGCGAACGCGAACGTCATGCGCAAGGGCGCCGAGGCCGACGCCGATCGCGTCCGCATCTCGGCCGAAGCCAAGGCCCAGGCCGCCTCGCAGGAAGCGCAGGCCTTGATCGCCCTCGCCGAGGCCACGCGCAAGAAGGGCGAAGCCGAGGCCGACGCCAAGCGCAAGCTCGTCGAGGCCGAGAACGCCGTCTCCACGAAGTTCCTCCTCCGCGACGTCGCCGTGAAGGCGCTCGACGTCCTGCCCGCCGTCACGCGCGAGCTCATGACCCCGGCCCGCGCCATCAGCGAGATCAAGGTCCTGCAGCTCCAGGGCGCGGGCGGCGTGGCCGCGACGAACGGCGAGGGCGCCCCGAGCGCGCCCTTCGGCAACGTCGCTTCGCCGGTCCTCAAGACCATCCTCGAAGCTGGCGCTGCCTACCCGCTCCTCCGCGAGATGCTCGCGTTCTCGCAGGTCGACGAGCGAGGCCTGGCGGACAAGGCCCGCGCCTTCCTCGGCACGCTCCCGGCCGAGCTCCGCGCCGTGATCGACAAGGACCCGGAGCTCGCGAAGAAGCTCGACGACCTCGGCGCCGGCCGCGCCGCGCCCTCCGGCGCCGGCATTCAGGTCCACGAGATCGAGCCTCCGACGATCCCGCCCGCGGCCCCGCTTCCTGGGGAGTGATTCGATGACCACGCCTCGCCGAGACCCGGACGTTGCCGCGCTCTCTGCGCTCGCGCAGATCGCGCGTGGCCTCGTCTCGACCCCGGGCGCGCAGGGCGGCGCGCTCGGGTATGGCACGTGGAAGCAAGGTTTTCGCGAGCTCGTCCAGCGGGATCCGCTGGACACGCTCCTCGTCTCCGTGCTTGGCGGCGCCTACCTCTTTTGGCTCGCCGAGAGGGACAAAAATCCGCGGTGCCGCACGTTCTGGGACGCCGCGGTCTTCGTCTCCACGTGCCTATCCGTGGGCTACGACAACAAGTTCGCCGTGACCGAATCGGGCAAGGCCCTCGCCACCTTCCTCATGACGTTTGGCCCGAGTGTCGCGGCGAACGCGTTCGCTCCTCCCGCCACGGCACAGCAAAATTTCGGCGAGCCAGCTTCCAATGGGGCGGATGCACATGTTTCCGCCGCCACAGCGGAGTCGCTCGCCCTCCAGAAAGCCATTCTCGCGCGCCTCGACGCGATCCTCGCCGAGCTCCAGGACGCCCGTCCGTCGCCCGACCGGAACGTGCGGGGCTGACAGGATTTCCGATTCGGCTATCATGCGGCCTTCGTCCAGGAGGACCGCCATGAGTCTTGCTGCGTCGCACGGAACCGGCCGTCATGCCATCGTCATTGGTGGTGGTATCGCTGGCCTCGCCACCGCGCGTGTGCTCACCGAGCATTTCGACCGTATCACCGTGCTCGAGCGCGACAAACCGCCGGGCGGCGCCGAGCACCGGGCCGGGGTCCCGCAGGCCCGGCACGTCCACATCCTGCTCGCGGGCGGCGAACAGGCGCTGGAGGGGCTCTTTCCGGGCCTGCGCGAGGAGCTCACCGCGGCCGGGGCGCCGTGGGGCGACTATGCCGGCACGTCGCTCATCAATTTTCCCATCTTCCGCCTGCCGCACTCGACGAGCGGCGTCGAGGTGAGCTTCGCGAGCCGTCCGTTCCGAGAGTACACGATGCGGTGTCGACTCGAGCGTGGCGGCCGGGTCGAGTTTCGCAATGGCGTCCAGGTGAAGGGCCTCGTCGGCGAGGGCCATGGGGTCTCGGGCGTTAAGCTTCGCGACAGCCGCGGCGAGGACGTCCTGCGGGCCGACTTCGTGGTCGCGGCGTGCGGCCGCGAGGGCCGCGTGGACGAATGGATCGCGGAGCTCGGCTATCCGACGCCGCGTGAGGAGACGGTCGACGCGGCCCTGTCTTATGCGACCCGCTGGTATCGTGGACCCCGCAGCCTCTCGCGGTACAACCTCGTGGTGGACCTCCCGACGCCCCCGGATCTGCCGCGGGGCGGAGGCTACATGTCGTGTGAGGACGGCAAGTGGTTCGTCACGCTGATGGGCATCGCGGGCGAACGCGCGCCGCTCGACGAAGAGGGATTCTACGCCTGGATCCGCAACCTGCGATTCCCCGAGGTCTGGGACCTCGTGCAGAAAGCCGAGCCGGCCTCGCCGATCTACGGCTCGGCGAAGGGGGAGAACCGGCATCGCCATTTCGAGGAGCTGAAGCGCTTCCCGGACCGCTTCGTGGCGCTCGGGGACGCGGTCGCCTCGTTCAACCCGATGTATGGCCAGGGCATGTCGATGGCGGTGCTCGGCGCGATGGAGCTCGGCGCTTGCCTTTCGGAGCAACGCGAGCGCATCGGCGGCCCGAGCCTCGTGGGTTTGTCGCGCCGGTTCCAGCGGCGCCTCGAGCGCGTCGTGCGATCGGTGTGGGGAATGTCGATTTCCGAGGATTTCCGCTGGTCGGCGACGCGGGGCGAGCGCCCCGGGGGGATCAGCCGGGTGGTGGGGAAGTACATGGACAAGCTCATGAATACCGTCCCGGAGGACGAGCTGGTGTTCCAGAGGTTCGTCCGGGTACAACACTTGCTCGATCCGGTCTCGTCGCTGCTCGCGCCGGACGTCGCGGGACGTGTGATCGAGCGGGCGATGCGGCCGGTGCGGACTTCTGTGCGTGAGGTGGTGGGGGAGCTCGTGGGAGGGGCGGGATAGGACACGCTGCCTGCGGCGCGCCTGCCCCTGAATCAGCCCTTCCGCACCAAAAACCCCGCCACGAAATACCCATCCGTCCCCTGCACGTGCGGCAGGAGCCGGAAGCTCGTCGCCCCCTCACCCAGAATCGCCCGCGGAAGCTCCGCCTCGATCGGAAGTTTTTCCAGCCGAACCCCCGTCTCCGACCCTTCCCCCACGAGCCGCTCGACCACCTCTTCGGCCTCCTCCCGCAGCACACTGCACACGGCGAAGACCAGCCGCCCCCCGTCCTTCACCCGCGTCGCCGCGTTCCGCACGATTGCAGTCTGCAGCTCCGACAAACGTTTCACGTCCTCCGCCGTCCGCCGGAGCGCGATCTCCGGCCGCCTCCGCAGCGTCCCCACGCCCGAACACGGCGCGTCCACCAGCACCCGATCGTAATCCTCCGGCACCTCCGCGAACGCCCCCGTCCGCGCCGCCCAGTCGACCGCGTATGTCGCCCGCGCCGCTCGTCCCGCCGAACCCTCCTTCAATCGCTCGAGCTTCGCCGCGTACAGATCCGCCGCGTCCACCGCGCCTTCGGGGCCCACCTCGTCTCCGAGCAGCCACGTCTTGTTTCCGCGCCCCGCGCAGGCGTCGAGCACCCGCTCGCCCCGCCGCGCACCGAGCGCGAGCGCCACCACCTGCGCCCCCTCCTCCTGCACGATCCACGCGGTCCCCGCGCCCGGCAATCGCCGCACGTCGCCCGCGCCGCGCACCAGGATCGCCCGCGGCGAGGCGTGCCCCTCCTCGAATGTTCCTTCCGGACAAACCTCACGCAATCGCGCGATCCACGCCGCCCGATCCTCCGACAGCGCGAGCGACAAACCCAGCGGCGGCGGCACCGGGCCCGCCGCGAGATAGGCCTCCGCCGCGCTCCGCCCGAGCGATCGACGCAGCGATCCCCGGAGCCACCCTGGAGCCGACGCGCTCGCCGCCTCCAGAAGCGACGGCCGCCCCTTCGCCTCGACCTCCGCCGACAGCTTCCGCAAAATCGCATTCGCGAACGACCCCGTCCGCACGTCCCCTTCCGAGCGGATCGCCCCCACGGCCTCGTTCACCGCGGCGAACGTTGGTACCCGATCCAGAAAGCAGATCGTATACGCCGCCATGAGCACGTGCGCCCGCGCAATGGGCGACGGCAGGTCGAGCTTGCCTTTGGGCGTCAACGCCGAGAGCCTCGCGACGAGCGCTGCTTCCGTCCGCAAAACCCCGTACACGAGCTCGGTCGCGAGCCCCGCGTCGCGCGGATCCATTCCGGAATGCCGCCCGAGCTCGGCGTCGAGCGCCGCGGCCGCGAACGCCTCCGTGCTCCACACCCGCGCGAGCACCCGCGCCGCGATGATCCTTGCGTCGCTAATCAACGAGCTCCCTCAACTGCCCTTGGATCACGTCCCACCGCCGCTCCACGTCATTCTTGAACGCTACCCCCATCAATGCAAAGAGCACGAGCAGGCCCACGAGGCTCGCGATCTCCCGCACCCGGAGCGGCAGAGGCCGCCTCGATACGGCCTCGAACAGGAAAAACAGGAGATGACCGCCGTCGAGCACCGGGATCGGCAAGAGGTTCACGAGCCCGAGGTTGATGGAAATCACGGCCATCGCCCACACGAAATAGGAGACGCCCTTCGAGCCCTCCTCGCCGACCACGTCGTACACCGTGATCGGCCCGCCGAGCGTCGAGATGCTCACCTTGCCCTCGGCGATTCGCACGATCCCCACCACGATGAACCGGATCACGTCGTACGTCTCGTCGAGCGCGCTCCGGAGCGCGAACGGCAAGAGCGACGCGTGCTCCACGTACGCCTCCGGCACCACCGGCGACCAGTTCGACGAGCGCACGAAATACCGCGGCCGGTGCTGCCCGTATTCGTCGATCCAGTCCTCGCGCCGCAAAAGAATCGTCCCGCTCTTCTTCACGCCGCCGCGGAGCCACGTCACCGTGTGAGGACGATCCGGCGAGGCGAGCAGCCGTTCGAGGAACGTCGCCCAGGCCGTCACCGTGGTCTGATCCACCTCCACGATGCGATCCCCTGGCCGCATGTCGGCGTTCCATTCGGCCGAACCCTCGGCCACGTCGAATACGTAAAGGTCCGCCGATTCGAGCCCCGTGCGCTCTTCGAGATCGCCGTGCCCGTTCGCCTCCGGCGTCAGCGCCGCCACGCCCGACTCGTACACGGCCATGTCCGCGAGCCCGCCGAACGCGCGCGGCACCTTCACGGGCCGCAAATACGTCACCGGCACCGTCTCGCCGTGGTTCTCGGACAGCGCGGCTTCGAGATCCGCGAACGTCTTCACCGGCCGGCCTCGAACCTCGGTCACGAGGTCGAACGTCCGGAGCCCCGCGCGATACGCAGGCGAATCTGGCCGCGAGATACCCACGACGGCCGCGGGCCGGCTCGGCTTGATGCCGATTTCGCCGACCTTCTCCACGATGTCGAGCGGCTTCCGGACGACCTTCTCCTCCGGCACCACCACGACCTCGACGTGCTCGTTGTTGCGGAACACCTTGAGCCGCAGCTCTTTGCCGGGGCTCTCGCCGATGATCCGCGCGAGCTCGGCGAACGTCGAGATTCGCTCGCCGTCCACCTCGAGCACCCGATCGCCCGGCACGAGTTTTCCCTCCGCCGGGTGTCCGGGCAAAACGAAGCCGACCGTGGGGGGCGAGAATCGTGTCTCCCCGACGAAAACGGAGAAATACAGGAGGACCGGGAACAGGATGTTCATCGCCGGGCCCGCGATGACGATGATCACCCGTTTCCAGAGTGCCTGCGCCTCGAACGTACGCTTGCGATCCTCGGGCAGCACCGGCTCCTGCCGGTTCTCCTCGAGCATCTTCACGAAGCCGCCGAGGGGCAAGAGCCCCACGCAATACTCCGTCTCTCGTCCTCGAAACCGGAGCACCTTCGGCCCGAAACCCATCGAGAACGTGAGCACCTTCACGCCGAAGATCTTCGCCCACACGAAGTGGCCGAGCTCGTGCACGAAGATCAGCACGGAGCAGAGCAGCGCGAAGTAGAGCAGATCCACGGCTGGCGTATCTCTACGCGAGATCCCGCCGGGGCGCCAAGGACAAAACCGCGCCCAGGACGCTCTTTCCGCTCACGAGGGGACCCCATTTGCCCGGCCAACACCGCCGTGCAATCGTTGGCCTCTGCAATAGACCGGGGGGAGCCGTCTTGCGCCTGCTCATCGTCTCGTACGCATTTCCGCCCGTCGGCGGCGTCGCCGTCCAGCGCGTCACCAAGTTCGCCAAGTACCTGCCCTCGTGCGGCGTCGAGACCACCGTGCTCACGGCGGAAAACCCGTCCGTCCCCATCCGGGACGAGAGCTTGCTCCGCGACGTCCCGGCCGAAGTGAAGGTCGTCCGCGTCCGGACGCTCGAACCGAGCTACGAGAAAAAGGCTGCCGTCTGGCGCGGCGCCGCGTCGAAAGGCCCCTTCTCCGGGGCGCGCCGGGCCCTCGCGCGCCTCGCCTCCGCCGCGCTCGTCCCGGACCCGCAAATCCTGTGGCTACCCGCTGCCGCGGCCGCGATTCGCCGCCTCTCGGCGAACGTCGACGCCGCCCTCGTCAGCGGCCCTCCGTTTTCGCCTTTCTTGCTCGGCCCGCTCTCGCGCGTACCGTTCGTCCTCGACTATCGCGACGAATGGCGCACCGCGGCCACCTACGAAATGCACGGCGGCCCGCTCCTCGCGCGCGTGATCGACACCATCGAGCCCGCGCTCGTCCGGCGCGCCGCGCGAATCCTCACGGCCACCGAGGACTTCCGCCGAAACCTGCTCACGCGTTATCGCGACCTCGATCCGAGCCGCGTCGTCACGCTGACGAACGGCTACGATCCTGACGATTTCGCGCACATCCTCGACGCGCCTCCGCCCCGGACCTACGCGCCCGGCCGCAAGCTCGTCGCGACCTATGCCGGCACGACCTTCTGGCATACTTCGCCGCGTGGCCTCTTCGCGGGCTTGCGCCTCCTCGCGGAGCGCGCGCCTGCCCTTGCGGACCTCTTCGACATTCGTTTCATCGGCCGCGTCGTCGATACCGAGCGCGCCGTCTTCGAGGAGAACCCGCTCCCGATGGTCCGGCACCTCGGCTTTCGTCCGCACGACGAGGCGCTTTCGCTCCTCGCGGAGAGCCACCTCGCGCTCGTCATCGTCGATGACATCCCGGGCAATACCGCCATTTACCCGGGAAAGATCTTCGACATCATGGCGATCGGCCGGCCTTGCCTCGCGCTCGCGCCAGCGGGCGCGCTCTCGCGCCTCGTCGAGCGACATCGGCTCGGCCTCGTCGTGCATCCGCGCGAGCCCGCCGCCATTGCCGAAGCGCTCGAGCGGATTGCCCTCTCGTTCCAGCGCGGCGAGCCGCTCCTTCCTTCCCGGCCCGTCGGCCTCGAACCTTTCCACCGCCGCGCCATCGCCGGCCGCCTCGCCGAGGTGCTCCGCGACATCGTCGTTCCGCAGGGACAAACGAGCACGCCTTCGACTGCTTAACGGGCGGGGGAGGCGATCCTTTCGAGCACCGCGGCGAGCTCCTTCGGGTGGCTGACCATGGGAAACAGGCCGGCGGCCACCTCGTGAAATTCGAAGCCCTCCGCCCGCGCCTTTTCCACGAAGTGAGCGATCGGATCCGCCTTGAAAAAGGCGATCAGATCCTCGCGCGCCGTCCCGAGCACGTAAGCCCGGGGCATCCGAGGCTCGCCGCGCGTGAGCACGATCGGCTCCTCGAGGCATTTCATCGGATGCGGCGAGAGCCTCGGCTCCACCCAGGCCTGGTCCGCGGCGTCGTGAATCCCCATCGCCTCGAAGGGAAACGGCGGCAAAAGCCGGGGCCCCTCGTTGTCCGACATATCGTCGAGCTTGCCGGCCGTCCCTCCGCCGAACGCGCCCATTGCATTGCGCCCGCTCGTCGGCACGTGCCCGTTCACGTACACGAGCCGCGTGATCCGCTCCGGCACGCGGTCCGCGACGCCGGTGATGACCATCCCGCCGTAGGTCTGCCCCACGAGGATCACGTCACGGAGGTCCTCGTACACGAGCACGTTCGTGATGTCCTCGATATGCGTCGAAAGCCCCACGTCCGGCCCGAGCAGGTGCGAGCGCTCGCCGATGCCCGTGAGCGTCGGCGTGAAGACCGTGTGCCCTGCGCGTTCGAGCTCGGAAGCGATACGCCGAAACCCCCATCCGCCGAGGAAGGGGCCGTGGACCAGGACGAACGTCGCCGTCATCGCGCCGCTTCCACCCTGGGTTTTTCGCACAGACTCGCGCGTTTTTCCTGACAGGGCAGATCATTCACGCGCCCGTCGCTCGGGAGCCACTCCGCGCAATCCTCGTCGCCGAGGTTGTTCGGCTCTCCGCTCCGCCATGGCGGCGCGCCGACCGGCTCGCCCGAGGCCCAACGGAAATCGTCTTCTTTCGCCGCGTCCGAGAGCCCGACCCACATCGACCCGACGTCGATCTTCGCGCCGATCGCCGCAAAAAGCGCGTCGTTCTCCTCCGCCGACTCGATCACGGCGAGGTCCCCGCCGGATCGCGCGCACCGCGCCTGCGCATTTTGCCACGTCGCGGCGTCTTGCAAGCAATACTCGCGTTTCCCGACGACGAGCCGCGCGCTCTCGGCGCACGCGAGCGCGCCTTTTTTCCCGGCCGGCGACCGGCTCTTGCAGAGCGCCGTGCGCGGCACGAAGCAATCGACGTCGTTCCACCGCCCGCTCCCGAGGAGCCACGAGCCGCAGTTCTCCGCGCCGCCGTCGTTGTTCGGCTCGCCGTCGTTCCACGCGAAGAATCGTATGGGCTTGGCGTCGGGGCCGAGCCATCGCCCTTCCGTCGGCTCCACGAGTCCGAGCCACACGTTCTCACCGCTGACGGGCGACACGATCGCCGAGCGGAGCACCTGCGCCTCGGCCTCGGACGTGATCGACGCGAGGTGCCCGCCGTGCTCCTCGCAATGCCGCTCGGCGTCCGGCCACGATCGCGGCTCCGTGAACACGCAATACGTGCCCGTCGCCGCCACGATTTCCTTCCCCTTGCCACACGAAAATGGCGGAGGCGGTTTTTTCGCTCCGTCCGCCACTTCGAGCGTCGGTTTTTCCGGAGCGGAAGCGGAAGCAGAAGCCGACGGGGTCGCGGAAGCGGAAGCCGCGCCTCGCGGGATCAGCGCCTCGTCGGGGTTCGATACGACCGTGGGGCCCGGACCGCAGCCAGCAAGGGCCAGCAAAACGACGGACCACGACGAACCGGACTTCCGCATGGTCAGGATCGCATCAGCCCGCGGGCCTTCCTGTCAAGGCATTCACGCGCCCTCGGCGCGCGCGAATCGCTTCGTGCCGAGGGCCACCAGGATCCCGAGCACCAGCGTCACCCCCGCGAACAAGAACTCCGGCTTCTCCGCGCCTGCGAGCAGCGCCACCGATCCCGCGGCGCCCACGAACGGAATGATCTTCCCGCCCGGCACCCGGAACCCCTTCGATTCGCCGTCCTTCTTGCGCAAGACCGGCACCGCGAGGCACGTGAACAGATACTGGATCACGATCGTGATGTTCGACATCCCCACGAGGCGCCGATAATCGAAGAAAAACGCGAGCGCTGCCGTGATGGCCGTCGTCCAGAAGATCGCCACGTGCGGCGTGCCCCAGCGCCCGTGGATCCGCGCGAGCGCCGCCGGCATGAGCCTGTGCGCCGCGATCGCCTGCGCGTACCTCGGCGACCCGAGCGCGCTGCCCGCCGTGAATCCGCCGACCGAGAGCAAGCTGCCGGCGACCACGACCGCGCCGATCGTGGGACCGATGAACCGCGCGGCGTCGACCAAGGGCTGCCCCGACTCCTCGCCGATCTTCGGGTACGTCGTGACCAGCACCGCCTGCACCACGATGAAGAGCAGCGCCGAAATCGACAGCGCTCCGAGCGTCCCGAGCGGCACGTTGCGCTGGGGATTTTGCGTCTCGCCCGCCGCGATCGGCGCGACCTCGAAACCCTGGAGCGGAAAGAGCGCGAGATACACGCCTTGCCCCACGCCGAGCGCGCCGAGCGGGAGCTTTCCTCCGAGCCGCGACGGATCGACGAGCGACACGGCCACCACGAGGAAACACAGGATCGCGCCGATCTTGCCGAGCGTCATCGCGTTCACGACCCACGCGCCCGGTTTGACCCCGAAATAATTCACCACGCCGAGCGCGACCACGACCGCCGCGGCGACGGCCGACCCCACGAACGGCGCGCGGATCCCCACGAGCTCCACGAAGAGGCTCGCGTTCGCCGCCCAGCTGACGAACGTGTTCGCCCAGCAAAACCAGCCGACGAGGAAGCCGGCCCGGTCGCCGAACGCATTGCGCGCATAGAGGTACGTCCCGCCCGTGTCGACGTGCCTGCCCGAGAGCTCGGCGAAGCAGAGCGCGACCGGCATCAGGAGCAGCGCGCAGAGCGCGAAGGAGAGCGGGGAAAACCCGCCCATCACCCGGTGCATGTCGTCGGGCAGCGCGAACACGCCCGATCCCACCGTGGCGTTGACCCCGATGCAGAGGACGTCGAACAACGTGAGCCTGCGCCGCAGGGAGGGCACCTGGGCCTGGGTCGAGTCGCCGAGGGCGGAGACGCTCATGATGCGGACCCCATGGCAGGAGGAGACGACCGAAAGCGGGCCGACAGTCTAGGACGCGCGGGCCGCGCGAGGCAACCCCTTCGATCACCCTTCGGCTTGACGTTCCCGGTAAAACCCTGAATAGTGCTGGCGAAGGAGGAAACTGGCATGAACGAGCGAGCCGACTGGTATTATCACCGCAAGGGGTGAACCTCGTGCACTCGAGCGCGGGAGTTTCTCGCGCAAGAAAATGTGACGATCGGGGAAATGGCCGACGCGGGCAAGCTCAAGCTCGGCGGAGAGGGCGCGCTCGCGCTCGCCCGGCAGGCCGAGCGGATCGTCGCGGTGAAAGGAAAGAAGCGCGTCACGCTCGACATGCGCGCGCGCCCGCCCGACGCGGACGTGCTCGAGGCCATGCTCGGGCCGACGGGCGGGCTCCGGGCCCCGACGATGCGGGTAGGACAAACGCTCGTGGTGGGCTTCGATCCCGAGGTTTACGCCGAGGTCCTCGGGCGCGGGAAGGGGTGAACGAGAAGGCTCAATCCGCCAGATTGCCCATGCCCATGCCGAGAGCAGGTGCTTCTGGACCTCGGTGTGCGCCTTGTTCAGCCCCTCGGCTGCCTGTCCCGAGAACGGATCGACGACCACGCGCGTGGGGCGGCTGCCCGCGGGCGACTCGACGAGCGTGAGGACCGCGTCCGCCACGAGCTGCGGGCTCGGAACGTTGTCGCCCGAGAACATCTGCTCGAAGCTCTTGCCCATCATCTCCACCGCGTTCGCGAACGGCCCGTAGCCCTGGGCGCGCTCCTGCTCGGCGCCCACGGCGAGCTTCTGGCCAAATTCCGTGGGGCTCTTCCCCGAGGGAAGGGGCCCGTCACCGAGGAAAAATCGAACCTCAATCTCCGTTCGGCTGACCCATGCGGAGCGGGCCGCCGCGCGCGGTCGACCAGAGCAGGCAATTCTCGGCCGAACCCGGCACCGTGAACACGTCGAGCCCGTGCTCGAAGGTCTGCACGAAGATCTCGACCTGCCCATCACCGTCGAGGTCGCCGACCGCGGGCGCCGCGGGCGCGCCATTGCCATTTCCATTTTGCTCGCCCGTATTGTGAAGCGGCACGTCGTGGAGCAACGTCCCATCCGCGGCGAGGATCACGAGATACCCCGAGTCGAGCACGTTCGGATCGCCGTACGTGGCGAAGATGAGCTCGGGCGAGCCGTCCTGGTTCAGGTCCGCGACGGTCACCTCGGTCGCGAACATGATCGACTTACCGTGCGTGTAGTTGAATCGCCAGATCTGCTTCGCGTCCGCGCCGAACGCATACACGAACCCGTCGTTGAACGGCGCCACGATCTCGGGTTTGTCGTCGCCCTGGATGTTCACCGTCGTCGCCGTCGGGATGCCGCCGGGCGGATAATAACCCTCCACCTGGATGGGTTTTTCCCCGCGCGGGAGCGTCTCCCAGCCGGGCTTGCGCATCGCCGAGCGGCTCCCGTCGCCGTGCGCGCCTTCGAGCACCATGATCGCATAGGCCTGCGTTTCGTACGGCTCGTTTTTCTCGATGTTCGGCAGCCCCAGCACCTCGTTTTTCCCGTCCCCGTCGAGGTCGACCACGTTCGGCGGCGACGCGGTCCACTGGAGCCACTCGGCGAACGACGGGTGCGGCCACTCGCCCGTGTGCAGGTTGTAATGGTCCGCCTCGACCTTCGGATCCGCCCAGCGGATGAACTGGCCCCACGTGAGGCGCTGCCCCTCGAATTCGTTCGCGCGGTTCGTGAAGAACGGCGCGGCGTCGATCGCCACGCCGTCGTGGTCGAAGGCCTGGATGTGGTGGTTGTCGTAGGTCGCGAGCACCTCGAGCTCCGGGTCGTCGTCGATGTTCCCGACCGCCACGTTGAGCCCGTAGCAGCCATACCCGGAGTGCCCCATCCCATTCCGATCTGCGTCGTTCCCGGCGCCCGTGAGGTTGTTGTATCGAGGCCACGCCGGAAATCCGAGCCCCGCCGGTTGATGGAGCGAGCCGTCGGCGCGGAACACGAACACCTGCGCCCCGCCGTCCTCGGTGCTCGCGGTTTGCGTCGTGGTCACGACGATCTCGAGCACGCCGTCGCCGTCGAGATCGCCGGCGGCCATACCGCGCACCTCGGGCGCGTCGTTCGCGGTCGTCGTGCTCGCGGGGAACCCTGCCTTCGGCACGAGCGCCTTGTCCTTCCACTCGTACGCCCAGACCTCGTGATCGCTGCCGTACACGATGTCCACGAGCCCGTCGCCTTCGAGGTCCGCGACGACGTGCGGGGCGTACACGCGCCCCTCGCCGCCCTCGGCCTTCGCGAGCACGTTGCCCTCCGCGTCGTGGACGAAGACCGAATAATAGGCCGCGATGAGCTCGCGTTTTCCGTCGCCGTCGAGGTCGCGCACGACGGGCGAGGCGAACCAGCTCGTCTCGCCGGGGAGCGTCATCTTGTATTCGGGCGCCATCACCTCGCCCTTGCTTTCGCCCTTCTCGCACGTCGTGTTGCGCGTCCCGCCGGTCGTGGAGCCCCCGGTCCGGCCCCCGGGGCCGCCCTCGCTCTCGCCGCAGGAGGCGACCGCGAGGGAGAGGCCCGAGGCGAGGAGCAAGGAGAGGAGGGGTTTGCCCCGCCGGGACATCGAGTGATGGAATGAGCGCATGTGGGTCATGTCGTCCTCGTCGCGCAAAAGAAAGGTGCCGCGTCCGCCCCCAGCGGCGGCGGGTCCGAGGATATCAAACTTGGTCCGGTCGTGGTAAGGTCGCCTCGTGCGACCCCGGTGAGCCATGCGCGCGTCTGCCACGGAAAACCGAGCTTCACGAACCCACGAGAGCCGCGTCCTCCGCGCTCTTCTCTGCATCCTTGCGCCCCTCGTGCTCGGCGCGGCGTCGCCCGACGAGGCCGCGCCTTCGCCTCCGGCCGAGCCTCTGCCCGAGCTCCCACCGCCGCCCGACCCCGTGGCGGCGCCGTCCGCGCCTGCCGCGGGCAATGCCGCGCCGCGTGAGCGCTCGACGGTGGAGATGGCGCGGCTCGACGCGGGCGTCATGTACGTCCGCGGCCTGAAAATGCTTGGGTTCGGGACGCTCGCGCGGTACCAGGTCTTGGTCGGGGTCATCGACCTCGACATCGTGCGTTTCCCGCACGAGCGGCTCGGCTTCGAGATTCACCTGAACGGCGGCCCGATCGGATTCGACGAGAATGCGCAGGTCGAGATCGGCCTCTCCGGCGCGGGCCTCGTCGCGCCGCTTCGCTGGAAGGGCCGGGCGCCGGGCTCGTTCGTCCTCGGCGTGGGCGGCACCTTCGAGTACGGCCGCCCCGTCTGGCTCGAACCAGGCTATCACGGCGCGCCTTACGGCGTCGCGCGGTTCCGGATTTTTCCCACCGAGACCGTTGGACTTCAAACGAGCTACCGCTTCGTCCCGATCACCACGAACGAGCTCGCGCTCCAGGAGCACGACGTCGAGTTCGGCGTGAGCACGGGGCTCCTGCAGGTGGGCGCGCGCGTGCGGGTCGACGAGGTGCGGGGCGGCGAGCCTTCGAGGCTTTATCGATCGATCGGCGGAGGCCTCTTTGCCGGGCTCGTGGTGTTCTGATGAAGACGCGCGTGCTGCCGCTCGTTCTCGTCGCCCTCACGGCCCTCGCGGGTTGCGAGGACGAGCCCGTACGCTCGACCGACGTCTCGACCCTCGATATGCTCTTTTCTCTCGACGCAAGCGACGAGGGAAACGGCGCCACGGTGCGCGTGCGGATCTCGAGCCCGGTCGGCGAATTGCGTTTGTCGGACGGCGACACCCTGCGCCTCCAGATGAGCGGAAAACCGCTTCCGCTGCGCGAGGTGACCGAAGACGATCGTCCCGTCTACCTGGCCGAGATCGAGGGTTTGTCAGGGGATATCACGCTCGACCTGGAGCGCCGCGCGGATCGGGGCATCATCGGCCGCGTGATCCCCGTGCCGCCGCCGATCGGGCTCTCCGCCGAGCCGCTCATGGGGGATGCTCCGCTGAAGCTCACCTGGAATGCCGCGCCCGAGGGCAACCACGTGCTCGGCCTGGCCGCCTCTGGCACGTGCATCAAGCCGCTCGGCCGCACGTTGCCGAACGACGTGGGCCAATACGAGATTTCTCAGGCCGAGCTCGTGCCCGCGAATCCGGCCATGCCCGGCCCGTGCCCGCTCCAGGTGACGCTCACGCGGACCGCGACGCTCCAGGAGCCGATCGCCCCGCCGGTGATGCAAGTCGGGCTTTATGCGTGGTTCGTGCTCAGCCGCACCGTCGAGGTGAGCTGGACGCCGTGAATGCTCGTCCTGGGCGATTCACCAGATTCGAGGGAGGGCCCGTCAGAAGGCCAGGTTCCGCGAGACCGGCCCTGCGAAGTGGTGATTGCCGGCGTTGCTGGTGACATGGATGTCCCTGTATTCGACTCGGCGAAGCTTCAACTGGCTGGGCGGACACATCCCGAACATCTGCGGCGTTGGAGGCGGTGGGGCGATCCTGATGACGACATCCACCTGCCCAGCCGCGTTGGCCGTGGACGTCCCGGTGCGTCCCATCACCCGCTGGTGGGGCGGCTCCGGCCTGAACGTGACGCGGCAGATGTAGTAGGCTGTCGCCTTCGCCGTCGCTTGCCAGTTGATCTGCGAGCCCGGAGTGGCTCCTTCGATGAAATGGAACTGGAGGCCGCCGTGGAAATCGACGTTCGCGCCCGCAATGGTGGCCCTGGCCTCGCTACCGGCGGTGAGGAGCGGAAGGCTCACCGCGGCCCCGAACAGTATGGATTGAATCGAATTTCTCATGGTGCATCCTCCCTCCTGAACCGTCGCGGCCCATGCGGTGATCAAAAACGCGCCACACGTATCGCTCTAGCAATAAACTTGCCGTTCTGGACGTTCGCTCGTGCCTTCGAGGGAACGAGAAGAGGCACCCACCGCTTTGCGTACGGCGTTCAGCGCTCGGCGACAATTCCCCGGAGAATGGGAGGAAAATCCTCGGGCCGGACGCCTTCGGTCACGAGCGGTCGGCTGTTCTGCGAGTTCCAGAAGAGCACGACTTTCCCCGCGAGGCGCGTGGCGTCGTCGAGCAAAGCCGCGAGGGTTTTTCCCGTATAGGTCGGTTCGAGCGTCATCCCTTCCGTCTCGGCGGCGAGCGTGATCGCCCGTTCTCCTTTTCGTGTCGGGGCGCCATAGCCGGCGCCGAGATGGTTCGTCGCGAATCGCACGCGCGCGCGGCCGAGGCGCACGTCGGGGAAGGTCGGATCGAGCGAGCGCGCGAAAGCCACGGTTTCTCGGGCCATCGCGAAAAACCGCGCCTCGCTCGACGTCTCGGGGCTCGACGTCCGCACGGCGACGACCTCGGTCCGGAGCCCGGAGAGCTCGAGCCCGAGCGCAAGGCCGACCGCGCTGCCCATCGTGCCCATCGCGAGATAGACGCAATCGGGCAGAGGGCAATGCCTGTCGCCGACCTGCTCGGCGAGCTCGAAGCCAGCATTGACGAACGCGAGGTTCCCGAGCGGAGAAGAGCCGCCGGGTGGCACGAGATACGGCGCGACGCCTTTCGCCGCCTTTGCCATTCGTTTCGCCAGTGCCTCGGCCTCGGCAACCCCGCCGGTCACGACCCGGATCGTGGCCCCGGCGCGTCGCGCGGCGAGCAGGTTTTTCCGGACGTACGGGCTCGGCGCCTGCGGGGCGAGCAGCAGCGTGACCGCAAATCCCTGCGCCGCGCCGTACAGGGCCGTGGCGACGGCTTGATTCGACCCGAAGGCGCCGAACGTGACGATCTCGCGCGCGCCTTTCGCGCGGGCCTCCGCCAGGAAAAACTCGAGCTTGCGTGTCTTGCCCCCGCCGTACGCGGCGCCGGCGAGGTCGTCCCGCTTGATGTGGAGCCCGGCGAGCCCGGCCTTTTCGCCGAGTTTTGCTGCGCGTTCGACGGGCGTGGGCAAAAGGCCGATTGGGAGGCGCGGAAGGTGCGGCGCGAGGCCCGGATGGGCGCGGAACAGGGGAGGGACGTAATCAGCAGGCGCGGGCGCGGAGGTGGGAGCAGAAGCGGCGGCGGGAGCGGAAGCGGAAGCGGCGGCGGGTGCGGGGGCCTCCGTCCGTTCCTCACACCCGACGAGCGCGCCGAGCGCGAGGGCCGAGAAGGTGCGTCGGTCCATGTTCATCCGTCGCCCTCAACGCCCGCGGGCGGTTTTTCGAACCCGGCGGCATGTGCTTTTCACGGCCTCGCTCATGCCCGCGCCAGCGCCACCGAGATCGCCGCGTCGGCAAAGGCCTTTGTCGCCTCGCCGAGGTCCCCCGCCGCCCGCGCGGCCTCGAGCCGCGAATAGATCGCCGCCATCGCTCGCAATCCGACGTGCTCGAGCGCCGGCGCGAGCGGCGGGATCCGCGCCGAAAGCACGCCGTCCTGGGCCAGCGCGTCGAGGGCCGATTCGAGCCGCCCGAGCGCGTCGCCGAGCACGTCCGGAGCCTCGGGCGCGGCGATCGGCAGCGCGGGGATCGGCGCGGCCGGCGCGAGATCCGGGATGACGACACGATCCGTGACCACCGCGATCGGCTCGAGCACACGCCCGCCTCGCGATTCACGCAGCCAGCCCGAGACGTAACGTGCCGACGGGAGCGCCTCCGCGAGCGCCGCGATGGCGCCGGGGGCAAACCATTCGTGCGCTCGTTCCACGCGGAGCCGGGCGCCGTCGTCCTCGATCCACCCCGACAGCGTTTGACGTCCGGGCGACCATGACAAACCCTGGACCCCTCCGTTCGTCGCGACGATCCGGAGCGCCGCCGTGCGGGCGCGCGGGCGCAAGAACGAGGGAGGCCGGCCCACCTCGTCGGCGAGGAGCGCGCTCGGCCCGGGGAAACCAAAGGGCGCGGGGATGTCGCCCCACGCGCCGCGCTGCGGGATCACCGTGGTGTCCTTGCCGCGCCGGATCTCGATGGTGCGTCTCGCCAAACGCACGAGGTGGCGCGAGAGGACCTGCCCGCCGGCCATGACCGCGAGCGGCGTGCCCGCGACCGCGATCATGGAGGCTGGATCGACCTTGTCGGGAATCGCCACGCTCCACGACACGACCGTGGCGCCGTCCCAGAACAGCACTTCCAGCGCTCGGGCCGTTCCCGCCGCCAAGAGCCGCGCGCCGAGCGAGAGCAGGCGCGCCCGGTCGAGCGGGACTTCGAGCGGCTCGCCGAGCCCGAGTAACGTCGCAGGCTCGCCGCCGCCCCTCGCCGCCCGCAGCCGCGCCCATCCTTCGGCGAGGAGCCTCCGCACCTCTCCGGCGTCGTGTAATGCCGAGCGAATCTCCCACGCCTCGCGTTGCGCCTCGAGGTCCTCGATCAGGCCGTCGAGCCAGGGGTATTCGTTCAATTGCGCGCGGACCTCCTCGCGCGCCTGCGCGAGCCCGCGCGCATCCGCGAGCCCACGCGCGAGGGTTCGCCCGAGGAGCCCCTCCACACCGGCGAGCATGGCCGCCGGAATCGTGGGTTTCGGCGGCGGCCCGAGGCGCACGTGCCCCGCGCCGCGCGCCCGATCCTCCACGGAGAGCCGCTGAAATGCCCGGACCGCGAGCGGCACGTGCGCGCACCGCGTCGTCGCGCAATCGCACCGCGCGTGCGCGAGATCGGCCCCCGCCAAGAAGCGCACGGTGCACCCCGAGAAACGCGCGATCGGCGGATTCGTCCCGAGCTCGACCTCGACCCCCGCGGCCTCGGCGGCGTCCACGAGCGGCGCCCGTTCGCCCAGCCAAACCAGAAGCTCCTCGGGGCTGATCTCCCACGGTGGCCGCGTCTCGGTCCCGGCCATCGCCGCGTAGGCGAGCACCGCGGCGATGCGATGGCGACAAACCGTCTTCGCCCCGCAGCCGCAGGGCGTGTCCTTCAGCGCCTTGCCCGGCAGGAGGCGCGTCGAAATGCCGTCCGGGAACGTCGCGACGACGGCGCCATTCGCTTCCTCGTGGACCTTCGGCCCCTGTCCGGCCTCGATTTCGCGCTGCGCGCGCTTCACGAGGCCCACGTTCGCCATCGCGGCGAGCGCCTCCGGCGTCAGGGCCGCGAGATCCGCCCTCATCGCCGGATCCTCTCCACGAGCCAGCCCACGAGCTCGCGCGGCGTCGTGGCCGCCACGTGCGCGCCCGCGTCCGCGACCGCCTGCGCGACGCCGTGATCGTACGCGCCGCGCACCTGATCGTCGAGCGATGCCGCCCCGAACACCGTGACCCCTTCGCCGACGAGCGCGGTCACTTCACGGACGAGTTTGTCCGCGTGATCCTCGAAATCGGTGATCCAGAGCAAGATCGTCCGGTGTGGCATGTCCACGAGCTCCGCCGCGTATCGCAGCGCCTTCGCTCCATCGGTGCCGCCGCCGAGCTGAACGCGCAAGAGGAGCTCGACGGGATCGTCCACGTATGGCGTCAGATCGACGACCTCCGTGTCGTACACGACGAGGTGCGAGCGCGTGGACGGGAGCTTCCAGAGGACCGACGCCAGCACGGCCGCGTGAATGATGTTGCGCGCCATCGAGCCGGATTGATCGACGAGCACGATGACCTGATACCGCGGCCCGAAGCGCCGGACGCGCGCGAAGAATTCGGGGCGCTCGATGATGAGCCGCCGTTTGTCCTGGTCCCAGTGCTGGAGGTTTCTCCGGATGGTCCGGAGCGCGTCGAGGTTCCGCGCCACGCGGAAGCGCGAGCGCCGGTGCCGGAACGGCGTCGCGCCGAGCCGGTGCTCGATCTCGTCGCAGAGGCGTTTTTTCAGGTCCTCGACGACCTTGTCGACGATCGCGCGGGCGGCGTCGAGCACATGGGCATCCATGCGGGATTTGCAGCACAGGATGGCCTCGACGAGCGAGAGCGAAGGCGTGACGTTCTCGAGCGCCTCCTTTCGCGTGACCACGTCGAGGATGCCATAGCGGTGCAGCGCGTCCGATTCGAGGCGCTCGATCGCCTCTTTCGGGAAGAGCTCGTGGATCGTATTGAGCCAGTCGGGCACGTCGAGCGGGTGCTCGGGGCCGCTCCCGGGGCGGCCGCGCGCAATCGAGCGGCTCGCCTCGCCGTCGGTCTCGCGATCGTAAAGCCAGGCGAGGGCGCGCTCGAGGTCCGCGGTCTCGCCCCCGCCGGCGTCCGCGGCCCCGAGCCCGTCGTTTCCGGCCGGTCCGAGGATCAGCCGCCATCGCGTCTCCGCGTCGTACGTGCTCATTCGAGCACCCCGAGCGCGCGGCCCCACGAGAGCACCCGCGCGTCGAGCGCGAGGCCGGCTTGCAATACATCGGCGGGGACGTCCCCGATCCACGAAGCATCCGGCCGTTTGCCCCAGCGCGCCGCGAGGAGCGCGCCGATGCGCGCGCGCTCGGCGGGAGGAAACCACGAAAAGGCTAGCCTCAATGCGGGCAGCGCGACGAGGAAGGCATTGTCGTCGAGCTTTCCGAGGGCCGCGTCGACCGCGCCGATGAGCCGATCGTCGCGCAGCGCGGGCCCACGCGCGAGGGCGAACAGCCCCGCGAGGTAATCACCGAGCCGGCCCTCCGACGAAGCGAAGAGCGCGCCGTCGATGGCCGAATCGACGGGCGCGGCCTCGGTGTCGAGGAACCAGATCGCGCCGAGCGCGGCGCCGCGCAGCATCGCGGGCGCGGCAGGGTCCGCGACCCTTCGCGCGAGCGCGGCGCGGGTATCGTCCGGAGGGAGGTCGAGCGCCTCGCCATGGCGCAAAAGCTCGGCGAGCGAGCGCATCGCGTCGAGGTCGGCCGGGAGCAGATCCGTCCCCTGAATGCCCGCGAGGAGCGAGAGCGACCGCTCGCCGGCCGCCCGTAGCACGGGCGAAAAGAGCGGCGCGCCGACGACCTCGAGCCATTCGCCGTGCCGCCACAGGCCGAGGAGTTTTTCGATCGCGGGCCCGAGCGCGCTGAACGAGGGCGTCGCGGCCACCGCGTTCGCCACGAGATCGAGGATCTCGCCGGCGAGCTTCGTGAGCCCCACGAATGCGGCATCTCCGAGCGCGTCCACGCGCGCGCCGAGCGACTCGGCCGCGAGCAGGCGGTGCGAGAGAAGCAAGGAGACCGCGCCTTCGAGCGTCGAGCCCCAGCGCGAGGCTTCGATGATGGCCGGATCCTGATCGGGCCGCCATACGAGCTTGAAGGCCTCGGCCATGCGCGCGTCCGTGCCCCACGCCGGACCATGAATCCGGACGAATCCGGGGATCTCGAGAAGCCGCAATCGATGCAGGACGCGCAATCGCTCGCGATCTCGCTCGATACGCCAATCGAGCGACACCGCCTGCGGGTTTCTCGGCGGAGAGAGCCCGAGGCGATCGAGCGTCTCGTGCACCTCGCGAAGGAGCGGCGGTCGCTCCGTCTCCGCGGACAAACGGCCCACCCGATCCCCCGTGAACGTGCGGAGGAGGGTCGCCAGCGTCGGATGCAAATCGCCGGTCACGATGCCGCGCCGCGACCAGGGCGGCGGGCCGGGGAGCGGCTCGCGGACGAGCGCGGAGAGCAGCCCGTCGAGCACGTCCACGCGTTTCGGCGTCTCGTGCCCGCGTAATGCGGCGAGCGCACCGATCCCCGTGCGAACCGCGATATGATCGGCGACCGTGGGTCGTTGCGTGTTCCTGCGCAACGCTTCCAGGCTGCGATCGAGCATCGCCTCCGCCACGCCCGCGCCGAGCTTCCATTCGAGCTCCCACCACATCGGCGAGGGCATGCCGGCCTGGTATCCGGCGAAGGCATCCATGCGAGCATAGGTCCAGGGCACGAGGTGGCTCTGGCCGCCGAGCGAGGGCACCGGCGGAATGGGCTCGGGGCCGCCGGGCGTGATGGAGGCGAGCGCGGGCGCATGATACCCGCCGCAAACGAGGACGACGTCGCCGCGCGTGAGCGCCCAGGAGGCATAGTCCCGCATGAATGCCTCGCGCGGCGCATCACGCTCGCCGGCCACCGCATCGCCGCGGATCTGCTGAAAATAGGCTTCGAGCGCGGGTTCGAGCTCCTCCGGGGGGCGGCCCTCGAAGAGGTGATCCCATAACGCGTCGAGGTCCGAGGTGCCGGTGCGGCGGCAAAGCGCCTCGATCGCTCGTTCGTATCGATCGTCTTCGTCGCGATACCGATTCTGCACGCCGACGAACGCCTTGCTCCACGAGGGCAAATCGCAGAACCGCACGGTTTTTCCGTGCGCGAAGGCCCAGCGGAGCGCGACCCACTCCGGGGAAAACGCGCAGAACGGCGCGAAGGACGAGACCGGGCCGTCCTCGGTCAGGTAATGCGTGAAGATCGCGATGGGCGGCGCGTGATCGAGCGCGAGCTCCGCCATTTTGACGTTCCAGTCGGAAGGGCCCTCGATCAGCACCACGGCCGGCTCGATCCGCGCGAGCACGGCCTCGACGAGCCGCGCGCACGCGGGGCTGTGGTGCCGCACGCCGACGACGTGGAGCGTTCCCGACACGGTCCTAGAGCCTCGACCGCGCCGCGTGCAGCGCGGCCCAATGCGGCGCCTTGCGCTTGCTCACCACGGTTTCGAGATATCGCCGCAGTTTTTCCAGGTCCTCGGCGTTGTCTTTCACCGCGGCGCCCGCGAGGCAATCGATCACGTCGCCCGGGTGCGGCGCGCCGTCGCCGAGGAACGCCGCCCGGACGCCGACGGCGTGCGCGACGGAGACCGCTTCGGCCGTGGAGAGGACGGTCGAGAGCCGCTCGACGGGCTGGCCGTCGCCGGAGACGCCCGTGCGCAGCTCGCGGAACGTGGTGACGAGGACTTCGAGCACCGGCTCGGGCAAGGTCATCTTCACGCCCGAGGCGTCGAGCAGGCGCGTGGATTCACGGCGAACGAGCTCGATCTCGGCCGCGAGGTCGCCGATCGGGAAGAGGGTTTCGAAGTTGAAACGGCGCTTGAGTGCAGCGCTCATTTCATTGACGCCGCGGTCGCGGGTGTTCGCCGTGGCGATGATGTTGAATCCCTCCCGCGCGAAGACCACGCCTTGCTCGCCGAGCTCGGGGATCGTGAGGACGCGGTCCGAGAGAATCGAGAGGAGCCCGTCCTGCACCTCGGCCGGGCAACGCGTGATTTCCTCGAATCGAACGACCTTGCCCTCCCGCATGCCCGTGAGCACGGGGCCGGGCACGAGCGCGCGTTCGCCCGGGCCCTCGGCGAGGAGCAAGGCGTAGTTCCACGAGTACTTGATCTGGTCCTCGCTCGTGGCCGCGCTTCCTTGCACCGTGAGCGTCGATTGCCCGGAGATCGCCGCGGCGAGCAGCTCCGAGAGCCAGCTCTTCGCCGTGCCCGGCTCGCCGATGAGCAGAAGCCCGCGCGAGGTCGCGAGCGAGACCATGGCCCGATCGATCACCGCCGAATGGCCCACGAATTTCGGCTTGATGTCGCGCGCCGGATCGCCGAGCACGAAGGCCCGCACCGCCCGCGGCGAGAGCTTCCATCCGGGCGGGCGAGGGCCCGTGTCCTCCGCGGCGAGGCGCGCGAGCTCGTCCTTGAAATGCAGCTCCGCCGAGGCGCGCTGCAAACCCGCCTGCTTCTTTTTCACGAGGCGCTCCCGAGCTGCACGAGGTCCCGCACGAGCTCCGAAAACACCACGGGCGTGAGCTCGCCGAGCTTGAAACCGTCGCGGTTTTTCGAGACGTACACCTCGCCGATCTCCTGCTTCGGCTCCGTATACTGCATGTCGGCGCTGATGCCGGTGCGGAGGGCCAGCGTGGCCACGACGCCACCGGGCAAACGCTTTTCCATGTCCCAGATCCAGCCCGCGTCCTGGGGCTCGCCCTTGCGCCAGCCGCGCTCGACGAGGCCGAGGAGCTTGCCCACGGGGACGAATTGCCCCGCGCGGCGCTTGATCGAGTTGTCGGTCGCCTCGGCGCTCGTCGGGGCATACGTGTCGCGGCCGATCTGCGGGAAGGGCTGAAGAATGCCGTAATCGCCGAGGATCTGGCCGAACGCCGCGCGCGTCGCGTCCGGGAGCGCGAGCGGGTGGACGATGCCGACGAGCGCGTTGTCCGGCAAATCGAAGGCCGCGTCGTCGGCGTCGGCGAGTGAGCTGTCCTCGGCGACGCGGAAGGCATTCAGGTATTTGCCCTCCTCGGTGTAGACGCCCCAGACGAGCCGCCGCACGAGGTGCACGAGCAGCGGATGTTCGAGGAAGAGCGCGCGGAACGAATTCACCTCCCAGCGACGCTCCGCGCACATCGCGAGTTCGAGCCGCGTGATCTGGTTCTGGGCGATCGCCTTGACGTCCTTCTTGAGCGTCTTCCAGGTCGTATCGGCCTCTTTCGCCTTCGCAGCGTCGTCCGATTTGCCCGGCTTCGGCAGATCCGAGAGGGTTTTTCCGGACCCATCCACGACGTACGGCTTCAAGGCCTCGTCGAAGCCGACGCGGAATTGACGCGCACCGAAATCGAGCGTGCGCGAGCCGTCCTCGTCGAGGTCGAGGTCGGGCACGAGCCGATCGGCGAGCTCGTCGGCGGAGAGGCCGCGGTTCTGCGCGACCTCGTCCATTTTCGCGCGCGCTTTCTCCTGGAGGCCCTTGAACTTCACTTTCTGCGCGATGCCATTGAGGTGCATCAACGCGAGGTCGGAGCCGATGCGCGCGAGGATGTCGAGGCCCGAGACGGCGCGGGCCTGGAGGTTTTCCCCGGGCCAGGCGCGAATGAGCGGCGTGAGCTTGCGCGCGACGCTGTCGCCGCCGAGCAGCCCGAGCTGCTGAAAGCCCCACGCCTCCTTGGAAGGAGCGCCGGCCCGCTGCCATTCATTGAAGAGCGCCCAGGAGAACTCCTCCAGCGAGGCGGGATCGCAGACGGTGAACACGTCCTCGAGGCCGGCGTACACGTTTTCCGGCGTGGAGATCGCCAGCATGACGAGGAGGGCCTCGACGGCGGATCGCGGCAAGCCCTTGGCTCGGCCCGCGACGAGGAGCGTCGGCAGGGCCTCGGGTTTGGCCCAATCGCCGATCTTCGGCAGCTTCGCGGGGAACCGATCGCGCGGGTCCGTGGAGAGGACGGCCTTCACGGCGGCCTCGACCTCGGAGCCATAGGATTCGGCGGCCTCGCGGACGATTTCGCCGTGGCCCTTCGCGACCAGGAATCGCACCGCTTCCTCCGCGTGCTCGCGCGCCTTGGAATGAGGTCCGACGGCCGTCGGGATGAGGCCTGTGGCCGCGGCCTTCGGGAACTTCGTAAACCACCGCTCCGCCGATTTGCGCGCGGATTTCAGGGTGCGGGCGTGGGCAAAGAAGGTCGCGAGCCGCGGGGACTCGACGACGTCGGCGAGGGCGGACGCGAAGTGCGCGGCATTGGCGGAGGCAATACGCGGATACCCGCCGATCGCGTCGACGCCGAGGACCACGAGCGGGACGAGCAGGCCGTAGCCGGCGTCCCACGCCTTCGCGGGCCACTCCGCAAAGGCGCGTTTCACGTCCGCATCCGAGAGCTCGCTCATCCTGCCCGAGACGTACTTGCCGACCCAGCGGTGGTTGATGTTCTCGGACGCCTCCTCGAAGGACGTCTTCGTGTGTTTTCGCGTCTGCTCGCGGTCCGCTTTCGCCTGCGAGAGTTCCCCGTAGGCGTCGTGCAGCACCTCGGCGTAAGGCTGCATCGCGACGCGTACGACGAGGGGCAAAGCGGTGGACCACCGGCCCGAGATCCAAGGTGGATCGAGGAGGATGCGGGGCAATTCGGTCGGGGAGGCGTCGGGCCGCGGGGCCATCTTTTCGCGGAGCTTCTGGACGGCCGTGCGCGCGGCGGGGCGAAGGTCGATCTTGTCGGCGAGGCCCGGGTGTGCCCGGTCGATCCCGAGGAACACGGACGCGGCGCGATCCCCGAGCGTCGAGGCCGCGGCAATGGCGTCGGCGAGCGGGGCGACGGCGAGCGCGGGGTTTTTCGCGAGCCACTCCTCGGCGACCTGGGCGATTTCGCGCTTCTGCGCGAGCTGGGAGACCATGAGCGAGGCCGTCTCGGGCCCGATGACGTGCGTCGCGACCTGGAGGCCCTCGACGATGATGCCCGCGTAATCAGCGTTGTCGCAATGGATCCGGCACACCGGGACCACGTCCGCGCCGCAGAGGTCGAGGAGCGTCCAGAGATACCCTCCGAGGTAGCCGCCCGAGAACGACATCGCGACGGTTTTTTTCGCGAGCTTGAGGAGGATGGGGCGCGAATACGCGAAACGGAACTCCGGCTTGATGCCGTCCTTGTCCCACGTGGGACGGACGTACCCCTCGACGTGCCCGTCGCAGGCGAGCCATTCCTCGCCGAGCGCGTCCGCGAGCGGCGTGTGGTCGGGGATCAGCGCGAGCGCGAGGCGCTTCTGCCAGTAGGAGAGCGTGGGCCAGCGCGTCGTGATGGCCGCGATGAGGGCTCCGTAGGTGTCGTCGGGCAGGTTTTGTGTGTAAAACGCGAATGTAGGGGTGCCGTTCGTGTCGAGCTCGAAGGGGCCACTGGTCTCCTTATATAGGGAAAAACCGCTGAACTCTTTCGCCTCCTTGTTGCGGATCTGATACGGCCACGGCTCGATCCGGACACGCGTCACCGCGAGGACCGCGTCGAGGAGCCACCCCGGGCCGTCTTTCGCGATCGAGGCATCGGCGAGCGCGCGGAGCAAGGGATACGCGGGCGGGCCGTGAGGCATGTCGAGCAAATCGTCGAGCACGGCGGCGGCGAGCGGCGAGATCGGCGTCGGGCCCTTGCCTTCGAGAAAGGCGCGCGCCTCGCGAACGGCCGGCGCGAGCTCGGCGGGAATCGCCATTTGATCCCACGGGCAAAACGGCGCCCAGGCGGCCCACGCCGTCTGCACGGCCTGCCAGGGATCGGCCGCGAGCTCCTCGGCCGTGGGCCTGAGAACCCCTTTGCGATGGGGCATGTGCACATTTCGACGAATGTCCTCGACCTGAGCGATATCGAGGACGACGGGGGCTTCGGTCGCCGCGGGCATCGCGGGTTCGTCCGTGGCTGGCGGCGGAGCGCTCGCCACTTTCGGGGCCGGGGGCGGCGTTGCGCTCGGCTCCGCGGGCGCGGCGGCGGCCTTTTTGGGAGCCGGGGCCGTCGACGCGTCCGGTGCCGCGACCTCGACGTATCCTTTTTTGGTCTTCTCGGCGACGAGCTTGTCGTGCTCGGTCTGGGCCTTCTGATCGCTCGGAAAGTCCTTGACCTGGCTTTGACCGGCCGTGCCGATCTTGCCCCACTGGATCGAGAGTTGCGAGCCATCACGCTCGATCTGCCAGAACTTCTTCGAGGCCCCTTCCACGAACTCGAACCGACGCATGGCGCGGGAGGCTACCACGCGCGCGGCGAGCGATGGTAGAACCTCCCGTGATGCGTCGCCTCGCGAACGTCGCTTTCGCCCTCGCCCTCGCCCTCGGCACGCTCTCGGGAGGGGCCGCGCGCGCGGACGCCCCCGCGAAGCCCGCCGCGGCGCTCTCCGACGACGAGACGATCGAAAAGGACGTCGAGGCGCTCTACGGCGCGGGGAAGTACGGCGAGGCGCTCGCGGCGGCGCAGAAGCTCGTGGCGCTGCGCGAGCAGAAGTACGGCAAAGAGCATCCGAAGACGGGCTCGGCGCTGTCCGATCTCGGCGGGATGTACCTCGCGACGGGCGATTACCCGAAGGCCGAAGGGTTTTTGCGGCGCGCAGTCGAGATTCTGGAGGCGACGAAGGGGCCCGACGATCTGCTCGCCACGGCGGTCGGCAACCTCGGCACGTTGCTCAAGAAAAAGGGTGATACGAAGGGCGCGGAGAAGGCCTACGAGCGCGCCATCGCCCTCGAAGAGAAGGGCGGCGCGGCGCGCGAATCGGCTCTCGGGACGGTGTTCGCGAATCTCGCCGGGCTTTACATGGCGAGCGGGAGATTGGCCCAGGCCGAGAAGCTGTTTTTGCGAGCGATCGCGCTCCACGAGAAGAATGGCCCCGAACGTTCGCTCCTCATCGACGTCGGCAGCCTCGGCGCGCTGTATCGAGGCATGGGGCGCTACGACAAGGCCGCCGAGCAGTACAACCGCGCCCTGCCGCTCGCCCAGCGTGTGCACGGGACGAACCACCCCGACGTGGGACGGCTGTACCACAACATCGCGGTGTTCTTGACGGGGTCGAGTCAGAAAGATCTCGCCGAGGAGCATTATCGAAAGGCCGAGTCGATCCTCGCGAGGACGCTCGGGCCCCGGCACCCCGATCTCGCCTCGGTTTATAGCGACTGGGCGCTCCTGCGGACGCGGATCGACTGGAAGCAGGCCATCGATCTGTACGAGAAGGCGCTCGACGTCGAGGAGCCATGGCTGGAGAGCGCCCTCGTCGGCGGCTCGGAAGAGGACAAGACGCTGTATGCGTCGCGCCTCGAGACGATCATGGATCGGGTGGTCTCGTTCGAATACGCGAGCAATGGCCTCGGCCGGCCGGAGGTCGCGCGCCTCGCCTTCGGCGCGGTGCTGCGCAACAAGGCGCGCGTGCTCGAAGCGTCGGCCGCGCACGTGAACGCATTGCGCGAGCGCATGAGCCCCGAGGATCGCAAATTGCTGGACGAGCTCGCCCGTGTGCGTGGCGCGTACGCGGCCGCCATGACGCGAGGGCCACGCGGAATGACGGTGGACGAGCACAACGCCGAGACGGATCGGCTCCGCGCCGAGGCCGACGCGATCGAGGCGCGGATCGCCGAGCACAGCGCCGGATATCGCCGCGGAAAGGCGAAGGTGACGGTCGAGGCCGTCGCCGCCCGCATTCCGAAGGACGCGGTGCTGATGGAGTTCGTCCGGTACCAGCCGCGCAGCGCCCATTTCTACAGCGCGGCGAGCGAAAGGCTCGGCGTGCCGAAGTACATGGCCTACGTGCTCTGGCCGGACGGGACGATCCGTCACCACCAGGTGCCGGTCAGCGCGGCCGAGGTCGATCGGAAGGTCGATATCATCCGCCGCGGTCTCGCGGATCCGAGCGCGAAGTTCCGCGATACCGGGACGCAGCTCGCGTTGCTGCACGACGTCCTCTTCGCGGAGGTCAGCGACCGACTCGCCGGGGTGAAGCACGTCTTGGTCTCGCCCGACGCGGCGCTCGCCCTGGTGCCGTTCGGCGCGCTGATCGGTCGCGACAGTAAATATTTGATCTCGAAGTATTCGTTCACTTATCTCTCGACCGGGCGGGATCTCCTGCGGCTCGGCGCGGGCGGCGCGAAGCGGTCGGCGCCGCTGCTCGTGGCGAACCCCGATTACGATGCGCCGGGCGAGGCAGGGGCGACGGCGCTGCCGGAGGCGCCGAAAGGCGCGCTGCCCACGATTGCGCGGGTGAAGTTCACGTCGCTGCCGGGCACGGCGGAGGAGGCGGAGGCGATCCGGTCGCTCATGCCCGATCCGGCCGTGAAGCTCGAACGCGTCGCCACGGAGACGGCGCTGAAGCAGGTCTCCTCGCCGCGGATCCTGCACGTCGCGACGCACGGGTTTTTCCTGGGCAACGACGGCAAGGCCGGGCAAGGAAAGGCGCGCGGGCTCGAGCTCGAAATTCCGCCCGAGAACCTGCCGCAAGTCGCGTCGGAGGTGGACGGGCGCAAGCTGCCCGTGCCGCACCCGATGTTCCTCTCGGGCATCGCGCTCGCCGGCGCGAACGTGCGAAAAGGGCAGGCCGACGACGGGATCCTCACGGCGTACGAGGCGTCTTCGTTGGACCTCCAAGGAACGGAGCTCGTGGTGCTGAGCGCGTGCGAGACGGGCCTCGGCCTGCGCGCCGGGAGCGAAGGCGTGCGAGGGCTGCGTCGCGCGCTCGTGCTCGCAGGATCCGAGACACAGGTGATGAGCCTGTGGCAGGTGGACGACGAGGCGACGCGTGACCTGATGACGAGCTACTACCAGAAGCTCTTTCGCGAAGGAAAAGGGCGCGCCGAGGCGATGCGCGAATCGCAGATCCGCCTGCTCCAGCGGCCGGGGTACGAGCACCCGTACTTCTGGGCGAGCTTCATCGTGTCCGGCGCGTGGGGGCCGCTCGAAGGCGTGATGCCCGCGAAGGGAGAAGCCGCGTCGGCGGCGCGCGGCGCCGTTCCAAAAGGCGGGGCGCGGGGCTGCGGATGCGAGGTCGCGGGGAGGAACGAGGGCACGCAGGCGGCCGGGGCCGGTGCTCTGGCGCTCTTCGCGCTCGCGGCCGCGCGCCGCATTCGTGTAGCTCGCGCGCGAGCGGGGCGATAAGCTTGGCCCCATGTCGCGAAGGCTCTCCGGCATGGGGGACGTCGATCCCCTCGCCGTACCTCTCCCGCATGGGACGGAGGTGACGACCCGCGTGGATCGGACGCTCGGCGAGCGTCTGGTCCCGCAAGGCGCGCTCGGACGCGTGGTCGGGTCCGGAGAGGGATTTTTCGATGTTCTCGTCGTCGGCGTGGGGACCGTGCGGTATTCGCGCGAGGAGCTCGTGCCGCGCAAGGTCGGCCAGGTGCGCTACGCGCGGCGGCGCGAGGACGCGTGGTCGGCGCTCTTGCCGTGCGTGGTGATCGACGCGGTCGTCGGGTCGCGGACGTGGGGTTTGTCGGACGAGAACTCGGACGAGGATCGGCGCGGGGTGTTCGTCTTGCCGTTCCCGTTCACGACCGGGCTCGTCGAGCCGCCGCAGGACCTCGTGTCGGAGGACGGCAGCCGCACGTACTGGGAGATGGGAAAGGCGATCCGGCAGGCGCTCCGGGCCGATCCGAACACGCTGGAGATGCTGTTCGCGGCCGCGTCGCAGCCGGCGAGCGAGAAGGACCCGATGGGCCGCTGGCTCGTCGAGGCGCGCGACGCGTTCGTCTCGGTGGAGATCCACGCGAGCTTCGGCCGTTACGCGCTCTCGCAGCTCTCGCGCCTCTCGCACGACACGCGCCTCGCCGAGCACCGCGCGATCGTGCTCGGGTGGCTGCGCGAGGATCCGACGCTCGGGCTCGACGAGGCGGCCGCGCGGCTCGCGAAGGAGACGCACATCGTGGCGCCGACGCCCGAGGACGCGATGCTCCGCGCGCGCGAGTATCTGAAGCAGCTCTATCGCTCGATGGCCGATCAGGGCCTGCTCGAAGGGCGCGAGTGGACGGCGCTCGCCGCGTATGCGCGCGCGGGTGACGTTTCATCGTTGCCTTCGCCGCGCGAGCTCCGGCCGAAGAATGCCTACAACCTGGTGCGCCTCATCGATCTGTCGATCCGGTGGCTCCGGACGGGCGAGCCGGAGCTTCGCGTGCGGGACGAGCTCCGGCCCGTGCTGCTCGACATCAAGAAGGGGCGCGTGCCGCTCGCGGAGGTGATCACGCTGGCGGAGTCGCTCACGCCGGAGCTCGAAGCGGCGCGGCGGGAGAGCAAGCTGCCGCGGCGCGCGGACGTGCGGCGGGCCGAGATGGCTTTGCGCAGGGTCCGCGAGGAGGCCGCGCGGAGGTTTTTCGAGGGCAGGGAGGGGCCCTTCGGCAAGGACGCGCCGGCCGCGCCGGAGGCGCGCTGGGACGAATGAGGGACGAATGACGAAGGAAAAGGGTGAGCAGGCGGGCAAGCTCGTAATGCAATTCGACGCTCTGCCCGACGCGCAAGCGAAGGTGGCGCGGGGCGTCCTGGAAGAAGAGGGCAAGGCGCGCGAGCACCTCGTCGTGCTCCTGAGCGGCGCGCACGCGTACGGGTTCGCCTCGCCCGACAGCGATCTCGATCTGAAGGCGGTGCACGTGGTGTCGACGTCGCTCCTCGTGGGGCTCGAAATGGCGCCGGCCGCGCGGGATCGCATGGAGGTGATCGAGGGGGTGGAGATCGATTACACCTCGAACGAGATCGGCCCCGTGCTCGCCGGGATCGTCGGGGGAAATGGGAATTACTTGGAGCGGATCCTGGGCGCGCCCGCGCTCGTGCAGAGCCCGCTGCTCGAAGGGCTGCGCCCGCTCGTGCGCGCGGCGCTGTCGCGGCGCGTGTTCCGGCATTACGCGGGGTTCGCCCAGAACCAGCGCAAGGCGGCCGAGGAGGAGGGCGGGACGACGGCGAAGCGCGTGCTCTACGTGCTGCGCACGGCGCTCACGGGGACACATCTGCTCCGCGCGGGGGAGGTGGTGACGGACGTGGCGCGGCTGTTCCCCGAATACGGGTTCGAGGAGGCGAACGCGCTCGTCACGATGAAGCGCGCCGGGGAACGAACGAAGCTGTCCGCGAAGGACGCGAAGCGATTCCGCGCGAGCCTCGACCGGGCGATGCGGATGCTCGAAGAGGCGCGTGACGAATCGGTCCTGCCCGAGATGCCCAAGGACGAGGCGTTTCGCGCGCTCTCGACCTGGCTCATCGCGCTTCGCAAAGAGCGATTCTGAGGCGCTTCAGCCGCGCGTTTTCCCCACCCGCACGAGCCGTCCCGGCCGTGCCCCGGTGAATCGACCGTTCTCCACGATGACCTCGCCGGCCACGAGCGTGGCCACGTAGCCCTCCGCCTGCTGCATGAGGCGCTGCCCGCCGGCCGGCAGGTCGTGCTGCATGAAGGGGGACCGGAGGCGCAGGTTGTCGAAATCGATGATGTTGATGTCCGCCCGCTGCCCCGGCTTCAAGGTGCCGCGGTCGTCGAGGCCGAGGAACCGCGCAGTGTCGTGCGCTTGCATTTTGACGAGGCGCTCCACGGGGATCTTGCCCTCGGCCCGGTCGCGGGCCCAGTGCGTGAGCAAGAATGTCGGGAAGCTCGCGTCGCAAATGGTGCCGACGTGCGCGCCGCCGTCGCCGAGCCCCGGCAGCGAGAGCGGGTGCAGGAGCATGCGGCGCACCACGTCGAGGTTCATTTCGGTGTAGTTGTAGAGCGGGAAATAGAGGAGCGCGCGGCCGTCCTGCTCGAGCATCGCGTCGTAGATGACCGAGAGGAGCGGCAATCCCCCGCGCGTCGCGTCACCCGCGAGGCTCGTGAGCCCGGAAGGCTCGTAATTGGGCGATTCGCCGAGCCGGAAGAGGCGCATCGCCACGAGGAGCGGGTTTGCCAGGAAAAAGTCCGCGAGCGGCGGCAAGGGGCTGCCGTCCCCGGCGACCTTTCCGCTCTTCTCCGAGAGGAGCCGGGCGCGGAAGGCGGGATCACGCATCTGCGCGACGCGCGCTTCGAGTGGCAACGAGGCGATTTCCTTGTAGCTCGGGAAGCCCATGAACGGGTGGAACGTGGCCGTCAGGCCGAGCAAGACGCCAATGGGGCGCGCCGCGACCTGGCAACGAATGTCCCGGCCGGCGCGGGCGGCGAGCTCGGCGCGCTCGTAAATGCGCTCCCATTGCCGCGGGGCGTGGTCGCGTTGCATGGTGGATACGCTGAGCGGGCGGCCGGAGGCCTCGGCCATCCGTTCGAGCAGGTCGAACTCGGCCGGAAAGATCTCCTCGCCGCGGAACATGTCGAAATCGCTGACGGCCTGGATGACGCCGTGCGGGAGGCCGGCAAAGGCGCGCGCGATGCCGGAGAGCTCGCCCTCGCGCGCCTCGGAGCCGGGGGTCGGTTTGCCCCGGGCGCTCCTGTGGTTGTCGGTGCGGCCCGTGGAGAAGCCGGCCGCGCCGGCGAGGAGCGCCTCCCGGAGGAGCGCGCGCATCGATTCGATGTCGGATTCGGTCGCGCTCTCCTCGGCGACGGCACGCTCGCCCATCACGTACACGCGCAGGGCGTCGTGCGGGACCTGGCAGATGAAATCGATCGCGCGTGGCCTCTTTTCGAGGACGTCCATGTACTCGGGAAAACTCTCCCAGCCCCAGGTGAGGCCCTCGGCGAGGGCGCTGCCGGGGATGTCCTCGACGCCCTCCATGAGCTCGACGAGCTTTTCGTGGTCGCTCGGCCGCACGGGCGCGAATCCGACGCCGCAATTGCCCATCACGCAGGTCGTGACCCCGTGGAGCGACGAGGGCGCGAGCTCCTCGTCCCAGGAGATCTGGCCGTCGTAGTGCGTGTGGATATCCAGAAAGCCAGGGAGCACCAGGGCACCGTGGGCGGAGATCGTGCGCGCGGCGCTCTCGGGGCAGTTGCCGACGTCGACGATCTTGCCGTCCTTGATGCCGATATCGCCGGAGGAGCGCGGCGCGCCCGTGCCGTCGACGAGGGTGCCGCCCACGATCTTGACGTCATACATGGCGCCGATCATCGGCCGAAGCCCGAGGCCCTGGCAAGCGCATTCGGACCCGGCGTGCAAGGGACGCGTCTCGGACGGAGGAGCCGCGGGGGAGCGAGGTTTCGGCCTCGCTCCCCGGAGGCCGCTCTTTATCGGCCGCGGATGCGATCGACGAGCTCGGTGCGGATCTGCGGGTTGTGGCTGCCGCGCGGGAGGCGGTCGGGCACGATGATCGCGTAATCGGGGTGGTCCCATTGCGATCGGTCGGTCCAGGCGCTCGAGGTCACGCCGAATCGATCCCCCTGCCACTTGCCCTTGAGGTCGTACGTGTACTCGCGCGCGTCCTCGATCGTGCCCACGAAATTGTGATCGTCGACGTGCGGGCTCGCGAGGAAGAGCCAGGTGCGGACGTGCGCGACGGTGCTGTCGTCCTCGTCCTTTTCGATCCGCGTGATCGTCTTCCACGCCGGCTCGTTCCACACCTCGGGGCCCGCGTCCTCGTCGATGATGAAGGCGCGCTTGCGGCCGATGAGCTCCGTCTCGATGACCCGGTGCAGCTCGTGGGGCCGGACGTCTTCGTAGACGTCGTCCCATTCGCCGTCGAATCGGGTGCCGACGATCGTGAGCGGCGGGACCTTCTCGTACGTCTTGAGAAGGAGCGCCTTCTGATCGGCGACCGTGAACGTCACGTCGCCGCGCGTCACGGAGCGCGTCGGCTCGGGCTCGAGGATCGACGCCAGGGCCCACGCGTCGCAGAGACCCGACCACTGGGCCGCGCGCGGCTGGTAGAGCTCCTTGCGCTCGTAGGCCGTGGCCGACGTGCGCGTATTGGCGAATCTCTCCGCCCAGGTGTCGTATTTCTCGAGCGTCGAGAGCTCGCCGTTTTTCCCCTGGAACAGGGTGTCCTCCCAGAGCGGATACCACCAGGACGACCAGGGTTTTCTCGTCGCTTCCGCCGTGCGTTCTCCCTTCTCGACCCAGAAAAGGGGCTGACCCGTCGCCGAGCTGCCGCCGGTGCCGCCGGTGCCGCCGGTGCCGCCGGTGCCGCCGGTGCCGCCGGTGCCGCCGGTACCACCCGTTCCGCCAGTACCGCCGCCGCCGCTTCCGTCGCGACCTCCGTTTCCACCCGTGTTGTCCGGACAATCCTCCGCCGGCTCGCAATCGGGTTCGCCGCCGCCGGTGGTCGTGGTGCCGACGACGCCGCAACCGGCGCCTACGAGGCCGATCACGAGGATGGTAGAGGTCGTCACGATGCGAATCGCCATGAGCCGTCTCCTTGGATGTTTGTCCCGGAATGCTCAGGGGATTTTCAAAAAAGGCCAGGCGACCGGGCCACGCGGCCCGGCCGCCTGACGAGCGCGCTCACTTCATGTCAGCGCGACTTGTTCACCGCGACTTGTGGCCGCCCGCGAGGCCCGGGAGCGACGGGAGCTGCCCGCCGATGCCCGGACGCACGCTGCCGACCTGCCCGCCCGGGATGGCCGGCTGCACGCCGCCCGGCTGCGCCGGAGCCGCCTTGCCGCCGTTCTGGACCGGAGCCACCGGCGCCGGGGCCTTCGGAGGCTCGTTCAGGAGCTGAGGCGCCGCGCACATATCGTACACGCGACCCGTCGCGGCGCGCGTGGCGAGCTGCTGGTTGCCCTTGACCGCGGTGTCGAGGCGCGCCTTGCAGAAATCGTTCATGTTGCCCTGGAAGTTCTGGATCTCCTGGCACGAGAGCGAGAAGCTCTGCGTATAGGAGACCTGGACCTCCTTGAAGCGCGGGCACATCGTCTGCGAAACGCTCATCGGCACCGATTGGTCCTGCCGGATGATGTAATACTTGTCCGAGCTCAGCGACGCCGTGATCTGCCGCGAGTTATCCATTTCCACGCGGTCGGTCTGCTCGGCCTCCCAGACGAGCTGGGTATCCTCGCAGGTCAGCCGGATCGCGTTCGGCTGGCGCTGGCTCTGGAACGCCGCGGGATTCTGACAGGCCGACTGGAGCTGCTGCCACGAGAGCTGCTTGAGCCCCGCGTTCTGACCAGCCCCCGTCTCCGCGAAAGCCGTGGCGCCGAGAGCGAAGGTCGAGACGAGAGCGGCGGCTGCGATGTGCTTGAGCATGGGATCCTCCTCCACTTCGTTGCGCGTTTCCGAGACCGGGCGAGCGCGCCTCGGCCGGCTTCGTTCACGCACCGAGACCCAATTGCAAGGCGCCTGCCGTACCCGGTCCCGAGCACATTTCCGCGTGAATTCGTGGTGCCTTCGCTCCGGAGGCGAGTTCCGTCCGATCAGGACGGATACAGGGAGCGAGCGTCTTCCCGCACATGACCGGCACGGACTGTCACGCCCGACCGATACGGAGTCGCCCCGGCGTCCGTCCGTGCAGGGAAGCATCGCCCGTCCCTGCACACCACGGCCTATTCGTCAATAACGGAAGCCCATGGAGGCCATTTGTCGCTTCATCGAGGAAATTCGCGGCGTCTTCGCCAGCGTGTGCCCCTCGGGCGCGGGAGGGAGGCGGGTCGGGACGGACGTGACGGTGCCCTACGATGACGAGGGCAGGCGGCCGTCGATTCTGTCCATCTTGCCGATCCTCCCATGTTCTCGATGGATGGCATTTCATTCAAGAGGCTCTACAGGTTCCTGCTCGAGATGGCGTCGCCCGAAATGAACCCGTCTCGTATCGGCGGCGTGTATCGCGTCGAGCACCTCCGGGGTCCCTTCGCTCGCGGCGCCGGTCTACAGGGCGGCGACGGAGTTCGCGGTCGCGCACGCGCCCGAGCTCGCAGGCGCGCGGCGGGTGCGGCATCGGTGGTGTTCTCGGGGGCCGGAGGGGCGCGCGCAGAACGTCGACAAAAACCCGAAGGTGCGCTAGTCGGTCGGCCGTGGACCTTCTACGCGAGTTCTTCTCCAAGCTGCGCCACCTCGAGGAGCTGCTCACCTGGGGCGGCTACCCGGTGCTCATGGCCATCATCTTCGCCGAGACCGGGCTCCTCGTGGGTTTCTTCCTTCCGGGCGACTCCCTGCTCGTGACGGCGGGCGTGCTCGTCAACGCGAATATGATCAACCCGCTCGAGCTCTCGACCTTCTCGAACCTCCTGCTCTTGAACGCCGTGCTCTGCGTCATGGCGATCGTGGGCGATACGGTGGGCTACTCGATCGGGTACAAGGCGGGCCCGAGGCTCTTCAACCGGGAGCAAAGCCTGTTTTTCCGGCGCGACTACCTGATCGCCACGCAGAAGTTCTACGAGAAGCACGGCGGCAAGACGATCGTGCTCGCCCGCTTCATGCCGTTCGCCCGCACGTTCGCGCCCGTCGTCGCCGGCATCGGCCAGATGAGCTATCGCCGCTTCATCATGTTCAACGTGTTCGGCGGCATCGGCTGGGTCGTGTCGATGACGTTTCTCGGCTACTTCCTCGGCAAGGTGCTCGGCGCGAAGGAGATCGAGAAGGTCGTTTACCTGATCATCGTGATTTCGGTGCTCCCGCCCGTCGTGGGCGCGATCCGGACGCACCTCGCCTCGAAGAAGGCGGCGGCCGCGGAGAAGGTGAAATCCTCGTAATTCAGCTCGGGAGCGGCTCGGGGACGACACGCATGTGGATGCCGTCCCGGGGCCTGAGCGTGATTCCCGGCTCGGGCTCGATGGTCTGTCCGGGGACGAGGTCGAGGCGGACGCGGCGCAGGATCGTGGCGAGCACGAGCGTCCCCTCGACCATGGCGAAGCTCGATCCGATGCACTGGCGCGCGCCGCCGCCGAACGGAAAATAAGCAAAACGTGGCATCCGGGAGAGCGCGCCGCCGGCGAAGCGGTCGGGATCGAACCCTTCCGGGTTCTCCCAGTACGACGGGTGCCGGTGCGTGACGAAGGGGCTCACGAGGGCGAGGGAGTCCTTGGGGATCGAATACCCCCCGACGACGTCGTCCTCGGCCACGCGCCGGGAAATCATCCACGCCGGCGGATAAAGGCGCATCGATTCCTGAAACACCCGGCCGACGAGGTCGAGGGCGCCGATGTCGGTGAAATCGGGGAGGCGGTCGCCGAGGACACGGAACACCTCGGCGCGGGCGCGGCGCCGGACGTCGGGGTGCGTGGAGAGCAGATAAAAGGTCCAGGCGAGCGCGTTCGCCGTGGTCTCGTGGCCCGCGGCGAACATGGTCATGACCTCGTCGCGGAGCTGGCGGTCGGTCATTCCTTCGCCGGTCTCGGGGTCGCGCGTGGCCATGAGCATGGAGACGAGGTCGGTCCCGCCCTCGCGCGCCTTGCGGCGGTGCTCGATGATGCGGAAGACCTCGCGGTCGAGGACGGCGATGGCCTCCTGAAATCGCCGATTGTCGGGGGTGGGCACGCTCCGGGGGATCTTGAGGAGCCGCGTGAGGTTCTTGCGGCTGTCGTCGAGGATGAAGTCGAGGGCAGAGGCCGTCGCGGCGGCGTCGATGGGCACGTCGGTGCCGAGCAGGGTCTCGGTGACGATGCGCAAGGCGACGCGCATCATCTCGCCGGCGACGTCGACGGGCGCGTCGGGGCGGGGCCTTCGCATCCAGCCGTCGACGAGCTCGTCGGCGGCGCGGACCATGACGCCGGCGAACGCGGCGATGCGTTGCTTGTGAAAGGCCGGCTGTGCAATGCGGCGCTGCCGGCGCCAGAAGGCGCCCTCGCTCGTGAGCAAGCCGTTGCCGAGGACCGGGCGGATCGCGTCGATGCCGGGGGTTTGTTTGGTAAAACGCTCGGCCGCGTCGACGAAGACGTACTTGATGTGGTCGGGGTGGCGGAGGAGGTGGGCGACGTGCCGCGGGCCGGGGCCGAATTGAAAGCGGACGACGTCGCCGTAGGTATCGGCGGCCTCGAGGAAGATGCGGATCCGGTCGCGGCGAAGCGCGGGGAGGTTGCCGAGGAACGGCATACCCCGAGGTCCCGGCGCGAAGGGGGCGGAGGGCGAGCGCGAGGCGGAGACGGAGGTCACGGGGGCAGCGTAGCAGCGAGGCGTCGTCGGGGGGAGATCCGGTGTAAGATGCCGGTATGCGAGCGCAATCGATCCTGATTTCGGTGATATTTGCGGCCGGGCTGTCCGCCGTCGTCGCGGCCTGCAGTGACGAAGGCGAGGGGACCGCGGGGGGCGGGGCGTCCGGCGCGGGGACGGGTGCGTCCGGGGGCTCCGGCGGGAGCGGCGGTGGGAGCGGCGGGAGCGGCGGAATCGGGGGCGGGAGCGGCGGCGGAGGCGGGAGCGCGAGCGGAAGCGGCGGCGGGAGCGCAAGCACGAGCGGCAGCGGCGGCGGTGGCGTGGGGGGCGGCAATGGTGTGGGCGCGCCGTGCAATGGGGGCGCCTCCGGGTGTGATCCGGGTCTTTATTGCAATGCGCCCGGGTGCGGGGCGGGCGTTTGCGCGCAGAAGCCGCCTCCGGGGCTGCAATCGCAGGACCCCGACCTCGTGTGCGGGTGCGACGGCGTCACGTACTGGAATGCGGAGATCGCCGAGGTGCTCGGGTCGAGCGTGAAATCGGCGGGCGCCTGCCCCGCGGCCGAGGCCGTGACCTGCGATCCTGAGACGCCTTGCCCCGGGGGACGCCATTGCAATCGCATGGTCGCGGCGGCGAACGCCTGCTCGCCCATGGTCACGGGCGTTTGCTGGGGCATGCCCATTTCATGTTCCGTGACCGGGGCGAAGGCGAAGGGCTGCGCCGGCGGGATGTGCTTCGATCAGTGCAGCCTGATCCAGAGCCAGAATCCCTGGTACGACGACGGCGGCTGCCCTTGAGAGGGGAGGGGGGCGGGAGAGGCGACGCGGTTACTGCGTGATCGCCTTGAGGTCGAGCATCTCCTCGACGCTCGGCACCACGATGAGGTCGCAGCGGCGGTTCTTCTGCCGGCCCTCGTCCGTGTCGTTCGACGCGATCGGGTCCGTGTCGCCGAAGCCGGCGGCGCTCCACTTCGCGGTCGGCATGTTGCCGCCCTTCTCGCTCACCAGGTAGAGCAACACCTCGCGCGCGCGCATGAGCGACAGACCCCAGTTGTCGCGGAAGACGCCGCCCGCGAGGGGCTTGTTGTCCGTGTGCCCGGCGACCTGGTAGTCGCGGCCGAGCAGCGAGGCGTCGTTCTTGACGATGTTCGCGACCTTCAAGAGGATCTCCTGACCCTCTTTCTTCAGCGTCTCGCGGCCCGAGTCGAAGAGCACGTCGCCGGGGAGCGAGATGACCATGCGGTTCTTGCGGATGTTCACCGCGAGGCCGAGCTTCGTGAGCTCGTCGAGCTTCTTGCGCAGCATCTCGAAGCGCGCCTTGATCTGCTCGAGCTGCTTGGCGCGCGCCTTGTACTCGGCGAGCGCCTTCTCGCGCTCCTCGAGCGTCGAGCTCAGCGCCGACACCTTCGTCGCCGACGCCTGCAGGCTCTCGTTCAGCTTGCTGATGTCGACGCCGGCGTCCGAGAGCTTCTTCGTCAGGTCAGAGACCTTCGCCTGCTCCGCCGCGAGCTCCGCCGCGAGCTTCTTCTGCGCTGCCGCCGCGGCCTGGTCGTTCGAGTTCTTCTCGGCCAGGAGCTGGTTGTACTTGTCGAGCTGCGCCTGCCACTCTTCCTCGGAGTACCCGCAGCCGCTCACGGCGAACGCCGCGGCGAAGGCAGAGGCAGTAAGGATGCGCACGTTCATGACATTCTCCCCGGTGCATCCCAGGGGAAAATACGTCCCTGGGACGAGCAATCCTTGAACCGTAGCGAGGTCGTCCGTCCCGCGAAAGTCCATTCCATCGGAAGCCCCCGGCGGATCCCGCGCGCTCGGCCTTCCATGTAGGGATTCTTGCTTCGAAGCCCCGGGGAACCCCCTGCCTCCCGGTTCCGGTCTGGTCCCGAGTCGTGATCTTGCTCGCTTGCCGCAGCCGCGAAGGACAAACCGGCGGCGTCGAGACAGACAAACCAGGCTCCAAAGAGACAAACCGGGCGGACCCGGGATCCTCCGCGGGATCGCGCCGATCTCGGTCGCATACATCCCTTCCCTGACAGAGAAGGGAAAGTCCTCGAACCAACGGCCCCGACAGCCCGATGGCTCGGTTATTCCCGATGCGCCAGATCGTTCGCGTTCGCCGGGACCTAGTTCGTCCCGGCCCGGTCGCGCCGCCGCGCAGGCAGGAGGAAGGCGCGGTGGCGACGCCCCGCGCGACTCCGGCCGCGCCGCCGCGTCGAGAAAGACCCAAGCGCCGGAGGAGGTCCGATGCGATCCGTCCGTCCGAGTTTCATCGCTTCCGTGATCGTCTGCGCCTCGCTCGGGGCCCGCGCGGCCCACGCCGCCCCGCTCCCCTCGCCCGCGGACACGCTCGCCGACGTGCTGCGACAAACCGCCGCCGTGATCGAAGGCGACGTCGAGGATGTGAGCTTCCATTTCGACGAGGTCGAAGGGCCGCGGACGGTCGCGACCGTGACGAACGTGTTCGTCCACCTGGGATCGCTGGGCAAGTCGCCGCCGAGCTCGCTCCAGATCCGCTCGTTCGGCGGGTATCTGCCCGACGGTCGGGAGATCGTCGCGACGCACGTGCCCGCGCTCGCCCCGGGCAAACGGTACTTCCTGTTCCTGCGCAACACCGAGTGGACGCTGTCGCCGATCGCCTTCGAGCACGTGTTCCGCCTGGACACCGTGGGGAAGAAGCGCGCGCTCGTGGATGCCTACGGGCGGCTCGTCGCGGCCGTGGGCGCGCGGGAGGTCCTGCCCGGGCCGCTGCTCTGGACGCAGCCGAGCGGCGCGGTCGATGCTTCGACGCCGCCGCGGCTCTCGACGTGGATCACGGAGGCCGACGTGGATCGAGCCCTCGACGCCGCGGAGCTCGCCGAGGCGCTGCGCGTGTTCGCCCGCGCGACGGGCGCGTGGCCGCACGGATCGTTCTCGCCCGCGCCGGTGTCGGCCGGTCCGTGGCGGCGCGTGACGACGTGGCGCGCGCCCACGCCCACGGAGAGCCCCGCGAGCACCGAGGGCCTGCTCGCATGCTTCGACCCGCCCGTGGGCCTCGCCGATACGTCGACGAAGGAGCTCGCCGTGTGTGAAGACGGAGGTGCGCCGTGATGCGCGTGCATCCGTCGATCATCGCCGCGTGCTTGGTCCTCGCGTGCCTCTTGCTCGCGAGCCGCGCCGAGGCGTTCCGCTTCCTCACGTGCGACGGCAAGAACGTCCGTTGGAAGTCGCCGTTCGGGCTCGTGCAGAATCTCTGCAGCATCCCGTCGGGCTCGAGCCAGGCGAAGGCCTATGCCGCGGCGATCGGGCAGTGGCGCGGCGTCGGCGGCATGCAGGACGTCGTCTACCACTACGGATCCTGGTCCGCGAACCACTGCTGGGTGGATCTCGACGACGGCTGGAACGACGTGGCGCTCGTCGAGGCGTCGAGCATCGACGGCTCGCTCGGCACGACGGTGGTCGTGCGGAGCTGCGATCGGATCGACGAGGTGAACGTGCTGCTCGCGAACCTGTCGACGCAGAGCTTCGACAACCCCGACGAGGCGTTCGCTTCGGGCGCTTGCCCGTACAGCCCGACGCGGACGGGCAGGTCCACGTTCCTCCACGAGCTCGGCCATGCGCACGGTTTGTCGATCTCGGCCCCGGGCGGCGCCGACAACCACACGCTCGACTTCACGATCATGCGGCCCTCGCCGCCTGTGCCGCTCGGCGGCGGGCCGAGCGCGATGTTCGCGCAGCCCATGCCGGACGACGCGGCTGGCGGGCGCTTCCTGTACCCGTCGACGGTCGGCGAGACGAACCTGATGGCCTCCGCGCAGCGCCTCACGAACGGAAAGATCCAGAGCACGGCCGCGTGGCAGACGATCCAGCGCTGCCGCGGCGACACGTTCTCGTTCCACTTCACCACGGCCAACACCGGGACGAAGACGGTGGCATCGGACCAGCGCTTCTTCATCGCGACGAGCCCGACCGCGCACGCGTGGGCGGGGATCACGCTCGGGACATGGTTCGGGGCGACGGTCAACGCGGAGAAGCAGGTCCACCCGAGCGTGACGACCACGGTGCCGTGCGGCACGCCGAAGGGTTTGTACTGGCTCTACCACCAGGTCGACGCGGGCAACGCGGTCGTGGAGAGCTCCGAGAGCGACAACGTCATCCACAACCCGCTCACCATCCAGGTGCTCGACTGCGGGTGCTGAAGCCAGAGGATACGTCGATGAAGGACGAGAGAAACCTGTTCCTGCTGCGCGCGTGCGCCACGTCCGCAGCCCTCTGCACCACGGCCTGCTCTGTGGGTGACGTGAGTGATCTGTTCGCGTTCCGGACGACGGCCGTGAACGACGACCTCACGATCCGGACGCCCGACGGTCGCGTCTTCCGCGGCGATTCGGCGAGCATCGAGGTGCGCGCGTCGCTGCCGAACGGACCACCGGCGACGGCGTCGGTGACGCTCTCGACGGCCGATCGGCGTGGCTACGGGCTCAGCGTGGCGTTCGACATCAGCACGGATACGCTGCTCGAACAGAGCTTCTCGGTGACGCTCACCGACGGGTACGGCGGAGGGACGCTCGCGCATCTGTCGCAGAGCGGCGCGCAGGTCATCGGCCCGGGGACGCTGTCGATGCGGACGTCAGCCGGCAAGATCACGGGGCGGTTCGAGACGGAGGACGAGGCGTTCCCCGCGGGGACGATCGAGGGGCGGTACGAGGTGGTTTGTCTGGTCCTACCGGAGATGCTGGGCGTGTCGCCGAACGGCGAGGCCTCGCAGGGGACGTGGATCCTCGTGGAGGACGAGGCGAAGACGAGCAAGTTCTGCCAGACGTTCGCGGAGCTCTAGGGCGAACGCTCGCGGGAGCGCGCGGGCGCAAGCTCGCTCTGGAAGCGCATGCGCCGGAGCGATCCGTCGACCATGACCGCGAGGCGCTCCATGACGACGCGCTCGTTCGCGTCGCGCGTGGCGAAGACGTACGCGAAGCACCGCTTGGCCCAGCCGCCGAAGGCCAGGACGAAGCCGTCGGTGGGCTCGCCGTTCGTGGAATGTGGGCCGAGGAGGACCTCGACCAGGGTGTCGTGATCCGGAGGCACCGCGAGGCGTGAGGCCGAGACGAGGCGGCGTCCGTCGCGCGAAGGCAAGTCGCGCCAGGTGCGCGCGCGCGCCTCGCATCGCGCGCGGCCGCCGACCTCGTCCTCGCGCCACGTGCGGACGAGCAGGACCGAGCTCGTCGCCTCGTGACGAGCCACGAGCCAGCGCTCGGTCCGATCGTCGACCCGGAACGCCGCGCCGTCGGGCAGCGGCAAGGAGAGGTCGAAGCGCGCCGAGGTGAACGTCGTGAAGGACGTGGCCGCGGCGATCGCGTCGGGCGCGGGCTTCGGCGCCGCGCTCCCCGCGGAGGGGAGCGGGCGCGGCGGGTTTGTCCGGGGAGAGGGCGCGCCGCCGCAGCCGCAGAGGAGGGCGAGGGCGAGCGCGAGGGGCGCGCGCACGGTCAGACGCGCGTGAGCCACTCGGGGTGCGAGTTGTCCTCGCCCCGCACGATGCCGAAGAAGCGCTGCTGCAGCCTGCGCGTGATCGCGCCGACCTGGCCCTCGCCGATCGTGCGATCGTCGACCTCGCGGATCGGCGTGACCTCGGCGGCCGTGCCCGTGAAGAACGCCTCGTCGGCGAGGTAGAGCTGATCGCGCGTGATCATCTCCTCCGCCGCCGGGATGCCCTCCTCGCGCGCGAGCGTGAGGATCGTGTCGCGCGTGATGCCCTCGAGGATCGAGGCCGAGAGCGGCGGCGTGAGCAGACGGCCGCGGCGCACGATGAAGATGTTCTCGCCCGAGCCCTCGCTGACGTAGCCGTTCGGATCGAGCAGGATCGCCTCGTTGTAGCCGGCGATGCGCGCCTCGCGCTTGGCGAGCGAGCTGTTCGTGTACTGCCCCATCATCTTCGCCTTGGGCAAACCCACGTTGATGTGGTGCCGGGCGAACGCGCTGATCTTCGCGCGGATGCCGTTCTCGGTCGCGCCCTTGCCGAGGTACGCGCCCCAGTGCCACCCGACGACCGTGGTGCGCACGGGGTTGTCGTGCGCGTACACGCCCATCGGCCCGTCGCCCATGTACACGAGCGGGCGGATGTAGCCCTCCTGCATGTCGTTCTGGCGGAGGAACTCCACCGTCGCGTCGGACACCTGCTGCCGCGTGAACCGCGGCTGGATCGCGAGCAGCCTGCACGTGTCGAAGAGCCGATCGATGTGCTCCTTCAGCCGGAACACGTACGTGCCGCCGTCGGTCCTGCGATAGGCGCGGATCCCTTCGAAGGCGCCGAGCCCGTAGTGCAAGGAGTGCGTCAGGATGTGCACCTTGGCGTCGTCCCAGTCGACGAACTCGCCTTCCATCCAGATCTTCTTCAGCTTGTCGACCATCACGCGCTCCTTCGGAGGTTCGTCGTTCCGACGCTTCGTTTGATGCCGCTTCCCCCGCGTTCGCCGTCCGCTGCGAGGGGGAATGCGAGAGAGGAACTAGCCCGATCCCGTCAGCGTGCCAAGAGCGCCAGCACGACTCCCGTACCGCCTTCGTCCTCGGGGGCCGACGCGAACGCGGCCACATGGTGGGCGACCGGACCCTGGCTCAACCACGCCGCAATCTCGCCGCGCAGCACGCCGATGCCGCGCGGCGAGTGGTTCCCCCGACCGTGGATCAAAGCCACGACACGATCTCCGTCCGCGCGCCGTTTGCGTACGAACTTTTCCACCTCGCGACGCGCCTCGCCTGCGCTCATGCCGTGCAAATCGAGCCGACCATCGACCGTATACGCACCGCGTCGAAGGCGTCGCACCTCGCGTGGATCGACGTCGAGCCTGCGGCCTTCGATGCGCTCGCCGTCGTCGGTGACCTCGAAGCGAACGCCCTCGGCGACGAGGGAGTGCAGCATGTGACGCGCGTCGGCGTCGTGGTCCTTCATGACGCGCGGAGCCTTGGATTTCGGCTCGATCGGCGTGGCCGAGCGAGGGACGCGCGCCTTGCGATCCTCGAGCGTACGCACGCCCGCCATGTACATGGCGAACGTCTCGGCGTCGCTCGGTTGCACCTCCGGCTCGGCCTGCTCGTTCGTCAACTGTACAGGTACACGTTGCGACGCCTGCTTCTTCGCGCCGCCTTCCTGTTTCGTCGCAGGCGCAGATTTTTCGGGCTTCGCGGCCTTGTCGTTCTTCTCGGCCTTCTCCGCTTTGCCCTTGCGTCCCTTGGACGCGAGCTTCGCGAACGGGCGGAAGAACGGGCTATCGGCCGCCTGTTTGCTCGGCTTCTTCTGCGTCTTCTTGGTGCTCGTCCGCCCGGCTCGCGCCTTGGTCGCCATGAGAGAGAACTTCACCCGAGAGCGCCCGTAGCGCAAACCGCACGGACTGAATTCCCGTCAGTTGCCCATCTTCGAAGTGCCAGTCAGGGTCGTCGAGGTCCGGGAAATCATGAGGATTGCGGATGTCCTCCGGCGTGAGCCCCGGCAAGAGGCGCCGCGCCAGGGAGAGGACCTTCTGCCGCTGGTTCTCCTCCATCGCCTCGACGAGAGAGAGGACGCGCTCGAAGAGCTCACTTGCATCCGGATCACCACGCATGGCGCGGAGCGTAGCAAAGGGGCCGAGGTGTCGAGGCGTCAACGCGTGCGACGCCGCGCGCGCTCGAGCGTGAACGATGGCGAGCGAAGAAGCGGAGGCGCAGGCGGAAACGGAGGCGATTGTCAAGCCGTACGGTGGCTACGACTTCGCCGTCGTGTCGCCTTCGAGCTCGGAGAGCAGCGCCGCCTCTTGCGCCGCGAGCTCGGCCTTGAGCTTCTGGAGCGCTTCGAGCTTCGCCTTCTTTTCTTGCTGGACGGCTTGCGCCCGTTGGGCGGCGATCTTCGCTTCCTGGGCGGTGAGGATTTCGCGCTGCTTCTTCAACGCGTCGAGCTCTGCCGTGGCCGCGCCGATCTTCTTGTCGAGCAGGCTCAGGCTCGGCTCTTCGGCCGATTCCTGCAAGAAGAACGACTCTGCCCATCCGGCGCCGAGCTTGTGCTCGTGCTGGATCTCACCCAGCTTGCCGAAGAGGGACTTCCGCAATTTGTTGTGGTCCTGGTTCAGCTTGACGCGCGTGCCGATGGTCCGGAAATCGACGAGCTTCTGCGCGGCGGTCCTCTTCTCGTCCGCCGCCTGCGTGCCTGCCAGCGCGCGCGCGGCGACCACGGGCGCGTGGTCCTTCAGCACGGGTTTATCGGCTTCCGCCAGCGCTTCGGGCCAGGTCTTCATGATGTCGAGCTGCCCGCCGAGCGTGGGGCGCTTCAATTCGCTGGGTCGCAGATCCCCGAAGAGCCGCTGCGCGAGGAGCGAGCCCTTTTCCACGTTGGCCCAGACGAAATCGACCGAATCATCGAGGTCATGATCCGCGAATTCGACGGCCGCGGCGGCGGAGGCCTCGGCGATGAGGAGGTTCTTCTCCTCGGCGATGGCCGCCTCGATTCGCGACTCGAATGCATCCACCTCGGCGACGAGCGCCTGCGCGTAGGGGTTGCGTCGGATGCGGGCCGCCATGAAGCGGAAGTGTGCCTCGCCGGCCGTCGTGGTCGCTGTTTCGGGGAGGGTCTTGATTCCAACCATGGGGGCGGATGCGAGAGAGCGCGCTTACCGGGCGTCAAGGGCAGAGACCGCCCGGCGACGCCGCCGTCCTCTGCGCGGGAGGGCTCGAACGCCTCGGCGACGGTTTGCGGGGGCGTTCGAGCCGGCTGAAGCGGCGTCGCAACGCGTCGCGGGGGCGGTTCGGGCGCCGGAAGTGAGGTCGGAACGTCGACGGGTGTGCCGCGGGCGCGTGGAACGGGGGCGCGAGCGGTTGCGTGGGCGCTCGCGGCGCCGGAGGCGCGCGGTGCACGTGTTTCGCCGCCTGTCGACCGACGCTCGAACCTGCGTGGCAATGCGGGCCGAGCGGTTTGGGCGAAGAGAGTGAGGAGGCGACGCGTCGACGTGTCGGTTCAAGCCCGCGAGGAGGCGCGTCGAAGCGGCGCGCCTGCGGAAAGAGAGACCGAAGCGGGAGGGCGACGCGTGCGTCGGGCCGTTCGAACGTCCGAAATGGCGTGTCGACGCATTGCGGGACGACTTGCGGCATGTGGGCGCGTTGAATGCCGGGAAAACACCGGGAAAACGGTGGACGGAGCTGCCGCCGCTCCCGCAGCCTCCCCCCACAGCGCAGCGCGACGGCTCACGTGCGGACATTGCGCGTCCGATGCGCCGGCGATTCAGTTGCGCTCGCGTCGCTCTTCGTTGCAGAACCGATGGCCAGGAACAACGCGAGCCGGCGCACGGCGCCATGGGGGTGGCTTGGTGAGGCCTCGCGTGCACGGAGGGGTCCGTCATGGCCTCGTCTCTATCGATCCGCCTGCGGAGCGTGCTGCTCTCGTGGTGTCTCGCCGCGCTCGTCGCGCTGTCGCTCGTGTTGTCCGGGTGCGCCTCTTCGCGCGACCCCACCATGGCCCGGATCTTCGAGGCGCCGAACATCATCCACGTCTGCGTACGTCCGCGGAACGTGCCGAAAGACAAGCGAATCTGGGGACTCGACACCTCCGACGGCTCGCCAATCTTGGAGGCCCGGGAGGTGGACCGCGCGAGACGCGAAGGCCGTCTCCTATACATTTTCGACCCGGACTCGCCTCCAGAGAGCGCGCGGCTCTTACCGATTCCGTACAACAAGCTCGAATGCCCCGCGCGGACGCCGCAGCCGAAGCCCCGCGTCGTCGCGGCGAAGGCGAAGGCCAAAGAGGCCGAAGAGAAGAAGAACGGGGCCAAGAAGGCCGAGGAGCCGAGGCCGCTGCCGCGACCGATCGCGAGGCCGCCGGAGCAAGAGCGGTGCACGGCATATCGGGAGCCGGGTCAGGCGAGAAGACGGAGCGGCTCTGGCTCGCGTGCTTGCACGAGGGTCCTCGTCCACCGGGCCCCCACGGAGCAGGCCGTCGCGGAGAACCGACCGCGCCCGGTCGAGGCGCCCGTGCCGAAGGACCCGAGCGAGGTACAGCCGGGTGAGGTATGGCAGTACGAGGACTGGAGACAAACCCCGGAGGAGACCGCGCGGCTCGAGCGAGCCTACGAGTGCGTTCAGGGAGTTTGCCATGCGAGGCACCAGAACTTCATTCCGAAGGACAAGAAGAAGCCCGCCGGGACGCACAACGGGCAGTCGCTGTCAACGGGGAGCGGTGGGGGAGCAAGCACGCCGCAGCCGGCGGCGAAGACGACGGTCAAGACGAGGACCAAGCCGGTCGGGAAGCCGAATGGCGCGAAGCCGAACGGCGGGGCGGCGGGGCAGGGGGGGCAGGCGGGCAACGGGAGCGCGGCGGAGCCTCCACCGCAGGCGAAATAGAAGCGGGGAGGCGAGAACCCGGCGGCGGCGCGGGGGCGGGAGGTGCATGAGGAGTTCAAGAAGAAGGTCGAGGCGAAAGAGAAAGAGGGAAAGGGGTGGGATCCCAGGCCAAGTTTGGAGGACCCTGTGACGGGCCGAGAGCTGCGACCGGACGCGCTCACGCCCAAAGGGCACCCCATCGAGCTGAAGCCAAACACGCCGACGGGCAGAGAAGCAGGCAAACGCCAGATGAAGAAATACGAGGCGGCTGCGAGGAAGAAGGGGCGCGTGATTTACTATGAACCCTAAGCGAGTCCTGCGGGACCGAATGAGCCACATCTTCAAGACCTGGGTCACGCCTACGCTCCACGAGGCGGGCTTCAAGAAACGAGGGATCGTGTATGTGCGGGAGCTGGGCAGCGTCCAGCACCTCTTCCAGCACGAGAGTGACGACCTCAACACGGCCGACAAGTACAGCTTCACCACGAATTGCGGAATTTACGTGCCGGGGGTCAAGCAGGCATACGGCAATCCGAGCCGCGAAGAACCAAAGGCGCCTCAAGCATTCCAGGGACTCTTAACCGTGCGGCCCGGATTCCTTACACCGGCGGGCAACCCGTGGTGGCATCTCACGTCCTCCGATGGGCCCGTGAAGGACGACGAGATCGGGCAAGAACTGCGGACGCTCGTGGAAACCGCGGCCCTGCCCTTCTTCGACCGGTTCCGTGACGAACGCGCGATCGCGGAGTTCTTCTCGCAGCCCCGCAGGAAGGAGGACCGGCTCATCAATCCCCGTGAAGATACGTTCGAGCTCTTCTTTGCCGCGATCCTCTGGAAGCAGCTCGGGTGCAAGGACAAGTGTCGCGAATGCATCGAGCGGGAGAAGTCGAAGACCAAGAAGCGCTATGGTGCCAAGACCGACGAGGCGTTCTTCGCGCGATTCTCCTGTGACGACGACTGACGCAGGCGCCTTTCAACACAAGACATGGCCTGCCCTGGGCCGCGGATGGACCCACCGGCGACGGTCGCCGGGCTGTTCCCGTTCGGCGGCAAGTGCTCCCCCGCCTCGCGTTCGTCCCGGAACCGAAAGTTTGCCCAGGGACTTGACAAGCGCGTTTGTCTCGGTTAAGGATTGTCCCCGGAGGCTGACGCTGGGCGTGCGCTCGTGACCCCGAGTAGCACCAAGACGCTCGCGTCAGCCTCCCCTTTTTGTGTCCATCCGCGACAGCAGGCCCCCAGGTTTGTCTGATTGCCCGGGTGGCAGGCGAGCGGTAGGAGCTCGCCATGCGCAAAACATGGCCGGCCCTGGGCCGCGGATGGACCCACCGGCGACGGTCGCCGGGCACTTGCCGTTCGACGGCAAGTGCTCCCCCACCTCGCGTTCGTCCCGGAACCGAACGTTTGTCCCGGGGCTTGACATCCGTGGCTGCATAAGATAGGCCCTCTCCCCGGAAGCCGGCGCGGAGCCGCTGTCGTTCGAGCCCAGACGGGCGATACGGCTCCGCGTCGGCTCCCTGGACGAACCCCCCTTGCGGTCCCGGCCAAACTCCGGCAACGTGGGGTTCGTCATGATAGAACGGGTTGTTGCTGTCGCCGCCGCATGCGCCGTCCTGGCGCTCTCGGGTAGCTCCGCCGCCGAGCCTCCCCCGCAGATTGCGTTCCGTCTGGATTACCACGCCAACCTCCCGGAGCGCGGGTGCCCGAACGCGGACGAGTTTGGCCTGATCCTCGCGGGCGAGTTCGGATATCTGCTCGTCCGTGACGACGCGGCGGCCACGCTGCGCATCGAGACCCGGACGAACGGCAGGGGGATCGAGGCCGAGCTATCCGCGCCAAACCCGGCGGAGGATGGTGAGTGGCGGCGGGTGGTCACGAGCCAAGACTGCCGGGAGCTCCTTTATGATGCGGCGACCCTGATCCGGATCCGGTTTGGCCCGGGCGGATGGCAGGGAGAGGAGCCGCCGCCGTGGCTGCTCGCGCCGCCGGTGTTCGAGGTGGAGAGCCCCGAGCTGCGGATGGTGATGCCGGAGGCGTTCCTGGACTCGATGGCGGGGGAGCCGTCGGAGGCGCCGCTGACGCCGTGGGAGGGGACGGCGCCGAGGTGGGCGCAGCAGGCGCCGGGGCCTGCGGGGGAAGAGCAGACCGCTCTCCAGATGGAGGGGGCGCTCGGGCCGGCGATGTCGCTGTACGGGTTGCCGAGTGTCGCGGTAGGCGGGAGTGGGATGGTCGGGTTGCGCTGGCAGAGGTTCGCCCTCGGCATGGACGTGCGTGCTTTGATCACGCCAGCGTTGGGCATCGGGGAGCCGCCAGCGCCAGGGCGCACATCGGTCGTCAATATTGCATTGTTGGGTTGTGGGATCGCAAAGTTTATTGATCTTTGTGCGGTGGTGAATGGCAGCCGTCTCAATTTCGATCTGGACAAGGTAGGACAGCTCCAGTCCGCCGATACGTCATCGCTCGGTTTTGGTGGACGAATAGCGGCGCGGTGGCAGTTCAGCTCTCGCTTCACACTGCTAGGGTACACCGATGTAAGCGGAGAGATCCGAAATATCGTGTTCCGAGCCGCGCGTTTGGATGCCCCTACCATTCCGGCTTATTATTGGCGGTCCCCGTCGATGAGGGTCGCCCTTGGTCTTGCCGTATCTGCATTTCTTTTCGATTGAACGGAGGATAGGTCATGAGGGCAAAGCAGATCGCGACACTGGCGGTAACGGCCATCGTATTTGGTATCATTGGCGCATCATGCGTCGATGGTGTAGCGGACTTCGTCCTGCTGGACGCTGGCGGTGGTGAAGGCGGCCAAGCCCCCGACGCCGGCCCCGACGGCGGCGACGAGGAGGACGCCGGCAAGAGCAGCAGCAACGCCGGCGCCTGTGACTTCACCTGCGACGGGGACTGCGTGCCCCTCCACCCGGGCGACAGCTCTTATCCTGTCCTCGTCTGGATCGGCCCCAACGACGGCAGCGCGCCGGATTGCCCGGACAACGCCCCCGTCGAGCAATTCGTCTGGTACACCGACCTCGTTGTCCCGCCGAAGTCGTGCGGTCCTTGCTCCCGCGGTCCCTCGTTCGCCACCGTGCCGCCCGTTCCTCCGAAGCCGTCCTTTCGCCGCATGGCGCGCGTGTGCGAGGGCAGCGCCTTCGGACGATGCGAGCCCGACGAGCACTGCGCGCCCGCGCCGCCCGAGGGCTTCCGACAATGCGTGTACGCGGCGGGCGAACACGATTGCCCGCCCGAGAGCTACGCGGAGCGGGTTGTCGTCTACGAAGGATTCGCGGACGAACGCACTTGCCCGCCCGGCGCCTGCGGCGCGCCCGAGGGAGACGTCGCGCCCAAAGGAACCCGCACCCTCTGCTGTCTGGGTTGACCCGAGGCTTCCATGGACGACCGCGAATTCACAAGAGCGCTGGAGTCGCAACGGACCAAGCTACAAGCCTGGCTCTCCCGCCGGTTTTCGGCGAGCGACGTGCCGGACCTCGTGCAAGAGACGCTCCTCCAGTGCTGGAAGAAGCGCGAGGAGTACGATCCGACCCGGGAAATCGGCGGCTGGGTGCATTACCAGATGCGCACGGTGGCCTACGCCCATCGCAAGCGCGCCCGCGTGCGCGAAGTGGCCGCGCCGCTCCTCCGGGAAGAGGACGTCGCCCCGTCGACCCCCGAGCGTGAAGCCTCGAATCACGAAACGGATTCGCTCCTCCACCACATCCTCGCTTTCCTGCCCACCCAGGAGCGCGAGATGGTCGCGGTGCGGTTCTTCGACGAGCTCTCGATCCGAGAAATCGCCGGCTCGTTCGACCGCACGGAGGATGCCGTCGATGCGACTCTGCGACGGGTCAACAAGAAAATGCGCGAGGCGCTTCTGCGCATGGGCGTCGAAGACGCACGGCGGGCGGCGGTGCTGCCGTTCCTCGTGGAGAGGTCCGGCGGGACCGAGACGGAGGACGCCGCGTCGAGCGAGCGGCCAGCGGTATGGACGTCCATTCCCGCCGCGGGCATGCCGGCAGGCCCCTCGCGCGTGGCGTGGGAGCCGTTCGCCCGTTGCTGCGCTGCCGCGGCCGGCGTCGTCGCCCTTCTCCTCTATCTCCTGTCGCGGAGGGAGGCGCCGTGGGCGAATCACCTCGCGCTCGTGATGCCCGACCTCCGGCCCGGTGGCGTGGTCCCGCTCGTGACCGACCCCATGCAGCCACCCAACCCGACGGTCGAGCCGCCGCCCCTGTGCCCGCCGTCCCCGCCGGCGCCACGCACGCCCCCCTGTCCACCGGACGTGCCCAAGGACGCGGGGCCGCGCTCGCTCGGACGCGCCGCCGTGACCGCCCACGAGCGAGGCGACAAGAAGAGCGCCGCCGAGGCGTGCCGCCTGGCCGGCCCTGACAGCGTCTTCTGCCGAGAGCTCCAGAGCCTCCATCCGTAGAGCGCAAGGCGCGCGGATACCCGACTCCGAAAAACATTGGCTTGGGCGAGCACACCGGTCGCCGCTGCCGACCACGCGCGGCGATCACTCCCCGAGCCTCGCGAGCAGATGGGGATGGCGCGTCCTCGGCGCTCTCTCTGGGAACGGCTCACGCCTCCGGATGATCCGAGGAGGGCGCGACCAACGCGGCCATCTCCTGCGCGCGGCGCTGCGCCTCCTCGGCGGAGTAGAACATGTGGAGGGCCTCGCGGATGCACGGCAGAGCTCGCCGGAGCCCGTCAGCGCCGAGCGCGCTCACGTCGACGCCGGCGCGGCCGCACGCCTTCGAGAGCACGTTCCGCGCGAGCAGCGGCGAGAGCCCCATCGCTGCGACGATGCGCGCGAAGAGGGGTCCCTCGGAGGCCGCGTCGCGCGGTCGCGAGGCGGGCGGTCTGTCGGCGCTCGCCGGGCGCGAAGGTGCAGCGCTCGCCTGCGCGGCGCGACGGCTGCGGAGGAGGTTGCGGATCCTCGCGCGCACGGCGTCGAGGTTCACGCTCTTGTGGAGGAAGTCGGACGCGCCCGCGTCCGTGGCGCGCCGCGCGAGGGCCGGATCCTCGCTCGCCGTGAGCATGACCGTCGGCGTGGACTCGCGGCCCGGCATGCGGCGGAGCCTGCGCAGCGTCTCGAGGCCGTCGACGTCGGGCATCACGAGGTCGAGCACCACGCAGTCGACGGACTGCACCGCGAGGAGCTCGAGCGCTTCGACGCCGGAGCGCGCGAGCACGACGTCGTGGCCATCTTCGCGCAGCTTGCAGGCGAGCTCCGTGAGGAACGTGGGGCTGTCGTCGACGGCGAGGATGCGGCGCGCGGCGGCGACGGGGCCGGTCTCTTCGCCGCTCGTCCGCTCGCAGAGCGCGCGCGCGCGGCGGACGAGGTAGGTGATGTCGTAGGGTTTGCCCACGTACTCGTCGGCGCCCGTGGTCAAACCCTTCACGCGGTCGCGCACCTCGGCCTCGGTGGAGAGGACGATGACGGGGAGATGGCAGAGCGCGTCGCTCGCGCGGATCATGCCGAGCAGATCGATGCCGCTGCCGTCGGGAAGGATGACGTCGAGCACGGCGAGGGAGAAGGTGTGCTCGCGGAGGGCTTTTTCCGCTTCGCGCTTCGTCTCACAGGCGGTCACGGAGAAGCCGGCGGCCGAGAGCGCGCCGCGTAGATCCATCCGAACGGTGAGGCTGTCGTCGACCACGAGGACATGCGGCTTCATCGGGCCCCCTTTTTGGCGATCTTCCCTTTTACACGTTTCCCCCTCGAACCGGGCGACCGAGTGCGAGCAAGGTGCGTCCGAAGTCGCCGATGGGGAGGATGCGGCTCGCCGCGCCGAGCCGGATGGCCTCCCGCGGCATGCCGAAGACCACCGACGTCGATTCGTCCTGCACGAGCGTCGTCGATCCGGCGCGCTTCATCGCGAGCAAGCCGAGCGCGCCGTCCTTGCCCATGCCCGTGAGCAGGCAGCCGATCGCCGTCCTGCCGATCTCCGTGGCGACCGACTCGAACAGGACGTCGACCGAGGGCTTGCACGAGTGCCGCTCCGGGCCGTCGTCGAGCCAGAGCCGCCCCGCGCGCACGACGAGATGACGCTCGGGAGGCGCCATCACGATGCGCCCCGCGCCCGGCAGAGGCAGAAGGTCGCCGTGCCTCGCCTCGACGACGGGGAGCGGCACCATGCCGTCGAGCCAATCGGCGAACGCGCGGCCGAAGGGCTGGCCGATGTGGATCACGAGCAGCACGGGGAGCGGGAACGTCTCGGGCAGCTCTCGCAGGGCCTGCACGAGCGCGCCCGGCCCGCCGGTGGAGGCGCCGATCGCGATGAGCGAGTGCGACGTGGCCGTCTCGGCAAGCGCGACCGGCGCGGGCATGGCAGGGGTGCGCGGCGGGATCCGCTCGGGGATTCGCTCGGGGGTTCGCTCGGGCGGGCGGACGCGGGGAGGAACCGGCGGCTGCACCAGCGATGGGTTCGACTTGAGCTTGGCCCGCGGGTGCGTGATCACGCGGATCTTCGCGGCGAGCTTGACCGTCTCGACGAAGCGCCTCGCCCAGGCCTCGTCGGGTTCGTCGCCGGTCGGCTTGTCGATCACCTCGAGCGCGCCGGCCCGGAGCGCGTCGTAGGTCTTGATCATGTCGCCGCGGTTGAACGAGGCCGACACGATCACGATCGGCGTCGGGCAGAACGCCATGATGTGCTCGGTGACCTCGACGCCGTTGCCCTTCTTCAGGATCAGATCCAGCGTGACGACGTCGGGGCGCAGCGACTCGCAGAGCGCGATGCCCCGCGCCCCGTCCTCGGCCTCGCCGACGACCTCGCAGCCCGGATCGGCCGTGAGCGCCTGGACGAGGCGGCGCCGTACGGTGAGCGAATCTTCGATGACGAGAACGCGTGTCTTGCTCATGAAGCCGCTCCCAGAAGCTCGGCGACCTTCCGGACGAAGTGCTTCTGGTCGAACTCGCCCTTCACGATGTACGCGGAGGCTCCGGCCGCGGCGCCCTTCTCGCGATCCTTCGAGGTGGCGAGCGAAGTGACGATGATGACGGGTACGTCGCGCAGCGCAGGATCCGCGCGCGTTGTCGCCGTGAACTCGAAGCCGTCCATGCCGGGCATCTCGACATCCACGATGAACAGGCCGTACTTGCGCGCCTTCGCCTTGCGCAGGCCCTCCTCCGCCGACGCGCTGAGATCCACCTCGTAGCCAGCCGCCTCGAGGATGCTCTGCTCCAGCATCCGCGTCGTGAGCGAGTCGTCGATGACCAGGATCGGCAGCCGCTTCGGCGCCTCGCGCCGCGTCTCCATCGCCGCCCCGCGTCGCGCGCCCGTCCGCGCGAGCGCGGGTGGATCGAGCACGAGCAGCGGATCGCCCTGCGCGTCGAACGCCGCGCCCGCGACGGCCGCCGGCGCTCCCGCGCCCGGTGGCAGCGGCCGAAGCACGACGTCCATCGTGCCGAGCAGCCGATCCACGCCGAGCGCGATCCACGCCTCGCCCGACTGCACGATCACCGCCGAGCAGGCCTCCGGCAGATCGTGCCGTTCGCCCTCGGACGCGAGCACCGCGCCGAGCGAGGTGAACGGCACGGCCCGATCGCCGAACAGGATCCGCTCCCCGTCAGGCCCTTGCAGACGCTCCGACGCGGTCAAGCGCCGTGTGCCGCGCACGGCGTCGAGCGGCACGAGCGCCGTCGATCCGCCGAACATCACGGACAGCACCGGGATCGACGAGAGCGACACCGGCACCTCGATCTCGATCGTCGTGCCTTCGCCGAGCTTGCTCGAGAGCCGCACCGATCCGCGCAGCCGGCTCGCCACCTCGCGCACGACGTCGAGCCCCACGCCGCGGCCCGAGATCTCCGTCACCTCCGCGGCCGTCGTGAGCCCCGAGCGGAACACGAGCGCGAGCGTCGCCTCCTCGTCGAGCTCTTCCTCGCTCGAGGCGAGGCCACGATGCACGGCGGCTTTTCGCACGGCCGCGACGTCGATCCCGCGCCCGTCGTCGCTGCATCGGAACGCGACCATCCGACCGCGCCGCTCGATGTCGAGATGGATGCGGCCGGCCTCGGGCTTGCCCCAGGCGAGCCGCTCTTCGAACGTCTCGATGCCGTGATCCACCGCGTTGCGGATCACGTGCAGGAGCGCATCGCGCACGGCCGAGAGCACGTGTCCTTCGAGTCGCACCTCGCCGCCTCGCGCCGAGAAGCTCACGTTCTTGCCGAGCGCCTCGGCCGTATCCCGTGCCGTGAGCTCCAGCGTGCCGAGGATCGCGCCGACCGGCAGGAGCCGCAGCGTCGCCGCGCGCGACTGCACCTCGCCGAGCTCGCGCTCGATCCGCCCGAGCGACGCGTTGATGTCCCGCTCGGCGTGCACGAGGCTCTGCGTGATCTCGGCGAACTGCGCCGCGAGCCGGGGACTTCGGCCGCGCTCGCCCATGGTTTGTCCGAGTTCGAGCTCCTCGCGCAGGAGGACCGCGAGCCGGAGCGCGTGCTGCAGCGCGGCCAGGCCTCCGTTCAGCGGGCCGATCTGGATGGACGCTTCCGACAAACCTTCGAGCAGCGCGTCCATGTCGGCGATGTCGACGCGCACCGTCTCCAGCCGATCGTCGATCGGCGGCGGCGCGGGCTTGGTCGTGCCCTTGCCCTTGCCGTCGGAGGCGGGCCCGGGCGCGATCGTGGCCCCGAGCTTCATGGTCTCCTCGCGGATCCGTTCGAGGATCCGGAGCAGGTCGCTCACGTAATCGCTGGTGATGGTCTCGTCGGTGTCGCGGAACGGGGCGAGCGCGTCCTCGATGGTATGCGCCATCTCGCCGATGCGCGTCTGCCGGACCACGCGCGCGGCGCCTTTCAGCGTGTGCGCGAGCCGCATGCAGCGCGCGAGGATCGCCGAATCGGCGGGGTTTTTCTCCAGCGCGAGCAGATCCCGCGTGAGCCCTTCGACGATTTCGTTCGCCTCGTCGCGGAAATAATCCTCGAGCTCGTTCATGGGCGCTTCTCCCGGGGCTCGCTCACGACGCGCCCTCGCGGCGCTCTCCGGCCCGCTTCAATGCCCGCGCGACCAGCGATTCGAGCACGAGCACCCCGCGCGCTTGCCCGGCGAGCGTCACGAACTCGCGGACGTGCGCCTCGCCCTCCTTCGCCGAATCGACGGGCACGAGATCGGCGGGGCTCACTTCGAGGCAGGCCTCGATCGACGCGACGCCGATGGCGATGGGCTCGTCGCCCCCCGCGATGAGCAGCCAGCGCGGCTTCTCATTCCACGTCGGCAGGCCGAGCAGCGCCCCGAGCGCGTGCACGGCGAAGAGCCGGCCGCGGATCCCCGTGAGCCCGAGCAGGCCCGGCGGAGCCTCGGGCAGCGGCACGACCTTGCGGCACTCGTGCACGCCGTCGATATCGGACAGCCGGATCGCGTAGCCCTGTCCGCCCGCCTGAATGGCGAGGACGAGCTCACCGGATCGTTCGGCGTCGCGAGGCGGCGCGGCGAACGACGCGTCGAATGCGCGGCGCAGATCCGTGACGTGTCGCTCCGCTGCAATGGCGGGCGCGGAAACCGGAGCCCCGTCGCCCGACCTGTCCCATTCCTGCGAACGACCGTTCATCGAGCCCCCTCGACCCCGGAAAAATAATCATGAACATAGCACGAACCCTGGGGCCCGCACAATCGTTCGCCCCCGTACGATCCCGCTCGTTTCGTGCTTCTCTCGCGCGCGGCCCGCCTCGCCGATTTCAATGGCCGGGCTCCGTGGGCCATGGGCCCATGCAGTCGGGACGATCGGCCCGGAATCACGCAGCTTGCTCCTCTCTGCGGATGAGACGCACGAGGTCTCCGGACAACCCGGAGAGCTGCGAGGCGGTGTTCAATGTCTGCGACGAACCGGCCTCGCTTTCGCGCGCCGTCTGGGCGACGTCCGCAATGGCGGAGGCCACCTGCTCCATCGCGCTCGTTTGTTGTTTCGTGCTGAGCTCGATTTCCCGCGACGCCTCGGCGGTCGAGCCCACGTACTCGACGATCCGGCGGAAGCTCTGCGCCACCTCGCCGAACCGGCGCGTCCCCGCCTCCACGGCCTTTGCTCCGTCCTCGGTGGCCATCACCGTCGTGTTCGCCGCGGCCCGGATCTCCTCGATGAGCCGGCGGATCTCCTTCGCCGAGCCGCCCACGCGATCCGCGAGCTTGCGGATCTCGCCCGCCACGACCCCGAACCGCCGCCCCGTCTCGCCCGCGCTGACCGCCTCGATCGTCGCGTTGATCGCCAGGATGTTCGTCTGTTCGCTGAGCTCCGAGACGATGTCGAGGATCCCGCCGATCTCCTGCGATTTCCGCCCCAGATCGAGCATGTGCGCGACGATTTGATCGACCTGCCGCCGTACGGTCTCGATTGCCTCCTGCGCGCCCTCGACCGTGTGATTGCCGCCCCTCGCGGCCAGCGCCGTCTCGCTCGCGACCTGCGTGACCCGCTGCGCGCTCTCCGAGATTTGCCGCGACGTCGTCACGAGCTCGCGCACCGTCGTGCTCACCTCGGTCGCCGCGGAGACCTGGCCTTTCGAGCCCCGGACCTGCTGGGTCGCGGCCGCTTCGAGCTCCGCCGACGCGCTCCGGATGTGCTGCACGGCCGCGCCGATCCGCGCTCCGAGGCCGCGGGTCAGGAGCACCGCGATGCCCGCCACGATGAACACCGCCGCGAGCGTGCCGAAGATCAGGATCTGGCTCAGCCACGCGGCGGCCTGCTTCGCATCGGTGTTGCGCTCGGTGAGGAGCTTCTGCTCGTGAGTCTTCATCTCGGCCACGACGCGCCGGATCTTATCCATCACCTTCGGGCCATTGCCTTCGACCACGATCTTCTCCGCGGCCTCGAACCCCTGCGTCCTGCGCGCCTCGATCGTCTCGTCGATCTCGCGCATGCGCTCCTCCACGAGCGGCCGGAGCTGTTTGACGCGGTCTTTCTGGTCCGAGTCGTCGCTGAAGAGCTCTTCGAGCTGCCGGAGCTCGATGCCGACGCCTTTTCTACCCGTGTGATAAGGCTGCAGGAAATCCTCGCGGCCCGTGATCACGAATCCGCGTTTGCCCGTCTCGGTCTCGTCGAGCGCCGCGAGGAAGCTCGACAGACCCGTCAATTCTTCGTGCGCGTGCGTGACCGCCTCGCTGGTCGCGAGGAGCCGCTGCGTGCTCCGATACGAAAAAGCACCGAGCGCGATCAGGATGAGGAGCGGGAGCAAGAATCCCGCCGCGATTTGCTGCCCGACCGTCCATGATTTGCTCACGAAGCCCGCCTCCCTTTTCCCATCCGATCACACGGGTGTCGGGTCTCGCTTCGGGATACCCAGCGCACCGAGCTGGGCCTTGCACAGCTCGAGCAACACCTCCCTGCGAAACCCCCCGCCGAACATCACGATCCTCGCGCGCTCCTCGTGCTCGAGCAGCTCGAGCGCCTTTTCGAGCTCCACGCGCGCTTCTGCGCCGTGTCCCCCGCGCCGGAGCACCATGCCGAGCCGCAAATGCGGCAGCGAGAAGCGCGGATCGCGCCGCTTCGCCTCGCGGTAATGCCACGCCGCCCGCTCGATGTCGCGCTCGTTCTCGCGGAGCAACCCGAGCAGGTAATGTGCCCCCGTCTCGCATTGCCCCCGCGCGAGCAAGGCGCCGAGCGCGCGCTCCGCGTCCCGCAATCGCCCTTTTTCGCCGTAAATGGCCGCCCGGCAAAGCTCGAGCTCCGGCGGCGCGCCCGGACCCGCGGCCGAGACCACGAGGAGCGCCTCGTCGTGCCGCTCCGCTTCGAGCAGATCGAGCACGCGCGCGAGCGCGGAAGGCGTCTCCGCCGCCCGCGCCTCGGCCACGCTCGCCGCATCCTCGGCCTCCCGCGTCTCCGCGATCCGGGCGATCCGCTCCGTCGAGCGCTGGATCTCCTCCGCCCACGAGAACGCGCCGTCCTCCGGCGTGGGCAAAGGCGCCCGCATCGGGGGCTCGGGGAGCGGGAGCGGCAAGAGCGCGGGCGTCGTCGTGATCGTCGAGGCGCTCGGGCTCTTCAACCGGTAATAAAATGCATCGTGCTCGTGCACGAGCTCGAAGCCGTCGGAGATCCCGCGGAGCGACTCGCTGTGGCCGAGGAAGAGATACCCGCCCGGCAGGAGCGCCCGGACAAACGCCGCGAGCGCCCGGTGGAGCGCGCGCTCCGAGAAATAAATGAGCACATTGCGGCAAAAAACGACGTCGTACGTGGCCTCCGGCACGCGCGCGAGCACGTCGAGCAGGTTGCCCTCCTCGAAGGTCACGCGGCTCTGGATGCGCGGATCGAGCACGAACGTCTCGCCGTCTTTCCTGAAAAACTGCTCGCGGATCTGCTGCGAGGCCCCGCGCACGGCCCAGGGCGAATAACGCGCCCGCCGCGCCTTCTCGATCGCGGCCCCGTTCAAATCGAGCCCCGTGATCGACAGGAGCGGCGAGAGCTCCGGCGTGGTCACCTCGGCCGCGATGGCCATCGTATACGGCTCCTCGCCGGACGAGCAGCCCGCCGAGAGGATACGCAGCTTCCGCCCCCGCGGCCCCACGAGCGCGCGCTCGGGGAGCACCCGTCGCACGAGCGCGTCGATTTGCATGGGCTCGCGAAAGAAATAGGTCTCGCCGACCGTCACCGCCTCGACCAGGCGTTCGAGCGGAATCGGCCCGCCGCTCTTGATCGGCTTTTCGCCGAGGATCATCTCGATGCGGTCGCGCTGAAACGCCGAGGGCGCGAGGCCGAAGCGGGCCTCGATGAGGTCCTCGATGCCCTTGGCGTCACGCGGGGCGTTCATCGTGATTCGGCGGAGAGGGAAGCGGCGTCTGGGAGCGCGGCGAACGCGTCCGCCGGGAGCAGGCGCGCGGCGTCCAGCACCGCGAGCGCCTGCCCATCGAGCGAGCCCATGCGCTCGACCTCCGCGGGCAGCGCCGCGCCGAGCAGCGGCGGCAGCGCTTCCAGGCGCTTCTCGTCGAACTCCTCGGTGCCCACCACGTCCTCCACGAGCAACCCCATCCGCCGCTCGCCCGCTCGCACCAGCACGAGGCGCCGCGCTTCCGCTCGCTCGCTGCCACCGAGAACGGACGATAACGACACGACCGGAACGACCTCGCCGCGGACCACGGAGAGGCCCACGACGAAGCGCGGCGCGTTCGCGACGGGGTCGATCGAAAGCGGGCGCATCGTCTCGACGACCGACGACGCGGGTAACGCGCACACCCAGGAGCGCGCCCGGACGAGCAAAAAGGTGCGTCGACCCGTGGGTTCTTCCATGGCTTTCTTTCTCCATCGCACGCGAAGACAGCCCTTGTAAAGCGGTCATCCCGCGCTTTCCCCCGTCAAAACATCGACGATCCCCGTGCGAAACCGCGAATGGCTGGTGAAGTGTCGGCGTGATGCCGTTTCACTTCATCGCGCAGGCTCGCGCCGCACCTTCCACACGTGCTCGGCCGGGTACTTTCGTGCCCATTCGAGCGGCACATATCCCTCGTAGGTCGTCTTCGCGTCCGCGGGCGGCCGGATCTCGACGAGGTCCTCGACCACGAATCCCGAGCGCCGGAACAGCCGGATCCACTCTCCGTACGGGAGCTGGAACGAGGTCGCGCCGTCCAGATCCTCCCACGGCTTCATGTCGAAGTAATCGTTCACGAGCGCGGGCACCACGAGATCCGTGGCCTTGTCGACGACGAGGTAGAGCAGCGGCGTCGCCATGTTGAAGATGAACATCCCGCCCGGGCGCAGGAGCCGCGCCGCTTCCGGGACGGCCTTGTGCGGGTCGGCGAACGTCATCGCCCCGTGATCGCAGAACACGAGGTCGAAGCTCGCGTCCGGCAGCGGCACCGCCTCGGCGCTGCCTTGCACGAGCGTCACGGAAACACCCTCCCGCTCGACGAGCGCGCGCGCGTGGCGGAGCTGCTCGGAGGAGAGATCGAGCCCCGTCATGCGCGCCCCGCGCTGCGCGAGCGCCACCGACCACTGCGCGGCGCCGCAGCCGAATTCGAGCACGTCCTTGCCCGCGACATCGCCCAGGATCCGGAGGTCGCGCTCGGGGATGCCCCACACGCCCCAGGTCGGCTCCTTGATGCCGAGCTGCTCGGCGTGTTGCTGCTGGTATTCACCAGCGATTCGGTTCCAGTACTCCTGGTTCTTCGCGACATGATCGGGCATCGACATTGCAAGCTCCCTCGAACGCCTTTCGTTGCGTAACGGTAACAGCCCTCTAACCGTATTCGAAACGCAAAGCATGCGCGTAGCACGCAATCCACGCGCCTTCCGTAGCGTGAGCTTTCCGCCATTTGCGCGAGGCGCGCGGGGATCCGGTCGAGGGTTTTACCGATGGATCCGGCCGGGCACGCGAGGTGCACCGTGGGGACGTTCATGGAGCGCATGGAATCGGTGGGAGAAGAGCAGGCCTCGCGGAGCTCGTCCCGAAAGGACCTCGTCCTCGCGAGCGTCTTCACGGCCCTCGGGCTCGCCGCCGTGATCATCGGCCGCGGCGGACTCGGGGTCATGATCGCCGGCTCCATCGGCTCCGTCGGGGCGAGCGTCGTCGCCGTCGGCCTCGCGGTCCTCGATCCACGCCTGTCCTACAGCGACAAGGCGCAGGTCGGCATGTGCATCGTGCTGATGATGCTCGTTTGTGGTTTCCTCGTCGGCGATTCGGCCTTCATCCTTTCGGGATACCCGCTCCTCGCCCTCGGCATCGCAGGGCTCGTCCCAGCCCTCCGCGGTCAGGCCGCGCCCGCCCGTTCGCGCGCGGCCGCCTCGTCCGCGATGCGCGCGAGCTCGGCGCCGGTCAAGGTCTCGCGGGCGACCAACGCCTCCGCCGCGGCCTGAAGGCCCGCGCGCCGGGCTTCGAGCAAGGCCCTGGCCCGACCGAAGAGCTCGGCGAGTCGGTCGCGCACCTCTTCGTCGATCTCGCGCGCGGTCTCGTCACTGCAGAGCCGCTCTTCTTGCGTCACGCCGAGCAGCGGCGAGCCCACGTTCCGCGCGAGCGCGGGCAGCCCGAGCCGCCGGCTCATCCCGAAGCGCGTGATCATCTCCCGCATGAGCGCGGTCGCCCGCCCGAGGTCGTCGTGCGCGCCCGTCGACGGCGAGCCATGGCAGAGCTCCTCCGCCGCGCGGCCGCCGAGCAGCACCATCACGCGTGTCTCGAGCTCGGACTCCGTGAGCACGTGGCGCTCGTCGCGTGGGACCTGGATGGTCACGCCGAGCGAGATCGCGCGCGCCACGATCGACACCCGCTCCACGGGATCGGCCTCGGGCAAGGCGAGCGCGACGAGCGCGTGTCCCGCCTCGTGGACGGCGACGCGACGCCGCTCGCCCGGCGTCATCATGATGCCGCGGCGGCGCAAACCGAGCTGCACGCGGTCGAGCGCGTCCTCGAAATCGGCGTGCGTGATCTCGGTGCCGCCCCGTCGCGCCGCCGCGAGCGCGGCCTCGTTCACGATGTTCGCGAGATCCGCGCCGGCCATGCCCGGCGTCCGCCGCGCGACCGCGCCGAGGTCCACGTCGCCCCCGAGCGGCAAGCGCCGCGCGTGCACCGCGAGGATCGCCTCGCGCCCGGCGAGATCGGGCCGATCGACGATCACCTGCCGATCGAAGCGACCGGGCCGGAGCAGCGCGGGATCGAGCACCTCGGGCCGGTTCGTCGCGGCCATCAGGATGACGGTCGCGCGTGGATCGAAGCCATCGAGCTCGGCGAGCAGTTGCTGCAGCGTCTGCTCGCGCTCGTCGTGCGTCGCGAGCGCGCCGAGCCCGCCGCGGCTCCGGCCGACGGCGTCGATCTCGTCGATGAACACGATACACGGCGCGTTTTTCCGGGCCTCGGTGAAGAGGTCGCGGACACGCGCGGCGCCGAGGCCGACGAACATCTCCACGAACTCGCTCGCGTTGAGCGAGAAGAACGGCACCTCGGCCTCACCGGCGACGGCCCGGGCGAGCAGGGTTTTTCCGGTCCCCGGCGGCCCGACGAGCAGGATCCCGCGCGGGATCCGCCCGCCGAGCGCCCGGTAACGCGCCGGGTGCTTGAGGAAGTCGACGACCTCCATGAGCTCGGCCTTGGCCTCGTCCACGCCGGCGACGTCGGAGAAACGGACCGGCTCGCGCGCCGCGCGGTCGTAAAGCCGCGTCCTCGCGCGGGTGAGCCCGAGCGGCCCGCCCACGCCGCCGCCGGCCCCGCGTCGGAAGGCCGCGAAGAACAGGAGATTGATGACGACGAGCGGGATGATCCACCAGAGCGCCATGACCCAGAACGGCGTGCGCGAGGGCCGCGCGTCGACGGCGACGTCCTTCGTGAGCAGCGCTTCGACGAGCGGCTCGCGCTCCATGCCGGGGATGCGGCCGGTGCGCACCTCCTCGCCTTTCGGGGAGGGCGCGGGCAGGAAGCTCGGCGGCTTTTTCGTGGTCTCCGCGGGGGGCGGGCCTTCCGCCTTCAGCCGGAGGACGACGTCATCGGCCGTGACGGAGGCGGACTCGACGCGCCCTTCCTGGACGAGCCGCACGGCCTCGTCGTAGGGCACGGTGCGCGCGCCCGTGGGCCCGAAGACGCCCGAAAACGCGAGCGCCGCGAGGATCAGGAACGCATAGAAAAGCCAGCTCCACGCGCGTGGTTTCGGGTTGACCTCGGGCATTCCGAGGGGGGCATGGAGACGACGAGGCGCCCCAGCAACCCGCTTGCGCCCACGCTTTCTTTCCGCGTACAGGGAGCGGCCAGGGCCATGCGAGGAAGCGGGCGTGCGCGCGTCACTTCCTGCAGTTGTCCCAGCGCTCCTTTTCGTTCTTGCAGCTCGTCGACCAATCCGCGCCGCCGCAGCGGCCGGTGTCGTACTCGCAGGCCTGGAGCTCGTCCCAGTAATCGACGCAGCCGCGGCGGTCGGCCTCGATTCCTTCGTTGTCGATGTGACGGTAGCAGTCGTCGAGCTGCGAGACGCTGCAGCCCTCGCATTCGCACTTGAGGTCGCAGACGGCCTCGGCGTCGGTGCGACACGCGGGCAGGGCCGCGGTGAGGAAGCCGAGCAGGAAGAGCGGGCGGATCGAGGACAGGAGCAAGTTCTTCATGGTCCGAGCGTACCAGAAGAGCGCCACGCGCGCGACCCGCCGCTCGATTTCAACGTTTTTGGCGTGACACCGCGCGGTGGTCACGGGAGATTCCACGCCGGAGGAGCCAGCCGAAAACGAGCGCGGCGAGACCGAGCGCGCCGCCCTCGGACCCTCGGGATCCGGGGATCCGGCACCCGCATCCCCCCTCATCGTCGACGACGAGGTCGGGTTTGTCGGGGCCACCCGTGCCGCCCGTGCCGCCAGCACCGCCCATTCCACCGTTCCCGCCGCCGCTGCCGCCCGCGCCGCCATTTCCGCCCGCGCTGCCGCTACCGCCTGCGCCGCCTGCGCCGCCGCTGCCGCTCCCGTTTCCGGTCGTGAAGCTCTGCGACGCGCTGCACGCCTTGTTTCCCTTCCGATCCTCGGCACACGCGCGATACACGACCGTCGCGTCTCCCGGCGCCACGAACGTCGCGCGGAAAAGATCACCCCCGATGAATTGCGCGACCGCCACGCCGCCCGCGTCCTCCAGCTCGACGAACGCCTTCGTGAGCCGCGGCCCCGCGTCCGTCGTCGAAACGTCGCTCACCGCGAACCGCACGACCCGCTCGCCGCCGGGCATTCCGCTCGGCAGCGCCTCGACGGCGCGGATCACCGGCGGCTGCGTGTCGATCGGCTGCGGCGACACGCCGAAATAAAGCCGATTGAGGAAGTCCCCGAACTCGCCCTGCGCCGTGATGACGTCGAGGATCCCGTCGCCGTTCACGTCACCGAGATCGAGCCCGAGGGTGGCGTCATTCTCCGTGGGGAACGAGCCGGCGAGCAGCGTGAAATGGCCCGTGCCGTCGTTCACGAGGACCCGCTCGTTCCCTGAAAGCGACGCGATCACCGCGTCGAAATCGCCGTCCCCGTCGATGTCCGCGCATTGCACCTCGTTGTCGTCGGCGCCGATGTTTCCCACGACCCGCGCCGCCGTTTCGTCCGTGAAGACGCCTTTCCCGTCGTTCACGAGGAGCTGCTCGTGCAGGTTCGCCGCGCCGTTGTCGAGCCACAGATCGAGGTCGCCGTCGCCGTCGATGTCACACGCGTCCGGGCCGTACACGTACGGGCCCGGCTGATCCGGCAGGTCGCCGTTCGCGTCGACGAACGTGCCCGTGCCGTCGTTCCGGAACAAGAGCGATTCACCCTTGCGGCTCGCGAGGAGCAGGTCGAGATCGAAATCGCCGTCCACGTCGACGAGGTCCGCGTCGATCGGACCCGTGCCGATCGCCTGCGTCCCTTGCGGCACGGCCTCGGCCTTTTCCTGAAAAACCCCGGCCCCGTCATTGAGGTAGATCCGCGCGGTGCCGGCCGAGTCTGGCGGATCAGACCCCCAATCCGTCGAGACGAGGTCGAGATCCCCGTCGCCGTCGAGGTCGCCGAACCGCGCGCCCGCCGAGCGCGACGACGTGCCGATCCGCGCGGCCCCTTCGTTCGTGAACAGGGGCGGCGTCTGGCCGTTGTTCACGAAGAGCGCGTCGGGCTGCATGCCGTACGAATCCGGCGCGTAAAGGTCGACGTCCCCGTCGCCGTCCACGTCGGCGGCCGCGATTTGCCGCACGCGCCCGGAAAAACCCCCGAACGAGGTCCCGCCGACCTCCTGGAATTTGCCCGTGCCGTCATTGAGGTACGCCGCGAGCGGCGCAGTCGTGGACGGCGTGTAATACCCGCCGCCATTCGCGAACACGGCGTCGAGGTCATTGTCGCCGTCGAGGTCGACGAGGAGCACGTAATGGGAATAGCAACCCTCGTTCGAGGCGGCGCAGGGCTGCGGGGAGCCGAGGTTTTCCGTCCTTTCGACGAAGATCGGCGCCGCGGCCGCGGCGACCGGGAGGCTCGTGAGGGTAAGCAGAGTGAGGCAAGCTGAAAATCGAGGGCGCATGCCGCGCAGGGTAGCGGCACGCGCCCCGATGTCGAGCGTTCGGGCATCAGGCGCCGGCGGGCGCGCTCGGCGCGAGATCCGCCGGGTCGAGCTCGATCGGATAGAACACCTCGAGCGCGCCCTTCGTCGCGGCCGGCAGCGTCATCGAGCCGAGCTCCTTCGCGAGGCAGCTCCCGAGCGCCGCGTCGCCGATCGAGCCGCCGCTCACGCGCGACGAGCTCACCGTGCCGTCCTTCTCCACGTGCATCCGGACGATCACCTTGCCGCCGAGGCCCGGATCCTTCTTCAGCGCCTCCGCATAACAGGCCCGGAGCGCCGGGATCTTCGCGTTCGCCTGGCGCAGGATCTCCTCCGGAGCGACGCGCCCATCCGCCGTCACCGCGTCCGCCGCGGGCACGGCCTCGCCCGAGACGAGGCGGAGGTCTTTCATTTCATAACCATAATCGCCCTTCTTGGCGTTGCCCGACTCGGAGACCGCCTCCGCCGTCGTGTTCTCGTCGATTCCCGCCGCCTCGGCCGCGCAGCCGCCGATGAACATCGCCGAGAAGAGACCAATCGTGAGCGAGAGGATCGAGTGCTTGAGCGTCGTCATGGGAACCTCCATTCGATTTCAGCCGGGGTTGTCGTTGGCTTCGTCGAGGAGCCATTGCAGCGGGCGTGCCATGCCCAAACGGGCCCCGTGGCGCGGGAATTCGTGGCCTGGCTCTCTGAAACACGTCTGCTTCCGGCTGCCCGTGGCGGTTGCACCGGTTGCACCCCCTGTTGCACCCGTTGCACCGGTTGCACCCCTACTTCTTGAACGCGTCCGGCTCGATCCCGTACCGCTTCATCCAGCGCTGCACCTGCATCCGCGCCTTGCCCATCGCGCGCGCCACGGCCGAGACGTTACCCTTGTGCTCGCGGAAGAGCCGCACGAGCTCCTCGCGCAAAGGTTCGCCCTCGTGGTCCTTCGCCGCCGCGGACTCCTCCGCGGGTGCTTCGTCGCGCGCCCAGGGCGGGAGGTGGTCGAGCGTGACCTCGCCCCCGCCCGCGAGCGCGAGCGCCGCGCCGAGCACCTTCTCGAGCTCGCGCGCGTTGCCCGGGAACGCATGCTCGAACATCGCGCGCGCCGCCGACGGGTGCAGCCGAGCGCGCACGGCCTCGGCCCCCGCGTGACGCTCGATCAGCGAGGCCGCGACGAGCCAGAGGTCCTCGCGACGCTCCCGCAGCGGCAAGAGCTCGATGCGATGGCCCGCGAGCCGATGGAAGAGGTCCGCGCGGAACGTGCCCGCCTCCACCATGCGTTCGAGGCCGCGGTTCGTGGCCGAGACGAACCGCACGTCGACCTTCACCGGCGAAGTCGCCCCGATCGGCCGCACCTCGCGCTCTTCGAGCACGCGGAGGAGGGCGGCCTGCGCGGGCGGCCGGAGCTCGCCGATCTCGTCGAGGAACAAGGTGCCGCGATCGGCCGCGCGCACGAGCCCCGGCCGATCCTCCTTCGCATCCGAGAACGCGCCGCGCCGATGGCCGAAGAGCTCCGCCTCCACGAGCGACTCGGGCAGCGCGCCGCAGTTCACCGCGACGTACGCCCCCGGCCGCCCCGAGAGCGCGTGGATCGCGCGCGCCGTCACCTCCTTGCCCGTGCCCGTCTCGCCCGTCACGAGGATCGGGAGCGTCGCCCGCGCGATCACCGCGAGCGTCTCGTACGCGCGGCTGAGCGAGGGCAAGAGCGTCGCGAGGCCTGGCGCCTTCGCCTTGTCCCATGCGACCTCGACGACGGGCGGATCCTCGGGCGCGATCTCGAGTCCCTCGCGGAACACGAAGAACGTGCGGCCGAGCTCGATCAGATCTCCATCGGCGAGCGCCGCGCGCGTGACGGGCTCGCCGTTCACGCGTGTCCCGTTCTTCGAGCCGCTGTCCTCGATCGTGAAGCGGCCGAGGACCTTTCCGATCCGCGCGTGGTTCGTGGACATCCAGGCGTCGTCGACGCGCACGGCGAGCTTCCGCGATGTTACGCGTTCGAACGATCGCGCGGAGCCGCGGCCGAGGGCGACCTCGTCGAGCCCCGCGAGCGAGAGGCGCGCGGCGGGGGCGAACGGGCGGTGGCTCTCGAGGCAGAGCAAGAGGAGCGGCGCGCGAATGGCCGCGCGATCGCCGCCCGCGTCTCTCGTCGGCGAGAGCGTCTTCGTGTCGCTGCTCGTCATGCGAGAGCCGTTTTACTTCATGCGGCGAACGATGTCGCGCAGGCCCGGATCCGCCCCGGCCCAGGCCTTGTCCACGGCGGCGTCGAGCACGCGCGCATCGTCCGTCTTTCCGGCCGCGCGGAAGAGCTCCGCGAGCCGGACGCGCGCCGCGATCGCGTCGAACGGCGCGTCCCACGGCTGCACGAGGCAGTCCCGGTACGCGTCCTCCGCTTCTTTCTTCGAACCGCGCTTTTCCAGGGCGAGGGCTGCTTCGAACTCGCCTTCCGCAGCGCGCGCGTCTCCCTTCTCGCGCCCGAGCAAGCGACGGATGCGGAGCTCGTCCTTGGCGAGCGCCTCCGCTCGTTGTTCGCGTCCGAGGGCCTTCTGCCGCCCGATTTCGAGCTTCCACGCCGCGAGGGCGTCGTCCACGCGGCCGGAGAGCAGCATCGCGCCGATGCGCAACGTGGCGCCTTCGTGGTTCGCCTCGGGATCGGGTTCGCCGAGCAGCTCCTCCGCGGTCGCGATCGCCGCCCGCCCGTCGAGCGAGGCGAACGCGACGTACGCTCGATCCCGGGCGATCTCCGCGCGCGTCGCCGTCTCCACGCCGAGCGCGCCACGGATCTCGACCGCCTCGCGCGCCTCCTCGATGCGGCCTGCTTCGAGCAGTCGTTCGGTCCACCGGCCCCGCATCTCCGGCAGCACCGCGCCCATCCAGCCAAGGAAACGTGAAAACCGCGGATCGTCGTCGTCCACCGCGGGGAACGCGCAGCGCAGGATCGGCAGCGCCATCGTGGGCCAGCGTTTCGCCAGCCAGTCGGCCATCGGCAGCGTCTGATCCGTCACGATGCACCCGCACGACGTGTAGAGCGCCGCGAAATCCGGGTCCTCCGCGAGCTCGCCGTACGACTGGATCAGGAGCGACACGCCACGCTCGGTCTCCGCCTCCGAGGCGGGATGAACGTACGTCCTCAAAACACCTTCGAGCAGGGTCGCGCGACCCTTGGATAAACTCCCGAGCCGCCCGAGTGCGGTCTCCTTTGCCGCCGAGGCTCGTGCCGACTCTCCCTTGCGCCGAAGATCACACGCGAGGAGCGCGTGCGCCACGGCCGAGCCCGGGTCTGTCTGGACGAGCGCCTCCGTCTCGACGCCGTCCCACTCCGCGAAGCCGAAGGCGCGCCGCCGCACCACGCGCTCGATCCGGCGCGCGCTCTCCGCGTCCGATACACCCCACCAAACGAGGTGCTCCTTCGACGGAGCCGGCCGGCCGAGCGCCGGCAGGAGCGCCTGGATCGCGGCGTTCGTCGCGGCGATCGGCGTCTCGCCTTTGCCTTCGGCCTTCTTTCCGGCGATCGAGAGCGTGACCGTCGTGCTCCCCTCGCCGATCTCCGCGTTCACGTCGAGCTGCGTGCCGGGTTCGTTCTTCCAAACCACGCCGAGCTCGACCGCGAGGCGCGCGCAGGCGCCTTTTCCGAGCGCGTCGGCGAGTTTTTCCGTCGCGCCCGGCCCCGTGATCGTCGCGGCCGCGCACTGGACCGCCTCGACGATCGCGCGCGGCGCGGGCGAAGGCGGCGGCGTGGGGGCCTCCGACGTTCGTCGCAGGAGCATCCAGGTATTCAAGGCGAGCACGGCGATCCCGACCGCCGTCGCGACCCTCCGCCCGAGCGCGCGTTTCTGCGCCTTCGGCCCCTCCGCGGGCGCCTGCGAGACCGCCGCGGCCTCCGGAACCGTGACGACCTGCGGGTTTGGCAGGGCCATCTTCTCTTCGCCCCCGAGCGAGAGCGTTCGCGTCCGCTCCTGCGCGGGCGCGACCTCGGGCACCGTCTCCGCCTCCCGCGAGGCCGCGCGCGCGGGCGGCTCCGGCGCCGCCTGCATCGCGCTCTCCGCCTTCACGTCGAGCGCGCGCGCGAGCGCCTCGGCGGCCGCGCCCGCGCTCGGGAAACGATCCTCGGCCTCCTTCGCCGTCGCCTGCGCGAACCACGCGTCGAACGCGGCGGGCAGCGTGACGCCGGACTTCGCCGCGCGTTCCGAGGCAGGCTCCTTCGGCCCGTCGAGCGTCGTCAGCGCGAACGAGAGCGTGTTCTCCGACGCCCGCGCCTCGTCGGCCCAGTACTCGCGCCCGACGAGCAGCGAATACGCCACCATGCCGAGCGCATACACGTCCACCTTCGGACCGACCTTGCCGTTCCGGAGCTGCTCGGGCGCCATGTAGAACGGCGTCCCCACGGCCGAGGTCGTGCCCGCCGTCTCGGCGACGCGCTTCACCACGCCGAGATCGAGCAGCTTGATGCGCGGCGCCTCGCCCGCGCGCTCCGCGACGAACAGGTTCGAAGGCTTGAGGTCCCGATGCACGATCGACGCGGCGTGCAGCGCATCGAGCCCGCGCGCGGTCTGCGTGATCCACGTCGCGACCTCTTCGGGTGGCAGCCGCCCGAGCCGCGACTTCCTGCGACCGAGGTCCTCGCCGCGGAGCAGCTCCATCACGAGGAACGGGCTCTCGGTCGCTTCATCGACGCCGGCGTCGAGCACCTCGACGACGTGCGCGCTCTCGATGAGCGCCGCGGCGCGCGCTTCGAGCCGGAACCTCTCGCGGAGCGCCGCGCTCTCGGCCACGTGCGGCAGCATCACCTTGAGCGCCGAAGGCCGATCGGTCTCGAGGTGCTGCGCCTCGTAGACCTCGCCCATACCGCCCGCCGCGATTCGACGTACGATCCGGTAACGTCCGGCGAAGACCGTGTTCTCGGCTAGCATCGAGCCGTCGCATTGTGCACAAGCTCTCGGAGCCGAGGTATCTTTTTGGTATACTCGCCGAATCTTTCGGCAGCGGCCTCGGGCCGCGGAGAGGCGTTGACGATGGTTACCTTGGAGGATGGGAAGCGATGGTGCGCCGCCCTCGCCCTCACGCTCGGCGCATTCGCTTGCTCGTCGGGCGGCGGAGAGAGCTCGGGCGGCGAAGGCGGCGCGGGAGGCGTGGCGGGCCCGGGATCGGGCGGGAATGCGGGGACGATGACGGTCGCCTCGTCCTCGTCGAGCGTGGGCGCCGTCGCGAGCTCGGCGGCGAGCGTGGGCTCCGGCGGCGCCGGCGGCACGATGTCGTTCGTATGCGACCCGCCCGCCGAGCCGGGCAGCTTGTACGAGCATTCGGTCGAGTCCTACGACGTGAACGACCTCGAACCGGTTCCGCTCTGCAAGTACCGCGGCGAGGTCCTGCTCATCGTCAACACCGCTGCCGCTTGAGGCTACACGCCGCAATATGCGGGCCTCCAGGTCTTGGAGGAAAAATTCAGCGGTCAGGCTTTCCACGTGCTCGGCTTCTTGAGCAACGATTTCGGCAATCAAGGAGGTTCGGACGAACAGATCGGCGGGTGCATCGACAGCTATCATTTGAGCTTCAAGCAATTCGCGATCGATCACGTCAAGGATCCGGACGGCGCCGGGCCGGAGGTGCCGCAGCCCGTCTGGCAATGGATCCTCGCGCAGCCGAACCCCGGCCCCGCGCCCACGATCGAGCCCTTGTGGAACTTCCACAAGTACCTGATCTCGAAGGACGGAAAGCTCGTGGCGGAGTGGACCTCGTCGACCTACCCCGGCGACGATCCGCAAAACCCGAACGATAGCTTCGATACGAACCCCATCGTCCAGGCCATCCAGGCCGAGCTCGCCAAATAACGATTCGTTTCAGCGCGCGTGTCGGTGCTCGACCATCAAGCAACGATCCTGCACGACCTCGATCCCCGCGTCGGCGAGGCGTGCGGCGGCCTCGTCGTTGCGAATGCCCGACTGGAACCAGACGACCTTCGGGCGTTTCGCGAGGATGTCGTCCACGTGCGGCGGAATGTCGCTCGGGCGCCGGAAGACGTCGAGGATGTCGATCTCGCCGGGCACGTCGGCGAGGCGCCGATAGACGGGTTGACCGAGGATGCGCGTGACGTCGGGGTAATAGACGGGGACGGGGACGATGTCGACGCCCGCGCCCTGGAGATACGCGGGCACGTAGTACGCAGGCTGGCCTGCTTGCTGCTCGGTCTTGATGCCGAGGACGGCGACACGCCTCGCATTGCGGGCGATCTCCGCGATGCGGCGGCTGTCCGTGACGATGCGACCCTTCGGTTCGGCTGTGGCCATGCGGCGGAGCCTAACCACGGGTTCTCGGGCGTGCACGTCAGGGCTTCGGGACGAACAGGAATTGGCCGCTCTTCGGCAAGTTCGCGTCGAAGCGGAAGAGGGTCGGCGTCTGCTTGGCTTCTTTTTTGTCCTCGACCGAGCGGGGCACGCGCTCCTTGACGAACTTCGCGAGCTCCTCGTCGGTCACCACGTGATCCTGGTTCGCGTCGGCCGCCGCCGTGCCCGCGGCCGAGACGGCGAGCCCTTCCAGGACGAATGCCGTCATCGCCGAATGCCCGCCCCAGGCCCACGCCCGCTCGTCCGGGTCGTCCTCCCACGCCCGCTGGCCCTTGCTGCCCGCCGTCAGGACGACCTCCGCGCGCTCTTTCCACAAAGAACCGAGGTGCGTCTCGAGCTCGTCGTCGCCCTTCGCGCCCACGGCCCAGCCGCTATAGCAGCAATCGAGCAGGAGCATCACGTGCTTCGAGGGCACGCCTTTGCGGATGTCGCTCACGAGGTCCTGCATGTCCCAGCCTTTGTGCGAGCTCGGCAGGGTCGCGAGCTTGCCGAAGAACTCCGCCGGCTGCAGGACGCCGTAATCCTGGCGCGCGCCTTTGATGTAACCGCCGTGGCCCGAGTAATAAAAGAGGAACGAGCTGTCCTCCTTGTCGCCGAACCGCGCGCGGAATTTTTCGACCGCGAGCTTGAGGCCCTCGGCCGTGGGAACGCCGTCCGTCTTGTCGCCCGGCGCGGGCTGGTCGACGAGGTAAAGGATGTTTTCGCGCTTGTAGCCGTATTTCGTGATGAGGAGATCCCGCATCGCGCGCGCGTCGCGGCAGGGCGAATGCAGCGCATGCTCGCCCTCGTAGCCGCATACGCCCGCGACGAGCGCGTACGGCTCGATCGAGCGTGGTCCGTCGTTCTTCGCGATGAGGCTGATCACCTCCGCCGCGGGCAGCGGATCTCCCTTGCTGCCCCGCGGACGGCCTTCCTTCGCGGGGACGTTCGCCTCGGTCGTCTCGTCGTTCGAATTCGGCGCGGGCCGCGCGTCCGCGATCGCCGCAGGTTTGTCCTGGTTATGTAGGACCCACCCGACCCCGAACGCCCCGGCGAGCGCGGCGGCCGCGAGCGCACCCGCCGCGACGAGCCGCCCGCGTCCGCTGCCCTTTCGAATGGGCCGGAGCCGCATTTCCTTTTCGAGGCACTCGACGACCTCCTCGAACGCGAGCGCCGTCCCCTCGCGCGGCGCCGCGGCGAGCGTGCCGCCGTGATCCTTGCCGTCGTACCACGGCGCCGCCTCTTTTCCTTGCGCCGCCCGCGCCTTGTTTTCCCGCTCCCCGAGCGCCTTCGCCAAAAGCCCGACCTTCGCGCGGCTCGCGGGATCGGCGCTCAAGACGATCATCTTCTTGTCCTGCTCGACGAGCAGGAGCGGATATCCACGACCGCCCGGCGCGCGGGCGTCCGTTCGGGCCCACAGCTTGAATTGTGTCGCGATCGGCCGCTGAATGCAGAGCAGCGGGAGCGTCCGCGCGACGCCGCCGCTCATGGCGCCAGGCAATTCGGCGAGGAAGCCGAGGCTCCGCCCGAGGTCCTCTTCGTAGAGCTTGTGGTCCTGCGCGAGCAGCGCGACGAACCGTTCGAGGCGCGCCTCGCCCGCGACGAGGTCGTCGTCGTAGAGGCGCGCGCCCGCGGCGAGCTTTTTCCCGACGATCGCGCAAAACGCGAGCGCGTCGTCGAGAAAGGCCTCCCGCCGCGGCGGGTCTTCGAGCAAATGGTGCTGCGCGAGCGCGAGGTAGACCGCCTGCACGGCGTGCTCGGGCTCCACGCGGTCGGGCCAGAGCCCCTGCCGCACGTCGCCCGCATACCGGCACATCGCTTCCCATGCGGCCGGGAGCGGTTCGCCGCGTCGCTTGCACGTGAGCAGATAGAGCGCCCACGCTTCATCCAGGTGCGGAAAGGAGCGAATGGCAATCGTGGCGTTTTCGAGCGCGGCCCCCTCGATCGCGAAAGGGGCCTCGCCGCGAAAGACGAGCAGCGAGAGCGAATCGTGTCCCGGCGCGGCCTTTCGATCGAGCCAGAGCGTCGCGCCCTCGGGGCGAACACCGTCCGCGGCCCATACGAGCGAGAGTCCTGCGAGAGGGCTCATGGGAAAACTCCTCGAAAGATGATTATTCGAGCGATCGGGCCTGGAAGAGCTCGCCGGCGACCTTCTTGAACTGCGCCTGGGTCGGCTTCTTGGTGAAGACCGAAGGACGGACCATCTTGCCGCCCGCGAGCGAGGGATCCATCGTCACCGCGCCATTCGCGTCGATGCGATACGCGCGCTCGGCCAGACCCGACGAGGGCGCCCCGGTGAAGAGGACGAGGTCGAAGCGGCCGTCCTGGTCCGTGTCGTAATAGGTCCACTCGGCGCCGTCGCGGTGCAGGAACGCGAACTCGGGCTTGAATTTGCCGCCCGTGATCACCTCCTGCGCCGAGAGTTTGCCCGGGGCGGGGCTGTCCTTGTTCACGTCGACGACGAGCGAGGTCGACGTCATGCCCGCCGAGACGATGACCGCCTTGTCCCAGCCCGTCTTGGGGCCGAACGCCGTGCTCCATCGCGAGGTGTCGCCGAAGCTGAAATAAATGCCGCCGTGCCGCAGCGGATCCGGGAACGAGTCGAGCCCGTCGTCGGCGATCGCCGAGGTCGCCGAGGGAATGGCCCGCACGGCCACGCGGCCGAGCCTCGCCGCGAGCGTGCCATTCTCGAGGAGGCGCGGGCGCAGCATCTTGCGGCCCACGTGCTCGGGCGCGGGCTCCTTCCGGCCGTCCTCGCCGAGCCGATACGCTTCGAGCGCGACGCCCGTGCCGACGCGGCTCGTGTACGTGAGGAAATCGAATTTGCCGTCGTCGTTTCGATCGTAATAGACCCAGAGCCGCGGGCCCTGCGCGATCATCGTGGCCTCGGCGTCCACCGCCTGCTTCTCGAGGAGCGCCTGCGCTGCGTCGTTCTTGTGCACCTCGCCGAGCGTGCCCTGATCGACGTCGAACACGAATCCATGGCTGTAGACCGAGCGCGTGACCAGCGTGTCCGTGCGGCCGTCGCCGTCCATGTCCTCGATCGCGACCTCGCGGCCGCCGCCGAGCAGCGGGCTCGGGAGGTTTTCCGCGAGCTCGCCGCCGCGCGACTCGACCATCGACGCGCCGAGCGTGATCGACCCGAGCCGCGCGAGCGCACTCCGCTCCGCGCTCTGCACGACGAGGTCCGGCTGGATCATGGGGCCGCCCGAGCCGAGAGCGTCGTCCTTGCCGAGCTTGCCGTTCTTGCCGATGCGGTAGCCGTGGGTCACGCGGCCCGAGCCGCGTTCGTCGTGAAGAACCACGTCGTAACGGCCGTCGTCGTCGGTGTCGTACCAGGCGAAGCTACCGTCACGGGTGGCCAGGAAGATGACCTCCGCGTCGAACCCGCGCTTGCCGTAGAGCGCGCCGACGTCGGGTTTGCCCGCGCCCTCGCCGATCGTGCTCTGGTCGAGGTCGTAAAACCGCGCCATCGCCGCGCGGCCCTCGGTGCGCAGGACGTCGTAGCGGCCGTCGAGATCCGCGTCCTCGATCGTCGCCTCCTCGCCGCCGTCGAACCACGGGTCGGGCAGGACGTCCGCAGGCTGGACCGGGATCTCCGAGAGGAACGTGCGGATCTCGGAGACGTGCACGTGGAAGGTCGCGCGGTTCTCGCTGTTGCCGTAGCCGAAGCTGTTCAGCCCGACGAGCTCGTTTCCCCGATTGACGAGCGGGCCGCCGCTGTCGCCCGGCCAGTTCGGGCAGGTGGATTGCACGACCATGAGGGGTTTGTCGTGCTCGAGCACCTTCTTGAGGCCCTCGAACATCTCCTGCTTGCGCTTGGGGCAAGCGTCGTCGCCCGCGGATTCGCTGCCGCTGCACTCGAGCGAGACGAGCTGCGAGAGGTGCGTGGCGAGCTTGCCGACGGCCGCGACCTCGCCGTCCTTGATCGCCCAGACGAGGCCCGAGCCGGCGTGGCCGAGGCTCGCGACGGGCTCGCCGGGGGCCGGATCCTTCGCGGCCGGGCGGATGAAGGGCAGGTCCTTGTGGTTGCCTTCGAGCTTGATGATGGCGAGGTCGCGCATCGGATCGGCCTTGTGCACCCAGGCCGTGATCGGTTTGTTCGTGCGCTCCATGGCGCCCGATTTGTCGAGCGTGCCGAGCTCGACCGAGACCTTGATGCGGAAGTCCTCGCGCTCGCCGCTGTCGACGACGTGGTTGTTCGTGAGGATCCAGCCCGTGGGGCCGACGATCACGCCGGTGCCGAGGCCCGTGGGCGTCCGGATGATCACGGTGGCCGGCGCGACCGCGCGATAGTTTTCCCGCACGTCGCCCTTGCCGCCCTCGGGCAACGACGCGAGAGCGCTCTTCGTGCTGGCCGCGTCGGGGCTCGGCAAGAGCTCGGCGCGGCGCAGGAGGTCGAGCATGCTGCGGCTCGGGACACGCGCGGTGCTCGGTGCCTGGGCCTTCGTTGCTTCGGCTTTCGTGGCCTTCGCGGCGGGGGCGGCGTCCGCCTTCGCGCTCGCGGGATCGGGCGGAGGGGCCGGCGTGGCGCCGCCGCACCCCGCGACGAGGGGCCCGAGGATCGCCGCCGCGACGTACCCCGAGGACCCGCCCAACCTGCCGAACCATCGCTTGCCCATGTTCTCCTCCGAGCGCGCTGCCGCTCTCGAACTCATACCAAATTCGGGGCGGTTCAGTAACCCCCGGCCGCGAACGATGCTTCGCGCGGCCAGGGTGGACGGCCAGGGTCGCGGGATCGTCATGGGGGTGTCACGGAGCGGGGTCGTTCGAGCGCGGCGGCGGGCTTCGAGTCCTTGCATTCAGAGGCGTGCTGCCCGATGCTTGGAGCTCGGAGGAATAACATGCGCACGAAACGAACCATCTTCCTTTACGCGTTCGCTGCTTTTTCTCTCGGCGGCGCGGCGACTTCCGTGGGCTGCTCCGGCGGTGAGAACTCGACCTCGGCCAACACGGGCGGCAACTCGTCCGGCTCGTCGCAGGGAGGCGGCGGCAATGGGCAGGGTGGTAATGGCGGCGACGGCGGCGGCGACATCAACTTCTTCGACGCCGGGCCCGGCGACGGCGGGCTCACCGAGGACAGCGCCTGCGTGAGCCAGAGCTCCGAGGCGACGCTCGTGAAGAAGCCGGTCGACATCATCGTGGTCATCGATAACTCCGGCAGCATGTCCGCCGAGATCATCGGCGTTCAGACGAACATCAACCAGAACTTCGCGCAGATCCTCGAGACGAGCGGGCTCGATTACCGGGTCATTCTCCTCGCGAAGCACGGCAACGCGTCGAGCGCGCAGAGCGTGTGCATCGAGGCGCCGCTCTCGGGGATCCCCGCGGGCGGCTGCAACCCTCCGCCGTCCCTGCCCGTCAACAACCCGGGGCGCTTCTACCATTACGATCGCGAGATCACGAGCGTGGACTCGTGGTGCCGGCTGATCCAGACGTTCACGACCGCCGACGCGAACGGCTTCGCGCCCACGGGCTGGCAGGAGTGGCTGCGGCCGGACTCGTTCAAGACGTTCATCGAGCTCACGGACGACCGCGTGAGCTGCACGTACAACAACGTGAACTACAACGACGGGAACACGGTGAACGGTGGCATCGCCGCCGCCGAGAAGTTCGACACGGACCTGCTCGCGCTTTCGCCCCAGAATTTCGGGACGAAGGAGGCGCGCAATTACCGCTGGTACAGCATCGTCGCGATGTCGTACAACGACCCGGCGACGAAGCCCTGGGAGCCGGCCGATCCGATCACGACCGGCGAGTGCCCGACCGCGGCGAACCCCGGCACCGGCTACCAGGCCCTCAGCGTGCTCACGGGCGGCCTCCGCTTCCCGCTCTGCGACACGACCTCGTACGACGTGGTGTTCCAGGCGATCGCCGAGGGCGTCGTCGCCGGCGCGCAAGTCTCGTGCGAATTCGGGATCCCCGATCCGCCCATGGGCACGACGGTCGATCTGAACAGCGTGGTCGTCGATTACACGCCGGGCGACATGTCGCCGAACAAGCAATTCAAGCAGGTCGCGGACGCGGCGGCGTGCACGGCGGAGTCGTTCTACATCGACAAGGATGCGAAGAAGATCATCCTCTGCCCGGATACCTGCGGGGTGGTGAAGAACGACGCCGCGGCCAAGGTCGCCGTGCTCTTCGCCTGCGATCCGGGCGGCGCGAACTGAGCGGATGAAAAGGCCGATGCTCCATCGAAAGACGGTCGTATTGGCCTCGGTCCTCGCCGGGTTTGTCCTGGCGTGTGGACCCGAGGCCACCAATACCCCTGGTTCGGGCGGCGCGGGCGGCACCGGCGGCGCGGGCGGGGGCGGCGGCGGAGCGGGCGGCGGCGGGACCGCGAAGGATCCATCCGGGCCCAAAGATCCGGGCGACGCTCTGAAAGCAGCGATCCTCGTGGGAAGCTGCATCCCCGACGGCAACGTGGATTACTGGCTCCGCGATTTTTACACGGAGCGCGGGTCCAGCGACGGGTCGCCCAACATCCGCAACTACACGAAATGCCTCGCGAGCAAGAACAACGGCTGCAAGGCGATCGAGGAGTGCCTCGGGGTCGAGGTCGATGCCAGCGGCCCCTGCGAGACCACCTGCACGGGGAACGTGCTCAAGACCTGCGACACCAAGCTCGCATTCATCATCGATTGCAGCGCGGTCGGCCTGGAGTGCTCCCCGGAGAGGAGGGACTGCATCGACAAGAGCATGCCAGGCGGGCAGTTCTGCGACGACGGTACGTTCGTGGAGGGCTGCCAGGACGGCGTCCCCCGGATATGCAACGACGAAGTGGAGGCGTACGGCCCCCTCTGCGCCGACCACGGGCTCACGTGCAAGGAGCTGCAATCCGGCACCTTCGGGTGCGTCGGGACGGGCGCGACGTGCCAGTCGGAGTCGGGCGGCGCGCTCCGCATCGCCTACCGTACGGGCCTCGCGTGCGACGGGCCGCAGCTGCGCGCCTGCATCAACGGAGGCGAGCAGGCGGTCGATTGCGGCACGCTCGTGACGGGGTTCACCTGCCAAACGTCGGGCGAGAGGATCTTCTGCGGGCTCGCGGGCGAGTGCGATCCCTACGACGGGACCGACCCGACCTGCGAGGGAGACTCGCTCGTCGTCTGCAACGCCGGCCGGATCGAGAAGGTCGACTGCAAGTCGCTCGGCTTCACCGGCTGCAATGCGGACTGGCGTCGGTGCAGCCCGACCATCTACGACGAGTTCCCCCCGCCCGGGCCCTGATCAAAGCCCCCCGTCCCGCAGCCACTCCCCGAATCGCTCGCCGATCATCAATGCCGTGACGTTCGTGTTCGTACTGACGATCGTCGGCATGATGCTCGCGTCCGCCACGACGAGGCCCGAGACGCCACGCACGCGGCCGCGTCCGTCGACGGCCGCCTCGGGATCGCCCTCCGGCCCCATCGGGACGGTGCCGGAAGGGTGATACCCGGAGCCGGAGCTCCATTCGATCCAGCGCGAGATTTCGGCTCGATCGCGGAGGACGCGGTCGTTCGGCCAGAAAGGGACGACGAGGTCGCGCAAGGGTTTCGTGCGCGCGACGTGGCCGGCGAGCTCCATGGCCTCGACGGCGCAGGCGCGGTCGTCGGGGTGGGTGACCGTGTCGAGCTCGATGAGCGGTTTGGCGGAAGGATCGGCGCTCGTCCAGGTGATGCGGCCGTGGCCGCGGGGTTTGCCGACGCAGCAGGAGATGCCGACGAGCGGCATGTGATTGCCGGGCCAGGCGAAGAACGAGAACGGCTGGAGCTGCATGTCGCTCGGGAAGGGGCTGCCCTCGGAGGTGTAACGCAGCACCGTTTGAATGAGCGGATGCCGGATGCTGGCGAATCCGTACGTCCGCGGGACGAAGAGCGCGAGGGAGCCCGGGTGATCGAAGAGGCGCGCGCCCACGGCCGGAAGGTCGGAGACGACGTCCACGCCGAGCCGTTCGAGCAAGGCGCGCGGGCCGATCCCCGAACGAATGAGGATCCCCGGCGTGGCAATCGCCCCGGCCGAGAGAATGACCCGGTTCGTCGCGAGGACTTCGATGTTGCCGTCGGTCTCGACCTCGAGGCCCGTGACCTTGCCATTGTGGAAGAGGACGCGGCGGACGCTGGTTCGCGGCCGGACTTTCAGGTTTTCCCGGCGGCGGACGTCCTCGCTCAGGTAACAACGCGCGGCGCTCATGCGGACGCCGCCGATCTTGTTCATGGGCTGCGGGCCGACGCCGAACGGATCCGGGTCGTTTTGATCGGGGCAGGCCGGAAAACCAAGGGCGCGGCAGGCTTCCACGAACGCGACCTGGAACGGCGAGAGCTCCTCGGTCGGGTGGCGACGGATCGGAATGGGGCCGCCGCGGCCGTGCCAGCGATTCTGGACGTCTTGATCGTCTTCGAGGCGTTTCAGCGCGGGCAGGCACGCGTCGAAGCTCCACTCGGGCAGGCCGAGCGCCGCCCATTCGTCGTAATCGTAGGGCTGGCCGCGGAGCGCGATGCAGGTGTTCACCGCGGAGGAGCCGCCGACGACCTTGCCGCGCGGGTACATGAAGGGCTTGTGCCCGGGCATGGGCAGATAGGAAAAACCCCAGTCGTGGGCGGTCATCGAGTTGCGGGTGCCGTCCACGAGATCCGAGGGGAGCTCCCCGCTCGGGGGATAGTCGGGCCCGGCCTCGACGAGCAGCACCTCGCGATCCGCGCGTTCGGTCGCGCGGGCCGCGATTACCGCGCCGGACGAGCCGGCGCCCACCACGATGGTCTCCGCTTGCATGAGCCCGAGCCTACCATTTTTCCGGGAGGGTTCACGTCGTCCCGGACGCTCGGGCTCCGTGGCAAACGGTTTTACAGGAAGACCCGCTTCACCTCGGCGGCGAGAGGTTTTTCCGCCCAGCCCGAAGGCAAGTGCCCGAGGGCGACGCCGATCTTCCCCGTGGCAGAGGGTCGATCGGCGAGCGAGATGCCCGCGAGGGCCGCGGCGATCGGGGCCGGGAGGCCGCCCGGCGCAGGGTCGCCGTGGGGCATCGTGAGGAGCGCGAGGGCGAGGAGGGCGAGGAGTTTGTCCTCGGAGGACAATCCAGCGAGTTTGCCGCGCAGGGTGACCGTGGTGCGGCGGAGCTCGGCGCGGAAGAGGCCCTCGCGGGCGGTGTGGCCGCGGCGGACGAGGGCCGCGACGGCGGCGAGCGTGGCGCCGAGGTCGGCGTCGAAGAGGCCGTCGGCCTTTTGATGGAGGAGGAGCGCGCGGAGGCCTGCGTCATCGTCCGAGAGGCGCGGGGCCGCGGGCGGCGCGGATCGGGCCATTTCAGCGGCGGGGGCCGGGGCCCGCTGCGGCGAGGGGGCCCTGGGCGGCGGCGTCGGAGCGCCGGGCCGCGCAGCCGGCGGCGGCAGGACAAACCCGCCGGGCGGCGCGCCCATGGCGGGGGGAGGGGGCGGACCAAAACCACTTGCCTGCGGGCCAAACCCGGGTGGCGGGACAAACCCACCGCCCGGCGGCGCGGCCATGGCAGGCGGCGGGGGCGCGTAGAAGTTCGAGCGGAACATGACGTCCTCCTCGGCGGCGTTCGAAGGCATGGGCAGGGCGACCGGGATCTTTCCTTCGATCGTCACCTTGCGATCGTCCGGATCGACGCCGACGAGCGCGACCTTGCGGTTCACCAGGCCAAACGTGGTGCCGAGGCCTTCGAGCGTGTCGTCGTCGTCCGGATCGAATCGATACGTGAGCCGCTTGTTGCGGAGCAGCGCCCAGAGCGTGGCCGCGCCCTCGGCGCGCGCGTCCGCGGGCACGGTGAGCTCGAGGGCGACGCGCTCTTCCTCGCCGTCCGCGCGTTGTCCGAGGAGGACGAGGCGATCGCCCGGCTCGATTTTGCCGCGGAACGCGAAGAGGACCGGCTCGGCGGCGAAGAGGTCGATGGGGCTCGGAGGTTCGAGCATCTTCGGGCTCTTGCGCTCGCCGTCGCGCTCGACGAGCACCCGAATGCCGGTCCAGAGGGGCGCGGTGATCGCATTCTTGAGCCGCACGAGCGCGCGCTCGAGGTCCTCGTTCGTCGCGACGGGCATGTACGTGCCGCCGCCGAGCTGCGCGAGCTCGGCGAGCATCGAATGCTGGACGGAGTCGCCGATGCCGAGGACGTGCAGGCGCGTGTCGATGAGCTTTTCCTTGGCTGTTTTGAGCACGTTCGCCGCATTCGCGACGTCGCCGTCGGTCATGAAGACGACGATCTGCAGCCGGTACGTCTGGTCGGGCGGCGTGGGGTTCGTCCAGGCAACCGCGACGTCGGTGCCGAGCCGCGCCGAGAGCGCCGCGCGGATGGCCATGGACGCCTGGGTGCCGCCGCGCGCCGTGATGCGGCCGATGAAATCGTCCGCGGCCTGGAGGTGCTCGTCGTCGAAGGGGACGGGCGAGACCGCGAGCGCTTCGAGTTTGTCGTCGAACGCGATGACGTTGAAGCGGTCCTCGGGCCCGAGCGAGCGCAAGGCGCCGCGTACGGCGCGGATGGCCGATTGCATGGGCGCGCCGCCCATCGAGCCGGAGCGATCGACGAGGAAGATGACGGAGCGCGGAATGACGGGGCCTTCGTCCGCGAACGCCGGCGGGACGATACCGACCGCCGTCGAGGGGCCATTTCGATCGGGGCCGTCGGTCGCATCATGGCGGATCCACACGGCGGGTTTTTCACCGCGCGGCCGGTTGATGAGCTCGATCTGCACGTCGCGGTCGAGCGGGGCGTCGTGGATCTCGATGAGCCGCGCGCGCGGGCCGGCCTGCGAGATGCGCGTCGAGTGCGAGGTGCAGCGAAGGCTCGCGGATTCTTCCGGGCCATCCTCGATCGTGACGTTCACGCCGGCCCGCGCCGCGAGCGTCGTCGGCCGCGGACGAGCGAGCGCCGCGGCCTCGGTCTCCGTGACGGTCGCCGTTTCTTCCACGTACCGCGGCATGTACGTGAGCGGGACGATGAGGCGGTGGCCGTCGGCGATCGGCAAGAGCATCTGATCGACCGTGAGCGTGACCTCGACGTCCTCGCCGGGCTCGATCGGCGCGATTCGCAATCGCGCGAGGTCCTCGCCCTCGGATTCGCCGATCGCGGCCGATTTCCCGGCCTCCACGGCGCGCTCGTACTCGGCGCGCGCCCGACCCCGCGCGCGGATTTTGCCTTCGATCGTGCGGCCGCCGAGCTTGACGACGAGCTCGCGCAGGGCGGCCATGGGCGGGAGCGGAAAGACGAGGTCGCCCTCCAGCGTGCGGGCGAGATCGTTGTGGAACGTGACGACGAGGCGGGCCCGCGAGAGGAGGCGATCGACGTGGACGTCGGCGCGGACGGCGCGCACGGAGAGGTAATCGCCGGCTTTCGCGTCGGAGAGCAGCACGCCGTTTTCGTTCGGGGCGGGCTTTTTGGGCTGCTTTCGTCGTTTTTGCGGCTTGCCCCAGGGCGCCGTGCGCGGCTGGGTCCAGACCTCGGGCGCGGCCTCGATTCGCAGGGACGCGTCGCCGATCTCGATCACGTCGCCAGGCGCGAGGTCGAGCGGCTTCTGGATCTGTTCGGCATTGACGAACGTGCCATTCGTCGAGCCGAGATCCTCGATGCGGATCGTGCCGCCCTGCCATTCGATCCGGGCATGCTTGCGCGAGATGCCGTTCGATCCGATGAGGACGTCGCATTGCTGCCCGCGGCCGATCAGGATGCTCGGCTTGTCGAACGCGTCGCGCGTCTCTTTCCCCCTCGCCCCCTCGACGACCACCGTGAACATGCCCGCCTCCTCACACACGCATTTCAGGAACGGTCCCGGGCGTCAAGGGTTGACGCGCAGAGCGAGGGCTTCCTAGCATGCTCGCAATGCTGGCCGAACGCCTCGGGACCGCTGAAAAAACGGGCAAGCTCGATCTGCGTGGCCTCGTGCTCGGCCAGGCGCCGCCCGCGATCCGCGCGCTGCGGAACCTCGTCGAGCTCGATCTCGGGAGCAATGCCCTCGCCGAGGTGCCGGCGTGGCTCGGCGAGCTCACGTCGCTCGAGGTGCTCCGGCTCGAGCGCAACGCCCTCGAAGACCTGCCCCGCAAGCTCGGGCGGCTCGACAAGCTGCGCGTCCTCGATCTCAGCCAGAACAAGCTCCCGGACGTGCCCTCGTTCATCGCGGATCTGCCGGCGCTCGCGTCGCTCGACCTCGCCCAGAACCGCATCGAGTCCGTGCCGCGGTGGCTCGCGGACCGGAAGGCGCTCCGGGCGCTCGCGCTCGGGAAGAACCCGCTCGAAGCGTTCCCCGAGCCGGTGCTCGCGCTCTCGAACCTCGCGGAGCTCGGGCTGTCGGGGCTCGGGTTCGAGGCGCTGCCGGGGAATCTCGGCGCGCTCTCGGCGCTCCGGAAGCTCGACCTCGGGGACAACCGGCTCTCGGGGCTGCCCGCGTCGATCGGTAAACTCGGCGCGCTCGCGGCGCTCGTGCTGCGGGGAAATCGGCTCACGGAGCTGCCGCCCATGCTTCCGGGGCTGCGGCTGCGCGCGCTCGACGTGTCGGGCAACCGCATCGGCGCGCTGCCGCTCGCAGGGCACGCGTGGGACGAGATGGAGGCGCTCGAGCTCGGCGACAACCCGCTCGTCGTGCTGCCCGAGGAGGTCGCGGCGTTCGGTTCGCTCGGACGGCTCGACTTGCGAAACACCTGGCTCGAGAGCCTGCCGGATGCGTTCGCGCGCCTCACGAGGCTCCGGACGTTGCTCCTCGCAGGATCGCCCGTGGGGCTGCGCGACGGAAGACCCCCGGACGTGATCTTCACGCTGGAGGGGCTCGAGGAGCTCGATCTGTCGCTCACGGGGATCACGGCGCTGCCCGAGGCGCTCTCCTGGCTCTCGCGCCTCAAGTTCTTGTGGCTGCAAGGAAATCCGCTCGCGAGTATCCCGGCCGCGCTGCGATCGATGCAGCACATCGAAGAGATCGATCTCACGGACACGCCGTTCGGCCGGACCGACGAGGTCGAGGCGCTGACGCTGGCGCTGCCGAAGACGCGTGTGGTGTGCGTCGATTGGGCGGCGACGTACCGCTCGATGCTGGAGGATATTTACATCCTGCGGGATGATACGGGGCTCGACGACGTCGAGATCGCGAAGTGGGTGGTCGCACGGGAGCGCGGGGGGCGTTTGCCGGCGGCGGGGCGGCTGCGCCCGGTGGACGAGGAGGTGCTCACGCGGCTGCACGCGCTGGTGTGCGTGCAGGCGCCGCGGCGGCGCGTGACGACGCGGGGCGCGGTGGGGGTATTGATCGACCTCGTGGCGAAGGATCAGCTCGGCTGGCACGAGGTGCTGGAGCAGCTGCTCGACGGCGCGCAAGCGAGCGGCGGGACGAAGAGCCGCCGCAGCGGAGACACGGGTCGATGACGGACGGCGCGACGCGGATCGCGGAGCTCGAAGCGGAGGTCCGAGTGCTCCGCGCGCGCGTCGCGGAGCTCGAAGCAGAGGTCGCGGGAAGACCGCCGGTCGCCGAGGCGTGCTTCGACGAGGCGTTCATCGGGTCGTTCGGGCGGGCGACGATCGGCTGGAACCTCGAAGGGATCGTGACGCGCTGGAGCGAGGAGGCGGCGCGGCTGCTCGGCCATTCGCGTGAGCAGGCGCTGGGGATGCGGGTCACGGACCTGATGGGCACCCACGAGCGGACGCCGGAGGAGCTGCGGCAATGGGCCGATCGGATGATGTCGCGCTCGATGGCGACGATGCGGGCCCAGTACATGACGCGCGACGGTCGGTCCATGCAGTTGCAATGGTCGCACACGGTGCTGCGCGACGCGGAGGGGCAGGCGACGGAAGTCCTGTCGGAGGTCGAGGACGTGACCGATCAGCAGGCCACGGAGCGCGCGCTGCGCGATAGCCAGCGGCTCCTGCTCGCGGTGCTCGACAACACGCCGAGCTACGTGTTCATCAAGGACACGCAGGGGCGGTTCTTGCTGGTCAATCGGCAGGTCGAGGCGTACCTCGGCAAATCACGCGCCGAAATCGCGGGTTTGACCGATTACGACGTTTTCCCACGCGACGTCGCGACGTTTTTCCACCGGCAGGACGAGGAGGCGCTCCGGACGGGTCGTGCCATGCAGTACGAGCAGACCTTGCCGTCGCCGGACGGGCCGCTCTCGTACCTGGCGCTGAAGTTCCCCGTGCTCGACGCGCAGGCGAATCCGATGGCGATCGCGGTGATCTCCACGGACATCACACAGCGCAGGCGCGCCGAGGAGGAGCAAGCCCTGCTGCGCGATCAGGTGATCGAGGCGCAAAAGGCCGCGCTGCGGGAGCTGTCGACGCCGCTGATGCCGCTCGCCGAGGGGGTCGTGGCGCTGCCGCTCGTGGGCGCGATCGACGCCGAGCGGGCCGAGGAGATCATGAATACGCTGCTCGACGGCGTGAACCGGTACGGGGCGCATACGGCGATCCTCGACGTGACGGGGGTCCGGAACATGGACATCGACGTCGCGGGCGCGCTCGTCCGGGCGGCGCGCGCGGCCGAGCTGCTCGGGGCGCGCGTGGTGATCACGGGGATCCGCGGCGAGGTGGCGCAGACGCTCGTGCACCTCGGCGAGGGCTTCGGCGGCCTCACCACGCGCTCGACGCTGCGAGCAGGGATCGCCTGGGCGCTCAGGCGTTGAGGTCGGCGCGGTAGGGCTCGAGCGTGGCGCGGAAGGCGTCGGTCCAGGGCACGGGCCGGTGCGTCGTGGGATCGACGCGCACGACGGTGCGGGTGCCGCGGGCGAAGTCCTCGTCCTGGTCGGTGGGCAGGACGCGGAACCCGAAGGTGAGACTCGAACGACCGAGTTTCTCGATCCAGACCCGGACGCGCACGTCGCGGACGCCGACGACGGGGCGGAGATATTCGATGTTGTTGGCGCGGACGAAGTGGAACTGGTCGGGGTTCTTCTGGGCGTCGAGGACGCCGCCCCACCCGAGGTGCTTCCAGAAGGAGCCGATCGTGCGCTCGAAGAGGAGGAGATACCGGGCGTTGTGCAGGATCTGGAAGGCGTCGAGGTCGTCGAAGTAGACGCCCATGAGCGTCTCGTGGAAGCGGGCCATGGTGGCGGAGAATAGCAGCTAGCCGGAAGAGTCGAGCCTGTGCGTGGCCCACGCCTGCGTGGACGCCGCGCGGAGGGCGGCGACGCGGACGAGGAGCACGGCGCAGCCCGGGAGGTATACGGCCGAGACGCGCGCGCCGAGCGGGACGAGGACGATCGCGACGACACAAACGGCGACGCCGATCCACGCGAGGGCGACGCCGAGCGCGCGCAGGCGCTCGCGGGGGACGGCGGGCACGAGCGCGACGATCGCGAGGTAAGCCGCGAGGAAAAACGAGCGGTGCGCGAGCGCCGAGCCGATGAGCGCCACGAGGAGCCCGGCCGATACGAGGAGCGGGAGCGGCGCTTCGGACGGCGGCGTGCGCGGAGGTGCAGGGGCCATAGCGGCGAACGCGGCGAGGTTCAACGCGGTACCATACCCGGTCGCATCGTGCCGGCACGCCAAGAACTTGTCTCCGCAATGCAAACCGTGGTTCGTGTTTCGGACCACAAATAGGTCGTTCCGGACCAACGTCGATGCGAGCCCGGTTGACGCGAGGCGCGAGGGGACGGATGGCTGTGCCGATGCGGTTCTGGCTGGAGGGGCACACGCTCACGGAGGTCGTCCTCGAGGGGGAAGTGACGACGCTTTATCGAGGGTACCGGGACGTCGATGGAGCGCCGGTCCTCGTGGAGGCGCTGAACGAGGATTACCCGGCCGCGCGGGACGTGGCGCGGATCCGGCACGAATTCTTGGTGATGCGAGGGCTCGCGCTGCCGAGCGTGCCCGAGGCGCTCGGGCTTTCGCCGTGTCGCAACGGCGTGGCGCTCGTGCTTTCGGACGCGGGCAAACGGCCGCTCCTCCAGCGGATGCGCGCCGGGCGGCAGAATGTGGGCGCGGTGCTCCGGCTCGGCGCCTCGATCGCGCGCGCGCTCGACCGCGTGCACCTCGTGGGGCTCGTGCACAAGGATATCTGCCCCGCGAATATCCTGGTCGACGACGGGACGCTGGAGGTGGAGCTCGTCGGATTCGGCCACGCCTCGCGGCTGCCCCGGGAAGACGCACGCATCGCGGCGGCCTCGGCGATCGAAGGGACGCTCGCGTACATGGCGCCGGAGCAAACGGGCCGGATGAACCGCGTCGTGGACCATCGCGCGGACCTCTATGCGCTCGGCGTGACGCTGTACGAGCTCGCGACCGGCGCGCTGCCCTTCGTGATGGAAGATCCGCTCGAGCTCGCGCACGCCCACATCGCGCGCGCGCCCGTGCCGCCGCACGTGCTCGCGCCGGAGCTGCCACGCGTGGTGTCGGACATCATCGTCAAGCTGCTGGCGAAATCGGCCGACGACCGCTACCAGCGCGCGCGGGGGCTCGAAGCGGACCTCGCCGCGTGCGCGTCCGCGTGGGAGGAGCACGGGCAGATCGCGCCGTTCCGGCTCGGCAAGCACGACCTCGGCGCGGAGCTCGTGCTGCCGCAAAGGCTCTACGGGCGGGAGCGGGAGCGGCAGCAGATGGCCCAGGCGTTCGAGCGCGCCGCATCCGGGCGGCTCGGGGTGATCGTGCTGTCGGGGCCGGTCGGCGTGGGCAAGTCGACGCTCGCGCGTGAGCTCGAGAGCGCGGCGGCGCTGCGCGGGGGGATCTTCGCGGAGGGCAGGGCCGACGCGGTCGGGAGCCGCGCGCCGTGTGGGCTGCTCTCGTCGGCGCTGCGGGACCTCGTGCGGCGGATCCTCGGCGGGCCGCCCGAGGACGCGCGGGCGTTCTTGCGGGAGCTCGCGCGGACGGTCGACGCGGGCTCGGCGGCGCTGTTCGCCCTCGTCCCGGAGCTCGAAGGGGCGCTCGGCGAGCGGGAGGCGCATCCGCCGATGTCGGCGGCGGCGTCGAGCGGGAAGCTCGCGGTGCTCGTGCGCGCGCTGCTCGACGCGGCGAGTCGGCAAGGGCCGCTCGTGCTGTTCCTCGACGACATCGGCGCGTCCGACGCGGACTCGATCTCCGTGGTGCGGGTCCTCTGCGCGGACCCTTCGGCGAAGCAGCTCTGCGTGGTGCTGTCGCGGCAAGAGAGCGCGCCGTCCGACGAGGCGCGGCTCCTCGATCTGCAAGAGCTGCGGCAGACGGGCGTCTGCGTGACCGAGATCGCGCTCGGGCCGCTCGCGCCCTCGGATGTGCGCGCGCTGCTCGGCGATGCGCTCGGAGCGTCGGAGGATCGTGTCGCCGATCTCGCGGACGTGCTCGCGGCGGCGACGCACGGGAGCCCCTTCCTCTTGCGTGAGGCCCTGCGCGCGCTTCACGCCGAGGGGTTCGTGCGGTTCGACGCGGGCGCGGGCGCCTTCCGCTGGGACGTCGAGCTCGTGCGCGACCACCTCGGCGCCGAGGGCGCGCGGGATCTCGTCAGCGAGCGGATCGCCGCGTTGCCGGCGCGCTCGCAGCGGATCCTGGAGCTCGCCGCATGCCTCGGCCCGAGCTTCGACCTCGACACGCTCGCGTGCGTGGCCGAGCGAGAGCCGGCCGCCGTCGCCCAGGACCTCTGGCCCGCGCTCGAAGCGGGCCTCGTCCTGCCGCTCTCGTCCGATTATCGCTTCGCGCACAGCTCCGCGACGCCGCCGCCGCCGGGGGAGGGGTGGGAGGTGCCGTACGCCTTCTCCCACGAGCGCGTGCACGAGGCCGTCTACGCGCGGATCCCCGATTCACGGCGGCAGGACGAGCACCTCCGGCTCGGCGAGATCCTTTCGTCCCGCGGGGAGCACGGCGATCGCGACATGCTGGCGGCGGTCCGCCAGCAGAACCGGGGGCTCGCGTCGATGCGCGACGCGGGGCAGCGACGCGCCCTCGCCGAGCGGGATCTGCTCGCGGGCCGGAGGCTCCAGGCGATCGGCGCGCTCTCCGAGGCGATCGCATGCTTCGAGGCGGGGCTTCTGGCCCTCGCCGGGGACGAGCCCCACGCGCTCTGGTTCGATCTGACCCGCGAGCTCTGCGCCTGCCTCGTCACGCGCGAGCCGCGCGGAGCCGCCGAGTCGCTCGTCGCGGCGCTCGCCCGCGGGGCGCGGTCGAAGCTCGAACGGATCGAGGCCGAGCGGCTGGAGGTCGCTCGGCAGGCGGCCGCCGGTCACCCGATCGAGGCGCTCCGCGTGGGCGCGCGGGACCTCGGCGAGCTCGCGTTCGTCGTGCCGGACAGCGAGGCCGAGCGGCGCGCGGCGCTCGGCCAGAAGGCGCAGGCGATCGAGGCCGAGCTCGCCGGCCGCGCGCCCACGTCGCTCCTTTCGTTGCCCGTCGCGCGGAGCCCGGAGGCCGTGGCCACGATGGCGCTCCTCCTCGAGTTGCTCGCGCCGGCGGGCGCCGTGAGCCGCTCGGCCACGGGGCTCGTCGCGGCCGCGCTGGTGCGCGCGTCCATGGCGCACGGCAACACCGAGGCGTCGGCCGTCGGCTATGCGGCGTACGGCGCCGCGTTGTTCGTCCTTCCCGAGCTCTCCGAGGCCGGCCAGGCGTTCGGCGATGTCGCGCTCGCGCTCGCGGAGGACCTCGGCGAGGGGCCGCTCGCTTGCCGCGTCCACCTCGCCGCCGGCTCGATCCTGCATGCGCGCAGGCCTCGGCGCCTCGCGCTCTTCCATTTCCACCGCGCCGTGGGCCAGGCCGCGGCCGTGGGCGACGTGCCCACGGCTTGCCGCGCGGCGGCGGAGGTGCTCGCCGCGCGCTTCGAGCTCGGCGACGACCTCGCCCGCGCCTGCGACGAAGCCGAGCGCAGCCTCTCCCTCGCGCGCCGCGCCCCGGGCGCCGAGGCTGCGGCCGATCCGGCCGCGCGCGTCACCTTGCAGGCCGTGCGCAGCCTGCTCGGGCGCACCCGCGCCCCCGCGAGCCTCGACGGCGACGACTTCGACGAGGCGACCTTCTTCGGCACGGACGAGGGCGCCGGCGGCGCGCGGGCGCGCTTCTACGGGCACGCGCGCCGGGCCGAGCTGTTCCTCCTGCACGAGGACGCGGCGAGCGCGGCGCGCGAGGCGCTCGCGGCGGCCGAGGGCCTCGCCGACGTCGAGGGCGAGTTCCTCGCGACGGACCTGCCCGTCTGGCTCGGGCTCGCGCTCCTCCTCGACACCACCGCGCTCCCGTCGGCGCGCGCGTCACGCCTCGCGCGGGTGGACGCGATCCTCGCCGAGCTCTCGACCCTCGCCGCGCGTTGCCCCGAGAACTACGAGCGCAAATGGCTCCTCGTCTCGGCCGAGCGCGCGCGCGCCGCGGGGGACGAGGCCACGGCGCTCTCGCTCTACGAGAAGGCGATCCGCGCGGCCGCCGAGAGCGGCGTCTCGCGGGACGAGGCGCTCGCCAACGAGCTCGCCGCGCGCTTCCACCTCGAACGCCGCCGCGACACGGTCGCGCGTGCCTACATGGGCGAGGCCTACCAGGCCTACCTTCGCTGGGGCGCGATCACCAAGGTCGACATGCTCCGCGAGCGGTACGGCTTTCTCCTGCCGCGCCGCAGCGTCGGCCCCTCGGCTGCGCCCCTGCCGGGGCTCTCGGGCGAGTTCGACCTCGGCGCGGTCATGCGCGCGACCCGGGCCATCGCCGAGGAGATCGTCCTCGATGTGCTCCTCGATCGGGTGATGCGCGTCATCGTGGAGACCGCGGGCGCCCAGCGCGCCGTGCTCCTGCTCGATCGGGGCTCGGGCCTGCACGTCGAGGCGGCCATGACGATCGATCCCGACCGCGTGCTCGTTGGCATCGACGCCGCGCGCGCGGCCGGCGAGGAGCTTCCGCGTGCGCTCGTCGACGAGGTCGCGGCGACCCGCGCGCCCGTCGTGCTCGGCGGCTCCCGCGGGTTCGATCGGTTCTCCAAGGACCCGTACCTCGCCGAAAGGCGGCCGCGTTCGCTCCTCTGCCTCGCCATGGCCCACCGTGGCCGCCTCTCGGGCGTGCTCTACCTGGAGAACCGCGCCGCGGCCGACGTCTTCAACGACGCGCGCATCGCCGTCGCCTCCTTCCTCTCCTCGCAGGCCGCGATCGCCGTCGAGAACGCGCTGCTCGTGGCGAGCATCCAGCGCATGCACGAGGCGCAGAGGCTCGCGAACGAGCGCCTCGAGCACGAGGTCCGGGCGCGTACCGCGGAGCTCGAACGCGAGCTCGTCGAGCGCGAGCGCGCCGAGCGCGAGAAAGAGGCCCTCCACGACGCGATGCTGACGGCGCAGGAGGAGCGCCTGCGCGAGCTCTCGGCGCCGATCCTCCCGATCGCGGACGGGATCGTCGTGATGCCCCTCATCGGCGTGCTCGACGAGCGCCGCGCCGACGAGATCCTCGCGGCGGCGCTCACGGGCGTCTCGTCGAGCGGCGCGCGCGTCTTGATCCTGGACATCACGGGGGTACGGGGGGCCTCGGCGAGCGTCGCGTCCGCGCTCGTCGCCGCCGCCTCGGCCGTGGGCTTGCTCGGGGCCGAGGTCGTCATCTCCGGCATTCGCGCGGCGGTCGCGCGGACGCTCGTCGACCTCGGCCATCCGATGCAGGGCATCGCCACCCGGGCGACCTTGAAGGGCGCGGTCGCCTGGGCGCTCGCGCGGACCCAGCGGTAAGGTTGTCCCGACGGACGAGCGCGCCCTCGCGACGCCCCGATCAGCGGAAGCCGCGCATACCGACCAGCATGCGCCCGCTCACGGCCGACGCTGCGATCAGGATGCCGCCGCCGAGCCCGAGCAGCGCCACGAGCAGCAGCGTGTACGGCTGGATGCCGAGCAGCGCGAGGATGCCGAGGATCGCGGCGCCGATGCCCACGAGCGCCTGCACGCCGGCTGCGCCTTGCACTGCGTCACGCGCCATGCGCACGCGCCGGTCGTAGGGGAACGCCTCGCCGAGCTGGTTCACGGCGCTCGTCGCGCCGGTCGAGAGCAAGAGCCCGCCGCCGAAGGCCACGACGGACACGGCCGACAGCGTCAGCGGCTCGATGCCGAGCAGGATGAGGACGCCCATCACGACGCCTGCGGCGCCCACGAGGAACTCCACGCCCACGCCTCCGCCGAACTCCACCTCGTCCACGCGTTGCCCGCTCACGCGCGAGGCGAACTGCGTGTACCGCGAGGCCAGCGCGCCGCCTGCGAACAGGAGCGCGGCGCCGATCGCGATGATGGCGACGGCGATCATCGTTTGCCGAGCGATCCCTGCCAGACCGAGGACCGAGAGCACGACGGCGGCGACGCCGCCGAGGGCCTCCACGAGCGAGCCGGCCGTCACGACCTGCATCGAACGCTCGCGCTCTTGCCGGTCGAACTCGGGCGGCCGGGTGCCCGTCGTATTGCCGAGATTGTCCATGGTTGTTCCCCTCGCCTTTGGTTGGCCGAGCCTGGGCGCTGCGCGAGAGGGCGCAGCGGCGTGTGAGATCGGCCAGGCACGCCGGTTCGTGATCGCATGCGCCGTGCCGAAAGGGTTCGTCCGGACGGGCGGGCGGGCGCTCGTCCACGCCCGCTGCCTTCCGCGCGCGCTCGGCCTGCCTGCGCGCGTCATCCCTTCTCATGCGGCCGCCCCGGACCGAGCCCTGGCGAGAAATTCGTTCGCCGTTCTTGACAGGGTCTCGGTTTAGACACAGTCTAACCCACGTGAAGCCGACCAAGCCGACGACGGCGAGCAGCGTGCTTTCCGAGGCGGAGCTCCTCGAACGGCACGGTGTGCTGCCCTCGGCGCAGCGCCTGGCCATTGCGCAGTACGTCCTGCGTACCGATGAACACCCGTCGGCCGACCAGGTCTTTGCGAAGGTCAAGCGGGCGCTGCCGATGGTGTCGCGGGCGACGGTCTACAACACCTTGAACCTCTTCGTGGACAAGGGCCTGCTTCGGGCGCACGTCCTCGCGGAGGGCAAGGTGGTGTTCGATCCGAACCTCGCGCCGCACCATCATTTCATCGACGAGGAGACGGGCGCCATTCACGACGTCCCGTGGAGCGCGCTCGCCGTCTCGAACGTGGACGCGCTCGAAGGCTTCGACGTGCACGAATACCAGGTCGTCTTGCGCGGCAAGCTCAAGAAGGCCCGCTCCACCTGACGCGTTCGCGCGTCCGAGGCGTGGCCGCTTTCTTGCGCCAAGCGTTTAGACGAGGTCCAGAGCTGGACACAGTACAAAACGGATTCTGAAGTCGAGAGAGTTCCCAGGAGGAAGACATGCTGACGGTTTCCCAGAAGATCCCCGCGTTCAACCTGAAGGGCGTCGTGAGCCTCGAGCAGGGCAAGGAGTTCCACGACATCAAGAGCGAGAACTTCCAGGGCAAGTGGCTCGTGATGTTCTTCTGGCCGATGGACTTCACGTTCGTCTGCCCGACCGAAATCGCCGGCTTCGGCAAGCGCTATCGGGACTTCAAGGATCGCGATTGCGAGGTCCTCGGCGTCAGCACCGACACGGAATACGTGCACCTCGCCTGGCGCAAGCAGCACCCGGACCTGAAGGACCTGCCGTTCCCGATGGTCGCCGACACGAAGCGCGAGCTCTCGCAGTCCCTCGGCATCCTGCACCCCGAGGCGGGCGTGGCGCTCCGCGCGACGTTCATCGTCGACCCGCAGGGCATCATCCGGCACGTCGGCGTGAACGACCTCTCCGTCGGCCGCAGCGTCGACGAGGTGCTCCGTGTCCTCGACGCGCTGCAGACCGACGAGCTTTGCCCCTGCAACTGGGTGAAGGGCCAGCCGACGCTGGAGGCGTCCTGACGTCATGAGCGCGCTCGAGGCCATCCGCGCGAAGCTTCCCGACGCCGCGCGGGACACGAAGCTGAACCTGCAGAGCGTGCTGGAGGGCGACTCCTCGCTCAGCCGGGCGCAGCGGCTCGGGATCGCCATCGCGGCGGCGGCGAACGCGCGTTGCTTGCCGCTCCGCGAGGCGCTCCTCGAGCAGGCGCGGGCGGAGCTCGAGAACGCCGACGCCCTCATCGACGACGCCTATGCAGCGGCGACCCTGATGGCGATGAACAACGTGTATTACCGGTTCCGGCACATGATCGGAAAGGAGACGTATTCGCAGCGCTCGCCGAAGCTCCGGATGAACCGCATCGCCCAGCCGAAGACCTCGAAGGTCGATTTCGAGCTCATGAGCCTCGCCGTGAGCGCCATGAACGGCTGCGAGGCGTGCGTGAAGTCGCACGAGCACGCCGTCCTCGCCGCCGGGCTCGGCGAGGATCAGGTGCACGACGCGGTGCGAATCGCCGCGACGATCCAGGCGGCGACGGTCGCGCTGGAGATCACGGCCGGGGCGGTTTAACCTCCCAAACCCTCGGACACGGCGCCTCGCCGCGCTCGCCCCCCTGCGCGGCGAGGCGCCGTGTTCCCGAAGGACGAACTATCACCCATTCCGATAGGAGCTTCTCATGTACTCCACCTCGAGCCATCTGCCCGAATCCTCCCGCGCGGCCATCGTCAAGACCCTGAACGAGCGCCTCGCCGACGGCCTCGACCTGCACAGCCAGATCAAGGTCGCGCACTGGAACATCAAGGGCCCGCATTTCGCCGCGCTGCATCCGCTCTTCGAAACGTTCGCCACCGAGCTCGCGGCGTTCAACGACGAGATCGCCGAGCGCGCCGTCACGCTCGGGGGCCTCGCGACGGGCACGGCGCGCCACGTCGCGGCCTCCTCGCGGCTGCCCGAGTATCCGCAGGAGACCACGCGCGGCCTCGAGCATGTCCGCCTCCTCGCCGACCGCTTCGGCGTTTACATCCAGGGCCTGCACGCCTCGCGCGCGATCTCCGACGAGAATCGCGACGCCGACACGTCCGACCTGCTCACGAACATCATCACGACGTTCGACAAGCACACCTGGTTCCTGCTCGCGAGCCTGGAAGGCTGAGCACAAAAGGAAACCGGGCACCGGCCTCTCTCCCCTCGAATCGCTTTTCCAACGTCAGGGGCTCCGCTCGGCCAAGCCGAGCTCTGCCCCCGAACCCCCGCGTCCCGAACATAGGACATTTCCTGTCCTTGCGCAGTGCGCGAATGCGTTGACGCGGAGCGTCTCCCATTCGATGCTTCCATGCATGAGCCCGTCGGGAAGGAAGACGCTCCTCGTCCTGATCACCCTGCTTGCGCCCGCGATCGCGGGTTGCGGCATGGCGTCGACGATCGGCACGAACACGCGCGCCATCCAGGAAACCACGAAAACCATGAACGAGACCGCCGGCGTCCTCGAGCGGTCGAATTCGAACATGGAGCGAATGGCCGGAGAGCTCGACGAGCTCGGCGCGCCCATGGAGCGACTCTCGGGGCTCGAAGCGCCGATGAAGGATCTCGCGTCCCTCGGCCCGGTGATGGACCGACTCGGCGCCGGCATGGCGCGCCTCGAAGCGCAGATGAGCACCATGGAAAAGGGCCTCGCGCGGCTGGAAAAGCCCATGGAGGACGTGGCTTTGCTGCGTGAGCCGATGAAAGACGTCGCGGCGCTCGACGACGTGATGGGCAAGGTCGCGCGGCTCGACGAGCCGATGAGCAAGGTCGCGACGCTGCGCGGCCCGATGGAGGACGTCGCGGGGCTCCGTGGATCCATGGAAACCATGGCGAATTGGGCGCGCGGTGAAACGGGCGTGAAGACCGCGGGGTTTGCGTTCGGGGCGCTCGCGGCGTGGGCCGGCGCGACGTTCCTCGGCGTCTACCTCGGCTTCCTGGCCGGCATGCGGCGCCTCCGGACGCCGCGTCGCTCGGGGCGACGCAAGTCGCGGGCGCGGCGCGGCGCGGTCGTCGTCTCGATCGACCGAGGCGGAGCCAAGGCGCTCGGGGGCAAGTCCGCGCGCGGGCGGAAGGAGACGCGCGAGGAGGACGAGGAGCGCGGGCCCGCGAGCGGCATGCGGCGCACGTTCGGCTCGCTCCACGAGGAGTGGAGCAGCCACGGGCCCACGGGTGCGCCGTAGTGCACGAGATCTTGCGCACGAAAACAAGCACTTGCCCGCGTGCGCCGAACCTCGTATGACCCACGAGCGATGAAGCGAGAGAAGCGATTGACGAAGCGCGAGCGCAAGGCCCTCGCGCCCCCGCGCCCCGCGGCTGCTCCGGCGCACGTGCATCACATCCATTGCATTGCGTGCGGCCGCCACCTCGAGCCCGAGGAGATGCAGACGGGCGAGGCGGTGATGCTGCGTTGCCTGCACGGCTCGACGTTCCCCTCGTGCAGCGGCTGCCGCGCGCGCTCGACGGAGCTTCTGGCCGAGCACGACCGGACGGGCCAGGCGGTCCGGACCGCGTCGGCCTGGCACTGAGGGCGAGGAGCGGGGGGGTTCGGTGAGGGCGGGGCGCGGGTGATGGGGAGCGCGGATCGATTCACGCTCGCCGAGCGCGTCGGTATCGGCGCGACGGCGGAGGTCATTCGAGGCTTCGACCAGGAACGCCGCGTTCCCGTGGCGATCAAGCGCCTGCACGAGCACCTCTCCGTCGATCCGCTCACGCGGGATCGATTCGAGCGCGAGGCGCGGCTCTCGGCGCGGATCTCGAGCGAGCACGTCGTCGGTTACGTCGCCTCCGGCATCGACGCGGACGACCGCCCCTACCTCGTGCTCGAATGGCTCGAAGGCGAAGACCTCGCGCACCGCATCCGCACCTCGGGCGCGCAGATCGGCACGGCCGAGGCCCTCACGATCACGCGCCAGGCGGCGCTCGGGCTCTTCGCGCTGCACGAGGCGGGCATCGTCCATCGCGACGTCAAGCCGGGCAACCTCTTCCTCGCCGAGCCGCCCGATGGCGGGCCCTTTGTGGTCAAACTTCTCGACCTCGGCGTCGCGCACGACAGCGCCTCCGAGAGCGTCGACGGGGTCGCGCTCGGCACGCCGTTTTACATGTCCCCCGAGCAGGCCCGGGGCGACACCGAGATCGGCCCTCGCTCGGACCTCTTTTCCCTCGGCGTCCTGCTCTTCGAGCTCCTCTCCGGGAAAAGACCTTTTGCGGGGGACGATGCCTTCTCCGTCCTCGCCAAGATCGTCCTCCAGGCGCCGCCGCGTTTGTCGAACGCCTGGCCCGAGGCGCCGCCGGTGCTCGACGCCCTCGTCACGCGGGCGCTCGCGCGCGACCCCGAAGCACGATTCTCCTCGGCCCGCGAGATGGCCGACGCGATCGCGGCCGCCCGACGCGTGGTCCTCGAAGGCGCGGCGCCCCCGCAGGATATCGTGCTTCCGAAGGCCCTCGTCCCGAGCGACGATCACCTCGTGGGCGTCATCTTCGGCCGATTGCCTCTTTCGAGCAATGTGGGCCGGACGCGAGCCCTGTTCCAGCGCATCGCCGAACAGCAGGGCGGGGTGGTCATTCCATTGCTCGGTCGTGGCGTGGCCGCCATCTTCGACGGCGAGTGCGCCGACGGCCTCCTGCGCGCGGCCGACGCGGCGCTCGACCTGGTAAAACAGGTGACCGGTGTTCGATTGTCGCTCGTGACCGGCGGGGCTTTGCCGTCCGGGGCGGGGTTATCGGCGTCCGTGATCGAGCGTGGAACCCGCGCGCTCGAGCGTCCGCGCGCCGACGTGAACGAGCCGCCCGTGCGTATCGACGACGCCACGGCGCAGCTCCTCGAAGAGCAATATGCGATCGAGGGGGCGCCCGGATCCTTGTCGATTCGTGGCACGCGTGGGCGGTAGCTCCCCGAATACGTGATTGTATTTGCCCTCGTCGACGCGCCCGGGATAAAGTCCGCGTCGCTTCGAACGGATCGACGAGCGCCGTGGTTTCCCTTTGGGGGGCGGCGCGCGAAGGGAGATCTACGATGAGCGGATTGTGGAAAAAGGGCGCCGTGGCCCTCGTGCTGGGCGGATTGCTCGGCGTGACGGGCATGGCGTCCGCGGATGTGGCGCCGTACCCGAGGCCGACTCCGGTCGTGGACAAGGGCAAGGGCCCGGAAAAGGCGCAGGCGGGCAAGGGGCCCGAGGGCAAGGGGCCCGAGGGGAAGGGCAAGCCCGACGACAAGGGCAAACCGGACGACAAGGCCGACAAGGACGCGGGCGCTGACGCGGCCGCGGCTCCGGCCGAGTCCGAGGCGGACCAGAAGGCCCGGGACGAGAAGCGCAAGGCCAAGAAGGAAGCGCGCAAGGCGAAGTCCAAGGAGGACCGCGACGCGCTCAAGAAGAAGGTCTCGGCCGCGCTGAAGGGCCAGCCGATGGCCGTGGCCATGAAGCAGGAGCTCGAGCGGCATGCGCGCCGCCTCGCGCGCCTCGAACGCGTGAAGGACCTCGCCGAGGAGGCGAAGGACACCGAGGCGACCGAGCGCGTGCAGAAGCTCCTCGACAAAGAGAATGCGCGCCACGAGAAGTGGATGGCGAACTACGACGCGAAGCTGACGGGCGCGAAGGGCGCGGACGGGAAGCCCGCGGAGAAGGCAGGTGAGAAATGAATCGCTCGATCGTGCTAGCGCTTTTCGCGCTCTCGGCGCTCGTCGTCGCCTGTGAGGAGCCGAAGTCCCAGACCGGCGGGACGACGGGCGCCGCCGCCCCGGCCCCGGTGGTCCTCGACGACAAGGACATCCCGACCGCGGCCGATTACGACGACCAGGCCGAGAAGGACATTTCGGCCACGAACTACAAGAACGAGCTCGACACGCTCGAAAAGGAAATCAACGCCCAGGACTAGGCGCGAGGGGCCGGGAGACCGGCCCCTTTTTCATTTCAGTTCGACCCGCAATAACGAAGCGAGCACTGCGGGGTCAGCGGGAGGTAGAAGACGTAGTACCCGCCGCAATGCGCGATCTGGATGGCCGAAGACCATTCACACGTGCTGTTGAGCCAGTTGAAGCACACGGTGGCGTTCACCACTTCGCCTTGGCTCTGCGGGTACGTGCCCTGCACCCAGCCGGGCGCGTCGGTACCGCAGGCATAATGAGGGGGCGGGGAGGTGGGCATCTGGGTGCCCGCGGCGCCCGTGAACCGGTACCAGCCCTCCCCGATCGCCTGGTTGTCGCAGATCTCGACCCCGAGGTCGCCGTCGTTGAAATTGACGTTCCGGTCCGCCTCGCTCAGCGTCCCGTAGCTCATGCATTGCGGCAGGAGGTTGTCCTTCGTGCATCCGGGCCCGCAGCCGTCGCCGCCGAGGAGGTTGCCGTCGTCGCACTCCTCCACGCCGGCCCGCACGTGTCCGTCGCCGCAGACCGCGTTCTTGCACGCGACGCACGCGTCGGTGTTCGACAGGTTCATGTCGTCGCATTCCTCGACGCCCACCTGGACGAACCCATCACCGCACGTCGCGGGCTTGCAGCCTTGCAGGCAGCCGTCCGTGTCGTCCGTGTTCCCGTCATCGCACTCCTCGAACCCCGCGTGCACGAATCCATCCCCGCAGGTCGCGGTCTTGCAGGCGGACGTGCAGACGTCGGTGTCGTCCGCGTTGCCGTCATCGCAATCCTCACCTTCCTGGATCGTGTTGTCGCCGCAGGTCGACAGCTTGCAGGTATTCGTGCAGCCGTCGTCGTTCACCATGTTGCCGTCGTCGCAGCCCTCGACGCCCTCCCAGACGAACCCGTCACCGCATTTCGGCTTCTTGCAGGTCGAGAGGCAGCCGTCGGTCTCGACGTCGTTGCCGTCGTCGCATTCCTCGCCGGTCTGATACACGCCGTTTCCGCAGGGCGACGGCACCCCGCCGCCCGAGGCGCCCGTGCCTCCCTCGCCGCCCTCGCCGCCCTCGCCCCCTCCTTTCACGGGATCCGGCGCGTTGACGAAGGAGCAGGCGGCGAAGAGCGTGAGGGCGAGGAAAATCCCAGCGTGGCGAAAAGCGGTCATGGCATCTCCCGGGCAAGATCCAGCAAAGATGCCATCCATGTTCGACCGGAACTCCGGCAACGTCAAGCGAACGCGGGATCGGACGCGCTCAGTTCGTACCGCAGTACCGGAGGGAGCAAACCGGCGTGAGCGGCAGGTAGAAGACGTAATAACTTCCGCAATGCGCGATCTGGATGGCGGAAGACCATTCACACGTCCCGTTGATCCAGTTGAAGCAAACCGTCGCGTTCACCACCTGGCCCTGGGCGGCGGGGTAGGGATCCTGCACCCAGCCGGGCGCGTCGGTGCCGCACGCATAATGCGGGGGCGGAAACGTCGGCATCTGGGTGCCCGCGGCGCCCATGAATCGGTACCAGCCCTCGCCGATCAGGTTGCTGTCGCAAACCACGCTGCCGCTGTAATTGACGTTCCGATCCGCCTCGTCCAGGACGCCGTAGCTCATGCATTGCGGCAAGAGGTTGTCGAGCGTGCAGCCGGGACCACAGCCGTCGCCGCCGAGGAGGTTGCCGTCGTCGCACTCCTCCACGCCGGCCCGCACGTGTCCGTCGCCGCAGACCGCGTTCTTGCAGGCGACGCACGCGTCGGTGTTCGACAGGTTCATGTCGTCGCATTCCTCGACGCCCACCTGGACGAACCCGTCGCCGCACGTCGCCACGTTGCAGCCTTGCAGGCAGCCGTCCGTGTCGTCCGTGTTCCCGTCATCGCAGGCTTCGATCCCCGCGTGCACGAATCCATCCCCGCAGGTCGCGGTCTTGCAGGCGGACGTGCAGACGTCGGTGTCGTCCTGGTTGCCGTCGTCGCAATCCTCGCCTTCCTGGATCGTGTTGTCGCCGCAGGTCGACAGCTTGCAGGTATTCGTGCAGCCGTCGTCGTTCACCATGTTGCCGTCGTCGCAGCCCTCGACGCCTTCCCAGACGAACCCGTCGCCGCATTTCGCCTTCTTGCAGGTCGAGAGGCAACCGTCGGTCTCGACGTCGTTGCCGTCGTCGCATTCCTCGCCGGTCTGGTACACGCCGTTTCCGCAGGGCGACGGCACCCCGCCGCCCGCGCCGGTCCCGCCCTCGCCGCCCTCGCCGCCCTCGCCCGCGCCCTTCACGGGATCGGGCGCGTTGACGAAGGAGCAGGCGGCGAAGAGCGTGAAGGCCAGGCACATTCCCGCATAGCTCTTGATTTTCATGGCGTCTCCCGGACAAACTCGGCAAAGGGGCCGCCATGTTCGTCCGGAACGCCGGCAACGTCAAGCGCGGCCGGTCCCGATTTCGGACGCGTCAATCGCGCAGCGGCAGGTCGATCCCGTCGCCGTCCTCGGCCACCATCACGGGCGTCCGCTCCCCGAGCTCCTCGCGCGCCTGGCCGAGCAGAATGTCCGGATCTCGATCGTATCGCGTCGACAGGTGCGTGAGCACGAGCTTCTGCGCGCCCGCGTCGCGCGCCACGATCGCCGCCTCCCGCGCGGTCGCGTGCCGCGTCTCCCGCGCGCGCGCCTGCTCCAGATCGCCGAACGTCGCCTCGTGCACCAGCACGTCCGCGCCCTCCGCTGCCCGAATCGTGCCCTCGCAAGGCCGCGTATCGCCGGAAATCACGATCCGCCGGCCGTGCCGCGGGGGCCCCATCACCTCGTGAGGCGCGATCGTGCGGCCGCCCGGCAGCCGCACCACCTCGCCGCGCTGGAGCCTGCCGAAGAGCGGACCCTCGGGCACGCCGGCCGCGCGCGCCGCCGCCGGATCGAACCGGCCTGGCCGCGGATCCTCGATGAGCGCGTACCCGATCGACGCAATGCGGTGGTCCGTCGCGAACGCCTCGATGCGATATCCGTCCCCCCGGAATACCACATCACCGGGCTCGGCTTCGGCGATCGTCACGGGCAGGGGCGCGTCGTCGGCGCCGAGGCGGATCACCTTGGGTAGGAACGTCGCGGCCGTGCGGGGGCCGACGAGCGCGAGCGGCTCGGTGCGGCCGAGCATGCCGAGCGTCCGCAGAAAGCCGATGATGCCGAGGTAATGGTCGGCGTGGAAATGCGTGAAGAACACGGCGTCGAGCGCGAAGCCCGTGCCGAAGCGGATCATCTGCCGCTGCGTGCCCTCGCCGCAGTCGAAGAGGAAGCTCTGGCCCTCGCGCTTGACGAAGAGGCCGGACAGGTTCCGGTGCGCGGTCGGGGCCGCCGCGGACGTGCCGAGGAAGGTGAGGCGTAGGCTCGACATGGATGGGAGGTGGGGACGTTTGTCTTCGGACCGGCCGGACGAACGTACCACGCGCGCGGGCCCCTGCCATCCCGCGCTTTCGATCACGGTGTGGACGTGATCCGGTCCGGGTCGCCGAGGAACTCGAAGTGCATCGTGTCCTCGAGCTTGTCGTGCCCGAGCCAGTAGAAGCCGTATCGCTCGAACGTCTCGATCCAGCACCGCGGCAGCTCCGCGCGCTCGTAGGCGGTCGCGCCTTGCTTGCGGCATGCCGGGTGATCCGGGAACGGCTCGACGCAGCGGCAGCAGGGGTTGCGCTCGGGATCGATGTCGATCGCGATCCCATAGAGGTGGTTCGAGACCTCGCCGTTGTGGAACGTGTTCTTGCCGCGCACGCCGAGCAGGCGCTTCGGCTCGTAGGGCGTATCGCCGCAGCGCGCCGCGATCGCCTGCTCCACGCAGCGCAGGGCGGGCACGATCCTTCGGTTCACCTGCACGGGCAGGCCGAGGAAGCGCACCGGCTCGATGTAGTCCGCGACCGCGTGCTCGTTCCATTCGAGCGGCGCCGCGCCCGAGGACCTTCCATATCGCTCGGTCCGGAACCGGAGCGCCCGCGTTTGCATCTCGACGCGGGTCTTGCGCTCTTCGGGGGGCAAGCCGTCCTGGATCGAGTAGTTCCCGCGCACCAGGAATGGCAGCGGCTTCTGCTCGTTGCAGGCGATCCCTTCGAGCGGCACGTCGGGCGCGCTCGACGCGTGCGCCGCCGCCGCGATCCCGAGCGCGAAGACGAGCGCGAGCCCGACCTGCCCGGGAAGGGCGCGACGCAGGGCGCGGCGGTCGTCGCGTGGGTCGATCACGGCGATACGAGAATACCAGAAAGAAGAAACGAGCGAGCTCCACGCGCTCCCCACTTCGGACATATCCTGTCCGATTCGACGGCGCGTGGACGGGGCCGGCATGCCCTGGTATCCAGTCGTGGCGCATGATTCGGCTCGAGCTCGCCGGCGTCCACTCGCTCCTCCTGTCGCCGCTCTGCGCGCGCTGCCCGCACGGGCGGGCTGGCTGCTGCGAGGCCCCGCCGGCCGTGGCCTGGGCCGACATCGGGCGGATCGTATCGCTCGGCGGCCGTGATTTTTTGCTTGCCGAGATCCACGAAGGCCGCCTCCTGCCGCAGACGCGCGGCCTCTCCATTCGACGCGCCCCGCCGAGCGAGCCCTTCCCCGAGCGATGCGGCTACCTCGGCGAGGCCGGCTGCGTCCTCCCGCCCGATCGAAGGAGCGCCACCTGCAACTATTACCTTTGCGAGGAAGCGTTCTCCGCGGCGGAAGAAGAAGGCGATCCGCGCGTGCCGCGAGGCCGCAAGATGCACGATCGCTTGACCGCGCTCTTCGGCCGCTGGGACCTCGAGCTCGCCGAGGCGATCGGCGCGCGATATCCGGACGGCGCGCCCTGGGACGCCGAATTCCTCGATTGGCTCGGCGCCGAGCTCCGAGCGCTCGCACGCAAAGCGCGGATATCGATGGGAATGTAGGGGAGGGGGCCGCGGGGCGAGGGCGGCATCCGCGCGCGCGGAGCCGCCCTCGCCGACTTTTCAATGCTTGTTCTTGCGGGATTCGCGGCGCCGCAGGAGCAGCAGCGCGAGCAGGCCGAGCCCGAACGCGGGCGCCCGGCCCTCCCCGCGGGACGAGCCCACGTTGCAAGCGCCGCCGAATACGACCTCGCCGTCGTTGCTCCGGCACTCGCCGCTCGTCGGGTCGAACGTCTCCGACGCGTCGCAGATCGGGTCGCACGCGCTCGGCTCGTCCTCGCAGGTGAAACCCGGCTCCACGGCGCAGGCCGCGTCGCATCCGTCTTCGCCCGCGGTGTTGCCATCGTCGCAGGCCTCGGCGCCCGCGATCACGCCGTCGCCGCAAGTGGTCACACATTCCGAAGGCGCGCCCGTGCAGGTGTAGCCCGGCTCCACGGCGCACGCGCCCGAGCAGCCATCGCCGCTCGCGTCATTGCCATCGTCGCAGGCCTCGGCGCCCGCGATCACGCCGTCGCCGCAGCTCGTCACGCATGCCGAGGGCGCGCCCGTGCACGTGTAGCCCGGCTCCACGGCGCAAACGTCCGAGCAGCCGTCGCCGCTCGCCGTATTGCCGTCGTCGCAGGCCTCGGCGCCCGCGATGACGCCGTCGCCGCACGCCGACACCTCGCAGGTCGAGGGCTCGCCATTGCAGCTCCAGCCCGGCTCGACCGCGCAGGCTGCGTCGCAGCCGTCGCCGGCCACGGTCCCGCCGTCGTCGCATTGCTCGTCGCCCGCGACGAACCCGTCGCCGCACGCCGCCGCCTCGCACGTCGAGGGCGCGCCCTCGCACGACCAGCCGTCCTCCACGGTGCACGTATCGTCGCAGCCGTCGTCGTTCGTCGTGTTGCCGTCGTCGCAGCCCTCGACGCCCGCGAGGATCCCGTCGCCGCACGCGCCGGCCTCGCAGATCGAGGGCTCGCCGCCGCAGGTCCAGCCGGGCTCCATCACGCACGTCGGCGAGCAGCCGTCGTTCGCGTTCGTGTTCGCGTCGTCGCACGTCTCGTCGCCGGCCACGATCCCGTCGCCGCAGGCGGCCGCGCCGCAGACCGACGGCGCTTCATTGCAGCTCCAGCCGGGCTCGACCTCGCAGACGTTCGAGCAACCGTCGTCGTTCGTCGTGTTGCCGTCGTCGCAGACCTCGCTGCCGGCGATGATCCCGTCGCCGCACACCGTGACGCAAACGACGCCGTTGCCCGCATAGCCCATGTTGCAGGCGCAGGTGAACGAGCCCGGGTTGTTCGTACACGTCGCGTTCGCGTCGCAGTTGTCGACGTTCAGCGCGCATTCGTCGATCTCGGCACACACGACACCGTCGCCCGCATAGCCCATGTTGCAGGCGCAGGTGAACGAACCCGGATTGTTCATGCAGGTCGCGTTCGCGTCGCAGTTGTCGGTATCCAGCGCGCACTCGTCGATGTCGGTGCACACGACGCCGTCGCCCGTATAGCCCATGTTGCAGGCGCAGGTGAACGAGCCGGGCGTGTTCGTGCACGTCGCGTCGTCATCGCAGTCGTCCGTATCGAGCAGGCACTCGTCGATGTCGACGCAGACCACGCCGTTGCCCGTGTATCCCATGTTGCACGTACACGTGAACGATCCCGGCGTGTTCGTGCACGTCGCGTCGTCGCTGCAGTTGTCGGTGCCGAGCGCGCACTCGTCGATCTCGACGCAGGGCGCGTTCGGCGTCGGACACGTGTATCCCGGCTGAACCTGACACGTGCTCGAGCAGCCGTCGCCCGCCGTCGTGTTGCCGTCGTCGCAGCCCTCGCCGATCTCGACGACCCCGTTGCCGCACACGGGCGCGAGGGTCGTCGTGAGGAACGTGGCCGTGTTGTTCGCCGCGACCGGATCGAAATTGCCCGCCTGGAACGTGGGTTTGACCGTCAGCGTGCTCGTGCGAATCGTGCCCACCGCGGACGCCGCGAGGTCGATCGAGAACGAAAACGCGCTCGACGTCCCGACCGCCAGGGCGGCCGCGCGGGTACACGTGATCGTCTGCGGCGCCGCGTTCGCGACGCACCCCCACGACGCCCCGTCCGCGCCCGACACCGAGAGCGACCCGGCCGCGCCGCCGAGCACGCTCACGCCCGCGGGCAGCGGATACGTCACGACCGGCGCCGTCCCCAGGCTCGGCCCGTTGTTCGTCACGGTGACATTCACCGGGGCCGAATTGCCACCCGGCAGCGCGCCGAGGGGCCCGGTCGCGGCGATGGCGAAGTCGGTGTTCGTCGCGACCGCCACCTGCACCGAGTCGAGGAAGATCCAGTTCGAGTTGTTCCCGGTCGGATTGCGGGCCGCGAAGGAGAGCGTGCACGCGATCGCATTCGCCGTGAAGACCTTCACCTCCTGGATCCATTTGCGGTTCTGCGCCCAGGGGATGTGCAGGGTCTCCTGGGTGCTGCCGCAGAACGTGACGTCGAACCACGCCTCCTCCGTGCTCGAGCCGAGCACGCGGTCGGCCATGATGTACCACTCGACCGCGTACGCCTGACCTGCGGTCAGCCCGGCGATCGTCTTCTGGATGGTCTCCCTCACGCCGGGGACGCCGTCGTACTGCACGCCGCCGCCGTAGGAGTTCCCGTCGGGGGGCGAAAGCCACATGTGGTTGAGGAAGTTCGCCCCCGTGGCGATTGGGTCATACGTACCGACGACGTTGACCCACCCATCGCCGGTGAACGTCGGGTGCATGTCGTTGTCCGCGGCGGACGAGACGATTTGCGCCGATGCCGTGCTCGTGACCGCGACGGCGGTCGAGAACACGAGCGCGGACAGCACGCGCTTGTCGAAGATCCAACGTTTTCCGAGGGGCGACCTCATCTTGCCTCCTGCGCGATCTGACCAAAAGAGCAGAATTTCAACGTATCACGGCCCCCATCCGTCCCGCGCGTTTTTTTCAGTGTCCCCGCCGCAAGCGCTGTTCTGCGTCGGGTGCTATCCCTCGGCCGCCGTGAGCCGATCGCCTGTCGATTTCCCCGAAGAGCTGCCCATCTCTGCGCGCGTGCGCGACATCGCGCAGGCGATGCACGAACACTCCGTCGTGATCATCGCGGGCGAGACCGGCTCGGGCAAGACCACCCAGCTCCCGAAGGTCGCGCTTGCCATGGGCCGCGGCCTCCACGCGCGCATCGGCGTCACGCAGCCCCGCCGCATCGCCGCGACGAGCGTCGCGGCCCGCGTCGCCAAGGAGCTCGGCGTCGACCTTGGCAAGGAGGTCGGCTACAAGATTCGATTCGCCGACCGCACGAGCCCGTCGACGTACGTCCGATTCATGACGGACGGCATCCTCCTCGCCGAGATCCAGGGCGACCCGCTCCTCCGCGCCTACGACACGCTCATCGTCGACGAGGCGCACGAGCGCACGCTCAACATCGATTTCCTCCTCGGCTACCTCAAGCGAATCCTGCCTCGGCGAAAGGACCTGCGCGTCGTCGTCAGCTCCGCGACGCTCGAGACCGAGCGATTCTCGGCCTTCTTCGACGGCGCGCCCGTCATTCAGGTCTCGGGCCGCACGCACCCGGTCGAGGTCATCCATAGGCCGCCGCGCAAGGAAGAAACCGAGCTCGCCGAGACGATCGGCAATACCATCGAGGAGATCACCGAGCTCGACCCTCGCGAGGACATCCTCGTCTTTTTGCCCGGCGAGCGCGAGATCCACGAGACCATGGACGAGCTGCATTCGCACGGCCTGCCGCACACCGTGGTCCTGCCGCTCTACGGCCGCCTCCCGCAATCCGAGCAGCAGCGCGTCTTCGCCCCTTTGCCGCAGCGGCGCATCGTCCTCGCCACGAACGTCGCCGAGACGTCGCTCACGATCCCGGGCATCGTCTACGTCGTCGACGCCGGCCTCGCCCGCGTCAATCGTTACCACGCGCGCTCGGGCGTCACGGCGCTCCAGATCGAGCCGATCTCCCGCGCCAGCGCCGAGCAACGCAAGGGCCGCGCGGGCCGCATCCGCAGCGGCGTCTGCTTCCGCCTCTACGAAGAGCGCGACTTCGAGACGCGCCCGGCCTACACCGATCCCGAGGTTTTGCGGGTCGGCCTCGCGGGCGCCATCTTGCAGATGAAATCGCTCGGGATCGGCGACATTCGGGATTTCCCCTTCCTCGACCCGCCTCCGCGCCGCGCCGTCGACGAAGGGTATCGGGTCCTCGAAGAGCTCGGGGCGATCGACGACGCGGGCGAGCTCACGGACATCGGCAGGAAGCTCGCGCGCCTCCCCCTCGATCCGCGGCTCGGCCGCATGGTCCTCGGCGGCGAAGCGGAGGGCGCGCTGCGCGAGGTCCTCGTCGTGGCCTCGGCGCTCGGCATCCAGGACCCGCGCGAGCGCCCGCTTTCCGCGCAGAAGCAGGCGGACGAAGCGCACCGCAAGTTCCGCGACGAGCAGAGCGACTTCGCCGGCCTCATCAAGCTCTGGCACGCCTACAAGCAAGCCGAGGCGCGGCTCTCCAAGAACCAGCTCCGCAAGTGGTGCCGCGACAACTTCCTCTCGCACCTCCGCATGCGCGAGTGGAGCGACATCCACCAGCAGATCTCGCAGATCGTGCGGGAGATGGGCTTCCGGGTCGAGGGCACGCAAGGCGACGGCGGCGACGGCGTGCACCGCGCGATCGTCCCGGCCCTGCTCAGCAAGATCGGCATGTGGAGCCAGGAGGCGAAGGCGTATGTCGGGGCCCGACAAACCCGCTTCCAGCTCCACCCGTCGAGCGGCCTCTCGAAAAAGCCGCCGGCGTGGATCATGACGGCCGAGCTCGTCGAGACCTCGCAGCTCTTCGGCCGCACCGCGGCGCGCGTCGATCCCGGCTGGCTCGAAGAGGCGGGCGGGTCGCTCTGCCGCAAGCACCACAGCGACCCGCACTGGGAGGAGAAACCCGCGCAGGTCATGGCCCGCGAGCAGGTCTCCCTCTACGGCCTGCCGATCGTACGGGACCGGAAGGTTCATTACGGCCCGCTCGACCCTGCGGCCTCGCGGAAGATCTTCATCACGCACGCGCTCGTCCGGCAGGAATACGCGACGAAGGCGCGCTTCATGGAGCACAACAAAAAGCTCTTCGAGGAAGTGAAGCGGCTCCGGGACAAGGCGCGCAAGAGCGACATGCTCGCCGACGACCACGCCCTCTCCCTCTTCTTCGAGGAGCGCATCCCCGATGGCATTTACAGCGGCAAGACGTTCGAGGCCTGGCGCAAGGAGGCCGAGGCGGAGAACCCGCGCCTGCTCGAGCTCTCGCTCGCGGACGTCCTCCAGGGCGAAGCGGACGAGCTCACGCCGGAGCGATTCCCGGACACCCTTTCGCTCTACGGCACCAAATTGCCGCTCACGTACCGCTTCGATCCGGGCGAGGACGACGACGGCGTCACGATCACGCTGCCCCTCGCGCTCCTCCCGCAGGCGGAGCCGGCCGTGCTCGAATGGACCATCCCGGGCTGGCACGCCGAGAAGATCGAATGGCTGCTCGACGCGATGCCCAAGGCCGTCCGCAAATCGGTCGGCGGCGTGAAGGAGCTCGTGGCCGAGCTCGCGCGGCGCCACCGCCCCTTCGAGGGCCCGATGCTCGAAACGCTCGCCCGCTCGATCCAGGAGCGCACGGGCGTCCGCATTCCGATGGACGCGCTCCGCCCGGACGAGCTCCCTCCCTTCTTGCGATTCTATTTCCGCGTCCTCGACGAGGAGGGCCGCGTCGTCGGCGAAGGGCGCGACCTCGCGGCGCTCAAGGAGCGATTCGCGAAACGCGCGCGAGATGCCTGGGCCGGCGCCTCGAAGGCGACCCTCGAACGCGAGGGCCTCACCTCGTGGAGCTTCGAGACCTTGCCCGAAGAGGTGCGCATCGAGGTCGCGGGCCGAAAGCTCGCGGGGTATCCCGCGCTCGTCGACACGGAGATGTCGGTGGCCCTGCGCGTGCTCGCCTCGCGCGAGGCGGCGGACGAGGCGACGCGCGGCGGCTTGCGGCGGCTCTTCTTGCTCCAGATGAGCATGCCGATGAACAAGCTCGAGCACCAGGTCTCCGCGGCCGTCGCCACGGGCGCCCTCGCCGAGCGCGCGGGCGCGGGCGGCGTTCCCTTGCGCCGCCAGATCGTGCTCCGGGCGCTCGACGACGCGTTCGGCTTGAACGACCCCGGCCGCTTCCCGCGCGCGCGCAAGGACTTCCTCGCGCGCCTCGACGCCGGCAAGGTCGAGCTCGCGGCGAGCATCTCTCGCCTCGGCAAGCTCGCGCAGGAAATCGCGGCGGAGCTCTCCCGCGCCGAACAAGCGCTCCGCGCGCTCTCGGGCAAACCCGGCGCGCCCCGCACATCCCTCGCGGAGATCCGAATGCAGCTCGACCACCTGATCCCGCCGGGCATGTTCCTGCGCGAGCGCGTCGAGCGACTCTCGCACTTGCCGAGGTATCTCCGCGCCGTGCAGATCCGGCTCGAGCGCATGCCGAATGGCCCGCAGAAGGACCAATCGAAGGCCGAGCAGGTCTTACCGTTCTGGAAAAACTACCTCGACCACCACGAAGGCCTGCGCGGGCGAGGTGTCCCGGGGGAGGACCTCGACACGTTCCGGTGGCTCATCGAGGAGCTCCGGGTGTCGCTCTTCGCGCCGGAGCTGAAGACGGCGGTGACGGTGTCGCCGCAGCGGCTGACGGAGTTTTGGCGGGTGCTCTCGGGCTGAGAGTGTGTTCCATGGGCGACGTCCGCGCCGGGGCGCCGCCCCGGACCCCGCGGGGGCTGTCCGCCCCTCGACCCGGACCAGGCACGGCCTGGACCGAAGGTGGAAGAACTGCGCTCCGCGCAGTTCTTCCAACGGGCCCGTTGGATCGCGTTGCCAATCGAAAGGGCAGCGCGGCTGTCTTGATGGGCAGGGGGCTCGCCGGTCTTTCCTCGGCCCGTTCGATGAACTGCGCATCGCGCAGTTCATCGACCAAAGGTCCAGCGCTTGCGCTGGTCCGGGTCCAGGGGCGGATAGCCCCGGTGGGGCCTGGGGCAACGCCCCAGCGCAGCGGCTCCCAGATGAGACCAATGCTCAGACGGGCGCCTCGGCCTCCTTCTTGTTCTTCTCGCGCGCCGCCGCGGACTTCTGCCCCGTGGCGAAGTGGTAATCGAGCAGCGCTTCGAACGGCCCCGCCACCTCTGCGCCGTTCGCGGACCGATCGGCCCGACGCCGCACCTGATGCGCCATCTCGCCGAGGCGATATGCGATCTCGTGCCCTCGCACGAGGCGCGTCTCGTGGAGCAGCTCGAGGAGCTTTTCGACGGCCGGCAGCACCTCCTCGATCTGCTCGTAGGCAGCCCAGTTCGCGTTGAGCTCGGCGACCTCCACCTCGCTCAACCCGGCCCGCTGCCGCGCTGCCGCGGCTGCCGTGAGCACGGCGGCGATGGCCCCCGCGTGCCCTTCGCGGAGCTTGCTCAAGTGGGCCACGTGATCGGGCGTGATGTCCACGAGCGGGATGTCGCTGAGGTCCATGGTGCGGTCGCCGGCCTTGGGATGCTTGGGGTCACTCATGATGATGGGTCTCCTCTTCCTCGGAGGAAGGGTGGTGGTTGCTCGAATGTGGCCTCGACGTCGGTTGCGTCGCGGTCGCGGCACCTATCAGCAAGGGGAGTGCCAGCGTTGGAGGTGAGTGAGGACCGTTGCAAAGAGGGGCGCTCCTGTCTCCACGACGGGTGCGTCTTCGAGGGCGAGAATGGGGGACCCTGCCGGGCTCCGGTAGGCCCTGGCGGCGCGGCGGGACGAAGCCATCTTCGTGAATGATTTCGAGCCTCTATCGAGTGAGATCGACGTGGGGCCGGCGACGGGTCCACCTGTCTCCGAGGTGAGTCGTACCCACCCGCGGGAGGGTCGGGACCCTCGGGAGGCGAGTTCGGACAGGGCGCGCCCAGGGACCGGACATGTCCAGAGATTTGTCCGGATTTGTCCGGATTTGTCCGGACATGTCCGGAAGACGGATGCGACCCCCTGGGGGGAGGGATGTGACCCTCTTGGAGGAGGGTCGTGACCGGGATGGGGGAGGGGTGAAGCGGTGGTGGCATGCTGGACGCTCACGCGAATGGGACACTGCGCTTCGACGGGATCGTCAATGGGTACTCGAGTGGGAACGACGGGAACGACGCGGAGCGAGAGCGTTGGACCAGGACGAACCACGGGTTTGCCCGCGAACACGTAGGGTTCGTCCGAGGAAAAGGTTCGTCTTGACCGACCGATGATCCAGGGGCTAGGCTTGTTCTCATGAAGCACGTACACCTCGCAGGCACCGTTCTTTTCGCGGTATCGGTCTCGTCGGCGGCTCTGGCGGCGGATCCTCCAGCTCCAGCTCCCGAGCCCATCAAGATCCCGTACACGTCGTACGCTTCCGCTCGATCCCTCGCGATGTTCCCGCCGACGTCGCAGAAGCACCTGCGGGAAGCTCAGAGGCTCGAAAAGGAAGGGAAGATGCAGGAGGCGCTCGATGAGTACCAGACCGCCTACGACTATCAGCCCCTCTCGGACGTTCAAGCCGAGCTGGGATTTGCGCAGGCTCGGATGGGGCTCTTCTTGCCGGCAGCTCGGAACCTGGGCGAGGTCCTGATGTTCAGCCACGTTCAAGACAGGACCGTGCATACGGACGAGGAAGTGCGCGCCGTCTTCATGGCGGTAAAAGCTCGGGTCGGGGCGATTCTCCCGCGCGTCAACATCCCCGGCGCTCGCATCACCGTGGATGGTGAGCAAGTGAGGGATTGGCCCTCCTCCGAGGTGATTTACGTCGAGCCCGGAAAGCATCATGTCAAAGCGATTGCCGATGATTACTATTTTTATGAAACGAGCGTGGAGGTCCAGGCGGGAGAGGAGAAGACTCTCAGTATCGCGATGCAGCGGCGGATCCAAAGTCACTATGTAGCGTTCCCGGCGACCCCGATGAACATTTCGATCCACGCGAACATATCGAAAGCGTCGAAGGACGACCAGCCCACGTGGCCTCGAAACCTCATGATCGCCAGCGGGGTCACCATGGGCTTGGGGGTCGGGGGGCTCGCGACGGGTCTCGTCTTCGTGAACAACGCGGAGTCGAAGTCGAGCGCAGCAACATGGACGGGGGTCGCCGCTGCTGGAGGAATGCTCCTCGGGCTGGGCGTGATCGGGATGTCCGTCGGCATCGCCAGTCGTCCCGAGCCGCCTCCCCCGAATGTCATCATCACGCCCCAGTTCGCCAAGGGCGCGGGCGGTGTTCAGGTCACCGGCGCGCTGCCGTAAGGGCTCCGTGGCGAAGCCGCGGTCGATTTACGGTGCGTCGCCGCCGGCTCCGCCGCCGTGGGTTGCTTTCCACTCCCTCTCCCTCTTCGACGGCATTTCTTGGGTCATCTCCGCGAGCGCGCGCATGCTCTCTCCGAGGGAGTCCCGGACGGGCATCTCGACGGCAAAGTCCTCGGCCCCTGCTTCGGCGACGCGCCGCCATTTTTCATCGACCGGCTGGCCCACGTTCTCCGAAAGCTCGACGAGCCGGGGCAAGTAATAGGGAATGGCGGATGCATATCTCGGATCCTGATGGCTGAACGCCGCCTCGAAAGCCGCCAGGGCCTCCCGGTGCCTCCCGAGTGCTTGCAAGCTGAGCGCCTTTGCGCTGCCGTTCGACCATCGATACGTGACGTTCTCGCATCCGAGCTGCGCCGCGACATCCGCGGCTTGCAGCGCTTCCTCGTACCTGCCGGCTTCGTGGAGGATGAACTCGCGCTCCGACGCGGCGCTTCGGGCCAGCCAACCATCGTGATCACGAGAGCGATTCATTTGCTCGAACGCATCCAGGCATGCAAGCGCTTCGTCGTAACGCTCGTCGTTCATCAATTTATCGATGTCGAGGCATTTGTATTCAAATGCCTCTTGCACCTCCAGCCGGTCGAGGCAGGTAGCGCACACGCAATCCGTGCGCCCTGCACACGTGTAGGACTGTGTCGCCTCCCGCTTCCTGCAGAACGAGCAAAGCTGAGGATTCTCACTGGGAGACTGCATGACGCTTCACTCCTGGACAGAGTTCACCACCGCATGCGGCTCAGTTGGGGCGATGGCCAGGGCGCGGACACCTCTCCGCAGGCCAAACGCTTTCCCGCAAGCACTCGCGCAAACAGCCTCGGCAATCCTTCCTCTCTCCATAAATTTTCTTGTTATCCTCGGGTTGCCCCGGATTCTCTAGACACTCCTCCTGAAGTTCATAGCATCGCCTCTCCACCGCGCGCCGCCGACCGGCCGCCTCGACCGCCTCCTCCGCGACATGCACCGTGACGGCCACGGACGATCGTCACCCCGGCGGCGACGATCAAGATCGGAACCAGGTTCACGGCGGCGCCGGCCGCCGCGGCCGCGGGGTGGCCCACGGGAGCCCGTCCGTCCGTGGAGACGCTGCCGCCGTAGACCGGCCCCGAGGAACGCAGCGAGGTGACGACCCCAGGCAACGACATGCCGTGGAGCGCATCCTCCATGCAGGACACGATCTCCCGGTCGTTGATCAACGACTCCCTGACCTTGACCTTGTCGACCTGACCGTCCGCCGCCAGGTCGACGTCGAACATGATGGCGTAGTGCGTATCCGTCAGCCGCGCCGCGCCATGCTCGGCGCAGTCCTCGAGCTGCGCGACAGTCGCCGCAGGGACCGACGGGCCATCGTGCGAACCGTGATGGCTGGGCCGCGGGTTCCCCATAGGGCTGCTCCCACAGCCGAGCGGTGTGAAGACAAAGCCCAACCCGAGGGCGAGCCCCAGGCATTTGGTCACTTCATTGATCTTGCCAACGGTTCTGATCCCTCGCTCTGCCCGTCCCATGCGGCCCCACCCCCAGATCTCCGGGAACTTCTCGCCCCGTCCGGTTACTCTACCCGCTGGATGTCCCGCCGCGCCCTCTGCACCGTGATCCTCTCGGTCCTCGGGCACGCGCTTTTCCTCCGCTACGGCGCCCCGCGCGCGCCCGAGGCGCCCCGGACGATCGCCGCGTCGCATGCGACCTCGCCCCTCACCTCCATCGCCGACGCCCTCGCGCGGAAAGAGCGCACGCAGGAGGCCCGGCGAAAGCTCGTCGAGTCCGCCAGGAGCGACCGCAAGAAGGGACGCCTCGCGCTCGGCCGATTCCTCCTCGAAGCAAATCGCATCGACGCCGAAGAGGCCGGCGAGGAGCTCGACGTGGCCGAGGCCCTCATCCGGTACGAAGATCGGCTCTCCCGATTGCGTCAAGCCCTCCGCGAGGGGGACCCCGTCACGCTCGCCGTGCCCTGGGCCTTCGAGGACATCAAATACTACGGACAACCGGGCGGACGCATGGCCGATGCGCTCCTCGACGGCGGTGGGTCCTGCGAGCAAGTCGCGCAGCTCGTCGTCGCCGCCGTGTTCGACGCGGGCAGGCGCGCGGAGGTCGCCTTGCGCTTTTATGGAAAGCCCATGGCCGACGGCGTCGCGCACCTCGCGCCCATTGCGATCCATGGCAAAGAGGAGCACGACCTCATGGCCGGCACGCCCGCGACCCCGGGCGGCAGCCGCGTCCCGCCCGACGAGCTCGTCGAGGTCTACGCCCGCGTGCACGGCCTCGCGCCACCCATTCCCGTCGCTCCCGGCGGGGGCGGGGGCGCCGGCAAAGAGGCGGCCCCACCTGCATCCGCCGATCCCGCCGATCCCGCCCCCTCGCGCCCCTCCCTCTCCGCCGGGTTTCCGCCGAATGCCGACGTCTACCCCGGCACGCTCCCGCTTTATGCCGTACGCGCCGTGAAACAACCGGGCGAGCCGGGCGATGTCCTCGAAGATCCGAGCTTCGCCGCCGAGGGGGCGCGCCATTGCGCCTATTTCCTCCGGATGGCCTCGCTCAGCCCGCCGACGATCGAGGTCGAGCAGGGCGTCGCGCTCGAACCCTATCCCACGCCGAGGCCCCAGCGCCTCGAACGCGAGGCGTTTCTCCTGCGCGTGGCCCAGGACCTCGCGAAGAGCCCGCAGGCCGACGAAGCGGATCGGCTCATGAGCCTCTCGTGCCTCGCCGCGCTCGGAGAGGTCGCCGGGACCGATTTCACCCTCGCGGGCGAGCGACGCCTCGCCAATGCCGCCGTCGCCACGGGCAAACAGGCCCGGGAGGCGGGCGAAAAGGCGCTCGCCGCGATACGCTGGTCGAGCGAGGAAGGCGCGCGGGTCGCGAGGCGCATCGAGACCGAATATGCGGGCCGGAGCTGGATCCTCCTCTTCTTGAAGGGCGGCGGCGACGTGGTCCTCGACCTCACGCTGCGCTCGCCGCGGGAGAGCTGGGGGCGCGTGAATGCGCTCGGCGCGCTCGTGCTTTTCCCCGAAACCCGCGCCCGCGCCATCGAGGCCACGACGACGCTGTCGCTGCGTGACCAGGTCGACGTGATGCACGAGGTCTTTCACGCGCACGACCACCTGCGGCCCTGGGCCACGAATTTCGACCTCGAAGCCCCGCCGAATGCCTCTTCCGCCGTGCTGCAATTCGTCCGGGCCTATCGCGTGTTCCGCGGCGTCGCATTTCGCCTCTGGGAGGGGCAACGCGAGGCGGGCGAGACGCTCGCCGCATTGAGCGAGGAGGCGCGCGCGGCGGGCCTCGACCGGGCCTGGGAGGCGGCGATGATCGATTACCACGCGCGCAACGTGCTCGGCCTCTACGCCCAGCGATCCTCGGGCTTCGAGGTCGTGGCGGCGCTCGTCGGCGCGACGCGGGGCAATCCGGATCCGTCGCTGGATCCGCTCCGCAAGCAGCTCGCCTACATCGAGGCCGAAGGCCGGCTCGACGCGCGCACGCTGGCGGATGCGTTTCGGATGCGGTGATTCAAAACGAAATCCCCGCCGCCCCCAGCAAATCCTCCCGCCCGAGCGCCCCCGCCTCGTCGATCGGATAATTGTCCTTCTCCACCCCGAGCGCCCGCACGGCCGTCACATCCGCGCTCCCTTTCACCGTATACCGCAACGTCGGCGACCTCCGCGCCTCGTCGACCACGCCGGGCACCAGCGTGAAAGGGATCGCCACCGGCACGCGCACGATCGTCGATTGGCCCGCGGCGAGCCACTGGTTCGGGCTGTAATCGATCGACGGCAGCGCGTACCTCTCCGCGAACGTCACCGTCACGCGCACATTGCGGATCTCGATGTCGAACGAGTTCGGGTTGTCGACGGTCAGGTACACGTCGAGCCCGACGCCCCGCAACGACGCCGAGCGCAGCTCGGCATGGTGCAGCCGCAACGTCGGTTTTTCCGCGGCGCAACCCGCGGCGCCGAGGCCGAGGGCCGTGACGAGGAGCAGGTGCGTGGGGAGCTTCGTCATCGTTTGCCGGGACCAGGATAGATCAGGTTCACGGCTCCAGGCGGAAAAAAGCTCCCTCGCTCGCCGCGCGCGCCACGTCGCCCCAGGTCGCGTGGCTCGAAAGGGGTGCGCCGTTCGGGGCCATCCGCAGCTTGCTTTGGCAGCAGCGACGCCGCAGCTCGACCTCTCCGAGCGTCGCCGTCGCGACGCTTCGCTCGGGGTGGGCTTCGAGGATTGCGACGTGCCCGCGGTAATCGTTCTGCACGGCCGAGATGACGGGCAATACGCGCGTCATCGGCGTCTCCGCGGCCGCCGCGACCACCACGAGCGGATCCACGAGCTCCTTTTGCTGGACCATCGCGAACAGCTTTCGTTTGTTCTCCAGGACCACCAGGAGCTCCGCGACATCCGCCACGCGCAGGCCGTCGATCCAGATCCCTTCTGCGTCGATCGCCACCTCCGGTGCGTCGTCGGTCCCGTCACACCGCCCGGCAGGGGGAAGCGAGGTGGCCGCGGGGCTCCTCCCTTCGGAGCAATATACACCGTCCTTCGTCGGAAGCGGCAGCGGATGGCGTGCATCGTGGGCCATTCCCCGCGCTCCGGCCCATCCCGCGAGCCCGAATGCGAACACCGCGGCGCCGAGGGACAACGTCCCTTCGGGGTCGCGCGCCGGGGCCTTTTCGTTGCGTCGCGAAACGGCGACGAGGAGCCCGCTGCCGAGCGTCGCCAGCGCCAGGATCACCACGCGGGCGATCGACGATACGCCTCGCCCCTCCTGCTGCAAATCGAGAATGCATTTGTCCCGATCCTCGGTCGTGCCGCAGAACAACCCGATGCGCACGTGCGTCGTATCGAAGTGGTGCTTGATGCCCACGCCCGTCACGAGGCCGAGCGCGCAGGCAAGGGCCCCCGCGACGGCGAAGGGCCGCAGCCCGCCCGCGCGTCGCGCGAGGACGGCGAGGGCCACGCCCGAAAACCCCGCAATCGGCACGAGCGCGAGGCCGAGGACGAGCCAGGCCGCGTGGATATCCTCGAAAGCCTTCCCCCACGCCCATCCTACCTTTCCCAAGGGGATCGTCGGCTCGACCGGGAGGATCAAGGCGTGCGCCTCCGTGAGGACGCGCGACGTGGCGAAGGCGCCGAGCGCGAACGTGCCGAAGGTGAGGAGCCCGAGCACCCGCGTGGCCCTCGTGGCGCCGCTCCGCCACGCGAAGAGCGCCGCGACGACGAACGCGAGCGAGGCGAGCACCGAGGCGCAGAGCGCGAAGAATGCGACCGGGCCGAAGGGCCTCGCGTCGAGGAGCTGCTCCACATCCCACGGCGAGATGTCCAGCAACGCTATCCAAAGGGCCATCAGCGCCACCCGAAGGAGGCCCAGAGCGCCTCGTAATCGGCGGCGTCGAGCACGGCGAGGCACGCAAGGGCCACGCCCCAGAGGGCGAGCAGAGCGGGAGCGAGGTCGCGTTTCATGGGCAGGATGGACCCGGGGCGCCGGGATGGATTGGGCCGGCCCCTTGCGGTCAGGGTAGCCGATGTCCGGGATCGTGTCCGGGCGCTTCGGTGGGGGTCTCCGTCAAACTGCCCAAAAAAGAGAACAGGAGACACCGATGACTTCCCCCAGCCATTACCTCGTCATCGACCTCGAAGCGACGTGCTCCGAGGACGGATCGATCCCGCGCGAGGAGACCGAGATCATCGAGATCGGCGCCGTGCTCGTCGAGGCCGCGACGCTCACGAGCGTACGCGAGATGCAGACCTTCGTGCGGCCGATCCGCCACCCGCGCCTCACGCCGTTCTGCACGAAGCTCACCACCATCACGCAGGCCGACGTCGACGCCGCGCCGCGTTTCCCCGCCGCGATGGCGAAGCTGCGCGACTTCCTCGGCCGCGACGCCGCGCTCTTCTGCTCGTGGGGCAACTACGACCGCAATCAGCTCGAGCGCGACGCGCGTCGCCACGGCATTCGCCTCCCGCTCGGCAAGGATCACTGGAACCTCAAGGCCGCCTTCGCGCGAAGACACAACGACGGCCGCGAGATTGGCGTCGGCCAGGCGCTCCGCAAGCTCGGTTCATCGTTTCAGGGTACGCACCACCGCGGCATCGACGACGCGCGAAACATCGCGCGGATCCTGCCGTACGTGCTCCGGGACGCAAAAGAACGCGCTTGACACGCACCGCGCCATGGCATCCTCTTTCATGCTGCGCGCGGCATGAAACCCATCGACGTCGGCATCATCGGCTGCGGCACCGCGGGGAGCGCCGCGGCCCTTCTTCTCTCGCGGGCGGGGCATCGGGTCACGGTCTACGAGCGCGTGGTCGAGCCGGGCCCCGTCGGCGCGGGCGTCATGCTCCAGCCCACGGGGCAAGCCGTGCTCGGCGTCCTCGGCCTGCGCGAAGCCGTGCTCGCCCGCTGCACGCCCATCACCCGAATGGTCTGCCGCACGACGGACGGACGGCAGCTCTTCGACCTTCGTTATGGCGACGTCCCCGGCAATCACGTCGGGTATGGCCTCCACCGCGGCGTGCTCTTCGAACATCTCTTTCGCGCCGTCCGTGCGGCGAACGTGAGCTTGCGCCTCGGCGTGACCGTCGAGAGCCTGGAGAATGTCGGCAAAGGCCGCGGATTGTATTTCCTCACGCCCGAGGGCGAGCGCCTCGGGCCGCACGCGGTCTGCGTCGTCGCCGACGGCGCGCGCTCGCAGCTCCGCGACGATACCTGCATTCGCAAGCGCATTCGTCCCTATCCGTGGGGCGCGTTGTGGTTCGTCGGAGAGGACCCGGGCGGCGCGTTCCGGGGCGAGCTCGCGCAGGTCGTGCGCGGGACCGAGCGCATGGTGGGCCTGTTACCGACGGGATTCGGCCCGGGCGAGGGGCCGGCCACAAACAAGATCAGCCTCTTTTATAGCCTCCCGGCCGCCGGGCACGACGCGTGGCGCGCCGCCGGGCTCGACGCATGGAAGAGCGAGGTGCGCGCGCTCGCGCCGGCCGCGGAGCCGGTGCTCGATCAGATCAATGCCGCCGACGAGGTGCTCTTCGCGCGATATCACGACGTCTCGATGTATCCGTGGAACGACGATCGCGTCGTGTACCTCGGCGACGCGGCGCACGCGATGAGCCCGCAGCTCGGCCAGGGGGCGAACCTCGCGCTCTGGGACGCGATGGTCCTTGCGGAGGAGCTCGCGGCGCACGAATCCTTGCCCATCGCGCTCGACGCGTATTCGCGCGCCCGCCGCTCCCACCTCGATTATTACCAGTTCGTCACGCGCTGGCTCACCCCGTTCTTCCAGAGCGACCTCGCGCCGCTCGGCTGGCTGCGCGATTTCGGGTTTCCTATCGCCACGGCCGTGCCCTTCCTCCGCCGCCTGATGGTGCGCAGCATGTGCGGGATCGCGCAGGGAATCGGGATCGAAGCGCCGATCGCGCTGCCGGCGCCCGATCCCCTGCCGCGGCTCGGCGCCGGCGCTTGATTCACTTCGGCGAGTCGATCACCGCCACCGTCCACTGCGGGCTCACGTATTGCGCCGTGATGCTCTGACCCGGGATCCAGAACGCCGGCTGGCTCGGATCCTCCGTCCCCGCCGCGAGTTTTTCCCGATCCAGCGCGGTGATCCAGAGCTGCTTGCATTGCTTCTGCCCCTGCACGAGCGAGCACGTGCTGTTCTGCGGCGTCAGCTTGTGCCCGTAGGGCCGCTCCGACGCATAGGCCAACCAAACCCATTTCTTGCCGACCGTCGGCGCCCATTGCGACCACGTGCTGCTCCAGACCTGGTCCGGGCCGTTCGACGCGCCCCGCTTCAGCTCGAGCACGGTCTTGTCGCTCCGCCGCACGAGCGCGATGCGGCCCGACAGGTTGATCAGCGATTGTTGCGTCTTGATCGACCACCACCCGTTCGCCCGCGTGAACGAGACGACCGACCCGTCGGGCGAGATGCTCGGCAGCACGTTGTTCTCGCCCGTATCCGGGTTCGTCCCCGCGGCGGGGGGCGCGGCCACGAGCACCTCCGGCGTGCCGAACTGGAACGAGCCGTCGGCCATGTATTGCACGGACATCTGGACGATCGAGCCGAGCACCGTGTCGTCGCCGAGGAGGCGCACGTAATTCGAGTTGCTGTCGTACGCCGTGAACACCACGAAATCGCCGCCCGGCGACCAGTCCGGCATCAGCGTCGCGTGTCCGACGGCGGTCGGGAGCTCTCCGATGGCCTCGGCGAGGTTGTTCGGAATCGGCTCGTTCGTGTCCGGATCGACGAGCAAGAGCCGCACCGTGCCCGGCGTGTTTTGCGGGACGTTGTCCGGCGCCGTGAAGAGCATCGCGGGCCGCGTCTTTTCTTCGAGCGGGTTGAACGCGGCGTACGTCCCGCGGACGGCGGGGCTCGGCGAGATCGTCGATGCATAAAGCTTCTGGGCCTCGTCGTAGGCGAGCGCGCCGAAGTTGAAATTGCCGCCGTCGAAGCTGTACGCGAAGCGCTTGCCGTCGCGCGAGATGCGGTGGCAGCCGGAGCAGGGCTGACCGGGCGAGAGCGCGGGGCTGTTCGTCGGCAGCGGGACGTCCGTGCCCTTGATGATGTCGAGCACGCGGAAGCTGCCCGTCGACGATTGCCACACGTAAATCGCGCTCTCGTCGATCCCATCGGAGGCGACCGTGAGCGAGCGCGGGCTGCCGGCGCGGACCATGCCATTCGATCCGAGCCCGTCGACCGCGAGGCTCACCGCGACGTCCGGGCTCGACTGTGCGATCTTCGTCCAGACGTCGGCGGGGAAGGCGAGCTCGCGTCCGGTCGTGTAAAGCGTGAGGTCGAGGATGTCGGGGCTCGTGACACGGACGCGATACACGCTGCTATCGCCGCCCGGCGCCCATTGCGCCTCGATCGGCGGCAGGTTCGCCGGCAGCACGACGCCGTCCTCGGGGTATTCGAGGGCCGGCGCATTCGCGGGATCCGGATCGGCCGCGGCGGCGTCGAACGCGGCCTTCGTCGAGGGATCCGTGCCCGGGAGGAAGACGTCGCCGCGGAGCGTCAGCGTGAGCGACGCCTCGGCTGTCACGCCGTCGTACGTCGCGAAGACCTTCGATTTGCCGCCGAGCCCTTTGACTGAAACGTTGCCGCCCACGACGTCCGCGAGCGCGGGGTTTCCCACGAACCATTCGACCTCGCTCGTGACATCGACCTCGGGCTCGCCTTCACGCTTCGCATAAGCGCGGTGCGGGATGGCGGGGGCCGTGCCCGAGAGATCGAGCGTGACGGTGGTCGCGGGTGGATCGATGCGGAGCGACACGGCCGCGGGCGCGTCCGGGCCCGCGTCTTCGTTCGCGCCGCCGGGCCCGGTGCCGGTGCCCTGCGTATCGGAGCAAGCAGAGGCGGCCGCGCCGAGGACGGCGAGGCCGAGGGCGAAGAGGAAAAAGTGCCTTTGGCGAGGTCGCATGCTGCGAGGATACACGAGATCCGAGGGCGCGCGGCGGCTCGTCGCAACCTTCTTGGCCCAACCGCGGAGCACGTGCCACTCACCTCGGACCCTGTCACAGCGGAAGGAAGATCCTTGATTCGACCCATCGCCGTCCTCGTCGCAGGCATGCTCCTTTCGAGGCCGGGGATGCCGAAGGACGAGGCGAATCGTTATGCCCGGGTCCTCGCCGAGGTCGCGGCGGCGCGTGGCTTCGATCCGCTCATCGCCGTGGCCATCGTGCATTTCGAGACGCAGTGGCGCCCCACGCTCGTCTCGGCCGACGGAGAGGATCATGGCCTCGGACAGGTGCGCGCCCGGTTCGCAGGCGCCTGCCGCGACGACGCGGATCCCGTGAACGCGCCGAGCGAGGCTTGTCAGCGCGTGAAGGATTCGCTGCTCGACGGCGCGACGAACCTCCGGCGCATGGGCGCGATCATCGCGGCCAACATGGAATTCTGCAAGGTGAGGACCGGCAGCACGAAGGCCGAGCGCTGGCTCTCGGGCTATCAGGGGTACGGCGATCCCGAGCGCGGCCGATTCTGCGAGCCGGGCCCGAAGACGCGTATCGTGCTCGATTACTACAAGGAGCTCGTCGCGAAGCTCGCGCCGCCCCCGAAGCCCGCGCCGAAGCCGAAGGCCACGCGCCCACCGCCGCCGGACCACGGCGCGGAGCCCACGCGCGCGGCGCCGCCGACGAGCCCGGATCGAGGCGCGAAGACGCAGGCGGCGAAGAAACTCGAGACGACGAAGAAAGCGCCACGCGCGAAGGCCAGCAAGGCGCACGCGACGCGACCCTCGCAAAGGAAGACACGATGACCGAGATCATCAAGCTGTCGGGACCCGGGAAAAACGCGCTTTCGAGCGCCATGATGCGCCACGTCCTCGAAGGGCTCGACAAGGCCGCCGGCGCGCCCGTCCTGCTCACGGGGGAGGGCGACGCACTCTCCGCGGGGCTCGACTTGAAGGAGGTCCTGATGCTCGATCCCGGCGGCATGGTCGCATTCCTGCGCCTGCTCGAGCATTGCATGACGACCCTTTATCTTTATCCGGGACCGACGATCGCCGTCCTCAACGGGCACGCCATCGCCGGCGGCTCGGTGCTCGCCGCTTGTTGCGACGTTCGTATCGCCACGAGCAAGCCCACGGCGAAGATCGGCCTCAACGAGACCGCGCTCGGGCTTCGTTTTCCGCCGCGGATCCTGGCGATTCTGAGGCGTCGTCTCCCGCCCCAGCACATCGACGAAATCCTCCTCGGCGCGGGCCTCTTCAATCCCGAAAACGCCCTGCGTCTCGGCCTCGTCGACGAGGTGGCCGACGACCCGTACGAGGTCGGGCTAAAGCGTCTCGCGGAGCTCGCGAAGCACCCCGCGGCGGTTTATACGCAGACCAAGCAGGATCTGCGGGGAACGGCGGACAGCCTGTATCCCGAGGCCGATCACCCTCGCGCCATCGATGGGATGCTCACCTCCTGGGATCCCGCCATCGTGCATTCGAAGATCATGGCCGCCCTCAAGCGCTGAACGCGCTTCTCAAGGCGAGAGCCCGCCTGCCGACGTCGCTTCGATCGAATCGGCGAGCGGGCACTTCTCGATCCCGATCTCCTTCGCCTTCGCGCGGATCATCTGCGCCTGCTCCTCGGGGCCCTTCACGCTGACCAGCGTACGAAACTCGATTCCATCGGGATTCTCGATGTGATCGGCGAGCCACGCCGTCCGTTGCTGCCCGATCGCGAGTGGATCCTCCTCCGCGGTGAGGCCGGCGCGCTGGTCGACCTCGCACATGAGCTTCACGGCGTCGGCGAAGGTTTGCCCGGTTTGCGTCGCCGCGGCGGGCTCCGGGGCTCGCGAGGCGCCGCAGCCCACGGCGAGGAAGAGCGAGAACGAGGCGAGGAGCAGGGAACGTCGCATGCCGCATGGACACGGAAGGCCCTCGGGCTTTGGGTCTCAGATCGCGGGCATCGCCGCGGGGACGGACGCCGGGCGGACGGTCTTCTCCGGCTCCGCGCGCGTGACGCCGCGACGCATCGACGTCTTTCCGACCGCGATGTCGACCATCTTCTTCACCCGCGAAAAGACGCTCTCTTGCACGTAGGGGATTCCGTACTTCTCGCAGAGCGCTTTCACCTTCGGCTGCACCTCTTGGTATTTGAGCATCGGGATGTCCGGGAAGAGGTGGTGCTCGATCTGGTAATTGAGCCAGAGGTGCGCAGAATCGACGAGGTCGCCGCCCGTCTTGAAATTCGTCGAGCCGATCACCTGCCGCACGAAAAACTCCGCGCGCGAGGCCGGGCGATCGTCGAAGCGGTAGAGGTCGTCACCCGTGTGGTTCGGAACGATGACGCAGAACGTGTGCACGTTCGTGACCACCTCGGCCATCAGCGAATTGCAGAACGCGCTGAAGACGCCCCAGGGGCCGAGCGGGAGATAACAGAGCGGCATGACCCCGAAATGGACCGCCGCATAGGGCAGATAACATTTGAGCCAGAGTTCCCGCGTCTCGCCCTCTTTCGACGGGTCCTTGCCATCCCGCTCGGCGTGGCGCGCGCGATACACCTCCAGCGTGCTCGGCGCATAATACGAGGCGCGCCAGGTGAGCGCGAGGAGCCCCAGGAGCCCGTAACGCACCGGCATGGAATGTTCGCGCAGCCCCTCGGTGTTGCGCTCGACGAGATCTCGATCGTCGAGCTCGCCCGTGTAGGAGTGGTGCAGGACGTTGTGCTCGTAAATCCACGCCTCCGGTAAAATCCAATCGCACCAGTCAAGAAACCGCCGCTTTCCGCGCGCGAAGACCTTGCTCGTGTACCGCGCGGGCACGCCTGGCACCTTGTCGTAACCGCGATGACCAATGTGATGCATGAGGATCCATCGCGTCGATCGGCCGAGGCCGAGGAGCAATGCGCTCGCGGGGTTCGGCGCGAGGCCCGCGGTGAGCAAACCGAGCGCGGTGCACGTGCGCCCCCAGCGTTCGAGCTTGTAGAGGTGCCGCAGATCGTCCTCTCCGAGCGCGTCGTCGATCTCGCGTCGCAAGGCCTTGATGTCCGCGTGGAATGCTTCGAGGTCGATCTTGGAGAGGTCGAAAGGAAGGGGCTTTTGCATGGCGTCGGGCGACTCGCTCTAGCATCCTTCCCTCCGGACGGAAAGCGCCGTAAACTCGCGCGGCCATGAAGCGGAGAGGCGTGCTGAAGGTCGGCGTGGCACTCGCGGTGACCCCACTTTCTTTCTCACGCGAAGCGCACGCCTGTGACGGGCACGGCAACTGGGAGACGCCTCCGCCGGGGAAGGCGCCGGAGAAAACGGCCGTCTGCGAGCGGCTCGTCGCGCGGATCGGGCGAAACCACGGGCACGCGTTCACGATCGCCATCGCCGACGTGCTCGCGGGTGTCGACAAAACGTTCGACCTCACGGGGACGTCCGGCCACCGGCACACGATCACGCTCACGGCCGCCGATTTCAAGAAGATCGGCGCAAGGCAAATCGTGCGCCTCGCATCGAGTCGAGAGGGCGGACACATCCACAGGCTCTTGCTCGAATGCGCGCCGGCGGTCGACCCGCCCGAGCGCGTGAGTGCCTGCGAGATCGAGGTCGCCGGCAAGGACGAGCACGAGTTCGTCATTCCGGACGCGCACGTCCAGGCGAAGGTCGAGCGGACCTACGACATCCAGGGCCTCGCGGGGCACGAGCATTCGGTGACGGTCACCGCGGCCGATTTCGAGGATCTGCTCCGCGGCAAGCAGGTGAAGATTCCGAGCTCTCGGGGGAGCGACGGGCATAACCACCTCGTGTTCATCCGCTACCCCCGGAAGGCTTGAGATCCCGGGACGAACGGGGTGCCCGCGGGGGCGCCTTATCCAGGTAGGGCAGGAATAGGAAGGGCCGGGGCGGGCGTACAGGGCCTCCGCCATGTCGCCTCGCTCCCGCCTCGCATGGATCGCCGCTCTGGTGGCCGCGTTCGCCGGCGCGTGCACGAGCGCCCCGCGCGCCGCCGCGCCGAAGCCCCCACGAGCGTCTGCTGCACATGGGGCACGCGCCCTCGGGGCGGCAGCGACGTCTCCCGCGCAGAGCGACACCAGGCCATTGCCAAACCCCTGCGCGCGGCGCCATTCCGATGCCGTCGCCCTCCCTGAATCGCCCGTTCGTCAAAGCAGTACCATTGCCCTCGCCCGGCTGGCCGATCGAACGATCGCCTACGTCGCCGACGCCGATCGCCGCGCTCTTCACACGGTAGACGTCGACAGCCGGGCCGTCCTCGCGACGACGCCCCTCGGCGGCGCGCCTTCACAGCTCGTCGTTCTCGCGGATGGAAGGGTCGTCGTCTCGCTGCGTGACGCCAATCGCATCACCCTTCTCGAACCCGCGCCCGCGCCCGAACAAGGGCTCGCGCCCCTTTGCGAAGCCCGAACGCCGAGCGAACCGATCGGCCTCTTCGTCACGCCGAACGAATCCACCCTCTTCGTGACGAGCGGCTGGGGCCACGCGCTCACCGCATTCGCGGGCGACACCCTCGAACCGCGCTACGCCGTGGCTTTGCCGCGCGAGCCCCGCGCCGTCTACGTCGAGCCCTCGGGCCGCCGCGCCTTCGTCTCCCACGCCGTCGGCGACCAGATCTCGATCGTCGACCTCGAAGATCCGCTCCACGCCCGTAGGTCCGTCGATCTACGTCGGCACAACGGGGAAAACTCCTCTCGCCACACGGGTCAAGGATTCGTCCTGTCCGCGCTCGTCGGGACGAACCCCGAGCACGTGACGCGATTGCTCGCCCCGATGGTAAGCGTCGACCAGGATGCGGGCAGCATCTCCACCGAGACGTACGGCTCGCGATTCCTCGCCGCCGCGCCGCTCGTCGCCGTCGTCGATACCACGAGCGAATCTTTGCTCGGTCGGCACCTCTCGGTCCTCGGCGGCCTCGAACGCGCCGGTGGCCCCGAAAAGGCCTGCACCCTGCCGCGCGCCGCCGCGCTCGCCGGCGATCGCCTCCTCCTCGGCTGCCTCGGCGTCGACGCCGTCCTCGAGCTCGACGCCCGCGCGCGCGACCCCATGCATTTCGAGCGTCGTCGATTTCGCGTCCCCGCCGGACCCATGGGCATCGCGGCCGAGCCCGGCCGCGAGCGCGCCGTCGTGTGGTCCCAGTTCGCCGCCACGGTGAGCGTGCTCGACCTGCACGAAGGCGCCGCCACCAAGCCCGCTGCGGAGATCGTCGTCTCGAAGGAATTGCCTCCCGGCCTCGGGTCCGTCGAGGCGCGCGGGCGCATCCTGTTTCACGCGACGAACGACCCGCGCATCTCGGGCGACGGCCGCGCCTGCGCGAGCTGCCATATCGATGGGCGCGAGGACGGCATCACCTGGCAGACGCCCGAGGGGCGGCACCAGACGATCATGCTCGCGGGCCGCATGAACGAGGGCGCGCCTTTTGGCTGGCGCGGCGAGACCATCGCGCTCCGCCACCACGTCGGCCGCACGATGAAGCGCCTCGCGGGGCGCGGCGTCTTCAGTGGCGCCGATTTCGCCGACCTCGACGCGCTCATTGCTTACTTGAAGGTGATGCCCGCGCCCGTGCGCGTCGAGCCCGACGAGGCGCGGCGCGTGCTCGTCGCCCGCGGACGCGAGCTCTTCGACGATCCGCGACAGGGCTGCGCCACCTGCCATCCGGGCGGCGGCACCGACCGCTCGGCGTACGACGTCGCGCGCTCGCCGTACCACATCCCCTTCGATACGCCCTCCCTCCGGTTCGTCGGGGGAACGGCGCCTTATTTTCACGACGGTCGTTATGCCACGCTCGGCGATCTTTTGCGGGGCGTGGACGGCACCATGGGCCACACCGGCTCTCTCTCCGACGACGAGCTCCGTGCGCTCGAGGCGTACCTGGAGGATCTGTGATGAAAACGAGCCATGTTTTTCCGGCCCTCGCCCTCGCGTGTTCGCTCGGCTCGGCCGTGAATCCGGCCAAGGCCGAGGTGCCTTATCGATTCGAGGAGCTTCGTCTCGCCGAGATTCCGAGCATCGAAGCGGAGCCTGACGTCGCCTGGGTGACCGAGCAGTTCGATACGATCGGCGCACCCAACCCGCTGCCCGACAGCGAGCGTTCGCGCCCCGCGGCCGACTGGAGTGGTTTGCCCCGGCCGCGTTTGACCAACGAGCACGGCCATGCTGCCGTCGTGCGGATCCGGAACCTCTATCACCCCGACAGCCACCAGGCGCATCAGTGGCTCCGTTATCTCCAATCGGACGACGCCTCGCCGATCGCCATGGCGTGCGGGCCCGACACGGGCGAGCCGCGGGGCGTGGATACGTATTTGCTCGAAGCGTCGCGCCCGGAGGGACCGCGGTACACGGTCGTCGAGGCCTGGCTCGATGGGAAAACCTGCAAGGGCCTCGCGCTCCGGCGGTATCAGACAACCGTAAAGCCGCTCGCGGGCGGCCTCGCATATACCTACCGCACGCATTGCGCGCGCTGCTCCCCCGCGCAGAGCGAAACCCTCCACGTCGTCATCCCCACGGCCATGAGCTCCAGCGCCACCGGCGGATTTCGATACTGGACGTATTTGATGGAGCACCTCGAGCTCCCTCTTGGCCCCGGCACCTCCGGCAGCTTGCGGGCGCGTATCGAGGAAGGGAGCATCCGCTCGTGGAACCGCGTCGTTCCGCGGGCGCTCCCGGTGGCCGACGTCGAGCTCCGCATCGAGACGAGCTTCGCCGTGGGCGAGGACGAGCCCACGATCGTCCTGGCCACACGCGCCGTGAACATCCTGCCTTTGTAGGCTTTCGGCGGGTGCGGGGGCCGTGATAGGGTCCGCTTCATGTCCAAGGTCGTCCACTTCGAAACGAACCACGGCTCCTTCGAGATCACCCTCGATCCCCAGGCCGCGCCGCAGACCGTCGAGAATTTCCTTCAGTATGTCAACGAAGGGCACTACGACGGGACCATCTTCCACCGCGTCATCCCGGGCTTCATGGCGCAGGGCGGGGGATACGACGCGACGTACGAAAAGAAGTCCACGCGCAAGCCCGTCAAGAACGAAGCCGACAACGGTCGCAAGAACACGCGCGGCACCGTCGCCATGGCGCGCACGAGCGACCCGGATTCGGCGACGGCGCAGTTTTTCGTGAACGTCGCCGACAACGCGTTCCTCGACCATACCGCGAAGACCAGCTCCGGCTGGGGGTATACCGTGTTCGGCCAGGTGACGTCCGGCATGGACGTCGTCGACCGCATCGTCTCGCAAGAGACGGGCGCGCAAGGCCCGTTCTCGAAGGACGCGCCGCTCGAGCCCGTCGTGCTCAACTCCGCCCGCGTCCGCTGAGTCCCCGCCTTCGCCGCTCGGCGACTCTGTCGCACAACCACCCACACCCTCTCGCGTCGCTTCCGCACGAAACCGAATGGTTTCACTATGTTGCAAGAGTGTCTGAACGTGTTCAGATTTGCTCTTGACCGGCGCCGCGTCTGCACCCATCATCTGAACATGTTCAAACTCGGTCTTGCCGGAGGGCTCCGGAGGCCGACGTGTAGGAGGAAAACGCCATGGAGAGCACGATGATGAATGCGGCGTCGTATCTGGTCCCGGTATATGCGGCGTATGCGCTGACCAGCGTGGGGCTGACGGTGGGGCTCGCGCGGACCTTGTTCCGCAGCGGCGCGGTGTTCCTTGCGGACGTCTTCAAGGACAACCCCGGAATGGCCGAGGCCGTGAATCGACTGCTCGTCGTCGGCTTCTACCTGCTCAATTTCGGATACGCGTGCCTCATCATGAAGGCGGAGCGCGCGACGGACGTCATCTCGGCCATCGAGATTCTCGCCGCCAAGCTCGGGCTTTTGCTCCTGTCGCTCGGCGTGATCCATTTCTTCAACGTGTACCTCTTCCACCGCATGCGCCGCCGCGCCCAGATGGCCGTGCTGCCGCCCCCGGTCGTCCCCCAGCTCAAGATGGTCCGCGCGGGCGTCGAGTGAAAATGCCTGCCGCGACAGACGAGGCGGAGGTTTTCCCATGAAACGTCTCACGGTTCTTTTCGACGAGACCTGCGCGCTCTGCGTGCGTTGCCGCGACTGGCTCCTCACCCAGGAGGCGTATGTCGAGCTGGAGCTCCTCGCCTGCAGCAGCGACGAGGCAAAACGGCGATATGTCGGGGTGCCATGGCTCGGCGAGGAGCTCGTCGTGGTGAGCGACGACGGCGACGTCTGGGCGGGCGCGGCCGCATTCCTGCTCTGCCTGTGGGCGCTCGTGGAATGGCGGCCCTGGTCGTACCGCCTGTCCGGACCGTCGTTCGCTCCGCTCGCGGAGCGGTTCTTCCACGCGCTCTCGAGCAAGCGCCGCACGATCGCCGCGTGGATCGCGCCGGACGATTGCCCCGGCGGGAGCTGCCGGGTACGGTAGGCGGGAGAGCATTACCGATGACCACCCGCAAGCGCCGTCCGAGCGGCGAGGCGAGCCGCGAGCACATCCTCTCGACCGCGCTCGGGCTCTTTCGCGAAAAAGGGTTCGACGGGACCACGATGCGCGACATCGCCGCCGCCGCGGGCCTCTCGCTCGGCGCTGCGTATTACTGGTTTCCCTCGAAGGAGGCCCTCGTGCTCGCGTATTACGCGCGCCAGCAGGACGCGCACGCGGAGGCGTCGCGCGAGGCCCTCGAACGCCTGCCCGATCTGCGGTCGAGGCTCGGAGCCGTGATGCACGCGAAGATCGACATGCTGAAGGAGGACCGCAAGCTCCTCCGGGCCATTCTGCGGAGCACGCTCGGCGCGGACGAGCCGACCTCGGTCTTCAGCGCGGAGACCGAAAGCGTGCGGCGCCAGGCCATCGCCACTTTCGCCGACGTGATCGGGCAGGACGAATCGATCCCCGAGGATACGCGGCCCCTCTTCGCGCAGGCGCTCTGGACGCTGCACCTCGGCTTGCTCCTTTACTTCGTGAACGACACCTCCGACGACCAGGTGAAGACCCGCGCGCTCGTGGACGGCTCGCTCGACCTCGTCTGCAGGATCGCGCCGCTGCTCGCGTCGCCCATGCTCGGGCCGATGCGCGCCGAGATCACGGCGCTCCTCGAGAATGCGGGGCTCTTCACGGCAAAGAAATGACGGATTGACGCGCGCCGGGCGCCTTGCAACGGTCCCGGCATGCATCAACGAAGGTCGTTTCGACGAAGATGGGCCGCGGCGACGGCGATCGCCGCGCTGGTCGTGGGGTTTGGTTTCGGGCATGCGCGGCGGGCGTCCGGGGAGACGCCGCCCGACGACGGCGCGCCCTCGGGCATGGTCGCGTTCGTCGCGGGGGGCGCATGTCCGCCGGGATGGGTGACCGTGTACGACGTCGAGGGGCGCGTCGTCGTCGGCGCGATTCATCCGGAGGACGTGGGCCTCGAGGTCGGCACGCCGCTCACCGATCGGGAGGAGCGAATGCACGAGCACGCCTATTCGGGCGAGGTCACGCTGGTCGCGAAGAACATCGCCGCGGCGAACGGTGGGAATCAGAATGGCGCCGCCGCGGGGACGTATCCGCTCGCGGGCACCACCACGAAGGTCTCCTCGGGGCTGCCGTTCATGCAGATTGCGGGGTGCGTGAAGCCATGAAAACACGCGCCACGCTCATCTCCCTGCTGCTCGTCTCTTTCGTGGGTTGTTCGAGCGGCGATGGCAGCCCCAGCGTGCCCATCGCCACCGGCCCGGGCCCGCAGCCGCTCCGCGGTGACGCGCTCCCGGAAGGCGCCGTCTCCTTTTTCAAGAAGCTCGCTTGCCCCGAGGGCTGGAAGCCCTACGAGCCCGCCGCCGGTCGCACGATCGTCGCCGCGAGTGAAGAGTTTCCGAGCGGAGCGACCGTCGGCGAGCCGCTCGCGAGCCAGGAAGAACGGGCGCATTCGCACGCGATTTCGGCGACCGTCGAGATCCCGGACGTCTCGTACGTCGGCGCGCCCGGCGGCGGAAATGCCGGCGTGGGGCAAGCCGGGGCCGTCTCGTTCGCCACGACGTCGGAGCCCGCGTCCGACGATATCCCGTACGTACAGCTCCTCGTTTGCAGGAAAAACGAAGCGCCCGCCCCACGCGTCACGCCCCTGCCGTCGCGGTTGCTCATGTTCTTCGACCTTCCGGAATGCCCCGCGGGCTGGAAGCCGGCCGAAGGCACGACGGGCAGGCTCCTCGTGGGATTGCCACAACACGCGCCCGCGGACCGGTCTTTCGGCGGCGATCCGTTCACGAGCCCCGCGCTCCGCTCCCACGGTCATGCGGTTTCGTCGACACTCGAGACGCCCTCGCACGGCATCGCGCTCGCGGGCGGGTGCTGCGGGGACGGATATGCCAAGAATGGCACGTACGACTTTGCGGCCGAGACGGAGCCGTCCGAAGTGGACATGCCGATGCTCGCGCTCCTCCAGTGCGAGAAGGAGTGACGACGCGCAAATCAGGAAAACTCCGGATAGCCAGGGACGCGCGTGTCGTGAGATGAGTCGATCCCGGGGAGGGAGTCGTGCGCGTAAATCATCACTTGGCGGTTGGTTCCTCGAAACGTTCGGAGCGGTCGAAGCCGCGGGGCGCGGCGCTCGGCTTCTGGGGTCTCGGCGTCGATGTGCTCATCGGCGCCGTGGTGATCGCGGGCGTCGCGGTCACCACCCTGAAGCTGCAGCTCCTCCGGTACGGCTGACGCCGAAGCCGGCTCAGCGGAGCACGATGTCGAGCGCGTGCGCTTCGAGCAGGCTCGGGACCTCCCATCGCTCGCTCATGCGGCGAATGACGGCCTCGGGCACGCGCGCGGCGCGAGCGCGGTTGCCCGCGAGCAGCGTGCTCCGCGGCGCCTCGACGTAGACGATTCGCACCCGCGCGCCGTAATCGGCGGCGAGCGAGAGCAGGGGGCCGCGCCGCTGCCGGTTGAGGTTCGTTGCATTGTAGACGAACCGCTCGCCGCGCCGGAGGTGCTCGCGCACGCGCTCCTTGCCCGCCTGCACGACGGCGCCCTGGTTCTCGTCTGGCTCGACCTCGAGCTCGTGGCGGAGCTCGTCGAGCGACACCACCGGCAGATCCGCGAATCGCTCGCGAATGGCGGTGTCCTTCCCCGCGCCTGGCAGGCCGCACATCATGATCATCTCGCTGCGCGTGTCGTCGTGGATCGGCACGTCGGGCGAGCGCCCCTCGGAGCGGAAGTAGACGACGCGCGTGTGATCGGACGGGAAGGCGCGCGGTTTGTCATAACAACCCTCCTCGGCGCAGAAGGCGCGGAAGAGCTCGATGTTGTCGACGATGCGCTGCATGTCCTGGCAGACGCGGCCGCGGATGTCCGCCTCGGCGACGAGCGCGAGCAGATCGGCGCGGCAGACGAGCGAGATCTCCGCGGCGAGCTTCTGCGCGTCGTCTCGCTCGATCAGATAGAAGGGAATCTGGTGGTGGCGGATGAGCCCCGAGACCATCTCGCGGAGCGAAAACGGCGCGTCGAGCTCCCAGAGCAGCCTGCGCGCGAGCATCTCGCCTGCGCGTGAATGGCCCTTCGCCGTGATGCGCCCGTCCGGCTCTTCTTTCGTGGTGAACGGCTTGGCCACGTCGTGCAAGAGGCACGCGAGCCAGACGGCCGCCTGATCATCCGAAGAGAGCGCGCGCCACGCGGGCATGGCCACGAGCGTCTCGAGCACCATGCGCGTGTGAATCCAGACGTTGCCCTCGGCGTGGTGAATGGGGTCTTGCGGGCACGGTTCGAGCGCGCGGACCCATTCGAAGGTCTGCAGCTCGTCCCAGGGCACACGGAAAGCGGGCGGCCGGGGCGGCTCGGTGAGGAGGGAGAGCGACATGGCGGGGCTCGCGACGTGAAGAAAGGAGGGGCGCCACCATAGCACGGGCGAGGACGCCTGTGCTAGCCTGCTCTTCGCCGTGTCTGCAAAGTACCCGAGGACATTCCACCTCCCGTGGTCGCCGGGCGGGACGTCCGACGACAAGCGTATGTCGGACGTGTCCGCGCTCATCGGCGCCGAGATCGTCGCGACCGAGAAATGCGACGGCTCGAACCTGACGTACACGCGGAAGAACGTCTTTTCGCGCTCGCACGCGGGCCCGCCCGCGCACCCGAGCTTCGACCTCGCGAAGGCCACGCACGCCCGCATCGGCCACATGCTCTCCGAGGGGATCTCGGTCTTCTGCGAGTACTGTTATGCCGTGCATTCGATCACGTACGAAAAACTCCCCGATTACTCGCTCGTCTTCGGAGTGCGCGACGACGCGGCCGGCATCTGGTGGGACTGGGACATGGTGACGGCGCAGGCGAGCGACCTCGGCCTGCCCACGGCGCCCGTGCTTTTCCGCGGCGTGGTCTCGTCGGTGGATGAGCTCCGCGCGCTCACCGATCGGCTCTCGCGCGAGCCCTCGACGTTCGGCGGCCCGCGCGAGGGCGTCGTCGTGCGCGTGGTTTCGCAGTTTCCCGATGGCGCGTTTGGCCGATGCGTGGCGAAGTGGGTGCGCAAGGGCCACGTGCAGACGGACGAGCACTGGCTCCACCAGGCGATCGTCCCGCAGCGCCTCGCCCGGTCCGAGTAGGGCGACTACCGCTTCCCGCCGAGCTTCGTGAGCTCGGCGCAGAGCGCCTCCCGCGCCTTGCCGAACGTCTCCTCGTACCAAGCGAAATCGTCGTCGGGCCCCTCGCGGAGCTCCGCGAGGAAGTGGTTCGCGGCCGCGTAATCGGTGATCTTGCCGGTTTTCGCGACCTGCAAGGCGAAGACCGGCACGCGCAGCGCGTGAAACGCTTTCTTCCGGGACGGACTGGGCTCGTCGACGAAGCGCTTCTTTGCTTTCTGCCAGTCCGCCGTGGATCGACCGATCGCAGAGGACGCGAGTTTTTTCCGGTCGAGCGTGTACCGGAACGGCGGGCGCGGGGCGACGTGCACGTGCGCCGACGGCGCGAATTGGCATTCGAGCGCGAAGACGCTCTGGTCTTCGAGCGCGCCCTCGAACGTCGCGACCCCGTGAATGACGATGTTGAGGCCCGGGGCGAAGGCGAGGTCCTGCCTTTGCCCAGGCTTTCCGAGCACGACGAGGAAGTCCTCGTCGGAGCCCGGTCCGGCCGTGCCGTACACGCGTGAGCCGACGCGGTACGCCGCGCGGATCTCCGCGCGCGGGACCCGAAGAACGGCGAGCAGGCGGTCGAGAACGTCGCCGGACACGATCGCATCTTACAACGGAAGGGCCGTGGTGGAAAGTTCCCACGTGCCGGCATTACGAAGGAGGCTCGGCGCGAACAAAAGCGTAGCATCCTCGGCGGTTTCGTGATCCAATGGGTGCCGTGGTATCCTTCTCTGCCTTCCGCCAGGCCCGGCGCCTCTTCGCGCTCGGAATCGGAGCGGTATCGCTCTTGTCGGGATGCTCGTCGGAGGCCCCTCCTTCGAACCCCGACACGGGGCCGAAGATGCCGGAGGGGGGGCTGCTCGACTACCCCGTGGATGCAATCGGCCCGTTCCGGGTCGGTTATCGCTCCTTTCTGCACACGTACCAGCCGAAGGGCGTGGAGGGGCCGCGGGAGATCCGCATCAATCTCTGGTATCCCACGCTCGACGAGGAAGGTACGCCGCCGGTGTACCTGAACGTATTTCCCGACGACGACGTGTTCGAGGACGCGAGCGTCGCGCCGCCGATGGAGGCCGCGGGATACCCCGTGCACCTGCATTCGCACGGGTATTCGGGGTTCGGTGGGACGAGCTCGGACATGATGCACTGGTTCGCCTCGCACGGCTGGGTCGCGGTCGCGCCCGATCACAAGGGCAACACGCTGCCGGAGCACGAGGACACCGTGCCGCTCGCCATCAGCTTTTTGCGCTCGATGGACCTCACCGCGTCGCTCGATGCCTTGGAGGCGCTGCCCGCGGAGGATCCGCTCGCTGGCAAATGCCGCACGGACGAGGTGCTGCTCTCCGGACATAGCTTCGGCGGTCGCACGGCGTGGGCCAGCGGCGGCGCCGCGTACGACCTCGCCGCGATTCAGGCCATGTGCGACGACGGCACGAAGTTCTCCGAGCCTTGCACGCCCGAGCAGATCGCCGTCTTCGGCGAGGGGCTCGGGGATGCGCGCGTCAAGGCGGGCATTCCGATGGCGAGCGGCGTCGGGGACGAAGAGCCGGGCTGGTTCGGGTTCGACGGATACGATCCCGTGAAGAAGCCCTACATGCAGATGAGCGGGTCGCTCGATCCCGTCGGCGCCGAGAACGTGTTTGCGCGTGTGACCTCGATCGATTTCACCTGGCTCGATTTCGAGGGCGGATGCCACCAGCTCTTCGCGCTCGGCGGATGCCAGGAGTTCGAATCGTACGAGGGCTGGAGGCTCGTCAACACGTATGCCTTCGCGTTCGCGCGCCGGCACATCCTCGGCGATACGAGCGACAAGGTCCAGAAGCTCCTCGACGGCACCGAGGTCCTCTCGCCGAAGGTCAAGTTTCAGCACAAATGAGGTGTGCGATGTCATTCCGGGACGAACCTCTCCAAACCACCTTTCTCTCCCGGGCGCTCCTCCCCGCGGCGCTCGTGGCTTCGCTCGTCGCATGTAGCGAGGAGGCGCCCCCGCCGAGCGGCGGGCTCGGGCCGCGGCCGCCCATGCCGGAGCTCGCCGCGCAGACCGGGGCGCAGCGCCTCACGGTCGCGCAGTATGGCAATGCCATCCGCGACCTCTTCGGCGAGGACATCAACGTGCCGACCTCGATCGAGCCCGACGCCCCGCTCGATGGCTTCGTCACGCTCGGATCCTCGGTCAGCACCATCTCCTCGCGCGGCGTCGAGAAATACGAGAAAGCCGCGTTCGCGATCGCGGAGCAGGTCGTGGCGGACCCGGCACGGAAAGCCTCGGTCCTGCCGTGTGCGCCCGCGGGGGCGAACGACCTCGATTGCGCGAAGAAATTCGCTTCCTCCCTCGGGCGCCGCGTCTACCGTCGCCCGCTCGCGGCCGCGGAGGTCGACCGGCTGGGCGGCCTCCTCGTGCAGGCGGCGACCACGCTCGGCAGCTTCGACAAGGGGATCGAGTTTGCCCTCGCGGCGATGCTCCAGTCGCCGAATTTCCTCTATCGTCCCCAGGTCGGCGAGCCGGACCCGAAGAACCCGGGCAAGCGCCGCTACACGAGCCTCGAAATGGCCTCGAAGCTCTCGTTTTTCCTGTGGAACAGCATTCCGGACGAGGAGCTGCTCGCGGCGGCCGAGGCCGGAAAGCTCACGGAGGACGAGGGCCTCTCGGAGCAGGTCGTGCGTATGATCGAATCGCCGCGGGCGAGGGAAGGCCTGCGGGCGTTCGTCACGGATTGGCTGCACCTCGGCGAGCTCGACGCGCTTTCGAAGGACCCCACGGTCTTCACCTATTACAGCCCCGAGGTCGGCCCCGCCGCGCGCGAGGAGACACTGCGGGTCTTCGAGCACCTCGTCTTCGACCTCGACGCCGATTACCGCGACGTCTTCCTCACGCGGACGACGTTCGTGAACCCGAAGCTCGCCTCCATGTACGCCGTGCCCGCGCCGACGGACGAGGGCTTCGGCATGGTGGAGTTCCCCGAGGATGCGCCGCGGATCGGCCTGCTCGGGCACATCAGCGTCCTCGCGTTGCATTCGCATCCGCGGTCCACGTCGGCCACGCTCCGCGGCAAGTTCGTCCGCGAGGATCTGCTCTGCGACGGCATTCCGCCGCCGCCCGTCAACGTGAACACGGGCTTGCCGGATCCCTCGACGGAGGCGCGGACGTTGCGCGAGCGCATCGCGCAGCACAACACCGATCCCGCCTGCCGGGCTTGCCACATGCTCATGGATCCCATTGGCCTCGGTCTCGAGAACTTCGACGGGATCGGCCGGTTCCGCTCGAAGGAGACCGACGCGGTCATCGACCCGTCCGGCAACCTCGACGGCGCGGCGTTCGCGAACGCGCGCGAGCTCGCCTTGCGCATTCACGACAACGACAAGGTCGCGCCTTGCTTCGTGCGGAAGCTTTATTCGTACGCGACGGCGTTCGAGCCCGCGAAGGAGGAGACCGCCACGATCAACACCCTCACCTACGATTTCCGCGCGGCGGGCCATCGCGTGAAGTCGCTTCTCTCGTTCATCGCGACGAGCCCGGGTTTCCGGCTCGCGCACGAGCCTTGACCACCGGTGACGAAGGGGATCATGCCATGAAGCGGACCAAGCTCAGCCGAAGGACGATGCTCCGGGGCATGCTCGGGGGCGCGGCGGTCGCCATCGGGCTGCCGGCGCTCGAGATTTTTCTCAATGCGAACGGGACGGCCTATGCCCAGGGCGACGCCCTGCCGAAGCGATTCGGAATCTTTTTCTGGGGCAATGGCACCCTGCCCGATTTCTGGGTGCCCAAGGGGACGGGGCCGACCTGGGAGCCGTCTCCCACGCTCGCGCCGCTCGCCGAGGTGAAGGACAAGATCGCGGTCATCACCGGCATGAAGGTGTACACCGGGAACACCGTGCCGCATTTCTCGGGTTCGGCGGGCATTCTCTCGGGCGCCGCGCCGCTCAACAATGGCACGGAGCTCCAGACGTTCACCCAGCCGAGCATCGATCAGGTGATCGCCGAGGCCGTCGGACAGGACACGCGCTTCCGCTCCCTCGAATTCGCGGTCCAGCCCGGCGGACGGAGCCTCTCCTACTCGGCGCCGCATAGCGTGAACCCGCCGGAGAACTCGCCCGCGGCGCTCTTCCAGCGCGTCTTCGTGGACGGGTTCGTCATGCCGGGCAGCACGCCGATGCCGGATCCGCGATTGCCCCTGCGGCAGAGCATCCTCGACGGGATCATGGAGGAGGCCGGCTCGCTGCAGCAGGTCCTCGGACAAACCGACAAGGAGCGCCTGGAAAAACACCTCGATGGCATTCGTGCGCTCGAAAAGCAGATCGAAAAACTCCAGCAGAACCCGCCGAGCCTCGCGGCGTGCATGGTGCCCGGGAAGCCCCTCGACGAGTATCCCGACGTGGACGGCAGGCCGCCGATGTCCGAGATTTCTCGGGCGATGGTGGATATCCTCGTCATGGCGCTCGCCTGCGACCAGACGCGCGTGTTCAGCCAGTGGTTCTCGAGCCCCGTCGGCAATCCGCTGTATCCCGGGGCGACCGCCGGCCATCACCAGCTCACCCACGACGAGCCCGGCGACCAGCCGCAGGTGCAGAGCATCTTGCTCTACATCATGTCGGAATTCGCTTATCTCGTGAAGGCGCTCGCCGCCGTCCCCGAGGGCGACAGCACCCTTCTCGATCATTGCGCGATCCTCGGGACGAGCGATTGCTCGTACGGCAAGTCGCACCTGCTCGAAGAGTACCCGATCCTCGTCGCGGGGACCTGCAACGGGGCGCTCAAGACAGGGCTCCATTATCGGTCCCCGTCGGCCGAGAACGCGAGCAAGGTGCTCCTCTCGCTCGCGCGGGCGATGGGCATGACGCTCGACAGCTTCGGCGAGGGCGACGCGCGCGCGACCACCAGCTTGACGGCGATCGAGGTATGAAGACGAAAGCCATTTCCGGGCTCCTGCCCGCCCTCTCCCTCGGCCTCTTCCTCGTCGGCTGCGGCGAGGAGGATGGGCTCGGCGCCGCGGCTTGCACGACCGGCGAGACGTACGGCGCCATTACCACGAAGCTCGCGTTCTCGCGCCTGGTCTCGCCGACCGTGGCGCCCGGCTTCGATCTCGACGGCCGGACGAGCGACGCGACGGACGCGCTTTCCTGCGGAAAGGTCGATTTCACCGATTCCGACGGGCGGAGCGGTGTGGACAACCAGCTCGCGCCGCTCGTCCCGGAAGTGGAGAAATTCGTCGGCGACGCGATCGACGGGCTCCTGCAAGGGTCCATCAACGACGGGCAGCTCGTCATCTTGATGGAAATGGAGAACGTCGACGATTTCAAGAACGACGCCTGCGTGAACCTCGGCGTGCAGGTCGGCGTGAAGAAGCGGCCGACCCTCGGCACGGACGGTATCATCGAGGCGTATCAAACGTTCGTGCCCGACCCGGCGGCGAGCCGCAGCTACGTCACGAATGCGCGCATCGAGAACGGCGTGCTCGAAACCGGCCCGTTCGCCCTCGCGATCCCGCTCGCCATTTTCGACGTCGCGTTCACGTTGAACGTGCAAAACGCGCGTTTCCGTTTCTCGATCGACGAGGATCTCAGGCTCAAGGGCGTCCTCGGCGGCGGCGTCTTGCCGGAGGAGATCATCGACGGCGTGAAGGACGGCGACGGGCTCGAGGATCTGCTCCCGCAGATCAAGCTCCTGCTCGATGCGAACACGGACCTCGCATACAACGAGAACACCGGCAAATGCGAGCAGCTCTCGGCGACGCTCGATGTCGAGGGTGTGCCGGCGTTCCTCCGCCGCTGACGTACCGCGCGCGCGCGGGCGAACGTGACCTCCGCGCGCGTGCCGCCGCACGGCGCCCGCGTGTTCGTCCACCATCGCCATTGAGCCTCGGCGCCGCTGCCGATATGCTCACGCGATGCGACTTCCCCTGCGAACCCTTGGTAAGATCGCCTTTGTCCTCGTGTTCTCGGCCCTCGCGGGCTGCGGGGGCGACGAAGGCGGCCCGAGCACGACCGGCGGCGAGGTGCCGCGCAAGCCCTTGTTTCTCGTGGCGAACAGCCGCGGCGACGACGTCCTCCGATTCGAGCAGGACACGGGCGCGTTCGTCGATGCTTTCATCCCGAAAGGCACGGGCGGCCTCTTCCACCCGGACGCCATGACGCTCGGCCCCGAGGGCGACCTCTACATCGCGAGCGGCGATACGCCCGAGAATTCCGCGGTCCTGCGGTTCGACTCCTCGACGGGCGCATTTTACGGCGAGTTCGCGAAGGGCGGCGGCCTGCACCGTCCTTATGGGATTGCCTTCGGGCCGGACGGAAGGCTTTACGTGTCGAGCTTCCTCACGGACCAGATCCTTCGTTACGACGGGAAAACCGGCGATTTCGTCGACGTCTTCAAGGAGGGCAATGGCATGCCCGGCGGCCTGAACGGGCCGAATGGGCTGCTCTTCGGGCCCGACGAAAAGCTCTACGTCACGACCCAGGGCTCCGTCGCCGAGAACGGAATGCCCACGTTCCCGGGGCTGCCGAGCCAGGTCTTGCAGATCGACGTCACGAGCGGCGAAATGAAGGTCTTCGCCGATCAGCCCGATCTTTCGCCTGCCGGGCACGGCTACATCAGCCTGCTCGGCCTCGCGTACGGGCCCGACTGCAATGCGGGGCTCTGCGAGCTCTACGTCAGCGACTACGCGAACGACATCCGGCGCTACGATTTCGCGACGGGGATGCTACTCGGCACGATCTCCACGAACTACACGGGCAGCACGCCGAGCACCAATTACCTCGGCGCGCTGAGCTTCGGCGACGGCGGGCGCATTTTCGCCGTGGGCTTCGACGTGAACGAAGCGAAGGGCAACCCGGGGACGGTGCTGCGCTTCGACGTGGATGGGCAGCCTTTGCCCGCGTCGGGGCAGTCGGGCGCGGTGCTCGTGAACGCGGATGCGAGGCTCGCACGGCCGATCGGGATCCTCGCGCTGCCCTGAGAAATGCTAGAAGGGGCGGCGATGTCCGAAGCTGCCCTCGCGCCTGCCTCCTCCGCGCTCGCCGACGCGCTGGCGATCGCCCGATATCACATCGTGCTCGTGGCCATGGCCGCGTGCATCGTCTTCGGATGGCTCATGACGGGCCGCTACCTGCCGCTCGTCGCCCTCGTCGTCGGACTCGACTGGTTCCTCATCAACCTGATGAACCGAATCACCGACATCGACGAGGACCTCAAGAACGGAATCCGCGGCACCGAGCGCGTCGCGCGCCGCAAGCGATTGCTCACCGTGGGCTCCGTCCTCCTCATGGTCGGGTCGTTCGTCACGACGCACCTGGTTTGGCCGGGCCTCACGCCGTTCCGGATCGCGGTTCAGATCATCGGCCTCGCCTACAATTACAACATCGTCCCCACGCCGCGTGGCTTCTCCCGGCTGAAGGAGATCTATTTCTTCAAAAACTTCGGCTCCTCGGTCCTGTTCGTCCTCACGTGTTTCGTGTACCCGCTCGTCACGAGCCCCGGCGCGCGCGTGATGCCCTGGAGTGGAGTCGTTTGCCTTGCGCTGTTCTTCGTTCCGTTCGAGCTGACGTACGAGATCCTCTACGATCTGCGTGACCTCGAAGGGGATCGGCAAGAAGGAATCCCCACGTATCCCGTGGTGCACGGGTCTCACCGCGCGCGGCAGATCATCGATGGTCTGCTCGTCGGGGCGGCTGCCATTCTCGTCACGGGAATCGTATCCGGCTCGATCGGCGTCCGCGAGGGCTTGATGCTGGCAGCACCCGCGACGCAGCTTGCGTTTTATCGGCCCCGCTACCGCCGAGGCCTCACCTCGCATGATTGCATCGTGCTCACGCACCTCGGCACGGCCCAGCTCGTTTTTTATCTCGTCGGTACGGCGCTCTGGGAACGCGCGGGAATGCCTGCGAACGTTTTTCTTTGATCAGCGTGGCGTGAGCTCGCTCGCGGCGAAATAGGGGATCGCAACGATCGCGGTATGGTGCCAGAGCGAGAGCTCCGCGGGCGCGGTCGAGAGGAGCAGTACGAAAAAGAGGCCTGCCGCGACCATGCGCGGCAAGGCGACGGAGAGCGGAATCGCGCCGCCCCGACGGCGCGCGAGGACGACGGACGCGAGCACGAACGCGCCGATCACCGAGAGTCCCCAGATCGACGCCACGCCGAGCGCTTCCCGCTGCGCCCACCGGAAAAACCCCCACCACGTGATCTGGATGAGCGCATGCGCCACGAGCGGAGCCGCGACGATCGTGGCGAGCGCGCGCCGGATGCGCCCGTCCCCGGACGAGAGCCGGCCCGACAAGGCGAGGTCCGCGCCAATCGCAAAATATCCCCAGCCGACAATGCCGATGATCGGCACGCCGAGGTGCCCCGCCTCGGCCCACGACCAGAGCCCCGCGCGCACCGCGATCACCTCCACGAGCGACGCGTCGAACGCGACGATCGCGAACACCACGAGCGGGCGGAGCCGCTCGATCCGCGGCCAAACACAAGCCGCGACCTCCCGGGCCGAGAGGATCACGAGCGGCCAGATGAGCGGCACGAGGATCGGCACCCGATCGAGCCGGACGTGCCACCCCATCGCGTAATGGTAATATTCGTAAAACGCGACGCACGTCTCCTCGCCGATCCAGCCCGCGACGGCGAGCGCCGCATAATCGGTCAAGAGATCCGCGGGCGGCCGCCTCCGCGCCATGGCCGCGAGCGCGAGCAGGACGACGACGACGCAGGCCATCTCGAACACGAGCAAAGGCACGCGCCGACGCTAGCACGCCACCACGAGCGGCGACGTCACGACGTCAGCGTGAAGATCCGGATCCCCTGCTGCCGTCCGCGCACCGGCACGACGCCGAGGTCCTCGAACGTCACCTCGGGCACGCGTTGCACGGTCTCCTCGCTGACGAGCACGTCGACGCCCTTCTCCTTGGTCATCGCTTCGAGCCGCGAGGTCGTGTTCACCGCGTCGCCGATGACCGTGAACTCGAGCCGGCTCCCGCCGCCGAGGCAGCCGGCCACCACGGTCCCCGAGTGCACGCCGATGCCGATCCTGAGGCCCGCCGAGCGGACGCGGTTCTGCTCATCGAGCGCGGCGCGAATGCGGCGCACGGCCTCGATCGCGCGGCGCGCATGGTCGTGGCCGGGCTCGGTCGCGCCGAACACCGCGAGCATGCCGTCGCCCATGAACTTGTCGACGATGCCGCCGCACGCGTGCACGGCCTCGGAGAGCGCGCCCTGGAGCTGGTTCAGCATCTCGAAGACGTCGCTCGGCTCCATGCGCTCCGAGAGCGACGTGAAGCCCCGCAGGTCCGTGACGAGCAACGTCGCCTCCACGGATCGCGGCGCGTCGAGCAGCGAGAGCGGATCCTTCAGCGCCGCGCGCCCGACGGTCGGCAAGAGCCGATCGAGGAGCAATTGCCCGCGCGTGGCCTCCATCGCGCGACGCACCTGATCGGCGAGCCAGACGTTGAGCATTCCGATCGCGACGATCGCCACGCCCGAGTAAAGCAGGTGCACGCGCGAGGCATGATCGCCGAGGAGGCGGACGAGCAGCACGACGGCGAGAAACGTGGTCCACGCGGCCGCGCGGCGATCGAAGCGGATGCCGCCCGTCGCGGCGAAGAGGCCGCAGGCGAGCGCGGTGACCGCGGCCATCGCGGTCGTGACGCCCTGGGCCGCGATACGCGTGTCGAGGATGCCGTCGATGAGGAAGAAGTCGACGACGGGTACGATGAACCAGTATACGCGGCCGTACGGGAGCCGCAGGGTCGCGAGGAGGAGCACGCCCGAGAGCAGCACCCAGAGCGCGCCGCCGCGGATGTTCGTCGCGGGCCTGAGGCCTCGGGCCCAAAGCGCGACGTCGAGCATGAGCACGAGCGAGTAGGCCGACATGCGGACGACCGCGACGCGCATCTCGTTCCGGCGCGCCTCGCGGTTCAACGCCTCCTTCATCGCGGCGGCGAGCTCGCTCCGGTTCGAGGCGTGGGCCACGGTTCCCATGTCGGCCCCACCAATGCAAATCGGATCCCGTGCGTCAAGCGTTATTCGCCCGGATCCCTCGCGTGCTTCGGCCTTGACCGGTGCGAGGCCCGGTGACAGACCCGCGAGGCAAACCATAACGAGAGGAGTCGCCCATGCCCCGCCCCATCTTGAACCTCGACGACCTGCAGTACTTCCCGATGGGCCACGGCGAGCGCTTCGCGTGTCGCGTGAGCCTCGTCGGACAGCAGATCGGCGCGCAGAAGCTCGGGTACAACGTGACGATCATCCCGCCCGGCAAGCGCGCGTTTCCGTTCCACGCCCACCGCGTGAACGAGGAGATGTTTTTCGTGCTCGAAGGCGAGGGCGAGATGCGTCTCGGCACGGAGCGACACCCGATCCGGCGCGGCGACATCATCGCGTGTCCGCCCTCCGGGCCGGAGTCGGCGCACCAGTTCATCAATACGTCCGAGACCAACGAGCTCAAAGTGCTGTCCGTGAGCACGCGGACGACGCCCGAGCTCGTGGAGTACCCCGACGCGGGCAACTTCGGCATCGTCGCCGAGCTCGAGCCGGGCGCGGACGGAAAACCGCGCATGTTCCGGTATGTCGGGCGTGACGGCGAGAGTCGCGATTACTGGGAGGGGAACGAGTAGGCGAGCAGGTCAGGACGAGGCCGAGGGTTCGTCCGGATCGGGGAGGAGGAGGCCCATGCCGATATCGTCGACGAAGTTGCCGTCGTCGCGACGAATGAGCCCGCGGCGGGAGCCTTCCTCCTGGAAGCCGAGAGATCGATAAAGGGCGACGGCGCGCGGGTTGTCCGCGCGGACGTGGAGCTCGACGCGGCGGATGCGGCCTCCGTCCGCGTCGCGGTGGTCGCGCACCCAGCCGAGGAGCGCTTCGAGCAGCGCGCGGCCGAGGCCGATTCCTTGGGCGTCGGGATGCACGCCGATGCCGAGGACGGCGACGTGGCGAACCATGCGGAGCGAGAGGCGAAGGATCGACGCCTCTGCCACGATTCCGCGTCCTTCCTCTTCGGCGACCATACAAAAGGCCGAGCCGTCCGTCGCCGCCATGCCCGCGCGAATTTGCAGATCGCCGTAGGCGATCGGGTCGTCGGGCAGCTCGTCGGGGTATTTGACGATTCCTTGCCGGGCTTTCACGATCGCGCGCTCGAGGTCGAGCAGGCCGGCGGAATCGGCGGGATAGGTGGCCATTCGGAGGAGGGCGCGGCGGCCTCCACGAAGCGGGACGTGCGAGGGCGTGAGAGGCGTGAAGGACATGGGCGTGCGGCCCGAGCAAGCGCCCGCGACCTTCGGATGTCAAGCATCCGTGCACGCAGACGCCCGGGTTTCACGCAAACGTCACGCGGCGTGACGGATGCCCCGGCCCTGGTGACGGTCGGGCACGAGGGCACAACGTTCGAGATTTCCTCGGGTTGGATGCTCGATCCCGGCGCCCGGTGATCCACCGGCTCCCGAGAGGCCCGCGCCCACCGGCGCGGACAGAAGCACGATTCTCCCGCTCGCCTCCAGGCGGAGGAGACCCTGATCCACGGATGAACGCGGGAGCCCGAGGAGTTTGTCCCGGAGCCGGGCGAGCGACACGATCTCGCCCGGCGTGGGCATGAGACGGGCGAGCACGTACAGGATTCGAGCGTCCACTGCGGCCTCCGCGCCCGCGTCGCGGGCTACGCGTACGTGCTCGGCGAGGCGCACGACCGCGTCGAGTTGCTCAGGAGAGAGCCGCCACAATTCCGAAAGAATTTCCTCGAATACAAACACGCCGGAGGACACGAGCGTGGGTGAGCTGCTCATGCGCTCGCGCACGGGCGGGAGAGGCGGCGGGGTGGGGGTGCGACGGAATCGGGCGCGGAGGCGATCGAGGAGATCACGAAGGCGAGACCGCCATCCATTCTGAGGTGCGCACGAAGGATCGACGATGGTCGGCCGCATGTCCTCGGGCCAGGTCGGCCGTTCGTGGATCCCGATCGGGACATCGTCGTCTTCCGATTCCGGCAAAGTCGTGGACATGGAATCCCTCCCGTTTTTTGATCACCGCTCGTAGGCGACCCGTCGAGACATGCTTCTCGGATTGGCCTTGGTTTCGTGCGCGCGAGCAGGGGTCCTCCGTTCCGTCTCTGCCACGGCGGGCCGCCTGCGAGCGGTGATCGTTTGTCGAAATCGTGGATCGTCGTCCCCAGGCGGCCGCGCCACCATGCTCGCCCAGAATGAGAGGCAACGCGGCCGGCTGCGAACGACGATCCTTCGTGTCAGGGGCTGGGTTTGTCCTCGGCTGAAGCCTGTTTCATTGCGGCTTCTTGCGCAACCATTCGAGCGAGATTTTTTTCAGCTATCCTTTTGAGCTCTGCGCACTCGTCCAGATGCGTGCTCTTGGGAAAAAGGCGCGCGTGCTCCTGGAGCACACCGAGGCACGCTTTCGGGTCGTTTTCTTTGAGAAAGCGCCGCGCCCTCGAGAGGAGCGGCACTTCGTGATCCACGGGGCGAGCAGGGACCGGTTCCTGCGATGGCGGTGTAGCCCGCGGCGCCCCGGAGTCGCCCTGCGGCGTATTCTTCACGAGAGCATCGGCGGCCACGGCGAGCGGCGTCGTCGCCGCGTGGAGCGACGGCGCCGCGGCGGTGTGCGCCGAAGCGATACCCGCGCCGAGATGCCCGAGGAGCATGCCCACGAGGGCGGACGGCAATGCCACGGCAAACGCGATCGTGACCTTGAAGGGGAGACCAAGCGCTCCGATCCCCGCTTCGACCGACGAAGGTGCGTCGCGCCTCGGCGCGCCCGCGGCGAGCTTCGCAGCATCGATCGCCCGCGACAAGCGTTCCCAGCCGTCGAGCTGGGCCTTGGCGAGGACCTCGGTCGACTCCCATACGTGCGGCAGGAGCCCGGCCAGAGAGAACGAGGCAAACAGGCTGGCGCGCGAGCTCTTCTCGGGATCCACCCCGAGGAGCGTCTTGACCCACCCTTCGAAGGCCGTCTCGGCGGTGGTGAGGCGGAGCTGCACGGTCGAACGCGCGATGCCGAGGCTCTTCGCGAGCGCGTGGAGCGGCTCTTCGCGAACGTGATACCGCAAGAGGAGCATGCGCTGGTCCACGGGCATCCGCTCGAGCGCTTCGAGGACGACCTCCGTCATCGTTTCATCGGAGGCGTGCTCGTCGACCGCGGCCTCGATCACCTGCGGGGCAAGCCGCTCGAGGCGCCGCGCGGCCTTGCGCCGGTAGTTCCGGACCATCTCGTAGCAGACGCGCGCGAGCCACCCGTGCGGATAGGCGGGGATCTCGTCGAAGTGGTTGTACGCGAAGACGAGGACGTCATGCGCGATGTCCGCCACGTCGGCCTCACGGACGCGTAGGCGACGCAACGTACGCCACACGGTGGGGAAGTTCTCCTGGTAGAACGTCCGGAACTCCTCCCGTGTGGGTGTGGTGTCGACCGCGGCAAGCATGATGGGCTGCGCCTCCGCTTGCTATATGTCGTCAGACCCCCCGGATGTACCGACGCCAGGAGAAAATTTTTGAGATTGTGGCGGGGGAGGGGGTTTGGCGGTGGGGTGGGTCACGTCGAAGGCGTAGACGAGACCAACCTGGAGGGCGGCCGAGGCGTAGGGGTAGGTCCAGGTTTCGCGGCCGTAGATCTGTACCTGGGGTGGTGCGGGTACGAGGAGAACATCGAGTCTGGGCTGGAGAGTCAAAGACTGTCCAAGTGGGAACGACAACCCGCCGCGGAAGCCGACGCCCCAGGTGAGAGTGGGCTTCTCCACCGGAACTTTCGTCACACTGCTATCGTAATCAATGCTGCGATCTAGCCATCCAATTGAGATGAGCGCGCACCTGTCCAATTGGAGCCAGGGCCGGAGGCGCATGTGGTGACAGGGTACGAGCATTCCAGAAAGCTGTGATCCGCGGATCCTGTACGACTCTTCCGATCGCACACCCCGCGAGTCCAATCGCGCTTCTAAACCTATCGATAGCTCGGCTTGTCGCAGTCCAACGCCTCCGGTCAGCGAGGGCGATAGTCCCGGCGTACTGCCAGCCGCAGCACCTCCTGCAACCGAAAATAGGAGGCGCGTGGGGAGGGGTGACATGGGCGAACGTACTACTTGTATGGTCGGTTTCGGGGTAGGCGGTGACGACGAGCTCAGCGGTGGAGGATGAGATTTCGGTGGAGGGAGTGGCGGGAGCGTTGGGGCAGCGATGGGATGCTCAGGCTCCAGCGGCTCAAGCGGATCAATGAGCATCCCTGCGCTGAAAGCCGCGTGATGCAACAGCCCAGCACATTCCCATGCGAGCTTTTCGTGCTCAGGCGCACTCTGTTCTAAGCCAGGGCCTTTCGCGACGATCTGGACTCGAATGGTCTTTTCGGAACGGCGGAAGAGGACCGTGAGGAGATTCGGCGCGTCAGGCCGGAACGGATCGCGTCCAACCTCCCGGGAGACAGCAGCACGGAAGGCGGCCTCACTCGGGCAAACCTCCGTGCCGGGCTCACGTACGTAGTCGAGGCGGTAGTTCTCCTGCGCGGCGGCAGGCGCTGCAAGGAGGCAGATCGTGGCTGCCAGTACCGTCCCCCCGCGGAGAGCCATGGTGCCCGACCCTACCAGCTAGGGGTGGGATCGAGCAAGGCGGCTTTACGTGAGGCAGCAGAACGTGATGGGTTTCTCCATCTCGACCGTCCCCGTGGGCTCACCACCCTGGGGCATGCAGGTGCCAGGCAACTCATCGATGACCTCTGCTCTCTTGCTGCCGAGAGAAATGCCTTCCATCAGATCGTAGCAGGGGGCAGGCATGTCCGAGGAGATATACGGAGACAGTTGCTCATTCGTGCAGCCGTTGTCCGTATACACGTGAATCTGCACGGTGCAAGAGCCTCCCGTGGGTGGAGAGCAAGTGCAAGGGCTGCAGTCGCGTTTGTCGGTGCCCTCCTCGAAGAACACGGAGCGTTTGGTCCAGTCTTGCGGACAATCAACGTTCTCTGCAACGTATATGCAGACGTCGAAGGGGAACGGCGGCTCCGGCGAACAGGGCGCGTGCTTGCACTGGGTTTTCCCATCGTTCGCACATGCGAGCGCTGCGACAGAGTCCATCGTCGGCCACTCGTTGATGCTCCCGCCGTAGATGATGGGGGCGTCCGTCGGTTCCTCTACTTCGGCCACGGCTGTGCAATCACCTTCCACGAAGACGGGCGGAGCCACGGAAAGGGAACGGACACAGGGCACACCACCGCAGAGCTTGCCCTCGGAGATGGCGCTGGCTGTCGTGCACGTACCATCCCAGTTCGCCGGGGCATCGAAGGATGCACTCGCTGGCGCAGGAGGCGTTTGGCACGCGGATGCGTGTGTATTCCAGGACGCTGGAAGCTCGCAGCTCCCCAGCGGTTCGCCGCACGTACAGGTGGGGCAGTCACGAGGCCCGAGTTGCGGCTCGGCCAAGGCCCAGACAACCTCTTCCGTACCTTTCGGACAAGCGGGCAAACCGATCGCCGGGCCGGTGGCTACGAGGACGGGACCTTCCCAACCTGCGGGCTTTTCCGGGACGCACACACCAGGACAGCCGAGCGTACCAGCGTCCGCGGGGCAGGTTTCAGGATCCGGAGGAAAACCTCGAGCTATACACTCGGCAAACTCTTCCGGTGTGCCTACGCCGCAGACACACACTGGTTTGAAATTGGCATCTTCACTCCAGCCTACATCACCGCAAGCCAGCGCGACGAAAGGCAGGATGACAGGCAGGGTGAGATATGGCCACAAACGCATGACGAACCCCCAGAATTAAATGGAAACGAGGTACAATAGGGGTTCCGGTGCACACGGCCCCAAGCATCCGACGGTATCGGCGTCGGTAGCCCCATCTGTGTCAGCGTCGATGTCGTCAGGGCAGGTCTCTGGATCGGGAGGCCAGCCTTCAGCGAGGCAGTCGGCGAATTTTTCCGGCGTGCCTACGCCGCATATACACACAGCTTCATAGTTGGCGTCCTCGCTCCACCCGATATCAGCACATGCCAGCGCGACGAATGGGAGAGCGATAGCCAGAAGCAGGAACGACCAAAGACGCATCACCGGATCCCGCGGTTGGAACAATCACCGTTCAAGGCAAATAAATACTTGCACCTTCCATTGGTGCGTCCCGGGATAGGTACCACGAGGTTTGTCGATGGGGAAAGAGACAAACACCGACCTCGTGCAAGTTTCTGAGCACGATCCCGACGGAGCCGACATGGTTTTTCCGCGACCGGACCCACACCTGGACACATGAACCGTCCGCGGACCAACCTTTCTCAGGTCACCCCCAAAAATCGACACGATCGTGTCGTTTCTGGTGGACGATCCGCCTTATCAATACACTTCCTCCACGGGAGGTTTTACATCCCCAACCCGTTCGTCCAGGGACCCCTCGCCGAACCTCCCCCCCCGGAAAAATCACCGACCCGTACGATCTTTTCGGACAAAACGCCCTCTCAACACATGTAACGGGACAGGAGGAAACCTACCCACCAGGGTAGGTGAATGTGTGATGAGCGTCTGGATTGAAGCTTCCGGTGAGCCGCTTTGCCTGCATTGGACCATCCTGCCCGGGCTCGAGCTCGTCGTGTCGCGCCTCTTCGGCACGATCACCGTCGGCTACATGCTCGGGACCGGCAGGGACCAAGTCCTGCTCCGCGCACGCCAGTACGACATGGAACGCAGCCGCGAGCTCTTTCACCTCGCATTCACCTGGGGCGAAGCGTGAAAAAGCCCTCCGAGCCGCAGGCCGCCTCCTTATAGAGAGGGCGCGGCCGCGTCGAGGTCGAGGACGACCGGCTCGTGACCCGTCGCCCGGAGAAACCGGACGAGGTCCGCTCCCCGGATCGCCGTCGTGTGGTCGTTCGTCAGCGGATGGCAGTGCACCGGATCCCGCGCGAGGACCTTCGCGTCGAGGACGACCTGCACGACGCCCTCCTTGTCCATCAACGCAGCGAGCGGCGTGACCGACCCAGGCTCGACGCCGAGGTGCTGCCGCAGGCGCTCGTGCGAGCAAAACGAGACGTGGCCCGCGCCGATGCGGCGGCCGAGGTCCTTGAGGTCCACCGCGCGATCCTCGTCGAGCACGACGAGCCACATCGCCCCCTTCTTGTTGCGCAAGAAGAGGTTTTTCACGTGGGTGCCGTCGTGCCGCACGCGATGCGCCTTCGCCTCCTCCACGGTGAAGACGGGCGGATGCGTGACGGTCTCGGTCTCGATGCCGAGGGCCACGAGCCGCTCGAAGAGCGCATCCCGGGGGGAGGTCGTCATGCGCGACTCGTTACCGCGCGCGGCGCCGTCGATCAACGTTTCGCGCCGGCATCTCCCCGGCAGCACGTGTGTGCGCTACAGATGCGGCTTCGATCAAGGAGCGACGCGATGGCGAAGGATCTCGAAGGCAAAGTCTTTCTGGTGACGGGAGCGACCGAAGGCATCGGCAAGGCCGCCGCCCGAGACTTCGCGCAGCGAGGCGCGACGCTCGTGCTCGTCGGTCGGAGCCGCGAGAAGAGCGAGCGCGTGGTGAAGGAGCTGAAGGAGGCGAGCGGCAGCGACAAGATCGAGCTCCTGCTCGGCGACCTCTCGAAGATCGCCGAGACCCGCGCCGTGGCCGACGCCTTCCGCGCGAAGTACGACCGGCTCGACGTGCTCGTGAACAACGCCGGCGCCATCTTCACCGACTACAAGCTCAGCGCCGACGGCATCGAGATGACGTTCGCGCTGAACCACATGGCCTACTTCGTCCTGACGACGAGCTTGCTCGATCTGATCAAGAAGACGCCGAAGGCCCGCGTGGTCAGCACGTCGAGCGACGCCCACAAGATGAGTAAGATGGATCTCGCGACGGTCGCCAAGCGGGGCGGCAAGGCCGGTTTTGGCGCCTACGGCGACTCGAAGCTCGCCAACATCCTCTTCACGCGCGAGCTCGCCCGGCGCCTCGCGGGGTCGAGCGCGACGGCGAACTGCATGCACCCCGGCTACGTACGCACGGGGTTCGCGCTGAACACCGGCCCGATCGCGGCGGTCTTCGTCAAGGCGGCCGCCGCGCTCTTCGCGCGTACGCCGGAGAAGGGCGCAGAGACGATCATCTGGCTCGCGACGAGCGACGAAGCCGCGTCGTACAACGGGGAGTACTTCTACGATCGCGCGCTCACGCGTACGACGAGCCACGCGCGGAACGACGAGCTGGCGAAGGGCCTGTGGGAGCTCTCGGAGAAGCTCTCGGCCTGAACGCGGGGTACGATCCCGCATGACGTTCTCTCCCGACACGTACGCGCGCGCGCTCGACTTCGCAGCCGAGGCCCACGGCGCGCAACGCGTGCCCGGCAAATCGCATCCGTACATCACCCACGTCGCGACCGTCGCCGCGGAGATCCTCGCGGTCGCGACGAAGGACTCGTTCGACGTGGAGCTCGCCGTCACGTGCGCGCTACTGCACGACACGCTGGAAGATACGAGCGCGTCCGAGGACGAGATCACGCGGCTCTTCGGCGTCGCCGTGGCGCGCGGGGTGCGCGCGCTGAGCAAGGACGCGCGCCTGCCGAAGGAAGACCGGATGGCCGACTCGCTCGCTCGCATCCAGCGCGAGCCGCGCGAGGTGTGGATGGTGAAGCTCGCCGACCGCATCACGAACCTCGCCGAGCCGCCCCCGTACTGGTCGCGCGAAAAGCGGATCGCGTATCGCGAGGAAGCACGGCGGATCCTCTCGGCGCTGGGCCCGGCGAGCGCGCCGCTCGCTTCGAGGCTGGAAGCGAAGATCGAGGCGTACGGCGACTACATCGCAGGCGCGCCCTGATCTTCGCAGCGCACCTCACCGCTCGCCGAGCCAGATCGCCGCGAACTCCATCACCCGCGCGTTGTCGGGCACCTGCTCGAGGAAGCTCTGCCGCCAGCGCGGATCGCTGATCCGATCCGCCCGCTTGAGCAGCCTTCGCCGCGCCTCCGTGATGCGGCAGAGCGCCTCCTCCTCGGCGCCGTTCACCCGGAGCGCGAGCGCGTACGTCCACTGGATCAGGCTCTCGCCCTCCTCGATCCCTTCGAGGCGGCTCAAGGTCTGCATCGCCTCCGACGCCTTCATGTACGCCTCCCGCACGTTGTTCCGCGCGATCGCGATCCCCGCGATGAGCGCGAGCGCGCAGGCCCGGGCCGCGGGCACGCCCTCGGAGACCTCCATCGCCTGCCGCGCCATCGTGAGCGCCTCGTCCGTGCGCCCCGCGAGCCGCAGGATGATCGAGAGGTACACCCGCACGAATCCCTCGCCGCGCCGGTTGCCCTGACGCACGAGGAGCTCGAGCGCCGCTGTCTCCACGGTGATCGCCTCCGTCAGGTTCTCCATGTGCGCGAGCGCGTAGCCGAGGTTCGCGAGGAGCGAGGAGACGAAGTCGAGCTGCATCGGCTCGGCGATCGCCTGCGCCTCGCGGAACGCCGCGACCGCGAGGGCATACGCGCCGAGCTGCAGGTACGCGTTGCCGATGTTGCAGCGCTGCAGGCAAGCGTTCCGCATGTCGCCCGCCGACGTGAAATTCTCCACGGCCGACTCGACCCGCCGCACGTAACCGATGAGATCCCCCTCGTGCAGCGCGATCTCGACGCGTGCCACGTCGAGCCACGCGAGCACGAACGGGCTCACCACGCTGTGCCGCTGCGCGAGCCGCTGCGCGCCCGCGAAGACCTCGTGCGCTCGATCCGGCAGGCCCGCGCGTACGAGCGCGATGACCAGGCGCGCCGCCGTCACGATGTGCGCTTCCGTGGTCACACCCTCGCGCGCGAGCGCTGCGAGCTCGTCGACGAACGCCTCGATCCGCGCGACGTCGCCCATGCTGCCCGACGCGATGACGAGGTGCCCGAGCGCGGCGTGATAGGCCGTGCTCCCCCTCGGCAAGCGCGTGATCGCCTCCTCCGCCGCGCGTCGCGCTTCGGCCATGTGCCCGAGCCAGCGATGCGCGATCGCCTGCACGAGCCGCATGCGCGCGATCGTCTCCGGCGTGCCCGACGCCTCGATCGCGCGCGCTGCGTGCGTCTCCGCGTCGCGCAGCGCGTTCACGCTGAGGGCGTCGAACGCGGCCGTCTCGTCGGTGGTCAGGGGTGAACCGGGGAACAGCGCGACCGCGTCGCGCCACTCGATCTCCGAGCGTGGGACCGTGGCGATCCTCGTGGTCGCGAGGCTCGCGATCGCCTCGTCGAGCTCGCTCACCGTGTCCTCGTCGAGCACGAGATCCGCCGGATCGAGCTCGAGCACCTCCGCGCCGCCAGCCTCGTGCGTCTCCGCCTCGCCCTGCGGCTCGGGCGCGACCTCGCCTTCGTCCTTCGGGCCTCGCGTCGGCGCGAGGACCACGCGGTGCGAGATGTTCTCGTATGCGAAGACGAGTTTGTCGCGAAATGCCTGCATCGACGGATAACGCCCCTCGCGCTGCTGCACGAGCGCGCCCTGGACGACGTCGAGGAAGGCCGAGGGGATGTCGTGGACGAGCATCGACAGGAGCGGCGGCGCCTCCGTGACGATCTTGATCAACACGGCCTGATGCGTGGGGCCGTCGAAGGGGCGCCGGCCCGCGAGCAGCTCGAAGAGGACCGCGCCGACGGACCAGATATCGGCGCGCGCGTCGATCCCGGGATCACCTTTCGCCTGCTCGGGCGCCATGTACTCGGGCGTGCCCATGACCACGCCGCTCAGCGTGAGCTTGCGGTTCGGGTCGAGCGTGTTGACGCGGGCGAGGCCGAAATCGATGAGCTTCGGGACGATCTCGCCGGACGCGGAGTCCGTGAGGACGATGTTCTCCGGCTTGATGTCGCGGTGCACGATGCCCCGGCGGTGCGCGGCGACGAGCGCGCCCATGATCGGGACCATGATCGTCATCGCCTCGTGCTCGGTGAGCCTTCCGCGCGGCGTCAGGTATTCGCGCAGGCTCTCGCCTTCGAGCAGCTCCTGCACCATGTAGAACGTGCCGTCGCGGCGCTGCCCGACCTCGTGCACGGTGACGACGTTCGGGTGCTGGATCGCGGCGGTCGTCTGCGCTTCGCGGCGGAAGCGGGCGATCATGCTGGGGTCGCGGTCGTAGTTCGGGTGCATCAGCTTGATGGCGACCCGCCGCTCCACGAACATGTCCCAGGCCTCGAAGACGGTGCCCATCGAGCCCGCGGCGATGAGGCGCTGCAGCGTGAACTTGCCGGCGATCTGCATCCCCGGCTTGAACGTCGCTTTTTCGAGCTCCGCCGCGCGCGCCACACCGTCGTCGGCACCCTCCAGGGACGGAGGGCCCGCGCGCGGGTCGTCTTTGCGGCGTTGCCAGAAGCGAAGCATGGGCGCGCTCCTCCTCAGCGAGCTGTCGTGAGGACAACGCGAGCCACGGTAGGTGTCAAGGTGCGCGGCCTTCGAGCATCACACCGCCGCATCCGCCGCGACCTATTCTTCATCCTCGCGCACCTGGGCCACGATTGCGTCGAGCGTCGGGCGCTCGCGAGGAGTCGCGAGGCGCGCGGGTCTATTCTCCGCGCGAACGGCGGCGAAGCGGTTCGAACCGAACACGGCGAGCGTGACGTCGAGGTACGTCTCGAAGGACATGAAATCGGAGCTGTCGAGATCGGCGCCGTGATCGGTGGACACGAGGACCACGGGGTCGGGGCCGATGATCATGTCGGCATGGTTGAACTTGCTGAAGTTGTCGATCGTGATGGCTTTCAGCGGGCGCTCGGGATCGAGCTCGCGGCCGAAGAAGAGCTCTTCTTGTCTGTACGAGAGCTCGTTCACGTGGAAATTCATCTGCCAGTCGGGCGCGAATGCGACGTTGATGGGGACCAGGTTGATGCACCCCGGAGGCGCGCCGTAATCGGGGGAATCGTACGGATCGGTCCGGGTATACGTGCCACCGCGGAGGCCCCATTCCAGAAAAACGCCGTCGTGCGCCGCGTAAAACTCCAGAATGGAGTCCGGCAGCTTCATGCCGGCGGCTCGCTCCGCGCGCGAGAGTGCGGCGCCTGCGGCCGGGGAGCCGAGACGGAAGTCGAGGACCTCGACGTCCGGATGCGCGCGCAGCGCTTCGACCATGGCTTCCAGTCGTTCACGAAATGAGGCGGCCATGGGGGCGGATCAAACGTCGCTGCGCGCCGCGCTGTCAAGCGCCGCGCGATGGACCTTGCGCGTGTGGCTGCCGTGCGCTACCACGCTCGGGCTCACGATCCTATCCGGCGAGCATGCGCGGGCAGAGCCCCGCGTGCTTGCGTCCGAACGAAGGCGACCGGGAAGGCGTGGCGGAGCGCACCGTGACGAGTGTCGCCCCGCGGTGGAGCGGCCAGACGGGTCGTTTCACGCTCTTCCCGAACCCTGGCGGCTCGGCGGGAAGGGGCCAGCGACAAGCACACCCTTCACGGGTTCGGGCCGCGAGAGAGCATTTTCATCGTGTCTTTTTCCGTTCCCGGGCGGCCCACGGCGGCCCCCGTCGAGGCGCCGCGTGCCGAGGGCAGCGCGCCGATCGCTTCCGTTTCCATGGTATCCGAGGCTCCCGGCGCCGCATTCGCCGCGCTCGGCCTCGCGGCGCCGCTCGTGCGCGCCCTCGTGAAAGAGGGCTACGAGCGCCCGACGCCCATTCAATCGCAATCCATCCCCGAGGCGCTCTCCGGCCGTGATTTGCTCGGCTGCGCGCAGACCGGCACCGGCAAGACGGCGGCGTTCGTCCTGCCAATCCTCCAGCGCCTCTCGAAGACCCCGCGCCACGGCGGCATTCGCGCGCTCGTCCTCACGCCGACGCGCGAGCTCGCCGCGCAGATCGGCGAGCGCGTCACGGCGTACGGGCGGCACCTCGGTCTCCGCCACACCGTCATTTACGGCGGCGTCGGGCAGCGGCCGCAGGAGGAGAACCTCGCGAAGGGCCCCGATTTGCTCGTCGCCACGCCGGGCCGGCTGCTCGACCTGATGCAGCAGGGGTTCGCGCGTCTCGATCGCGTGGAGGTGTTCGTCCTCGACGAGGCCGATCGGATGCTCGACATGGGCTTCATCCACGACGTGCGGCGCGTCGTCGCCGCGCTGCCCAAGCAAAGGCAGACGCTCTTCTTCTCGGCGACGATGCCGCGCGAGATCGCCGCGCTCGCCGATAACATCCTGGTCGATCCGGCGCGCGTCTCGGTCACGCCCGCGCGCGCGGCGGCCGACACGGTCGCGCAGTCGATCTTCTTCGTCGAGAAGGCCGATAAGCGCGCGCTGCTCGAGCGGCTCCTGCGTACGTCGAGCGTCGAGCGCGCGCTCGTCTTCACCCGCACGAAGCACGGGGCCAACCGTATCTCCGAGCAGCTCGTGCGCGCCGGCATCGACGCGCTCGCCATTCACGGCAACAAGTCGCAGGGCGCCCGCGAGCGCGCCCTCGATCGGTTCCGCCGCGGCGTAACGCCCGTGCTCGTCGCGACGGACATCGCCGCGCGCGGCATCGACGTCGAGGGCGTCTCGCACGTCATCAATTACGACCTGCCGAACGTGCCCGAGAGCTACGTGCACCGGATTGGCCGCACGGGGCGCGCGGGCGCGACGGGCAGCGCCATTTCGTTCTGCGACCGCGAAGAGCGCGCGCTGCTCTCGGACATCGAAAAGCTGCTCCGCCGCCGCATTCCCGTGGCCGAGGGACAGACGCCTCCCGCCGAGGAGACGCCCGCCCCGCGTCCCGAGCCGCGCCGCGCCTTCGCGCCCGAGCAGCAGCGCCCCCGGGGCCCGCGCCCGCCCCGTCCTCCGCGCGGCCGTCGGAGCTGAGTTCCGACGATTGAGCACGGGCCGCTCGCACGCTATGTTGCGGGCATGGCCCGTGCTCCGACCAGGCGCCACTTCCTCCTTGCCGCGGGGGCTGCCATCCCCGCGGCGACGTTTGCCTTGCTCTCGCGTGAATCCGACGCGCCTTCGCCGCTCGCCGCGGGGGGCGGGCTCGATCCCGACGCGCGCCCCGTGCGGCGAATCGTACAGGCGCAGCCCACGCGCGACGGCGCTGGCGTGCGCCTCTCGCGCGCGCTCGGGGGCCAGGCCCTCCCCGATCTCGACCCGTTCCTCCTCCTCGACGAGTTCCACACCGACCGCGCCGACGATTACATCGCGGGATTCCCCGATCATCCGCACCGTGGGTTCGAGACCGTCACGTACATGATCCACGGCGCCATGGAGCACCGGGACAGCGTGGGGAATCGGGGGCGGCTCAGCCCGGGCAGCGCGCAATGGATGACCGCGGGGCGCGGGATCGTGCATTCCGAGATGCCCAAGCAGGAGCAGGGGCTCATGTGGGGCTTCCAGCTCTGGGTGAACCTCCCGGCCGCGCGGAAGATGGTGAAGCCGCGGTATCAGGACATCGAGCCTTCGGCGATTCCGGAGATCGATATCGCGGACGCTCGGGTGCGGGTGGTCGCGGGGGAGGTGGGAGGGCGGCGCGGGCCCGTGGACGGCGTCGTCGTCGCGCCGAGCTTGCTCGACGTCACGCTGGCGGCGGGCGCGAGCTTTCGGCATGCGCTCGCTCCGGAGCACAATGCATTCATCTACGTCATCGACGGCGCTGCGCGGATCGGGCCCGAAGGCACGCCCGTCGCGCGGGGAGAGCTCGCCGTGCTCGGCGCGGGTCGATCGGCCGTCTCGACAAGCGCCACGGGGGCGCGCCTCCTGCTTCTCGCGGGGCAGCCCATCGGGGAGCCCATTGCGCGCCGCGGGCCTTTCGTGATGAATACGGCCGAGGAAATCCGACAGGCGTTCGAGGATTATCGCTCGGGGCGCCTCGTGGGCGGCTGACGCATCGCGCGCGTTTTACCGCATCTCGACCTCGATCGACATGGGTTTGCCCCCGCGTACGATCCGCACGTCGAGCCGATCGGCGGCGCGCAGGCGCGTGAACGCCTCCATCATCTTCGTGAGATCACCCGTCTCGAATCCATTGATGCTATCGAGCCGATCCCCATTTTGAAGCCCGAGCATGCTGGGCAACGAACCGGGCCGGACTCCGCTGACTCGCATGCCCACGACCCGGTCGCCCTCGCGCGCCGGCACCAGGCGCGCCGCGCCGAGGAGGTCCGGACGTTCGAGGATCGTGTCGATGACCGAGCGCTCGACGACGTAATGGTTGTCCGCGTCCTTGCGAATCCGATCGGCGATCTCGGGCGGTACACGCGAGGCGGGCTTCGCGGGCGCGTCGCCGCGCTCCTTCTGCGCCGCGGGGCTCTCGCGCCGCTCGTGCAAGGGGAGCTGACAGCGCGCCGCACCTTGCCGGAGCCATACCCGATCCCAGGTCATCGCGTGCACCGTCCGCCCGCCGATGTCGTCGCCGAGCCGCCGCAGCGCCGGCTTGCCGTCCGGCCCTGCAATGGCCGCGAACGACCAAAGCGCGTCGTCCGCCTCCGTGATGAGCAGGACCTTCGCGGCGTCGCAGATCGGATCGGTATAAGGATCGCCGAGCGGTCCGGCGGGCTCCGGGTCCCCATCGTCCGGCGGGCCATGGCGCGCGAGGGGGCCGGTGATCGAATCGAAGGGATTGCGCCCGAGAATGGCCTCGCCATCTTTCTCGTCCTGCACCGCGGCGAGCGCGTTCCGCATCTTCCTGGGCGGCTGCGGCGAGACCGGCTCGAATGGCGGACCCGAGAGGCTCGACGAGACGAGCCGTCCGAGCCCGGCCGCCTGGAAATAGGCGGCGAGACCCACGAGCAGAACCAGGACCGCGGGGAACCATCGTTTCAAGCGCGCGTCGAATCCCATGAAAACGGGAACAAGCGAGCGTCGTGCCAGCTTGAAGGCGCGGAAGATCCCCGCGAAAACTGCGCGGTACCCATCCGGACGGGCGACAAAATGGCCGGCGCGCTGCGGTTCAGCGCTGTACTTCTGTCAGCTTGGCACGGGCGGCGTGGGTATCGAGGAAACGCGAGACCTCGGCGAGCACCTCGGGCGAGATGTCGCGCCCGATGTCATCCGGCTTGATTCGCGTGGCGTCCGGCTGGGTGATGCAGTTCAGGGCGTGCGTGACACAATCGAGCACGCGCACCCGATGCGGGGCGCGCGACGAGCCGTCGAGCCACTTCGCCCAGCTCTCGATCTCCGAGGGCGCGACGTTGTAATCGTAGCTCCCGCCGAGCACGAGCAGCGGCCTGTCGAGCTTTCGGGCGAGGTCGGGCGCCCGCCGCGCGAGCTCGATCCACGATTCCCACAGGCCCGGCGGCTGCCCGAGGATCGGCGCGCCGAGGTGCGTGCCCCGCTCGATCTGCCGGAGCGCCTGCGCGGCGGCGAGCAATTCGCGACTTTCCGCGTCGGCGCGCTCCGGCTGCCCGGCCATGGTGAAAGACCAGCGCACGCGCTCGCTTTGCTGCTCCAGCACGACGGTCATCGTGTGAAAGGGCGGCGCGAGCATGACCCCTCCGCGCACGCGCGGCCTGTCCGAGAGCAGCACGGGCACGAGCTCTCCGCCCTCGCTGTGCCCCGCGAAAAAGAGGCGATCGGGATCGATCTCGGGGCGCTCCGCCACCGCGTCGAGCGCGGCCTCGGCGTCGAGCACGTATTCGGTCGTGGCGAACTCCACTTCGAGGAGGGTATACGGCACGGAAGAAAAGCCACCGTCGGCGCAGTCGTTGAACGCGCCGCACGTTCGTTTGTCGTACCGATACACAGCGTAACCACGGTCGGCGAGCGCGTCGGCGAGGCGCTGGTAGACGGGGATCTGGAAGCCGAAGCCGAGCCCGATCTGTCCACGCATCACGCCGTCGCGCGACATGGGCCCGCTTCCGTGCACGATGACCACGGCCGGCACGCGCTCGCCCTCCTCGCGCGCGGGCAGCGTGAGCGTCCCTTCGAGGCGCCAGAGGCCACGATCGAAGGAGACGGCGACTTCTTCTTTCGGCAGCCGCGGCCGGGCGGGCGCTGCGACGTCTTGCGCGGGCGCGGCCTTGGGGACGACGTTCGCGCGCGGGGCCGCGGGCGGCGCCGAGCCGCAGGCGCCGAGGAGGAACACGGCGAGCGGCAGCGAGGCGAGACGCATGGGTACCCGAAAGACAGCCGAGCCGCGCACGCCTTGGATGGTGACACCCTCGGGCGCGGGGTTCAATCCCGCATCGTGGCGAGCGCGGCCGTGAGGGCCTGGATCTTCTCCTCGTCGGACTTGTCGAGCGGCAGGGCGATATCCGGGGCGATGCCCTCGACCTCGTTCGTTCCGTCGGCGAGGAAGCGCGCGCAGTTCGGCATTCGCACCTCGAAGCCGATTTCGCGCAGCTCGAATCGTCCACCGTCATTCACGTATCCGCATCCCGCGCCTGCCGTGCGGGCGCCGAGGATCGTGGCGGCCTGGTTGTCCTTGAGCCAGGCGACGAAATCCTCGGAGGCCGAGGCCGTGCCGCGATCCGCGAGGACGAGCAGCGGCCCTTTCCACACACCCTTGCCTTCGAGCGTCGCCGTCCCGGGCGGGTCGCCGAAGATCGAGCAGACCTTTTCGCCCTTCCAGATCGGCGTGCGATCGCAGGTCGGCGCGATGATGCGGGCCTCGCTTCGCCGCAGGGTCTTTCCCGTGAACAGGGGGACGGCCTCCGAGACCCACTCGGTTCCGCCGCCATTGCCAGTGAGATCGACGAGGAGCCGTTGAGCGCCGCGATCCCGCAGCGCTCCGATCGCCGCCTGCAAGGCATCCTGGAGTTTTGCCCGGACCGCGAGGCGTAATGCCGTGTCATCCATTCCAGCGGCGAAGACTTGCTCACACATGGTGAGATACTTGTTTTCCCCGAACTGGGCGATACGAATCACACCGAGCTCGCCCGCCACGCCGGCGGGGAACGGCGCTTCGCGCACCGCCGTGAAGCCGGGCATTTTCTTGAATGGAAATCGGTAATCGACGGCGCGCGCCTCGTATCCCGCCGCCGCGCAGGTCGCGACGGGCGCGGAGGGCGCCTCGGGCGGCGGGGCGTTCGGCGAAGGGGGAGCGCTCGGGCGGGTGGCGCCTTTTGTCAGCTTGAAATGGGGATCCTGAAACGTGCGAACGAAGCGGCGGAGCGCGAGGAAGGCCTGCACCCGCGAGAACGCGCTGCCGAGCGAGGCGCGCGTATCGCGGTCGAGCATCGCGAGATCGACCCCGCGATGCTCGACCATCCAGTCGAGGTTCGCGTACTCCTTTGCCATCGCGGCCTCGAGCGCCTCGAAATCGCGTACCCACGCGCCGCGGTCGAAGGTGACCACATCCCAGCCGAGGAGCCCGAGCACGATCGACAGCAATCCGATCCCGATCCAGCGGAAGACCCTCCGCACCGTCTTTCGGCTCGCCTTCGGCGGCGAGGCGCTCCCGCTTTGCGTATCGCTCATGTGCGGGCGATGTTTACCGCATCCCGGCCGGGGATGCACCTTCCGAACACGCGCCGACGCGTGATATACCTCTTTCCATGAAGCTCAGCACGCTGCGTATCGCCGAGCCATGCCACGAGGACTGGCAAGCGATGACGGGCGACGAACGCGCGCGCCGGTGCGAGCGCTGCGATTTGCAGGTCACGAATCTCTCCGAGCTCACACGCGCCGACGCCGAGCGCCTCTTGTCCACGCGTACGCGCGAGGGCCGGCTTTGCGTGCGTTATACGCACGATGGGCAGGGAAACGTGGTCACGCGGACCGCCCAGCAGGAGAGAATGGTCTCGGTGCTCTGGATGCTCGCCCAGCGAAGGCAGGCGGCGGGGGAAACATGAGCCTCACGCGTGAAGAGGTCATCACGTACCTCGAAAGCCTCACGGCCGAGGAGCTCGGAGAGCTGGCGGACGAGCTCGTACGGCGCCTCGGGCTCCAGCCGTTCGCCGCGCCTCCGCGGTACGAGTTCACCATGGGCGCGCCGCCGCCGGATCCTTACGAGGAGATCACGGAGTTTTCCGTCGTCTTGAAGGACATCGGAAAGGACAAGGTCGCCGTCGTGAAGGCCGTGCGGGCGCTCTGGGAAATGCCCTTGAAAGAAGCGAAAGAGCTCGTGGAATCGGCACCGGTCGTGGTTCGCCGGTGGCTCACGCGCGACGAGGCGAGAGGTATCGTCGATGCCCTCACCGCCGCGGGCGCAAACGCCGAAGTGCGAAACAGATCCTGAGGTTATTTTTTCGCGGGTTTCTTGCGCGTCTTCGCGGGGGCTTCTCGCGCGCCGAGGCCGCCGAGGAGGAGGGACCAGACGCCCTCGAACGCAGCATCGATGCCCGGGTCGGACCATTCCGACGCATGGCTCGGTTTGTGGAACTTCGTCGTCGCGTGGAACACGGCCCAGCCCGCGGCGACCGGATCCTCGATCGTGAACGCGCCCTGCTCCACGCCGTCGGCGAGGATCTGTGCGATTTGTGAGGCGAGCGTCTCGACATGCACGCGGACCACGTCCCGCGCGTCGGCGACGAGCTCCCTGTACGTGGCGAAGAGCTCGGGATCGTCGCGCGCCTTTTTTCGCTTGAGCTCGATGAGCAGGTCGAGCCAGCGCCGCAGGCGCTCGGGAGCGGGGCCCTTCTCGGCCGCGACCTCCGCGAGCGGCTTCGACACGCGGGCGAGCCAGCGCTCCGCCACGGCGTCTCGTAATGCCGTCTTGCTCGGGAAATGCCGATACACGCTGCCATGACTGACGCCGAGCGCGCGGGCCACGTCGACGACCGTGGCCTTGGCGGGCCCGAAGCGGCGGAGGACCTCCTCGGCCGCTTCGAGGATACGTTCGGCGGTGAGCGCTTCTTCGACCACGTCAATGCGCCTTGCGTTCGCTGTCGAGGTGCGCCATCTGGGCCGCGGCATAACGCTCGCCCGCGGCCGCGCCCGCCGGTACGGCGCGCTCGATCCGCGCGAGGTCCTCGGGCCCGAGGTCGATCGAGAGCGCGCTGAGCGCCTCGGCGAGCCGGTCGCGTCGCCGCGCGCCGACGAGCGGGATGATGTCGCTGCCGCGCGAGAGCACCCACGCAATGGCGATCGGCGCGACGGTCGTGCCCTTTTCCTCGGCGATCGCGCGGAGCGCGTCGACGAGCGCGAGGTTCTTGTCGAGGTTCTCCGGCGCGAACCGCGGGCTGTATTGGCGGAAATCGGTGGGCGCCATCGCGCGCTCCTTCGACCAGTGCCCGCTGATGAGGCCGCGGGAGAGCACGCCGTACGCGGTGATCGCAATGCCGAGCTCGCGCGCCGTGGGGAGGATCGCGGCCTCGATGCTGCGCGTGATCAACGAATACTCGATCTGCAGGTCGCAGATGGGGTGCGTCGCGTGGGCGCGGCGCATCGTGTCCGCGCCCGCCTCGGAAAGCCCGATGTGGCGGACGTAGCCGGCCTTGACCATGTCGGCGATGGCGCCGACCGTGTCCTCGATCGGCACGTTCGGATCGACGCGGGCGAGGCGGTAGACGTCGACGTGATCGGTGCCGAGGCGGCGCAGCGTGTAGGCGAGGAAGGTCTTCACCGCGGCGGGGCGGCCGTCGACGCCGACCCAGTTGCCGCCCGGATCGCGCATCGCGCCGAATTTGACGCTGATCCGCACCTTGTCACGGGCCCGCCCCTCGAGCGCCTCGCGGATGAGCAGCTCGTTGTGGCCCATGCCGTAGAAATCGCCCGTATCGAGCAGGTCGATCCCTGCGTCGAGCGCGGCGTGAATGGTGGCAATGCTCTCGGCCCTGTCGGACGGGCCGTAGAGATCGGACATACCCATGCACCCGAGACCCAAGGCCGACACCTGGGGCCCCTTCGAGCCGAGCGAACGCGTGATCATGATGGACTCCTGTCGCGAGCCTGAACGAGCAGGAGTATCAGCGATGCGATGACAAAAGTCAACATCTGTCAGTCCACATTTATCTCAGTCTCGGGATAAAAGTATGCCAGGATACATGGTGCTACTTCGGAGATTCGAGCGGCGCGCAGGTGGAGACGCCCGCGCCGACGACCCGGAAGCCGATGTTCGACTTCTGGTTCACGGTGGTCCCGTCCTTGGGGCGATATCGGTCGACGCGCGAGGCCACCCCCGGACACGTGAACAAGTAGAAATCACCTCCCCAGAACGCGAAGGCCCAGGCCGTGCCGATGTCGAGCGTCGGCTGCGGCGACTGGGAAATGACGTGGGAGGTCTTCGGGTCGAGCTCCGCGACGATCGGCGGGGATGTCGTGAAAAACCCCCAGAGGCGCCCGTCGCCCGTGCCCGAGAGTTCGGCCGAGTCGAAAATCGCGTCGTAAAACCCGAGCGTCTCGAGCTCCATCGTGTCGAGATCGATTCGCCCGAGCCCGCTGCCGCCGAGATCCGCCACGTAGAGCGCCTCCTTCGTGACGTCCGGCCCGTCGGTCGAAAAACCCATTCCGAATCGCCCGAACGCCCCGGTCTTCGGCGCGAACGAAGTGCTCTCGCACGAAGCGTCCTCCGTGCTCACGCGAAACAGGTGACCGTCGTCGTAAAGCACGTACGCCGTCGCGTCGCGATCGATGGCCATCGAGAACGGCGACGCGCCTTGCGTGGCCGGGCACGAGAGCAAGCCGATCTTGTTGAACGTGAGCGTCGGCGGCGAGAAGCTGTAGAGCACGTTGTCCTGCCCGAGGAGATAGACGAGCTTCGCCCGCTCGTTACAATCCTTGCCTCCATCGATCCCCATTCCGCCGTCGAAGAGCGGGCCGCCGCCCGCGCCGCCGGCTCCCCCCGCGCCGCCCGCGCCGCCGCCGGCTCCATTCGGTGTGGTCCCGGAGGCCGAGCACCCCAGTGCGCAAGCGAGGAGCGCGGCTCCGGTCGTCGAGACGAACTTCTTTCCCAAGATCCTTTGCATGATTTGCTCCTCCCTCAAGGCGCCTGGTTGATGAGCACCTTCACGTCCCGATCCACCGCGCTCGTCGTGGCCAGGTCGGGCTTGCCATCCTGATTGAAATCACCCACCACGAGCCCGTGCGGCGCCATGCCCGGCTGGAGCTTCACGGGCGCTTCGAGCGACCCGTCGCCCTTGCCGAGGAAAAGCGCGATCTCGGAGAAATCCGTATTCGTCACGGCCACGTCGAGCTTGCCGTCGCCGTCGAAATCAGCGAGCCCGAGGCCCGTGGGATTCTTGCCCGAAACATGATGCGTGGGCGCGGCGAACGTCCCGTCGCCCTTGCCGAGGAGGACACTCACATCGAGGCTCTGGCGATTCGAGACCACGAGGTCCGGCTGACCATTGCCGTCGAGGTCCCCCACGGCCACGTCGACCGGCACTTCGCCGGCCGTCACCGCGGCCATGGCCCCGAACGTCCCGTCGCCCTTGCCGAGCATCACGCCGATCTCCACCTGATTCGCAATCGCGAGGTCGAGCGCGCCATCCCCATTGAAATCCGCCGCGGCCGCGGCGAGCGTCGTGCCCGTCCCGTATTCGACCGCATCTGCGAACGTCCCATCGCCCTTGTTCAGGAGGACGCGTATCCCGGTGCCCGCCTGGTTCGGCACGGCGAGGTCCATGTCCCCATCCGCATCGAAGTCCCGCGCGAGCGGGCGTTGCGGGCCGCCGGGCACCGAATGAAGCGGCGCTTGCTCCCAGGGCTCGAAGGTCCCGTCGCCGAGGCTCCGCATCACCATCACGTGCCCCATGCCATCGAGCCGCGCCGCCGCCACGTCGGCCTTCTCGTCGCCATCGAAATCCGCGAGCGTGAATGCATTGAGCTGAAACATCCCCGCGCCGCTCACCACGCGTGGCGTGAACGTCCCATCCCCCGCGCCGCGCAGCGCGCTCACCGTGAAACCGAGCGACATGAGGCCCATGCCGTCCAGCGTGACCAGATCCAGGTGGCCGTCGTCATCCACGTCGCCCCCGGCAATGGCCGAGGGCATATGATCCCCCTCGGTCGTCAAATACGACGCGGGAGGGGCAAACAAGCCTGGCGCGCCCCCTGCGCCCCCTGTGCCGCCCCCACCGCCGCTGCCCCCTGCGCCGCCCGCGCCGCCGTTGCCCCCTGCGCCGCCGCTGCCGTCCGTACCGCCGGTCCCGGTGGGCGTGTTCGAACCGCCGTCCGCGCAGCCCATCACCAGGGCCGCCGCCATGAATACAATCGGGGTCCAAGCCAATCGAAGCACGTGTCCTCCTCCGCCCGGCGACGACGAAGAAGGAAGGTCGCCCGCGTGTCGCCGCGCAGGCCGCCGCCGAGCGAGCACGGATTCTACAACATTCCCGCCGCATGGACATCCGTTGGGCACGAACTCGGTTGTGTGAACGTCCATACGAACGTGTCCGCGGCGCGCCCAGGTCGAACGTCATTCCTTTCATAATTTCGATGTGCTCACGATTTCGACGAAGCGAACATGCCCGGCGGCTGATTCCGTGTCATGTCGAGCCCGTAATCAGGGAGGACACGATGGCGCAGAGCAAGACCGCTCCGATCGACGAGCAAGCCAAAATTCGCGACCTGGAACCGGAACGGAAGGATTCGACCGGTACGTACCTGACGACCGACCAGGGGATCCGCGTCGACGACACCGACAATTCGCTCAAGGTCTCCGCCCGCGGGCCCACGCTCCTCGAGGACTTCCATTTCCGCGAGAAGATCACGCGATTCGATCACGAGCGAATCCCCGAGCGCGTGGTCCACGCCCGCGGCTCGGGCGCGCACGGATATTTTCAGGTCTACGCGTCCCTGAAAGACCTCACCCGCGCGCGCTTCCTCCAGGACCCTGCCGTGAAGACGCCGGTCTTCGTGCGTTTCTCCACGGTCGTCGGCTCGCGCGGCTCCGCGGATACGGTCCGCGACGTGCGCGGATTCGCGGTCAAGTTCTACACCGAAGAGGGTAATTTCGACCTGGTCGGCAACAACATCCCGGTCTTCTTCATCCAGGATGGAATCAAGTTCCCGGACGTGGTCCATGCCGTCAAACCCGAGCCGGATCGCGAGATCCCTCAGGCCGCGTCCGCGCACGACACGTTCTGGGATTTCGCTTCGCTCGTCCCCGAGACCACGCACATGCTGATGTGGATCCTCTCGGACCGCGCCATTCCGCGCAGCTTCCGCATGATGGAGGGCTTCGGCGTCCACACGTTCCGGCTCGTCAACGAGGAAGGCAAGTCGCGCTTCGTCAAATTCCACTGGAAGCCGCTCCTCGGCGTGCATTCGCTCGTCTGGGACGAGGCCCAGAAGATCGCCGGCAAAGAACCGGACTTCCACCGGCGTGACCTCTGGGAGGCCATCGAGAAGGGCGCCTATGCCGAGTACGAGCTCTGCCTGCAGGTCATCGAGGAGGACGAGGCAGACAGCTTCGATTTCGATCTGCTCGATCCGACGAAGATCGTCCCCGAGGAGCTCGTGCCCGTGCGGCGCGTGGGCAAGCTCGTCTTGAACAGGAACCCCGACAACTTCTTCGCCGAGACGGAGCAGGTCGCGTTTTGCGTGCAGAACGTCGTGCCCGGCATCGATTTCACGGACGATCCGCTCATGCACGCGCGTCTCTTCTCCTACCTCGACACGCAGCTCACGCGGCTCGGCGGACCGAATTTCGCGCAGATCCCGATCAACCGGCCCGTCGCGCGCGTCGACAACCACCAGACGGACGGCTTCCATCAGCACCGCATCCCGACGGGGCGCGCGCATTACACGCCGAACTCGCTCGGCGGCGGCTGCCCGATGGTCGCGGGCCCCGGTGCGCGCGCGTTCACGCATTACCCGGAAAAACTCACCGGCGTGAAGCTGCGCGCGCGGAGCGAGAGCTTCGGGGACCATTTCACCCAGGCGACGTTGTTCTGGAACAGCATGTCGACGCCCGAGAAGGAGCACCTCGTGAAGGCGGCGGTCTTCGAGCTCGGAAAATGCGAGAGCAAGGACATCCGAAAGCGGATGGTCGAGCGATTCACGCGCGTCGACGCCGGCTTCGGACAGGCCGTCGCCGCGGGGCTCGGGCTCGCGGCGCATGCGGGCGTGGGCGCGACCGTGAAGAAGGCCGCGCAGGCGGTGGCGCAGAAGCTCACGACGAAGCGCACGGTGGACGCGTCGCCCGCGCTCAGCATGGAGAACACCGTGAAGAATTCGATTCGCACGCGCCGGATCGCCATCCTCGCGGAGAAGGGGGTGAGCCTCGCGGAGCTCTCGGCGGTGCGCAATGCGCTCGTCGCCGAGGGCGCCGAGGTGCACGTCATCTCGTCGCGGCTCGGCACGATCGAGGCCGCGGAGGGCGGCGACGTCGAGGTGGATCAGGCGAGCATCCACGTCGGATCCATTCTGTACGACGCGGTCTTCGTGCCCGGGGGAGCGGCGAGCGTCGAGGCCATGAAGAAGCTCGGGGACCCGATCCATTTCGTCAACGAGGCGTTCCGGCACAACAAACCCATCGGCGCGACGAGCGAGGGCGTCGAGCTGCTCCTCGCCTCGAACATCAAGGGCGTGACCCTGGCGAGCGCGCAGGCGTCGGGACAAACCTTCCAGGCCGAGGGTGTGGTGACCGTGCGCGGCGCGAGCGACCTCACGGCCTTCCTCCAGGACTTCGTGAAGGCCATCGCGCAGCACAGGCACTGGAACCGCGCCGAGAAGGAGGCCGTGCCGGCCTGAAGTCCGGGCCGCCGAAACCGCGGCGTTTCGTGCGAACTCGTCCGGTTTTTCGGTTCTTGGCGCGCGCCTGTGGCAGGATGCCGCCTCCCGGCGCGCGCGCCGACAAAGGACGGAGACGGAGATGAAGAGAGTCGCGGTTGCCATCGTGATGATGGGTGGGATGCTGCTCGCCGCCGCTTGCAGCAAAGAGGAGAAGTCCGAGGCCAAGCCGACGGAGGCCTCGGGCGCGGCGGCGCCGGCGGCGGAATCGATTGGCGTCCCGGAGTGTGACGCGTACTTCAAGAAGGTCGCCGAATGCATGGGCAAGAAGCCCGAGCTCAAGCCCATGCTCGAGCCGGCGATGAAGCAGAGCGCCCAGGCCTGGAAGCCGCTCGCGGCGAACCCGGCCACGCGCGACGGGCTCATCAAGGGCTGCAACGCAGCCGTCGAGCAGCTCCAGAAGCAGTGTAACTGAAGGACGAACCCGGGCGCCGGCGTCCGCGCCGGCGCTCGGCTCACGCGGCCTGATTCAGCATTCGCCTGCCGCCGTGGGGCGAAAGCGCGAGAGATGTTTGTCGAGGACATCCATGGCTGCGCGTGTCGACAGGTGGCCGATGAGGACGTGGGTGGTCAACCCGTCCGCGAGGGCGAGCAGGGCGCGAGCCTCGATCCTGGGGTTCATGCCCTCGATACCCAGTTCGCCGAGGAGGCGCTCGAGCAGTCCGTGGAGATCGGCATAACTCTCCCGGATGACCTCGGCCAATCGTGGCGTGACCGCGGCTTGTGACACGAACACGAGCCAGACGCCCGCCTCGGCTCGGTGCTTTGCGTCGAGGAGCGCCACCTCGGTCACGAGCTGGATCAGCCTCGCCCGAGGCGTTCGCGCGCGCGATGAGGCGAGCCTCTCTTTGGCACGGGCCGTCACCCGTTCACCCACGTACTGCAGGGCGAAGACGAGCATCTCGTCCCGCGTGGGAAAACATCGCTGCACCGCGCCCATCGAGACCCCCGCCCGCTCCGCGACGTCGCGCAAGGTGACGCCCTCCAGGCCGCGCTCGTGAGCGAGCGCGCAGACCGCGTCGGCGAGCATTCGCCGCCGGCTCTCGTGATCGACTTGCTTCGGCATGGCCGCTGGTTCTCTCCCGAAATTTTTCCGATGCATGCGCATCGGATCCGCGCTAAGCATACGATGCAAGCGCATCGGATCCAAGAACCTATCGGCGAGGACATCGTGCAAGGAACGTTCTTCCGCTCGAGCGCGCTCGAGCTTTCGGCTGCCGTGAGGCGCGGCGAAGTCAGCGCCGCCGAGATCGTGGAGAGTCACCTGCTTCGGATCGCCGAGGTGAACCCGACGATCAATGCCATCACCCAGCTCCTCGGCGATCGGGCGCGTGAGCAAGCCGCAGAGCTCGACCGGCGGCGCGCGGCAGGCGAAGCATTGGGACCCCTCGCCGGTGTCCCGTTCACGGTGAAGGACAACATCGCCATCGGAGGCGTGGCGACGACCCACGGCATCGCTCGTTTCCGTGAGCTCGTGGCGGCCGTCGACGCGCCTCCCGTCGCGCGCCTGCGAGCTGCCGGCGCCATTCCCATTGCGCACACGAACCTGCCGGACCTGACGATCGGCGGCATGCATCCGCGCAGCGAGCTGTTCGGCGAGACGAGAAATCCGTGGGATCACGCCAGCACGCCGGGAGGAACGAGCGGCGGCGACGGGGCTGCCGTGGCCTCCGGCATGGCGCCGCTCGGGCTCGGGAACGATTCGGGCGGGTCGATCCGTATTCCGGCGGCTTTCTGCGGGGTGGCCGGCTTGAAGCCGACGTACGGACGATTCCCCACGGATCACCGCATCGGGCCGGACGACCCGACGCTGGCCTCGCAGCTCATTCCGGTCGACGGGCCCATTGCACGAACCATCCGGGATCTCCGCGCCGTGTACGAGGTCCTGGCGGGCCCCGATTCGCGTGATCCGCGCGCCGTCCCCGTGCCCCTCACCGGGCCTCCGCTCGCGGCTCTCCCGAGGGTCGCAATGGTGGCAGATCCCGGCGGAAAGGGGGTGCACAGCGACGTTCGCGCGGCGGTGGAGCGAGCGGCGGCCGCGCTGAAGGATGCGGGCTACCCCGTCGTCGAAGTGCAAGACGTGCCGCGGCTCGAGGACGCGCTCTCGGCCTATGGGCAGATGATCATGACGGAGTTCAGCCTGATCTGGCCGCGGTTGAAGACGATCCTTCCGGCGAGCAGCCTCCCCTACATCGAAATGTCCATGGAGAGGTCGAAGCCCGTCGATCTCGCCGGATACCTGCGACTCACCAGCGTGCGGCTCGGTATCCAGCGAGATTGGGCGCGGTTTTTCCTGGAATATCCCCTCGTGCTCGGACCGGTGTTCACCGAGCCGCCCGTCGCGCCCGGCCTCGAATCCAGCGGGCCGGAAGGACATGCGCGCGTGACGTCCGGCATGCGGCTCTGCACGGCCACGAGCTTCGTCGGGGTGCCTGCGGTCGCGGTCTCGGCGGGGCTCTTCGGTGGCATGCCCCAGGGCGTGCAGATCATCGGCGCGATGTATCGAGAGGACCTCTGTCTGGACGCGGCGCAGGCCATCGAGGAGCGGATCGGCCGACTCACCCCCATCGACCCTCGTTGAGCCCCGAGGACATCAAAGCGCGACGGCCATGGCCATCTCCGGCTCGCGCGTGAGGATCTCGCAGCCCTTCCGGGTCACCACCACCGTGTGCTCGAATTGCGCCGAGAGCGAGCCGTCCGCGGTGACCACGGTCCATTCGTCCTCGAGCAGCCGCACCTCCGCGCCCCCGAGGTTCACCATCGGCTCGATCGTGAAGACCATTCCCGCGCGCAGCCTGATCCCCGAGCCGCGCCGGCCGACGTGGCTCACGTGCGGCGCGGCGTGCATGGAGCGGCCGATCCCGTGCCCACCGTATTCGCGCACCACGGAGCATCCTTCTTTGCGCGCGAGCTCGTCGATTGCCGCGCCGATGTCGCCGAGCCGCGCGCCGTCGCGGACCTCTGCGATTCCCGCGTCGCGGCAGCGGCGCGCGACGTCGACGACGTGCCTCGCCTCCGGCGACGGGCGGCCAATGAAAAACGTCGCCGACGTGTCGCCGTGATATCCGCCGAGCTCCGTGGTCACGTCGACATTGACGATGTCCCCGTCGGCGAGGACCTCGCGGGCGGTGGGGATGCCGTGGCAAACCACGTTGTTGCGGCTCACGCATACCGAGGCGGGAAATCCGTGGTAGCCGAGCTGGCTCGGGCGTCCGCCGCGGCGCGCGGTGTCTTCGCGCACCCACTGATCGATCTGGTCGGCGCGCACGCCGGGGGCGAGGCGCGCGGCCACGGTCGCGAGGGTCGCGGCGGCCGCGCGGCCCGCGAGGCGCAGGGCTTCGACCGAACGGGGCGTATGAATCTCGATGGACGGCATGATGCGGGCGAGGATGCCGGCGTCCGCGGACGAGATCCAATACCGTTTGGATATGGCTCACGCGGGGCGCTTGGATCCCGGCGCGAGTCGTGGTAGCGATCTTTGCATGAGCCTGGCGCAGCTCAAGTACTTCGTGGCGGTGGCCGAGGAAGGGAACGTGACCCGCGCGGCGACGCGCCTCCGGATTGCGCAGCCGCCCTTGACCCGGCAGATCCGCAGCCTGGAGGACGAGCTCGGCGTCCCGCTCTTCGAGCGGACCGCGCGCGGCGTGCGCCTCTTGCCGTCGGGAGAGACGATGCTCGCGCACGCGCGCGCGATTCTGGCGCAGGTCGACGCGGCCGTGACGGCCGTGCAGGCGGGCGCTCCGGTGCAGAGCGGAGCGCCCGTCGTGGATCAGCCGCGCTGACGTTCAGCCGGTCGAGATCCGCTTGAACGCCGGCCGCTCCTTACAGCGGTCCGTCCACGCCTGGATGTTGGGCCAGCGCGCGAGCGAGGGCACGATCACCATCTGGTACCACCAGAGATCGGCCGCGAGGAGCGCGTCCGCGAGCGTGAACGTGTCCCCGGTCAGGTAGGGTTTGTCCTTGAGCTCCGCGTCGAGCAGGTCGAGCAGCCCTTCGAACTCCTTGCGCGCGCCCTCGCCCTGCGCCGCGTTCTTCAGCTCGGCCGGGACCTCCGGGGACGTATTGTACATGACGCGCGTCCCGGCATTGAGGAGCGAGGCGGCGGCCCATACCGTCCACGACATAGCGCGCCCGTGCGCGTGCGTGCCGGCCTTTGGCCAGAGGCCTTTTGCGACGCCGTATTTTTCTCCGAGGTAGATGTTGATGGCCGCGGACTCGAAATACGGCACTCCGTCGTCGACGAGCGTCGGAACTTTGCCGTTCGGGTTCAGCTTCAGGAAATCGGGCTTCTTCTGATCACCCGCCTTCAGATCCATCCGCACCCCGTCGTACGGGATGCCGAGTTCTTCCAGCGCCCAATGCGTGCGAACCGCGCTGGAGAACGGCGAGAAATAAAACGTGATGGCCATGTGATGGTTACCTCCCTGGGCATCGCTGTTTGGCATGACCGGACGGCGGGCACAAGAGGGTAGCAGCCTTGACGCCCGCATATTGTTATCCGTGTACCGGGACCTTTCCCCGGCACGAGAACGGGAGCCTCCACTGCGGCTGCACGTGGCGCGGGGAGACCGTGGCCTGAACCTGGACGTCCCGGAAAAAACGCCCCCGCGCGCTTGACATCTACGAAGAACTTCGTACATCATCCGGACCATGGTGAACAGGTCGCTCCCCACGGACGCGGAGCTCGCGATCCTGCGCGTCCTCTGGCGCCGCGGCCCCTCGACGGTGCGTGAGGTCCACGAGGATCTGAAGCCCGTTCAGGGCACGGGATACACGACGGTGCTCAAGCTCATGCAGATCATGGCCCAGAAAGGGCTCGTCGAGCGCGACGAGGCGGGCAAGAGCCACGTGTATCGAGCGACGATCCCCGAGGAACAGGCTCAAAAAGGGCTCGTGCACGACCTCGTGGAAAAGGCGTTCGGCGGCTCGGCGTCGCGGCTCGTCATGCGCGCGCTCTCGGCCGAGCGAGCTTCCCGCGAGGAGCTGGCCGAGATTCGCGCGCTGCTCGACGACATCGAGAAGAAGAGGTCGAAATGAGCCTCGCAAACCTCGCCACCTCGCCGTTCGTCGCGGCGCTCGGGCTCGCGCTGCTCCATTTCCTCTGGCAAGGCGCGGTGATCGCCCTCTTTCTCGCCGCGACCCTCGCGGGCCTGCCGCGCAGCCACGCCGCCGCGCGGTACACCGCCGCCTGCGCCGCGCTCGCCTTCATGGCGCTCGCGCCGCTGCTGACGTTCGCCTATTTCCACGCGTCCTTCGCAGCCGAATCGTTTGTCTCGCCAAGCGCCTGGTCCACGCTCGCCGCGCCCGCGGCGGGCAGCAATCCACCCCTGTGGCCCGCGATCGTCGTGATGGCGTGGGTCCTTGGCGCGCTCTTCATGTCGGCCCGCCTCGCCGTGGGGCTCGCGCGCCTTTCGTCCTTGATTCGCCATCACACGGTGCCCGTGTCCTCGGCGCTCGAGGTTCGCTTCGACAAACTCGCCCGGCGCGTCGGCGTCCGGAAGGGCGTGCGGCTCGTCGGCTCGGATCGCGTGGACGTGCCCATGGTCATCGGCTGGCTTCGGCCCGTCGTGCTCGTGCCGATCGCCGCGCTCACGGATCTTCCGCCGTCTTGCCTCACGGCCTTGCTCGCGCACGAGCTCTCGCACGTGCGCAGGTTCGACTTCCTGACGAACATCCTGCAATCGATCGTCGAGGCAGCGCTGTTCTATCACCCGGCCGTCCACTGGGTCTCGCGCGTCGCGCGGAGGGAGCGCGAGCACCTCTGCGACGATGACGCCGTGGCAGCCGTCGGAGACCCGGTTCGTTATGCCCGCGCTCTCGCCGCGCTGGAGGGGATGCGCGCACGTACGCCCGAGCTCGCGCTCGGATCGAATGGAGGTTCACTCGTCATGAGGATTCGACGTCTGATCGATGGCAAAACGCCCCACGCGCCCACGGGTCGCGCCCTCGCCGCGCCGGCGCTCGCGCTCGCGAGCACGCTCGGGCTCGCCCTCGCCACGCTCGCCGCTTGTGGCGGAGAGGCGCCTGCCGCCGTGGAGAAGCCCGGCCTCACCGAAACGAAGTTCGAGACGGCCGCGCTCGGCATTCCCTGGCTGCCGCCCGCGATCGCGCGCTGGGAATCGGCCATCGCCGCGTCTGCCCGCAAGGGCAACGTCGATCCCGAGGCCGTCGCGATCCTCACGCTCGTCGAATCGTGCGGCGATCCGAAGGCGAAGAGCCCGGCCGGCGCCCTCGGCCTGATGCAGCTCATGCCCGGCACCGCCGTCACGGTCGCCAAGGAGCTCGGCATCGCCGATCATACCGACGAACGCCTGCTCGATCCGGCCTACAACCTCGAGCTCGGCGCCTCGTATTTCGGCAAGCAGTTCGTCGAGTTTGGCAAGAAAGACCCATCGCGCGCGTTCGAGCTCTCGGCCGCGGCGTACAACGGCGGCGAGAACCGCGTGCGCGCGTGGCTCGACGGCAAGGCGGAGCTCTCCGAAGAAACCGAGAAATACCGCGCGCTCGCCACGGGGATGTGGAACGAGCGTCACGCGGCGCGCTCGACGACGTACGATACGTGGCGTGAGCGCGTGCGCGGAAAGGTGGCCTCGCGCTCCTCGCACCCGCTCCCCGGCGCGCGCGTGACCTTGCATTTCGGCGGTGCCACGCCCGGACAAACGGGCGCGCCGCACGAAGGCGTGGACCTCGCGGCTGCGGCCGGGACCACGGTGCTCGCGCCCCTCGATGGGAAGGTGGACCGCATCGAGAAGAACGCGAAAGGCGAGCCCGTGCTGGTCCTCGCGCACGGCCGCGGCATCGAGACGCGGTATCGCCATCTCGCGAACGTGAAAGCAGAGGTCGGCGCGGTCGTCACGCGCGGCGACGTCCTCGGCGAGGTCGGCGCGCCCGAGGGCGGTCCGCACGTCCACTTCGAGGTGCGCGACAATGGCGAGGCGATCGATCCGGCGCGTTATCTCGGCCAGAACGCCGCGCCCTGATCACGGGCCGCCCTGTCGAGCACGCGTCCGAGCAGCCCTGGCGCCGCGATGGCGTCGGGGCAATGGGCGAGCGGGTAGGTTTTTCCGTCTTCGCGACACGTGAAGAAATCGGCCGACGTGGTGCCCAGCGTATCGACGATCCCGTCGGCCATGACGAAGGCCGCGCCCGGCCGATCGAGCACACCGAAGCTCGCCACGGGCCGGATCGGATCCCCATCACGCGACGGATCCTCCACGTCGAGCCTGCAGACCGCGTCCCAGCACTCGAGCAGGAGCCGCCGCTTGGCCGACTCCCAGGGTTCGACGGGCGCATTGGGATCTCCGCCGAGCAGGCCGATGAGGCCCGCTTCTCCGAAGGACTTCAGCTTGCCCGTATCAAGGTCGAGCACGAGCACGTGATCCCGGTCGACCGCGATCTGCGCAGTCGTCTCGTCCTGCGCCAGGATGGCGGACACGGCCTTGCCGCCGGTGCGCACGACGCGACGGGTTTTTCCAGTCGAACCATCGACGATCACGACCTCGCCCCGCCGCGTCCCGACGAGGATCCGATCCCCCGAGGCGTCGAACCCCACCGCGCTCGCGGGCCCGTTCGTCCGCAGGGAATGGCGCGGCTTCAACGTGGTGCCCTGTCGCTCCCACACGATCGCCGCGCCGTCCTTGCCTACCGTGGCCACGGCGCCCTTTGCGTGGATCGCCAGCGAGGACAGGGGCGGGAGCGGACCGTTTTTCAGGACGATCGGTTGTCCCGTCCGCACATTCCACATCCGCGCCGTGCCATCGTCCCACACCGCGCCGAGCAGCACGGCTCCGTCCGCGAGCGGGCCCGCGCCGAGCGCCCCGCCTCGCAGGTGGAGGCCGAGCGTGAGCCCGTCGGCCGTCAGGTCCCCCGGGCGTCGCAGAAAGACGTGCGTGTCGTGCGCAACGACGACACGGTCCCCCTCCGGCGACAGCGCTGCGACGGTCTCGGCCCAAGGGCGGCGGGACGGCGGCACGGTGAAGGTCCGCGCGTCCTGTGTCACGGTCGTCACGTCCTCCTTTTGCAAGACGTCGACGATATGCCCATCCGAGGCAATTCCGACAAACCTTGCGTCTGGACGAACCTGCCCGAGGCGCACCGGCGGCGCCCCGGACACGGGGAGGCCCCAGATCTGCCCGCCTTCCACCTCGGAAATGAGGCGATCGCCCTGGAACCGCAGGCTTTTCGGTGCACCGGACAGGCTCGCGAGCTCGCGGACGACGTGTCCGTCGGGTAAACCTCGCAATCGAATCCGACCGTCCTTCGTGCCGAGCGCCAGCGTGCTCCCGTCCTCCGAGAGCGCCATTGCGGTGAAGGAAGGATCGCTGAACGTGGCCAGCGGATCGCCCGAGGGGAGCCGTCGCAGAAAGACCTTTCCATCGCGGAAAACGCCGACGGCCACGGCCGTGTTGGCGACCGAGAGCCGGAACCCGCCGAACCCGGAAGGTGGTTCGATATCGAACGCGTGGGACGCGCCCGTGCGCGGATCGAGGAACGCGAGTATCGCAGCGGGGCCACCCAAACCGCCGACGCCCCGCCGGGCCACGATCGCGAGGGTCTCGCCCGATGGCGTGAAGGCCATTTCGTCGAGGCTGAAGTCGTGCAAACGGAGCGAGGCGATCTCGTCGCCCTCCGCGGCCGTATGCACGGTGACCTCGACATTGGTGAACCCGAAGCACCCGGCCGCCGCGGATTCATGGTCCGCGACGGCCACGAGCGCGCCCCCGGCCGACACCGCCACACCGCCGATATCATCGAAGTCGTGCGTCAACTGCACGCTACGGCGCGAGGGCCAGGCGTTCCCGGCAGACGACGCGCTCTCCTTCGGCGCAGCCTGAGCCGACACCACCGGTCGAGCCGCGGGCTCCGCGACCTTTTGCGCTTCCCGCCCCGCACACCCGACGGCGAGCAAGACGGCGGCGAGCGCTGGAAACAAAAGCGAACGGGGGCGCATGGTCCTTTTAGTCCGATGCGCCCCCGTCCTTGGGTCGTGGCAGGAAGTTACTTCTTCGGCTTCACGAACTTGAGCGTCATGCGATCGCTCTCGCCGATGGCCATGTACTTGTCCTTGTCCTTGTCGCCGAGCTCCAGCGTGGGAGGCAGCGTCCAGACGCCTTCGGGGTAGTCCTTCGTGTCCTTCGGGTTCGCGTTGACCTCGGACTTGCTGTCGAGCTTGAAGCCCGCGGCCTCGGCCTGCTTGATCACGAACGCCTCGGGCAGGTAGCCCTGCTCCGCGCTCTTGTCCGGGTCCGCGTCGGCCTTGGCGCGGTGCTGCTCGATGCCGAGCACGCCGCCGGGCTTCAGCGCCTTGAACACCTCGCCGAGGAAGCCGGGCAGGAGTTTGTCGCGGTGCAGGCCGTGCAGCGACCGCATCACGATCACCAGGTCGACCTTGTTCTCGAGGCCGAACTTCGGGTTCTTGCCGTCGATCACGATGCGGTCGACCTTGCTGTAGAGCTCGGGCGCGCGATCGAGGAAGCGCGCGAGGCGCTGCCCGTAGAACGTGCTCCGCGCGTCGGCCGGGCCCTTCGGGTCGGTCGTCGTCACGAGCAGCTTGCCCTGCGTCGCCAGCGTGGGCGCGAGGAGCTCCGTCCACCAGCCCTCACCGGGGCCGTATTCGAGCACCGTCAGCTTCGGCGTGAGGCCGAAGAACTTCAGCGTCTCCTGGGGGTGGCGGTACTTGTCGCGCTCGACGTTCTTCGCCGGGCGGTGCTTGCCCGTGAGCAGGACCTTGAGCGCGGCGTCGAGCGACGCGTGCTTCGCCTCGGCGAGCTTCTTCGCCTCGGCGTGGATTTCCGGCGTGAAGCGCGTGTCCTCGGCCTTCGCCTCGGCCTCCCACTTCGCGCGGTCGGCGGCGAGCTCCTGGGCCGCCTTGGCCTTCTTGAGCTCCTCGGGCGAGGGCTCCTTCGCGGGCGCGGCCGTCGGCGTCGCCGTGGGCGCGGCTTCCGGCGTCGCCGTGGGCGTGGGGGTCGTCGTGGTGGTGGTCTCGGTGGCGCTCGTCTCGGGGTTTTCGGCCTCCGGCGTCGAGGAGCCACAAGCGAGCATCGGCGCGGCCAGGAGGGCCAGCGCAAGCAGTCGTCGTTTCATGGGGCGCATCCTTGCCCCAACGGAAACGGGAAGGCAATGGGGCCGCAGTTTCGTGTTGCTACACCGCGCCATCCCAGTAGAGTGGAAATTATGTCCACACTTACGGAAAACAAGTTGCTTGTGTGCTTACTCTCGTTTTCCATGGCCGCGTTTGGCGCGCTCGCGGGGTGCGGCAGCGACAGCGAGGCGCTCGGCGCGTGCCCGCCCGACTCGTCCGCGCAGCAGACGGCGGGCCTGAGCGTGATCACCAATTCCTGCACGGTTTGCCACAACCCGAATTACGCCAACGGAACGCCAGCGGGGGGATACGATTTCACGTCGGCGGACGAAATCAAGGCGGAGGCGGCGGAGATGTACAGCGAGGCCGCGGAAGGCGCGATGCCTCCGACCGGCAAGCTGAGCGAGACCGATCTCGAAGCGCTGCGGGTTTATCTGGCCTGCACGCAGTGAGCGTCGTTCAGTCGTTCGCCACGTCGAGCACGCCCGCCATGAACCGGACGAGCTCCCATTGCTGCGCGAACGACGGCTCTCCGCGGAGCTCGACGTGCTCGACGGCCGGCGTGACGAGCGCGGCGTGGAGGAGCGACGGCGGGACGTCGTGGGCGAGCCATTGGGTCTCCGAGGCCGGAATCACCGAATCCGTCGCGCCGTGAAGCAAGAACACCGGGGCGCGTAGCTCGCCGAGGTGCCCCGCGGGCGAGACCGAGAGCGCTTGCTCGGGGTGCTTCGCAATCTCGTCGATGAGCGCCGGCACGTCGGCCTTTCCTTCGAGCAGCGCCTCGACCTTGCCGCGCGCCTCGGTGGAGAGCGCCGCGAGCTTCGCCTTCGAGGCCTCGCGATCGTCCCAGAGCCAGAGCCGGATCGCTTCGCGCGCCGCGGCCACGTCGGTCGGCGGGACGAAGGCCTCGACGTGCGAATAAAGCAGGACCAGCGCGCCATACGGGTGCGCGGCGAGCGCCTCCTTGTGCCCGTCGGGCCACGAGGTCTCGTTCTTCTTGAAAAACTCGAGCACGCGCCGCATGTCGTGGTGCGCCCCGATCGCCACGACGAACCCGATGTCCTCGGCGAACGCCCCATCCGACGCGGCGCGGAGCGCGAGCCCGCCCGCGAAGCTCATGCCCATGAGGCCCACGGGCCGGCCGCCGAGGCGCTCGCGCAGCGAATGCGCGGCCGCGCCGAGCGTCTCGATCGAAGCAGGGTCGATACGATAATCGGCGATCTCCTTCACCTCGGGCGTGAGCACGACGACGCCCGACGCCGCGATCGCGCGGGCGAACCGCATGAGGCGCGGCTCGTCGATGGCGAGGCGGTGGACGCCGTGCACGATCACCACGCCCGGCGCATTCGTCACGCCCACGGGCGAATACACGCGCGCCCGCACGGGGCCACGCGTGGAGGACACCTCCGTCAGGCTCTCCTCGAGCGTGTGTTTTCCGTACTCCGGCAAGAACCCCTGCGCTCGTTCGTCCGCGAAACGAAGGAGCAGCGAGGCCGCGCGCAGGTGCCGATCCGCGGGCCGCGCGAGGAGCACGATCGCCGCGAGGATCACGAGGAGCACGGCTCGCCGGATGTTTCGTCGCTTTCGAGGCGCCTCCGCCGCCTTCGTCTCGGTCATCGCGGAGGGAGCGTAGCAGGGCGGCGCGCCGTCCGTGGTGCGGGGTTCGTTCGAGGTCGGGAGGAACGAGGTGAAGTTCGCCATGACCTCCATCGTGGGGCGCGAAAGAGGAGGGAGCCTGTGCCGCTGGTCATGGTCCGAGGTCGATTTCCACCATGACTTTCGGCACAGGCGAGCGTGAGAGGCGCTACGATGCCCCGCGCATGGATCGGCCGCCGCCCACCCGGATGCTGCTCTTCGTCGCGGGGACGCTGGCGTGGGCCGCGATCGCTCAGCCGTTCGTGCTGCCGCTCGTGCGGGATCCGGCGCGCCTTGTCGATTCGACCGCGGCGGCGAGCTTCGCGGCGCACGCGGCGTATCTGGGCGCGTTCGTCGCGAGCGCGTCGCGGCTCGACAGGCTCGGGCCGACGAGCCGGATCGTGCTGCTCGCGGTGCAATCGATCTCCGCGCTCGTGCTCGTGCACCTCCGGAACCTGTGGCTCGAAGCGGGGCTTTTGGCGATCGTCGCGGCGCAGGCGTCGCTCCTCCTCTCACGCGGCGCGGCGCTCGGCTGGGTCGCGGCGCAGACCGTGGCGATCTTTCCGTTTTACGTGGGGCGCGCCGACGTGGCGCAGGCGGCGTTCTGGACGGCCGGCGTGCTCGGCTTTCAGCTCTTCGCGACGACGATCGGGACGGTGGCGCGGCACGAGGCGGCCGCGCGCGCCGAGCTCTCGCGGGTCAACGCCGAGCTCCGCGCCGCGCAGGTGATGCTCGCCGAGAGCGCGCGCACGGCCGAGCGGCTGCACATCGCGCGCGAATTGCACGACGCCGTGGGCCATCACCTCACGGCGATGAGCATCCACCTCGAGCTCGCGCGCCGCACGTCGCCCGGCGAAGAGACCCTCGCGCGGGCGCACGAGCTCGCGAAGAGCACGCTCTCCGAGGTGCGCGGCGTCGTGCGCGCGATGCGCGAGGAGCGCACGCTCGACCTGCCGCGCGCGATCGAGGCGCTCGCCGCGGGTTTGCCGCGCCCCCGGGTGCACGTCGATCTCGCCGAGGGGCTCGTGATCGAGGACGACGCGCTCGCCCACGCGCTCTTTCGCGGCGTGCAGGAGGCCATCACGAATGCGGCGCGCCACGGCGGCGCGGAGAACCTGTGGATCCGGCTCACCGAAGAGCCGGAAGGCGTCGTGCTCGAAGCGCGCGACGACGGGCGAGGGGCGACGAGCGCCGCGGAGGGCAGCGGCCTCTCGGGCTTGCGTGAGCGGATCGAGGCGCTCGGCGGGGCCTTGACCGTGACGCCGGGTCCGGGCAAAGGTTTTGAATGGCGCGCGGTCGTCCCGCCGCGCCAGAGGACGATGGCTGCGCCGTGATTCACGTCTTGCTCGCGGACGATCAGACGCTCGTGCGGCAGGGCATCAAGAGCCTGCTCGCGCTCACGCCCGACATCCGCGTCGCCGCCGAGGCGAGTGATGGAGAGGAGGCGCTCGCGATCGTGGCCACGACCGCGCTCGACGTGCTCTTGCTCGACGTACGAATGCCGCGAAAAACCGGGCTCGACGTGCTCACGGCGCTGCGCGGAAAGCCGAAGGTTCCGCCCACGATCCTGCTCACGACGTTCGACGACGACGCCGTCGCGGCCGCGGGGATCCGGCTCGGGGCGCGGGGGTTTTTGTTGAAGGACATCGGCCTCGAGCAGCTCGCCGAGGCGATTCGCACGGTGGCCTCCGGCGGGACGCTCTGGAACCCGGCGATCACCGAGCGGGTCCTGCGCGGGCTCGACCGCCTGAAGCCCGACGTCCCCGTGATCGAGCCGCCCACCGCGCTCACGGCGCGCGAGGTCGAGGTGCTGCGCCTCATGGCCTCGGGGGCGAGCAACCGCGAGATCGCCGAAATGCTCGGGACGGCCGAGGGCACCGTGAAGAATCACGCGTCGAGCATCTTCTCGAAGCTCGGGGTGCGTGATCGGACGAAGGCCGTGCTGCGGGCGATCGAGCTCGGGTTCATCTAGCGAGACGCTTCAAGGCCGCGACAGGTACGCCACCATGAAGCACATCTCCTGATTCGTCCCCTCGCCCCAGGCGACGTCGAGCGGCGGGAAATGGGTTTGCCCTTTCCCGGTCGCCGAATTGTCCCAGGTGCATTCGGTGACGAACCGTTGCCCCGGCTGCCAGTGGATTGGCTCGTCGAACATGTAGAGCGCCTGGTGATGGAACTCGAAATCGCCTCGCCCGACGCATGCGTTCGCGCCCGCGTCGTCCTCGATCCACGCGTCGTAGGAGCGGCCGAGCAGGTGCATGTGCGGGAGGAGCCCGTAGATCGTCGTCGTCGGCCCCTCGTTCGTGACCACGCTTCGCTCGACGTGCTTCGATGCGCCCGCGGGGATCGTGAACGGCACCGGGCCGAAGACGTCCATGAAGACCTCCGCGGCGGGCGCCTCGGTCGCGAGGCGCATCCGGTAGGCCGATCGATCCTGCGCGCCCGGCTTCGTGGCGTAATAATGCATCTGGATCACGATCTGCTCGCCCGGATCGAGCCGGATGCCCGTGTCTTTCGGGAGCTCCATGACGCCGACGCCCGGCGCGAAGGCGTGCAGGAGTTGCCAATCGAGCTCCAGCACCGGATCCCGACACGAAAACGCCTTCGTGCCCGGCGGGACCCCGTACCCCGCGCCCGCGTCGTGCCCCGCGTCCCGGTAGAGCCCGATGTGATGCACGACGAGCGGATCGCCGGGCACCGCCTCGATCGCCTGGATCCACGCGGGCGCGTCGAGAGGATTGTCGAGCACCACGCACCAGTATTCATTGCCGTCGTCGTCCGGGGTGACCTCGTGGGCCTCGGGCATTTCGAGCACGAGATCCGGGGCGTCGATGTGCGTGACGCCGCCCGGCTTCGTCGTCGCCTCGCTCGGATCGCCGAGCGGCGCGCCCGCGTCGGCCCAGGCGCGAATGCGCGCGCGATCGTCCGGGCCGAGGTACATCCTCTCTGCGCCGGCATAGGACCGGCATGACGGATCGAGCGCGGGGGGCGGCATCTCGCCCGCCTCGACCCGCGCGGCCATCGTGGCCGCGAGCGCTTGCGCAGTCGCGGCGTCGCGCAGGTTCACCCGGCCCACGCCGCTTCCGTCGTGGCATGCGGCGCAGGATCGATCGACCAGCGGCTGGATGTCCCGATACCACGTCGGCGTGGGCTCCGGCTCGGCGCCGCATGCCGGCACCAAGGCGGCCACGCATCCCACGAAGACGAACCCGTATCCCCGCCTTTTCCAGGCGTTTTCTTCCCTCATGACGCACCTCTCCCGCCTGCGCGCGTTCTGGGACGCGGCAGTTCAAACGGTTGTTTCAAACAGTTGTTTGAGGCGGAGGATTCGTTCAACGAGTAGCAGGATTTCGACGCCGGCCATGGCGGGGAGCGCTCGGGGGGCTCGACCGCCTCGCGGGATCTGGGCTAAACCGAGGGCCGTGATGGACAGCGAGCAGGGCGGCGGCGCGCGCGAGCGGATCATCGAGGCCGCGATCGGGGTCGTCGAGCGGGAAGGCATCGAGGCCCTCACGGTGCGCGCGATCGCCCTGGAAGCGGGCGTGAACGTGGCCGCGATCAACTACTATTTCGGGAGCAAAGAGCGGCTCGTCGAGGTGGTGCTCGCGCGGACGCTGGAGAATGGGCTCGGCGGGCAGCTCGTCGAGCTCGACGCGCTCGTCGAGGCCGAGGGCGGGGACGTCCGCGCCGCGCTCGAGCGCTTCATGCCGGCGTTCTTGCCAGACGCCGTCCGATACCCGCGCCTCAGCGCGGCGCACCTGCACGACGCCATCACGCGTCAGGACTACACGGGCCCGGCGGCCCAGGGGTATCGCGACTTCCTCGAAGGGTTTTTCCGCCGCGTACGCCCCGCCTTGCCGGCGGGCTCGGAGGATGAGCAACGCCTCCGCGTCGCCGCATTCTGGTCCGCCATTCACATGGTCTGCCTCGCGCCGCGCCTTTGCGAGGGGTTCGTCTCCGCAAACCTCCACGAGCCCGCGGGGGCCGCGTCGTTCGCGTGCCTGCTCGTCCGGCAGCTCCTCGGCGATCGCCCCGAAGCAGAAGCGGAGAGCCGCCCCCGAGGTCGGAGGCGGCGGCGCGACCGTGTTTGAAGGCGAGGAGCGCCATCCGTGACCGCGTGAAGAGCTTCCCAACCGCGGTTCGAACCTGCATACTCGCGGGTGATGGCCGTGAAGAGCGACACCGGGAGAGTTTCGCGCCGCGCGCTCCTGGCCGGCGGCGCGCTCGCCGCCATCAGCGCGGCGGGTTGCAGCGTTTTACCGGCCGAGGCGCCCCGCGCGCCTTCGCCTCGCCGGAGGCTCCGGGATCTCGGCATCGCGATCGGCTCGCTCACGCCCGGCCGATGGAATGCGATCACCGACGTGCCCGGCGTGCGCGTGGGGCACTTGACGCGTATCGAGGGCGAAGGCCCGCTCGTGCCCGGCCGCGGGCCGATCCGCACCGGCGTGACCGTGATCCTGCCAGGCGACGATGTTTGGCGGGACAACGTCCCCGCGGCGCGCTTCACGCTGAACGGCAATGGCGAGCTCACGGGCGTTTCCATGCTCGACCGGCACGGCCTCCTGGAGACGCCGATTTTCCTGACCGACACCTCGAACATCGGTCGCGTGATGGACGGGGCGCTCGCGTGGATGCTCGAAAAATATACGGAGATCGGCGACAGCGCGCCCGTCCCCACGCCGATCGTGGGCGAGACCTGGGCGGCGTTTTTGCACGACGCCGAGGGTCGACACCTCACGGAGGAGCACGTGCGCGAGGCGATCTCGGCGGCGCGCAGCGGACCCGTCGAGGAGGGGGCCGTGGGCGGCGGCACGGGCATGTTGTGTTACGAGTTCAAGGGCGGTATCGGGACCGCATCGCGGCGGCTTCCCGCCGCGATGGGGAATTACACGCTCGGCGTGCTCGTGCAGACGAACCACGGCCGGAGGGCGCAGCTCCGCATCGACGGGGTGCCGGTGGGGCGCGAGATCACCGAGGGAATGCCCTACGAGGGCCGGAAGTCGAAATCCATTTTGATCATCGGCGCCACGGACGCGCCCATGACGCCAGTGCAGCTCGGCCGGCTCGCGAAGCGGATGGCGCTCGGGCTCGGGCGGACCGGCGCGGTGTCGATGCACGGATCGGGCGATCTCTTGCTCTTCTTTTCGACGGGCGTCCGCGTGCGGCGCGGCGCGGCGTCGACGGCGGTGCCCGTCTGGAACGACGAGCACATCAGCGTGGCGCACGAGGCGGCGGTCGAGGCCACGGAGGAGGCCGTGCTCAATGCTCTCGCGATGGCCCAGACGATGACCGGGATCCACGGGAACACGGCCTACGCATTGCCGCTCGATCGGCTGCCGGAGATCATGCGCAAGTACGGGCGCCCGATTCCAGGGCGCTAGGAGCCACGCGGAAAACCATGCCGGCCGATCGCACCCTGCGCAATTCGATCACCGACGTCCCCGGCGTCGAGGTCGCCCACGTGACCGTGGCCGAGGGCGACGTGCAAACGGGCGTGACCGTGGTCATGCCGTGCCCGCCGTCCGTGCGTCATCGGAAGTTTTCTTTCGGCGCATACGCGGCCGGCGGCGCGCTCGCGTGGACGGGCGTGGAGGTGGCGGAGGATTTCGGCACGTTCGCGTCGCCGATGGTGCTTTGTAATGCGACGAGCGTGGGCGCGGCCTACGACGCTTTGATCACGCGGGGGCACAAGCGGGACCCGGAATTGCCGGTCGACGATGGATGGCCGCCCGTCGTGGTGGGCATCGACGACGGGTATTTGAATGATCTCAGGCGTCGGCGGGTGAAACACGACGACGTGCTCGCGGCTTGTGATGCGGCGCGTGGAGACGTGCCGGCCTGCGGGAGCGTGGGCGTGGGCCGGGGGCTCGTGGCCCTCGGGTACAAGGGAGGCGTGGGGGATGCATCGGCCGCGGCGCGTATCGGCGCCGACGCATTCGTCGTGGGTGTGCTCCTCGCGGCGAATGGCGGGGCGCCGCGAGGCGCGAGCGCCGTGCGCGCGATTTCACCAGGATTCGTGGCGATCGTCGCGACGGACGCGCCGCTCTTCCCGGCGGAGCTTCGATGGCTGGGCGAGGCGACCCTGCGTGGGATCGACGCGGCCGTGACGGTTGGCGGCGAGGAGGGGCGGCTCGCGCTCGCGTTTTCGGTGGCGAATACAATCGACGGGTCCCTCACGGCGCCGCCGGGGCGGCTTTACGAGGCGCGCAGGCTCGGGGACGCCGGGCTCGGCCCGCTCTTCGACGCGGCGGTCCGCGCGGCGCGGGCAGCGCTCGGGAAGGCGCTCGGGGAAGCGACCGCGGTGACGGGGAGGAAGGGGCGCACGGTCGAAAAGGCGTCCGCGGAGATCGTGGCGTCCCTTGCATTCGGACGTTGACCGGAAGCCGAGTGTAAGTCCGAGAGGTGATCGACAGTTCCCACGCCATGGGCTACAAGGCGCGCGTGCGCATCTTCTTCTCGACACTGCTTGTCATCGCGATCTCGACCTTCACCGCCCTCGCCGCGGCCGACGTGGCGGGGCCCCGTAATGTTTGCGACGCCGACGGGCTCGACTGTCAGAAATGCTACTGGCACTATGGTCGGGAGCCCGGCGATCAGACGGAATTCGAACAGTGCGCCGGCCCCCTCCGCGAAAAAGGGCTCGCGGAGGCTTGTCGCCACAAGATGGGAGCCGGCGATGAGGTCTTCTTCTGCCCTGCGGGCGTGAAGCCCGAGACACGCGTGGTCGGTGGTGGCTGCGGCGGGTGCACGACGGCGGGAGCCGCGGAGGGCGCGGGGCTTTTCGTGTTCGCGGCGGGCCTCGGGATTGCGCTCGCGCGGCGTCGCCGGATGGCCCGGATCACGGGCTCTTGAGCTGACTGTCATTGCCGGCGACCTTGGCCTTGACGGGCCTCGGGAACTCGCGTCTCCTGTCCGTCCGGACCCGAGATACGCAATCGGGAGATTCGGGGCGGAGGCGGCGATGACGACGAGGTCGAAGTTTCGAGCGGCGAGCGTGGCGGCAGTCCAGTGCTCGCTCGCCCTGTGCGTCGCGTTCGCGACGTGGACGTGCGGGCAGGATTCGCAGGGCAGCGGGGCCGGGGGCGCCGGCGCGAGCGGCGGCGCGGGCGGCAATGGCGGCGCGGGCGGCGAAGGGGCCGTGTTCTTCGACGGCGGGCCCGACGCGAACGGGACGCTCGGCTGCAGCCCCGATCTGCGATCGATCGTCGACGATGCCGGGCAAGTCGTCTCGGTTTGTCCCGCCGATCAGGGCTGCCTCGACGGGGCGTGCGCGCCCGCGTGCGACGCCGCCGCCGATAGCAAGGGCAACGTCGGCTGCAATTTCCGCGTCACGACGCCCGGCTCCTATCCGCCGGCGCTCCCGCCCTGCTTTGCGGTTTTCCTGACGAACACCTGGCCCCGGCCCGCGAAGGTCTCGGTCACGCGCGGCGGGCAATCGTACGACGTCACGACGTTCGGCCGGATCCCCAAGAACGGGATGCCCGAGTCGTCGTGGCCCGCGGTGCCCGCGGAGGGCATTCCGGAGGGCGAGGTCGCGGTGCTCTTCCTCTCGCACGATCCGAATTCGATCATGCCGGAGACGGGCAAACCCCTGACCTGCCCGGTCCCGCCCGCGATCGCTGAGCCGACGCTCGTCCCGGGCACGGGGCGCGGCGAGGCGTTCCATATCGTCTCCGACACGCCCGTGAGCGCGTACGACATTCTGCCGTATGGCGGCGCCGAGTCGTTTTTCCCGAGCGCGGAGCTCCTCTTCCCGACCTCGGCCTGGGGCACGAACTACATCGTGATGGCGACGCCCCAGGGCACGGCCATGCCGCCGGGTCCGCTCTTCGCGCACGTCCTCGCGACCGAGGACGATACGAAGGTCGACCTGCTCCCGACCGTCGATCTGCCTGCCGGCTCCGATTTCCCGGCCTCGCCGAAGGGAATGCCGGCGAGCTTCACGCTCTCGGCCGGGGAGTACTTGCAATGGGAGCTGCCGACGAGCTCGCAGGATCCCTCGGGGAGCGTGGTGCTGAGCGACAAACCCGTCGCCGTCATCACCGGAAACCGCTTCTTCCGGCTGCAGCCCGTGCCAGGGCCCGGCGGCGAGGCCACGCATCAGCAGATCTTGCCGGTCTCGGCGCTCGCGAACGAATACGTCGCCGCGCCTTACGAGACCCGCAGGAAGGATCTCCAGCCCGAGAACATCCATTACCGCATGGTCGGCATCGCCGACGGGACGACGCTCACGTTCGACCCCTCCGTGCCGGGCGCGCCCCAGATGCTCGCGCAGGGCCAGATCGCCGATTTCCAGGCGACGGGGCCGTTCCGCGTGTCGAGCCAGGACGGGGCGCATCCTTTCTCGATCGCGCAGATCATGGATACCTGCAACATCCCGGGCGGCACCCGCGAGGGCGCGACAGCGCCGAATTTCGAGAAGAACCTCGGCGACGAGGAGTTCGTGATCATGCTGCCGCCCGAGCAGTTTCTCTCGAACTACGTCTTCTTCACGGACCCCGCCTATCCGACGACGAACCTATCGCTCACGCGCGTGAAGACGAGCAAGGGTTTTTCCGACGTCACCGTCGATTGTCTCGGCGTCATCTCCGGGTGGAAGCCGGTCGGATCGGACGGTCGTTTCGAGGTGACGACGGTCGATCTGATGCGCGCCGAGGTGGGTGTGAACGGCTGCCAGAATGGAAGGCACACCGCGAAGAGCGACGGGCCGTTCGGGCTCGTCGTCTGGGGCCTCGACAGTTACTCGTCGTATGCGTATCCGGCCGGCGGATACGCGGTCACCATCACCGACGTGGTGATCCCGCCCGTGCCCAAATGAACATCGGCTTCCGCTCTTGCGCGGACGCGTCATGAGCACGAAGCGTTCACCCGGCCCCGACAACCGCCGAGGGCGGGCCCGCCCGCGCCCCTCGCGTGCGCGCGTCGCGCATGGGCTGTGGCGCGCCGCATGCGTACGCGGGTATGCTCGTCGTATGAGCAAGGACGATCGTCGTCGAGACGAGGGAGGCGAGCTTGCGGCCGCAGCGCTGTCCCTCGAGCAAGAGCTGCGGCGCTTCGAGGATCTCGCCGCGGGGGTCGGGCGGGCGCCGCTGAACTCGCAGAAAGGGCTCGAGCAGGCGGCGCGGGCCACGAGCGACGCCGCGGCCTCGCAAGCGCGCTTCGCCGAGCATCTGAAGGCGCTCGTCGAGGCCGTGAACGCCGCGCGCGACCGTCAGGCCGCCGCGGCGGCGACGATCAACGCCCGCGTGGTGGAGATCGACGCGCGCGCCGCGCGGTTCCTGGAGCTGCGCGAGCGATTCGCGCAGCTCGGCGCGCGGGCCGCCGAGGTGAACGTGATCATGCAGCGCGCCGCGGCGGTCAAGCGCGAGCCCGGGGACGGCTCCGATCGCACGGAGCTCCGGGCCTCGATCGCGCAGGCGCTCGAAGGTCTCGGCGCCGTGGTCGAGGGCGCGCAGCAGCTCATGCAGGACGCGCGCGACGCCGAAGCGCAGGACCTCTCGCGCGAGGCGGAGTCGCTCCGGCAGCAGGTCCTCTCCGCGCGGAACAAGCTCGGGCTCCTGCAGAAGCATCTCGAGAACGAAGGCCCGCCGCCGAGCTGAATCCTCAGCGCGACGTCCGACGCGTGTTCGCCGCCCGCCACGCTTCGGGGGACATGCCGGTCCACCGCTTGAATGCGCGGTGAAACACGCTCGGCTCCGCATACCCCAGGAGATGGGCGACTTCTGCAATGGCGACGCGCGCGTCGAGGTACGCCATGGCGCGGCCGCGCCGCACGCCGTCGACGAGATCCTCGAACGACGTGCCCTCGGCGCGCAGCCGCCGCTGGAGCGTGCGGGCGCTCATGCCGAGCGCGGCCGCGGCCGAGGTGAGCGAGGCGGAGCCTTCGGGGAGGCGATCGGCGACGAACGCGCGCAATCGGGCGAGGAACGAGGCTTCGGGGCCGAGCCGCGCGAGCGCCGCGTCGGCGTGGCGCTGGAAATACGCGTGCATGGCCTCGTTGGCGAGCGGCATGGCCCGCTCGAGTATGTCGGCGGGGAGGACCACCTCGTCGATCGGGGAGGCGAAGGTCACGGGCGCGTCGAATACGGCCTCGTAGGCGGCGCGATCCGGCGGTGGTTCACCTCGAAATCGTATGGCCGTGGCGGATATGGGCTCGGCGACGAGCCTCGGCGCATTGACGCCCACATCGAACGCGAACATCTCGGCCATGTGGCGATGCGCCGGTCGTGGTGCGCCGAAAGGCTCGTAACGCAGGTGCGCGTGCCCCGCGTCGATGACGAGCGAATACCGTTCGCCGTCGTTCCAGAGGCGCTGATAACGCAGGATGCGCTCCATGGCCACGCCGAACGTGGGGCTCGTGAGGACGAGGAAGCCGAGCACGTCGAAGATTTCGGCCTCGACGCCGGACGCGACTTTCACGCCGAAGAGCGGCTCGGCGGCCGCGACCGCGGCTTTCTCCACGAGCGTGTAGATCGACGTGAGGGGCACGCGAAGGTCCGGCGACCCGAGGTCCAACCCCGACAAACCCGCCGCGTGGCAGAGGGCCGCCGTGTCGACCCCGCTCGCCGCCGCGACGTCGACGATGCGGCCCGCGAGGCGCGCGTTGTGCGTCGGTTGTCGCGTGAAGTCAGCGTTTCTGGCGTCCGATGTCACTGACGAAGGTCCTCGGGGGGCGCATCCTCGATCATCGAGGGTTCGATGAGCATGCCACAAAGGACGCGCAACGAAAGACACTCGCTCCCGATGCTCGAAGGCGCGGAGCCTCCGCTCCCGCGCGACGGTTGGTATCCCATCGCGTCCGCGCGCCACGTCCGCAAGCGCCCGCGGACCGTGCGGCGGCTCGGCCGCTCCCTCGTGCTCTGGCGCAACGGAGCCGGCGAGCTCGTCGTGCACGACGCGCGTTGCCCGCATCGTGGGGCGGACCTCGGCCTCGGCCGCGTGGTCGCGGGCGAGCTTTCGTGTCCCTATCACGGCTTTCGTTTCGGGACCGACGGCGAATGCACGGCGATGCCCTGCGAGCCCGAAGGAAAGCCGAGCCGCCGGGATCTTTCGATTCGTCGCTACGAGGTGCGCGAGCACCGCGGCCTCGTGTGGTTGTGGCACGGGGACGTCGCCGCGGATCGGCCTCCGCTGCCGTGGTTCGAGGAGCTGCCCGAAACGGATCGGCATGCATGGGATCACGAGACCGTGTGGCCGCTGCCGCAGCTCCGCGTGATGGAGGGGATGCTCGACATGCATCACGTGCCGTTCGCGCACGGCAGGTATTTGCGTGGCATCGGGACGTGGCTCGATCCCTACGAGGTGAAGGTCGAGGGGGACACGGTGCGCACGTTCGGCACGCTGCGGAGACCCGGAGACGGCCCGAAGCGTGGCTTCAGCGTTCGGATCGACGCGCGGCTGCCGGGGCTCTTGCTCCTCCGCTTCGGGGCGCGTTTTTGGGGCTTCGTCGCGTGCACACCGGTCGATCGGGAGGCGACGTGGATCTTCGCGCGGTATTTCGTGGAGGTGCCCGTCATGGGCAAGCTCCTCGCGGCGCTCTCCTTGTGGACCGAGTTCGCGTTGGTACAGCCCGACGATCGGCGCATGTTGCTATCGACGTCGCCGCGTACGCCGGATGTGCGTGATCACAAGCTCGTTCGCGCGGACCTCGGGATTGCGCAATGGCACAAGCTGTTCTCCCGCGCGGTGGGCGACAAACCACGCGGTAAAGCAGGGACATCACCAGCGTCATCAGGGACGGAAGCGTAAAGATCCCACCCGCATGGGTGAAATCCATACGGCATCAACCTCGTGCATTCCGGTACGAGATCGGGCAGTCTGTCCCCATGCACCGACTCACTTTCACCTCCGAGCACCGGATCGAGGCTCCACCCGAGCGTGTCTTCGACGCGATGACGAGGCCCGATGACGTCGGCGACTGGATGCAGGGGTTCGTGCGGGCCGAGCGTCTCACCTCCGGCGACTTCGGCGTGGGCACGCAGTTCCGCGAGACCCGCCGGATGTTCGGGAGAGAAGCGACCGAGCATTTCGAGGTCACATCGTTTGTCCCGGCGAAACGCCTCGGCCTCAAGGTCGACGGCACCAAGGGCACCACGGGCAAGGGTGAATACCGCTTCGACTACGAATTCGAGCCTGCCGGCGCGGGGACGCTGGTGCGGACCCACGCCGTCATCGACATGCCTGGCGGCCTGTTCACGAAGCTCATCGGCAAGCTCATGGGAGGCGCCTTCAAGAAGGCGTGTGACAAGGATCTGCTCGCGCTGAAGACATTCGTGGAGCGGGGGAGCTGAAGGGCGGCACGGCAAACCTCCTCGAGCCGGACCGTGCCGCGTTTCGCCGTAGACGCCTGTTCCCATCGGGTCCGCTTTCTGCGATAAGTTCCGCTCGACGAACGAGGAGCTGCGCATGGCGGAGTCGAAGACATCATCGGACGTGGGCATTGTCGGGATTTTGGGGATCCTCATCGGCGGAGCCTGCGTGCTCGTCGCCCTGGTCGGCGTGCTCAACACTGCGTTCGACCTCAATCTCGCGCTCTCGGTGTATGGCACGAGCACGCCGCTGCCGAAGCACTGGGACGAGGTCTTCGGCGTCGCGGCGGCCGGCGTGCTCATCATGGCGCTCACGGTCTTCGGCGGGTTCGTGCGCCGCAAGTTCACCGAGGCCAAAGGCAAGCCGCTCTTGCGGGCCGGTATCCTCCTCGGCGCGCTCGCGTTGCTCGTCATGGTCGGTCGTGGGCTCCAGATCGTCGCGCTCACCATGACCTACGGGAGCATGCTCGCCTATTACTCGACCGACGGCGATCTCGACGACGTCAAGGCGGAGCTCGCCGGCAAGCCCGACCGCGCCGCGCTCGACCAGGCCGTCGGCCGCGCCGCGCAATACAACAATGCGCCCGCCCTGGCCTTGCTGCTCGAAGCCGGCGCCGACATGCGCGAATCGACCCTGCCCGAGGCCCATCGACGCTGCCCGCTCGTCGGCAGGAGCTACGAATTCATCAAGACGGCGCTCGATCACGGGATCAAGCCCGACGCGTGCCCCCGAGGCGAGACCGCGGTCTGGGAAGCCGTGCGATTCGGCAAGAGCGACGACGAGGCGGCCAAGAACGTCACGCTCCTCCTCGGCGCAGGGTGGTCCGCGTCCGCGACGCCGGACGACGACAAGCGGTCGCCGAAGAAGCTCGCGGCCGAGAAGAAGTGGAGCAAGACCCTCCAGGCGCTCGGCGGCGCCGGATGAGCGCGTGGGGCGGGGGCATTCAGCCCCCTTCCTGCCAGGGGATGATGGCGATCGACCCGTTTCGCTCGACGATCGCATAACGGATTTGATCGAGGCGGAGGAGACCATGCTGCACGTGCGCGGCCTCCAGGATGTCCTCCTCGTCGACGCTCAGCCAGGCGAGCCGCTCGCGCAGGATGCGTCCCTCCTCGATGATGACGAGCGGCGTGCCGTCGAGCCACCGCTCGAACCTCGTGCTCCGGCACTTGAGCCATGACAAACCTAGCTCCAGACTCACGAGCGTCCCCACGAGGATGATGGCGCCCGTGACGGAGTAGTCCTGCCCGAGCAGCGCTTGTTGCGTGCATTCGCTGATGATGAGCAGGAGCAGGAAATCGAAGGTCGTCACCGTCACGAGCGCGCGTTTGCCCGCGATGCGGAAGACGACGAGGAGGGCCATGTAAACGCAGACGGCGCGCAAGACGAGGTTCATGGCCACGGCCTCACGGGTACACGAAGAGCGAGAGGTCGAGCGCGGGGCCGCCCTCCTCGCCGAGGGAAAAACGCAGAAGCCCGGGTTGCGAGGGGCGCATCACGAGCACGACGAGGCCCTCCGCATCGACGCGCGGGAACGTGATGACGGTTCGATCCGCGGCGACCTCGACCGACGAGGGCTCGGGCACGAAATGCTCCACGTGCCCGCGCTCGAAGAGCGACGCCGAGGCAAAGAGGCGGCGCGGGGCGGCGGAATGCTGGGGGTGGGGATGGATCTCGAATCGGGTCGTGCCGTCCACGCGGGCGAAACGCTCGTACCGGACGAAAAAACCGGATTCGTCGCCGGCGCGGGCGTGGCTCAACGGGCCATCCCCGAAGAGACCCGCCGCGGCGAGCAGCACGAACAGGATGAGGAGGGCCCTGCCCACGCCACGGACGCGCATGCTCGTGCGCTCGAATGCGAGGTCCTCGCTCGTCTCGAGATCGCCCGTCCGCTTGATTTCGACCACGGCTCCCCCTGCGGCCGAACCTTGGACCCGGCCGCGCGCGCGTCAATCATGCGGTTTGTCCGGGGGCGTCCTCGACGTACGCCGGCGCGGGAATACGGCTCGCGCCTCGTGCGTTCGTCGCGGATCATGCAACGATTGTCACTCCTCTCCGCCGCCGTCCTCCTCTGCGCTTGCGCCGCCCCGCCCCGCGCGCTCGACGTCACGCGCCTCGAACGGGACGTGACTGCGGCCGAAGCGCGGTCGGGGGGTCGGCTCGGCGTCGCCGTGGTCGAACCGACCTCGGGGCAGCGCTGGGTGCATCATGCGGGCGAGCATTTTCCTCTGCAAAGCACCTTCAAGGCGCCGCTCGCCGCGGCGGTGCTCGCACGCGTGGACGCGGGCGCGCTCGCGCTCGACACGAAGATCGAGGTACGTCGCGACGAACTGAGCGTATGCTGGAGCCCGCTCGCGGAGGCTTTCCAGGGCGAGGCGCAATCGTTCTCGCTGCTCGACCTCCTCACACAATCGGTCGCCGTGAGCGACAATACGGCGGCCGATGTCCTCATGCACGAGATCGGCGGTCCCGAGAGCGTCAATGCCCTGCTCTCTCGATCGGGCGTGACGGGGATGCACGTCGATCGATACGAGCGGGATTTGCAGCTCCAGTTCCACGGGCTCGCCGCGTACGAGCCCGCGATGTCCACCTGCCAGGGGATGGACGCCGCGATCGATCGATTGCCGAAGGACGAACAGGTGCGCGCCTTCGAGGCCTACCTGCGAGACCCTCGCGATACGACCACGCCCGAGGCGGCGGCGGATTTCCTCCTGAAGCTCGATCGCGGGGAGATGCTCACGCCTGCGTCGACGCGGGTCCTCCTCGACATCATGCATGGGGCGAAGACCGGTCCTCGCCGGCTCCGCGCAGGTCTCCCGCCGGACGCGCGTTTGGCGCATAAAACCGGAACGTCGGCGGACACCGAGGGGCGCAATGGCGCCACGAACGACATCGGAATCGCGACCCTGCCGGACGGGCGAAAGCTCGTGATCGTGGCCCTCTTGACGAATTCGAGCGCGCCGGAGGAGACGCGCGAGTCCGCGTTGGCCGACGTCGCGCGGGCGGCGGTGGGGGCAATGATGGGCCCGCAATGAGAAAGCCATTCGATGGCTCAAAACGTCACAATGTCCTGGCGCACTGTGGCGCACTGTTCCGGAGCCATTGTAATTCATAGCGAAAAGGCCATCTTTTCGTCCCGCGGACCGTGGCACGTGCGTTGCTGATGCGGGGCCCCGGAGGTTCGCTCATGGCTCATCTGTCCCGCATCGCCCGTCTCTTGCTGGTCCTCGTCCCCGTCTTTTCACTCGGAGCCATGGGATGCTCGACCGAGGTCACCTCCGGCGACGGGGAAGGAGACGGCGGTGAAGGCGGCGGCGGTGAAGGCGGCAGCGGCGAGGGCGGCCAGGGCGGCGAATGCACGACGTACGGGGGCGCCGGCTGCAAGCCCGGAGAGCTCTCGGCCTGCGATCTCCCGCCCGAGTTCGGCGAGATCAACATGACGTGCCAGCTCCTGGAGAATTGCGAGACCACGTGGGACTACACGGCTTGCAATACACCGCTCGTGCTCTCGTTCGATCAGGTGAGCGTCGAGTACACGACCGACGCGACGCACTCGTTCGACCTCCAGAATCGCGCGAGCCAGGTGACGGATTGGCCCACGGCGCGCACGCCGTGGCTCGCCCTGGACCGCGACGGCAGCGGCGCGATTGAAGATGGATCCGAGCTCTTCGGTTCGATGTCCCCGCTCGCGAGCGGCCGCGGCGCGCCGAACGGCTTCGTCGCCCTGCGCGAGCTCGACGAGAACCACGACGGGCGCATCGACGCGCTCGATCCGCACTTCTCGCGCCTGCTCGTCTGGGCCGACCGCGACGCCGATCGGCGCGCCACGCCGGCCGAGCTCGAGAGCGCCGCCGCGATCGAGATCGAGTCGATCTCCCTCGATTACGTGTCCGTGCCCCGCTGCGACGCGCGCGGCAATTGCGAGGTCGAGCGCGCGCCCTTCGTGTACCGCGACGCCGCGGGCGTGCAGCGCACGGGTGCCGTGATCGACGTGCGCCTCCCCCCGCAGCGCTGACCTCGCGCCCTCGTCGACGCGTCGTCCTCGGCTCATCGATCCCGTACGGTCTCGTACGATGTTCGTTTGAGTGCAAATATGTCTGGCACGAAGGCCCGCACACCCCGCGGCGCTCGTGCTAGACTCGGACGCACGCCAGACGACCTGCGAAATGGATCCATCTCCGGAAAAAACCGGCGTTTCCGTCACACGGACGCCTCTCCCCTCGCCGCGCGCGCAGGGGCTCCTCTCCGCGCTCTTCGTCGACGCCTCGCCCATCGATCTTCGCCTCGTGGGCCGCACCTTGCTCCACGCGGCGCTCGTCGGGGCCGGGGCGGGCGTCGTCGCGGTCGTGTTTTTCGCCGCGATCGAGGTTCTGGATCGCTTCTTTCTCTCGGGCCTCGCCGGATACCGCGCGCTTCGCGCCGCGGGCGAATCCTTCTTCGGCGAGCACGCCACGGGGTCGTTCCGGCCGTGGCTCCTCGTGCTCTTGCCCGCGTTCGGCGGCCTCGCAAGTGGCCTGATCACGCGCCTGGCCCCCGAATGCCGCGGCGGCGGCGGCGACGCGATGATCGAAGCCTTTCACCGAGACGGCGGGATCATCCGGCGGCGTGTCGTCTGGGTGAAGGCGCTCGCCTCCGCGCTCACGCTCGGAACGGGCGGCGCGGGCGGGCGCGAGGGGCCCACGATGCAGATCGGCGCGGCGTTCGGCTCGTTCGTCGCCGGGGTCTTGAAGGTCTCGGCGCGCGAGCGGCGCATCCTCATGATCGCCGGCGTCGCGGCCGGCATGAGCGCGATCTTCCGCACCCCGCTCGGCGCCGCCCTGCTCGCCACCGAGGTCCTTTATCGCGACGACGTCGAGAGCGACGCGCTCATCCCCGCGCTGCTCGCGAGCGTCATCTCGTATTCGGTTTTCATCTCCGTCTTCGGCGAGGCCACGCTCTTCGCGCACGCGCCGCGGTATCCGTTCGTCCCGGCGCACCTCCCCTTGTATGCGCTGCTCGCCATCTTCGTCGCGCTTTGCGCCATCGTCTTTCTCAAGGTGATGGCATTCGTGAAGCGCGCCTCCGCGCGCCTGCCGGTCCCCGATTGGGCGCGTCCCGGCGTCGGCGGCCTCGCGCTCGGGCTCGTGGCGGTGCCTCTGCTCTTGCTCCTCGGCGCGCGGCACGTCCTGCCGGAGGGGCAGGGGATCGGCGTCCTCGGTGGCGGTTATGGCGCCGCGCAAGTGGCCATCACGGGCGCCTCGTGGCTCCCCGAGGGCTGGCAGGGCATCGAGCTGCTCGTCGCGCTCGCGGCGATCAAGATCGTCGCGGCCTCGCTCACCATTGGCACGGGCGGCAGCGCGGGTGATTTCGCGCCCTCGCTGGCGATCGGCGGGCTCGTCGGGGGCGCGTTCGGCCGCATCGCGGCGCTCTCGATCGGCGACCCGCGGATCGATCCCGGAGCGTTCGCGCTCGTCGGCATGGGCACGTTTTACGGGGGCGTCGCGCACGTGCCGCTCGGCTCGCTCGTCATGGTCTGCGAGCTCGCGGGCAGCTACGACCTCCTCGTCCCGCTCATGCTCGCCGAGGGCATTGCATTCGTGGCGCTGCGCGACCGCTCGCTTTATTCGGCGCAGGTCCCCACGCAGCGCGACTCCCCCGCGCATCCGCCGGGCGTGCTCGACGTGCTTCGCTCCCTCAAGGTCGCCGACGTCATGATCGCCGGCCGACCGTATGTTCGTTTCGGCCTCGCGACGCCCGTGCCCGAGGTCCTCCGCCTCGCGGCGGACACGGGCTGGCAGGACGTGTTTCCCGTGCTCGACGAGCAGGGCAAAATGGCCGGGGTCATCACGAGCGACGTCGTGCGCCTGCTCGCCACGGAGCGGGACCTCGAGGTATTGACCCTCGCGGTCGACGCCATGCAGCCGCCGGTCGCCGTGCGGCCGGACGACGATTTGAGGACGGCGACCGAGGTGCTGCTCGCGCAAGGCGTGCGGGAAGTGCCCGTCGTCGACGATTCCGGCAGGATCGTGGGTTTCCTCGACGAATCCGAGGTAGGGCGCGCTTATCTGGAGGCGACGCCGCGCGAAGAGCGGGCGGCTTGAAGCTCGTTCGACCCGGGGCGCGGAGAGGTCCGAGGGCGCCCTCGCTCCGCTTCCCTTTCGCTCTCCGAGCCTTGCGGGGTCACGATTGCTGCGCGTCACGTTCACGCGGCGAGCGGCATCGGACTCGCATGTGCGGGGCGGGAGCCTTCCGCGAAGACCGCGGCAGGCATTCAACCGGAAGGAGACGATCAATGACACGTATACTCCGGCCCCTCCTCGCCTCGCTCGCGCTCGGGCTGCTCGCGTCGCCCGCCATTGCGACGGCCGACGAACACGCCCAGTCGCTCCACGAGCAGTACAAGGACGCCAAGAAGGACGAGATCGCGTTCGCGAACCTGCCCACCGCGGCACAGAACGCCATCCGGACCTGGGCCGAAGGCGGCGAGATCAAGAAGGTCGAGCAGGTCACGCTCAAGAACGGCCAGGTTCAATACAAGGCCGAGATCAAAAAAGGGAAAGAGAAGCTCGAGGTCGCCGTGACCCCGGACGGCAAGACCGTCGCCCGCGGCGAGGACATCGATTAGCAGAGCCTCCGAGCCCCGTTGAAGCGAGCTCGCGGGACCCGCGGGCTCGCTCCCGTATGCCGGAAGTTGACTTGAACGACCAGTTGAGTCATCTTGGTCGTGATGGTCGCACGACGCAGCCAGAAGCCTCGTGATCCTGCGCGGCGCCAGCGCATCCTCGAAGCGGCGCGGCGGCACTTCACCCAGCACGGCTTCAAGGGGACGAACCTCGACGCGGTCGCGGCCGAGGCGGGCTGCGCGAAGGGCGCGCTCTACCTCGAGTTCGCCGACAAGGAGTCGCTCCTGCGCGAGGTCGTCGAGCAGGCGTTCGCGGCGATCGGCGCTCGGTATGCCGAGGAGGTCATGTCGATCGAGTCGCCGCTCGAGCGGCTCGTGGCCACGCTGCGTTTCGCGTATCGACAGCTCCTCGCCGACCCGATGTTCGGCAAGTTGCTCCGCGAGGACCCGGATTTCCGCGCGCTCGGGCTCACCTCCGATTCGCAGAAGATCGAGCAAGGCAAGGCGCAGCTCGCCATGATCCGCGGCTGGGTCGACGAGGGAATCGCGCGCGGTGAGATTCGCGCCGACATCGATCGCGACGCGGTCCCGATCGTGATCGGGGTCCTGCGCTTCGCGCCGCAGCACCTCGGCATGATCGCCGAGCTCGGCCTCTTTTCGACCGAGCGCGCGCTCGACGCGATCGTCGACGTCTTCCGCGCGGGCCTCTCCGCGCCGAAGAGCCCACCGCCCGCGAAACGCGCGGCGCCCACACCCACGAGGAGATCCAAGCGATGAACACCACGCATGCAATCGAGGTAGAGGGCCTGACGAAGCGGTTCGGCAAGGTCACGGCCGTCGACGGTGTCACGTTCGCGGTCGAGCCCGGCGAGGTCTTCGGGTTCATGGGCCACAACGGCGCGGGGAAAACCACGACGCTCCGCATGCTCCTCGGCCTCACGCCGATCACGTCCGGCGCGGCGCGCGTGCTCGGCCGGGAGGTCGGTCGCGAGACGCTCGAGGTTCGCCGGACCGCCGGGTATTTGCCGGCGAACTACACGCTCCCGCCGGACATGACGGCCCGCCAGTTCTTGCATTACGTGGGCGCCATGTTCGCGCTCCCGCGCGGCGTCGTCACGGAGCGGGCCGAGGCGCTCCTCCGGCGCTTCGACCTCGTGCGCGATGCGGATCGAGCTCTCCGCGGCTTTTCCACCGGCATGGCGCAGAAAGTGGGGCTCGCCCAGGCGCTCATCAACGAGCCGCGCGTTCTCCTGCTCGACGAGCCCACCTCGGGCCTCGATCCGCTCGGCCGCCACGAGCTTCTGGAGCTCCTCCGCGAGCTCGCGCGCGATAGGGGCGTCACCGTCGTCTTTTCATCGCACATCCTCTCCGACGTCGAGGCGCTTTGCCGGCGCGTCGCGGTCCTGCATCGCGCGCGGCTCGTCGCATTCGGCGACGTCGATCGCCTCAAAGCGCAGCACGCGGCGCGCACGATGGATGACCTCTACCTCGCGCTCGTGCGCAAGGAGGCCGCATGATCCGGCTTCTGTGGCTCGACTATCTGGCGACGCTGCGCGAGCGCAAGACGTGGCTCTCTGGGGCCATGCTGCTCTATGCGGTGCTCTCCATTCCGGTGCTCCTCGCGCGCCCGCCCGCGCACGTGGAGGACGCGATCGCCACGTGGTTCGGCCACGGCGGCCCGTTCGTGATCTTCATGTACGTGTGGATCGACCTCGCGATGAACAAGGTGATCGCGTTCCTCCCGGTCGTCCTCGCGAGCGGCATCGTCCTGCGAGAGCGTGACGTCGGCGTCCTGCCGATCCTCGCGGCGAAACCCCTCACGATGTCGCGGTATTTCGCGCTCCGCGCCGTAAGCGTGTGCGCCGTCATGGCCACGCTCCACGTGGGCGCGCAGCTCGTCGGCCTCGTTTATTTCACCGCGCGTGTGCCAGGCTTTCGTCCCTCGACCTTCCTCGCTGCGATGACCCCGCACCTCTTCGCGGCGATCTTCTCGACCGGGCTTTCGGCCGCCATTGCAGGCTGGGTGAAGCATCGTGGTGCTTCCGCGCTGATCGGGCTCGCCGTACTCGGCCTGCTCCTCGGTTTGTCCCTCGTCGGGTTTTACCAGCCCGCGTGGCGGACCCTGACGCTCGTGAATCCGATGTCGCTCGGCGCGCTCGCCCTAGGAAACCTCGATCACCTCGGCCCGGCCGACCTCGCGCCGCCGATGCTCGTGCTCTCGCTTCTCTCGGTCGCCGCGATCGCGATCGGCGCCGCCGGTGTGCGCCGCATGGAGGCTTGATCATGTCCGAGACCGCTTCGCTCCGTGATTATTTTCTCCTCGAGGCACGGCACACGCCGCGCCGCGCGCCGGTCGCGGCCGCGATCCTCGGCGCCCTCGGCGTGCTCGGCACGCACGCGATCCTCGTGCGTTTTCCCCCGCGCGCGATCCACTTCCTCGAACAGGCCTTCGACCTCCGAGGGATCGCGGCGGTCCTGCTCATCAACGACCTGATGGCCGCCTATTTCGCACCCTTTTTCGTGGGGCTCGCGGGCCTGCTCGGCGCCGTCGTCACGGCGCGGGAGGAGGATCAGCTCGAAGTCCTGCTCGCGAAGCCCATCCGCGCCCGCGTGCTCCTCGCCGCGCGCGTCTGGCCCATTCTCGGCGTCGCAACCGCGACCGGCGCGGCCGTCTCGATCGCCACGGCGCTCTCGATCGTCCCCTATCTCGCGCCGGGCGACATGGTCAGCGCGGCCGGCGCGCTCGGCGGCGGGCTCTTTCTGACCGCGTTCGCTTTGCTCCTCCTCGTGATGCTCCTGCCGCTCCTCGTGCGCATGCGCGACGCCTTCCACGCGCTGCTCGTCGGATCGCTCGTGTGGCTCGCGCCGCTCATGCCGTCCGCCGTCATGATCTATCGCCCGGATGTCTATGAAGGCCGCGCGGCCTTGCGATCCGCGATCACTCTCCCGAGCCTCGTCTGGCACGACGCCGCGGCGGCCTGGATCGGACCTTTGGCGCTCATATTGGTGGCCCCGCTCTGCGCGCTCTTCGTGCGGATCGCGGGGAGCGTTCTCGAACGGACCGACACCCGGTGACGTGACTCGACGAAATGCCCAGCCGTGGCCTTGACGTGCGCCGGCCGGTGCTGTCCGATGCGGGGCTGAACGCCCCGGACGGTCCCGGCTTCGTCGAGCCGCGGCAACGTAGGGCGGGGCGAGCATTCACCTGGTGGGAGACATGCAATCTCGAACGGTTCCACGCACGCGCGCCGCGTGCAGAAGGCTCCGCGGCGCGACGGTCGGCTGGTTTGTCCACGGCCTGATCCTCGCCGCGCTCGCAGGGTGTAGCAGCGAAGGCCGCGACGCGGGCACATCGCAAAACCCGGGCGCGAGCGCGCCGCCCGCGGCCACGACAAACCCGACCGAGGCGATCGATCTCGACACCGTCATGCGGCGGACGCATTTCGGTTATCGCGCCGAGGGCGGCGTGTTCTCGGCGGGGCACGCGACGTATGCCGTCAAGGCGAGCCCCGAGGCGCTCACGGTGTGGCCGAGCGAGAGTGACCTCGCCGCGCCGGACGAGGGCGCGACGGCGCCGTTCGTCGCGTCGCTCGAGAGCATCACCCGCGGCGGACGATCGATCGCGGAGGGGCGCGGCGGAAAGGCCGCGGTCCGGCCCGACGCGAGCCTCGGTATCCAGCGCGGCGCCGTGGTCGAGCACCTCGAGAACGACGAGGAGGGCGTCGAGCAGAGCTTCGAATTCGCCGAGCGCCCGGCGGGCGAGGGCGATCTCGAGGTCAAGATCGCCGTGACGGGCGAAGAGTTCCTCGGCGAAACCGAGGGTGGCTTGCACTTCGCGGATCCTGCGACCGGGCTCGGCGTGCGTTACGGCGTGGCCACGTGGATCGACGCGAAGGGCGTGCGCACGCACGTCGACGCGGATTTCGTGGACGGTCGCATCGTGCTGCGCGTGCCGTCTTCGGTGCTCGACGCGAGCGCGTACCCGGCGGTGCTCGATCCCGTGATCGGGCCCGAGATCGCGATCGACACGCCCGTGTATGCCCCGGCGACCCGGGACGAGTACGAAACGGCCGTCTCGTACGCGGGCGGCACCTACCTCGTCGTCTGGTCGGACACTCGGTATCTGGGCGCCGAGGATGTGTACGGCGTGCGCGTGTCGGCGGCCGGCACCGTGCTCGATACGTCGGGCATCCCGATCGCGATCGCGAAGTACTACCAATACTCGCCGGCGGTGGCATCCAACGGCACGGACTGGATGGTCACCTGGGTCGACAGTCGCACCGGCAGCGACGACATCTACGCCGCTCGCGTCACCGCGGCCGGCGTCGTGCAGGATCCGAACGGGATCGTACTGACCACGGGCGGCAGCAAGGGCCACCCGTCGATCGCGTTCGACGGCACGAACTACTTCATCGCCTACGTGCAGAGCAGCCAGGTCCGCGGCAACTTCGTCGGGACGAACGGCACCGTGAACGCGAACACGGTGAACATCGCGTCCCTCGCGTACACCGTGTACGACACGGCGGTCTCCTTCAATGGGACGAACTACCTGGTCGCGTTCGACTACTTCACGGGGGCGACGTATTACCGCCTCGCCGCCCGGCGCGTGAATCCGGCCGGCACCGTGCTCGACGCGAGCGACATCCTCGCGTGCAACAACAGCACGACGTGCCCGCGCAGCCCGATCGGAGTCGCGTCGGACGGGGTGAACTGGCTGCTCGCGTGGGACACCTCGAGCTCCTCGAACTACATCTACGGCCAGCGGATCTCGGCGGCCGGGGTCCCGATGGACGCGTCGAACGGGTTCCAGATCGGGGGCGGCGTCACTACGGCCGATCCCATGAACGTCAACGTCACGTTCGCGGGCAACGGCTACGGCGTGTTCTGGGACGACGATAACCAGGTGTTCGGCGCGCGCGTGAGCTCGGGCGCGGCGGTGCTCGTCCCGGCGACCGCGTTGACGAACGAGATGGGCAGCCGCAGCTACCCCGGCGTGGCGCACGACGGGACGAACTTCTACGTGGCCTTCCGCGATACGCGCGGCGCCACGGCGAGCAGCCCGGCCGACATCTACGGGCTGCGCGTGTCGGGCGCGCTCGTGAAGGTCGACGCCACGAGCACGCTGCTCTCCCGCACGGCGAACGACGAGCGCTCCCCGCGCGCCGCTTTCAACGGGACGAACTGGCTCGTCGTCTGGGAGGATCAGCGCCCGGGCACCACGACCGACATCTGGGGCGCGCGCCTCTCCGGCACGGGCACCGTGCTCGACCCGGCGGGCTTCGCGATCTCGCAAGGGACGAGCTCGCAGTACGTGCCTGCGGTCGCGGCGAACGGCGTCGACTGGCTCGTCGTCTGGCAGGACCGTCGCAATGGCAGCGGCAACGACGACATCTTCGCCTCGCGTGTCTCCAGTACCGGCGCCGTGCTCGACGCCGGCGGAATCCCGGTGAACGCGGGGAGCGGCACCCAGACGAACCCCGCCGTCGCCGCGGACGGGACGAACTGGTTCGTCACGTGGCGCGACGCGACGAGCACGGAGGTCTGGGGCGCGCGCATCGCGCCGTCGTCGACCGTGCTCGATCCCGCGGGCATCAAGATCTCGACCGGCGGCGGGTCGTTGCCCGCGGTCGCGTACAACGGCACGAACTACCTCGTCGCCTGGACCAAGGCGTCGAACGCGAACGACATCTTCGCGTCGCGCGTGACGCCTGCCGGCGCGGTCCTCGACGCGGGGGCGCTCGCGATCCCCGTCTCGGCCGTCGTGGGCGCGGCGGAGACGAATGCCTCGGTCGCGTCGAACGGAACAGACTGGTTCGTCGCGTGGAACGACGTCTCCGACGTGCGCGGCGCCCGCGTCAACGCCGCGGGCACGGTGCTCGACGTCGTGGGCATCAACGTGAGCAACGCGACGAACACCCAGAACTTCCCCAGCACGGTCTGGGATGGCACGCAGTACTGGGTCGCCTGGCAGGACGATCGTACGACGGTGAACTATCAAGACGTCTACGCCGCCCGCATCACGAGCACCGGCACGAACAAGGATCCGAGCGGGTTCGTCGTGTCGAACGACGTGCTCCAGCTCGAGCTCCGGCCGCAGCTCGCGGCGGGCAAGCCGCAGGAGGTCCTCGCGGCGTATCACCGGTTCGATCCGCAGCAGCCGTATGGATCGGATCGGGCCCGCGCGCGTGTCCTCTCGGACGTCTCGCCGGGCGCGAACGGCGCGTCTTGCTCGATCGGCGCGCAATGCGTGAGCGGCTTCTGCGTGGACGGCGTCTGCTGCGACGCGGCCTGCACGAGCACCTGCCAGGCGTGCACCGCGGCAAAGAAGGGCGCGGGCGCCGACGGCGTCTGTGGACCGATCAAGGTCGACACCGATCCCGACAACGAGTGCACCGACCAGGGCGCGAGCTCGTGCGGCACGAACGGCAGCTGCAACGGCGCGGCCGCGTGCAAGCTCTACCCCTCGGGCACGAGCTGCGGCGCGACCTGCAATGCCGGCTCGCTCCAGCCGCAGACCTGCGATGGCGCCGGGACGTGCGCGGCGAACGGCATGCCGACGAGCTGCGCGCCCTACGCGTGCGGGGCGAACATGTGCAAGACCTCGTGCACGACGGGCGCGGATTGCGCGTCCGGCTTCTCGTGCGTGGGCGGCGCGTGCGTGGGCCTGCTCGGCAACGGCGCGCAGTGCACGGCGAACTCCGATTGCCAGTCGGCGAACTGCGTCGACGGCGTCTGCTGCAACACGAGCTGCACGGGCACGTGCCAGGCGTGCTCGGCGGGCAAGAAGGGCGCGGGCGCGGACGGCACGTGCGGGCCGATCGTGGCCGGCGCCGATCCGGATAGCGACTGCTCGGCCGAAGCCGCCGCGACCTGCGGCCGGACGGGGCAATGCAATGGTTCCGGCGCTTGCCAGCTCCACACGGCGGGCACGTCCTGCGGCAGCCCGCTTTGCCAGGGCACGGTGCTCAAGGGTCAGGTCTGCGACGGTGTGGGCACGTGCATCCCGTCCGCGACGGGGCAAGACTGCGCGCCGTACGCGTGCTCGGGCGGCGCTTGCCAGGGCGCGTGCACGATGAACGCCGATTGCGCGGCGGGCAACGCCTGCGTCATGGGCGCGTGTGTCCCGCCGCTCGCGAACGGCGGCGCTTGCATGACGGATGCCCAGTGCGCGTCGGGCTCCTGCGTCGACGGCGTCTGTTGCAACACGGCGTGCGGCGGCCTCTGCCAGGCGTGCACCGTGGCGAAGAAGGGCAGCGGCACGGACGGCGTGTGCGGGCCGATCGCGCTCGGCGTCGATCCCGACAACGAGTGCGTGACGCAGGCGGCGTCGAGCTGCGGACAAACCGGCGTTTGCAATGGCTCGGGCGCTTGCCAGCTCCACCCGCAGGGCACCTCCTGCGGCGTGAGCACCTGCCAGGGCAGCGTGGTCACGGGCCAGATCTGCAATGGCTCGGGCCAGTGCGTGAACGACGCGATGGGGCAGGACTGCGCGCCGTATGTCTGCTCGGGCGGCACGTGCAAGAACCCCTGCACGAACAGCAACGAATGCTTGCCGGGCAACGTCTGCTCGGCCGGCGCTTGCAAGCCCGCGGGCTCGCCGGGCGCGCCTTGCTCGAACGCGTCGGAGTGCGGCTCGGGCTTCTGCGTCGACGGCGTCTGCTGCGACGCGGCGTGCAATGGCGGGTGCGAGGCTTGCTCCACGGCGAAGAAGGGCCAGGGCGCGGACGGCGCGTGCGGCCCGATCAAGAACGGCACGGATCCCGATAACGAGTGCGCGGCCCAGGTGCCCACGACCTGCGGCCAGAACGGCCAGTGCAACGGCAATGGCGCGTGCGCCCTCTACGCGTCCGGCACGCAATGCGCGTCGGGCACGTGCACCGGGACCACGCAGACGAACCCGTCCCAGTGCGACGGCAGCGGCACGTGCGTCGCGGGCACGGAGACCTCGTGCGTGCCCGGGTATGCGTGCGACGGGACGAAGTGCGCGACGAGCTGCACGACGAACAGCCAATGCGCCCCGGAGTACGAGTGTGATCCGGTCATGGAGTGGTGCGTGCCCTCGATGAGCGGCGTCGGCGGCGGCGGTGGCGCGGGCGGTGGCGGCGGCGCCGGTGGCAATGGCGGCGCCGGCGGCGCCGGTGGCAATGGCGGCGCGGGCGGCAATGGCGGCGCCGGCGGTGCCGGTGGCAATGGTGGTGCCGGCGGCGCCGGTGGTGAAGGCGGCATGGGCGGCCGTCCGGCGGGCGCCGGCGGCGGACAGACGACCGACGACGGCGGCGGCTGCGGCTGCCGGACGGCGTCGGAGCCCTCCACGGCCGGCGGCATGGGCGCTCTGCTCGTCGTCGCGGCCTTCGGCCTGCGTCGTCGCCGTCGCTCCGCCTGATTCTCCCCCTCTCGTTCTCCCTCCTCGCCGCGCCCTGACCGGGGCGCGGCCTCCCTCCCCCGAAAGCCGAGATCGAGGTCACGCCGACGCGATCGTCGCGATCTTTTGTCCTCCACGGGTAACATTAGGTAACATCCGACCACCTTGGGTAACGACGCACCTCCCCGACGGCCCGCGGCCTTGCTCACGACGAACGAGGTCGCGGCGCTGCTTCGTGTTCATCCGAAGCACGTCTACCGGCTCCTCAAACGCGGGCTCCCCGCGCGCCGCGTCGGCGACGAATGGCGTTACGACGAGGCCGATGTGCTCGCGTGGAGCCGGGGCGCGCCGGAAGCGGAGCCTGCGGAGGCGCCGGAGGCTTCCCCTCCGCCTTTGCTCGCGGCGAACGGTGACCTCGCGATCGAGGCCTTGTTCGACGAGGGCCGCGAGCGCTCGGCGCCGCTCGTGGGGTTCGTCCTCGCGGATCATGCGACGGGCCTCGTCCGGCTGGAGAGCGGCGCCGTGCTCGGCGCGGGCTGCCACGGCGACCATGCTCCGGCATCGCTCGGCGGTGAGAAGCTCGCGTGGCTCCACCTCGCCGTGCGGGAGCTCGGCATCGCGCATCGAAAGGGCCTGCGCCTGCGCAGGATCTCCGGCATCGTGGGGCGCAAGCTCGCGTCGCGGCCGAGGACCGCGGGCATTCGCCACCACGTCGACGAGGCCTTGTCCCGCGAGGGAGTCGAGCCCGAGCGCGCTTATGCGCACGCCGAGGAGTATCGATCCCACAGGGATGCGGTCATGGCCGTCGCGCGCGGGGACGCCGAGGTCGCGCTCGCGTCGCGCGCGTGGGCCGCGCACGCGGGGCTCGGGTTCACGCCCGTCGTGGCGGAGGCGTATGGCCTCGTATTTCGTGCCGGGCACCTCGGCGACCCCCGCGTCCTCGCGCTCTGCGAACTCGCGCAGAGCGGGAAATACCGCGAAAGACTCGCGCGGCATGCGGGGTACGACACGACGAGCGCCGGGCATTTGCAGTTCGGAAGGAGCAGATCTTGAAATCGATCCGACAAACCATGGTGGCAGGCGTGCTCGCGGCGCTCCTTTCGCCGCGACCGGCGCTCGCGCTGGATTGCAGTGCCCTGCCAAACCCCGTCTACATCCAGAGCGGGGACACGCAGGAGCCGCTCCTCAAGGCGCTCGGCCAGAAGCTCCGCGCCTCGCAGGCGAGCCCGATGACGCTCATCTACAAGACGAGCGGCTCGTGCACGAACATCGACGCGATGTACAAGGGCACGAAGCTCACGACGAACCCGCTTTACATCCCCTCGGTCGCCGAGGATCCGACCTGGAATCCGAGCAAGCCCGCGCCCCAGTGCACGATCGACCCGAATGGCGTCCCGCTCGACCTCGCCATCTCGGCGCTCTTCGTGAGCGCCTGCGAACCCTCGCCGCCGCCCTCCGGAATCGGCCTCTTCCGGGGGCCCGTGCAGCCGTATGTCTTCATCGTCCCGGAGGCGAGCTCGCAGCGCGCGATCACGGCGGAGGAGGCGTATTTCGTCTTTGGCTTCGGCTCTTCGGGGAAGGTCGAGCCCTGGACCGACGAGTCGCTTTCTTTCATCCGCACGACGACGAAGAGCACACTGCTCACGATGGCCGCGGCCATCGGCGTGCCGGGCGCGAAATGGAAAGGGGTGATGCTCGACAAGTCCTCCGAGGTCCTGAACGGCGTCGCCACCTCGCCGAGCCCCGAAAAGACGATCGGCATCCTCGGCGCCGAGATCTACGACGGCAACCGGGACAAGGTCGAAGCGCTCGCGTTCCAGGCCTTCAAGCAAAAACACGCCTACTACCCCGACTCCACGGCGACGTCCTTCGACAAACGCAACGTGCGGGACGGCCATTACACGATCTGGTCTCCGACAGAGTATCTCGCACCGGTCGATGCGCAGAGGACCGTGTCGAACCCCCGCGTTCGCTACCTCGTCGACATGATCCTCTCGAAGACCGTCTCTCCCGCGCCGGAGTTCGATCCGCTCGACGTCGTCATCTCGAAGGGGCTCGTCCCCGACTGCGCGATGAAAGTCACGCGTTCTTTCGAGGGCGGCGACCTCTCGCTCTACACCCCTGCCGAGCCGTGCGGGTGTTTTTACGAGAGCCGCGTGGGACAGCCGAGCGCCACGTGCAAGACGTGCGGCGGGGACGGCGAATGCGGCGGGGGCAAGTGCCGGCATGGCTTCTGCGAGGCGAAATGAGCACCAGATATTTCATGTCGAGTCTTTTCGTCCTCGTTTTGCTCGCGGGCGCGTGCGGCGAGGACAATCCGCCGGCAGACCCCTCGGGGAGCTCGTCGAGCAGCGGCGCGGGCGGGGCCGGCGGGGCCGGGCCCGAATGTTTCACCGAGCCCACGAGCCACGTGGAGATCATCAACGCCTGCACCGACGCGGAGAAGGTGGACAAGACCGTGAACCTGCCGCTCCTGAATGCCGATGGCTCGTTGCCGCCGCTTCCCTGACCGTGCATTTCGGCGGCTCGTCGCGCTCGCGAGCCTGCTCGTCGCGAGCGCGTCCGGATCCGCGCAAGCCGAGCCGAAGCCAAAGCCGCCCGCGTCGCCCGTGCGCCTTCGCCTCTCGGGCTACGTGCAGGCCGACGCCGTGGCGTATCGGCAATCGTCCCAGGACGAGATCAACCCTGCGACCGGCGCGCCGCTCAACGAGGATCGATTCACGATCACGCGGGCGCGCCTGCGCGCCGAGGCGAGCGCGGACATCGTGAGCGGCGCGCTCGAGCTCGACGCGAACACCGTCGAGGGGCCCGCCGCGCGTGTCATCGAGGCCGAGGTCTCGGCGCGCTGGCAAGGCGCGAACGCCGAGGCGCCGCCTTACGTCATGGCGACGCTCGGCCTCTTCAAGATTCCTTTCGGTGTCGAAGGACCGGAGCGCGAGCGGAGCCGCCTCTTCCTCGAACGAAGCATGACGAGCCGCGCGCTGTTTCCGGGCAACTACGACCTGGGCTTCCGCCTCTCGGGCGGATATCGTGTCTTTCGGTATGCCGTGGCCCTCATGAACGGCGAGCCGGTCGGGCAGGTGTTTTTCCCGGCGCGTGATCCGAACGGCGGCAAGGACGTCCTCGGTCGCATCGGCGTCGATACCACGCCGCTCGCGAGGCTACGCGTGCAGGGCGGTTTTTCGGCCCTCTCCGGCACGGGCCTGCACCGGGGAACACCGAGCACGAAGGACGTCCTCGTGTGGCGCGACGAGAATGAAAATGGCCTCGTGGAGGGGACCGAGATCCGCGCGATCCCCGGGACCGCGGCCACGCCCTCCGAGAACTTCGACCGCTTCGCGCTCGGCGCCGACCTGCGGCTCACGGCGAAACTCCCGGTCGTCGGCGAGTCGTGCCTCTTCGGGGAAATCGTGCGCGCGCAAAACCTCGACCGCGGCGTCGAGCCCGCCGATCCGATCGGCGCGGGCCGTGATCTGCGCGAGCTCGGCTTTCACGTCGGCATCACCCAGGAGCTCGGTCGGTATGCGATGGTCGGCGTGCGTTACGATCGGTACAACCCCGACCAGGACGCGAGCGAGCAACGCGGCAAGGACCTCGTGCCCCGAGATAGCACGTATTCCACCTTCTCGATTGCCGCCGCGCTCCGGTACACGCCGCCCACGTGGACGTTTGCCCGGGACAACCCGTTTCCCGCCCTGCGTGTCGTGGTCGAATACGATCATCGGAACAACGCGCTCGGCCGCACGGCGGGCGGGCTGCCGACCACGCTCGGGGACGACTCGTTCGCGGTCCGCGGGGAGGTGTCGTTTTGAATCGATGGCACGCGCTCGTCCTCGTTGGCCCCGTTCTCTCGGGCTGCGGCGGTGTCCCCTCCGATCCCGGGCTCTTTGCGGACATGCGCGTCGCGCCCGGCTCGTACGTGGAGGGGCCGATGCCAGAGGAGAATGGCGGGCCCGGCGTTGTCGCCGTGGACCTCGGCACGAATCGCGTGCGGGCCGGGCAGATCGACAAACCCTTGCGAGGTTCCCTCACCCCGGAGGCCACGTCGGTCGCGCTCGGCCTCGCCGGGGATACCGGGTACTGGATCGTCCCCGCGGGCTTACCCGACGTGCAATCGCCGGCATTTCCCACGTTCGACGTATCCCTCTCGTTTTCACCCGACATGCGCGCAGGTTCGCACGAGCTCCTCGTGCGCGCCGTCGACGCGGACGACCACTTCGGCCCCGCCAGCCGTCACCCGCTCGAAGCCACGGCGATCGCCGCGCCCGAGGGAGAACTCGTCGTCTCGCTTCGCTGGGATCGCGAGGCCGACCTCGATCTGCACGTCGTCGATCCCCACGGCGTGGAGATCTACAAGCGCAACATCAACTCGTACGAATTGCCGCCGCCCGGACAGCCTGTCGATCCCACGGCGTGGCAATCCGGCGCGATCCTCGATTTCGACTCCAATGCGGGATGCGTCATCGACGGCAGGCGCATGGAGAACGTCGTCTGGAAGGACGAACCGCCGTCCGGCCATTACATCGTCCGTGTCGACACGTTTTCTCTCTGCGGCGAGGCCTTCGCGAACTGGTCGGTCGACGTCCTCCGGAGCGGCGTCTCGCTCGCGCGGTCCACAGGACAGAGCGGACCCACGGACGAGGCCATGCCGCACGACAGGGGAGCGGGCGTCCTCGCGGTGGAGTTCGATCTCCCGTGAGGGGACGCGCCGCGCTCGTGATGGCGGCGCTGGCCGTGTGCTCATTTTCGAGGGCGGCCCATTCTGACGAACCTCGAGAGGTCACCGTTCGCGCGGCGCCACGCAAGCGGGATCCCGGACGCACGACGGTTCGCGCAGACGAGGCCCGGCGCGTGGCGGGGACCCGGGACGATGCGCTTCGAATCGTCGAGAGCCTGCCGGGTGTCGCGCGCGGCGGGTATTTCGGAGGAGGGCTCGTCCTCTGGGGCGCCGCACCCGGCGATAGCCGCGTCACCGTGGACGGCGTGGAGATCCCGCTCCTCTATCATGGCAATGGCCTTCGTGGTGTGCTTCCCTCGGGCCTCGTGCAGGCCATCGACCTCGCGCCGGGCGCATACGGCGCCGAGTACGGTCGCGCGCTCGGCGGCCTCGTCCGCGTGACCACGCGTGACCTTCCGGCGGAGGGTATCCACGGCTCGATCGGCGCGGATCTCCTCGATGCCGCGGGCATGGTGAGCGCTGCCGTGGGCGATCGCGTGCGCGTCGCGGCCGCGGCGCGCGCGAGCCATTTCGATCGGCTCGTCTCCGCCGTCGCGCCGCCGAGCGTCCTCGATGTCGTGCCCATCCCTCGGTATCACGATTATCAGCTCAAGGCCACGCTTGCGCTCCGGGAGGACGAGGAGCTCTCGGCGGTGCTCCTCGGCGCGGGGGACGCGCTCACGCGCGCGCAGCCGTCGTCCGACCCCGCGAAGACACGTATCGAATCGACCGAGACCTCCTTTCAACGATTCTATCTGCGTTACACGCGCGCCCTGCCTGAAGGCGCGAACGTCGTCATCGTCCCATTTTTCGGCCGGGATCGCGAGCGTCGAGACGCCTCGTTCGGCGGAGTACCACAGGCGCGGGACGCGCTCACGTGGCGGTATGGCCTGCGCGCATCGTATCGCGCCCCGATCACGGACGCCGTCGTCGTGACGGCCGGCGTGGATGCCCTCGCGTCCCGCGCGAGCCTGTTCCGACAGGGCTCGCTCACGCTGCCTCCGAGGGAAGGGGATCTTTACGTCTTTGGCCAACCGCCTGGGAGTGACGTCAATGCCGATGATTGGAGCACCAACGTCGTCGACGTCGGCCCGTTCCTCGTCGCGGAGCTGCGGTTCGGACCTTTTCTCGTTACGCCGGGGCTGCGTGCCGACCTTTTCCTGGTGGAGGGTTCCCGCAGCACCCCGCGCGTGGGACAACCTCCCGGCATTGGCTCGTCTCGCCTGTTGCCAGCGCTGGATCCGCGGCTCTCGGTGAGTGTCTCCCCCGTGCAGCACGTGACGCTCTCCGCGAGCGGCGGCCTCTACCACCAGCCGCCCGCGGCCGAGGACCTCGGCCCGGTGTTCGGCACGCCAAACCTCACGCTCGCGCGGTCCGTGCACGCGAGTGCCGGCGCGTCCGTGCGCCTGCCCGCGGGCCTCGGCGTCGAGGTGACCGGCTTTTTCGTGTCGCTTGACGACCTCGTGGTCCGCAGCCGGCTCCCCACCCCGAAGCTCGCCGCCGCCCTCACGCAGGAAGGCGAGGGTGAGAACTTCGGCGTGCAGGTCCTCGCGCGAAGGCAACTCCAGAATGGGATTTACGGATGGATCGCCTATACCGCGAGCCGTAGCGAACGGCGCTACGCGGGGGACGCGTCCTCGCGGCGCTTCGATCACGATCAGACGCACGTGCTCACGGCGACGGCCGGCTACGAATGGCGCGGATGGACCTTCGGCATCCGGTTTCGCCACGCGACAGGCGCGCCACGCACGCCCGTCGTGGGCTCGTTCGACGACGTGACGACCGGCCGCTTTCAGCCGATTTTCGGCGTGCAGAACGGAACCCGCCTCCCGAGCTTCCAGGCCCTGGATCTCCGCGTGCAAAAGGCGATCGCCGTGCGCCGCGCCTCGGTCGTCCTTTCCCTCGACGTCACGAACGCGACGAACCAGGAGAACCCCGAGGAGATCGTTTATAACTACGATTTCAGTCGCAAGAGCTTCATCTCGGGTTTGCCCGCGCTGGCCATTCTCGGTGCGAGGGTCGAGCTGTGAAGAGCCCCTTTTCGTGTTTGACGATACTTCTTGTCCTCGCGGGGTGCCTTCCCGTCGAAACCGAGCGCGAGTCGCTCGTGACAGGCCCGCGGATCCTCGCGGTGCGCAGCGAGCCGCCCGAGTCGAAGCCCGGTGAATCCGTCACGTACGAGGCGCTCGTGGTGACGCCGGACGGCGAGCCCGAGGGCGCCGCGATGCGCTGGGCTTTTTGCGCGGCGCCGAAGCCACTCACCGAAAACGGCTCGGTCAGCACCGCGTGCCTAGGAGACGCCGTCCGGCCGATCGTGGGCGCTTCCGCGAGCGTGACGGCCGCGACACCTCCCGACGCGTGCTCGCTCTTTGGTCCCGAGGCGCCGCCCGGCGATTTCCGCCCGCGGGACCCGGACGCGACGGGCGGGTTTTACCAGCCAGTCCGCGTGGAAGCCATGCAGCGGACCGCGTTCGTGCTGGAGCGGATCACGTGCAACTTGCCGAATGCGCCGCTCGACGTCGCGGTGGAGCTCGCCGAGCGCCACGTCCCCAATCGAAATCCGAAGCTCCTTCCGCTGCACGCGTTCGTGAACGGCGCGTCCGCGTCGCTCGACGCATTGCCCGCGGGCGCGGACGTTCGATTCGAGGTCGGCTGGCGCGCCGAGGACGCCGAGGTGTATCCCACCTTCGATCCGAGAAAGCAGGTGCTCGTGGATCAGCGGGAAGCCTTGCGTGTCTCCTGGTATGCGACCGCGGGGGCCTTCGAGAGCGACGTGAACGGGCGGGCGACGAACGACATGGAGACGACGGTGTCGAACGGATGGCGTGCGCCCGACGAGCCTACGCGTGTGTTTTTATGGCTCGTATTGCGGGACGGGCGCGGTGGGACCGATTTCGCGGGGTATGCCCTCGATGTGACCCCGCCGTGAAGCGGGCATCTACTCTTCCAGCGGGGGGATACGGAGCAACGCGAACGGATCGGGGACGCCATGCGGGCACTCCCAGACCTTGAACTGGAGCTCGACTTCCATCTCTCGCGCGATCGTTCGCACGGCCTGCACGCCCTCGATCAGATCACGGAAGACCACGGCAACGTGCCTGCTTCCCCATTCCCCGTGATGCCACGCCGGCTCGATCGGCGGGCGGCTATCCCCTTCGCGGCGCCTCGTCCAGGAAGGTAGCTCCTCCGCGAGCCGCGCCTCGAAGGCGTCGAGTTTCTCCCGCCGAACCTCTTTGTCCTTGTATTGTTCATGCACGATCCAGTAGGCGAACTCGATGGCGATCTCCTCGTGCGCATGGTCGAGCTCCATCTGGACGCGGCCGCCGCGCGCATAAAAAAGCTCGCCGATGACCGCCGGGATCGTCAAAGTGAACGAGGAATGGAAGAGCACCTGCAGCCCCGCGGCGACGACCTGCGGGGGATCGTCGTAGTCGGGCCAATCGTCGTAGCGGCCTGGTTTGTCGCCCCGCAAGCCCTCGCGCTGCACCAGTTCGTCGAGCGGGGAGGGGCCGTCGTCGACCCCGCAGGTACGTTCGAGCCACGCGGAATGCGCCGCGCTCACCTCCGCGAGCAAGCGCGCGACCTCCTCGGCCGTGGCCTCGTCCTTGAACGTGCCGACGAGGGTATAGCTGCCGCTGTTGTTGCTGGCGAATGCCTGGAAGAGGTAGATACGCATGGGAGTCAGCCCGTCATCGGTAATCGTCGTGGGGAGCCGTCGAGGCCATACCCTGGCGTCCGCGCGCAACCAGGCTCGCGCGCGGGTTCGGCGAGCGCGGATGCGTGCGTCTCCCAGACGCGCAGCACGTCCGCGGCGGTCTCCGCGGGAAAATGCAGATGGTGGAAGCTGCAGGGGCTCACCTGTTTGTCGCTCGTGATCACCACGAATTCGCGACCCGCGGGGCAGGGGCGCCCGCCGAAGAGACGCGGCACGGCCTCCATGCGATCGCCCCAGCACACGTCGAGCTTGAGCGTCGCGCGCCCCGCGAGCGCGCGCCCGAGCACACGCGCGACGCGGGCAAGCTCCGACGCCTCGGCAGGATCGAGGTGCAGGGCGTGATCCGGGCCATTGTAGGAGAGGAGCAGGATGTCCCGACAACCCGCTTCCACGAGATCGAGGACGAACGCCGCGAGCCCGGGGAGGCGCGCGGGCGTGACGAGCCAGTTCACGCCGAAGCGCACGCCGCTTCCGGCGAGCCGCGAAAGGATGGGCCGGTGGTCGACGTCGTCGTAGACCGAAAGTCGAATTTGCCCGACGTGCGGCGCGAGCGCCGTGATCGTCGCGTCGTCGAGTCGCGTACCGTTGGTCGTCAAACTGACCGCGAGCCGCGTCTCCGTGTCGAGGCGCCGCACGAGCGCCGCGAATCCCTTGAACACGAGCGGCTCGCCGCCCCCGAACGCGACCTCCAGCACGCCGGCACGATCGAGATCACGCAAGAGGGCGAACGCCTCCTCCGCCGTCCAGGCGCTTCGAGCCGCGATGTCGCGCGAGCAGAACGTGCAGGAGAGATTGCACGCGTTCGTGATCGCGAACTGCACGACGCGCGGCGCGCGCATGCGGAGATGCGCCGTCTCGGGCCCCTCGCAGACGGCCGTGAGCCCCGTGCGCCGATCGAAGCAGAGGAGCGCGCCGTCGAGCGCGAAACGTCGCATCGGCGCGAGCGCCCTCGGCAGCGGAATCTCGTCTTCGGGGCGCGGGAGCACGCCTCGAGGCTATCCGAACGCAGCCGCGAGGGGAAGGGGACCCGGGCGCGTGAAACGACGGCGCGTTTCGGGTAAACTTCGCCGCGCATGACGGCGCCCACGCACCTCCTCGTCGCGAACCCCATGGCCCAGAGCGGGCGTAATGCGGCGCGTATCGAGGTCGCATTGCGCCTGCTTCGTGCGGCAGGGCTCCACGCCCGACTTTTGCCGACGGAGCCCGGCGGACGCACCGTGCAGGCGGTGCGGGACGCGCTCGCGGAGGCGCCCTATCGATGCGTCATTGCCATGGGCGGAGACGGGACGTTCCGCGAGGTCGCCGAGGGGCTGCTCGAGAGCCCGCGAAGGGAGGCGGTCGCGCTCGGAATGCTGCCCGCGGGGACCGCGAACAACCATGGCCGGAGCTTCGGGTTGCGTGCGGGGGAGGGCGCGCTCGCGCGGAACGTCCGGGTCCTCGCGGCCGCCCGGGAGACGCGGCTCGACGCGGGGAAGCTCCATGCGATGGATGGCACGGGCGGAACGATCGCGCGGGCGACGTTCTTCGATTCGGTAGGTTTTGGCATCGGAGCCGCGGTGATTGCGGCGCGTAACGTGGATCGGGATCGTGTCCGGCGTTTCGGCCGGGCCTTCGCACTTTATCGCGACGAACTCGTGTACGCGGGTGCCCTGGTCCGCACGCTCGTTTCTGCGCCGAGCACCGACGTCGATTTCGTTGCCGACATCGTCGCCGATGGATCCCACGACGAGGCGCGGCTCACGGAGCTCTTGATTCGAGGGACGCGCGTCTACGCAGGCGGGTGGGTGGTCGATCCGACGTCACGCCACGACGATGGCCTCTTCGAGGTGTTCCCATTTCCCACCCGGCGCGATTGGCTCCGGCGCGCCACGCTCGGCCTCTCCGTCGGTCCCCTCGCTCGCGCCGGGCTCGTCGCCCCGGCCGCGCCGCCGGGGACGCGGAGGGCCTCACGGATCGACGTCCAATTTCGCGTCGCCGAAGGCGGCGCGCCCCCGCCTTGCCAGCTCGACGGCGAAGAATTCCCTCGCGCCGAGCGCGCTTCGATCGAGGTCCTCGCCCGCGCCTTGCGGCTGATCGTTCCGGACGAATGATTCTGATCCGTTTGAGGACAAAACATTTGACGGCGCTGCCCGATCAGGGAACGATGTCGTCGTGTTCATGGGAGGAGACGAGCAGACCCGACGTTCCTTCCTCGCGACCACGGCGGGCCTCTCGCTTTCCGCGCTGATCTCCGGCTGTCGCCGCGCCCCGTCCGCGGAGATGGACGAGGGCGAAGAACTCCCCGAGGTCCGCATGCCGCCGCCGCCCGTGCGAGGCGCCGTGCGGCATGCGGGCGCGCGGCTCGTGTTCTACGCGGAGTCCGTCGGCATCGGCGCAGCGATCGATCGCGCGCTCGCGCAGCGGTTCGCCCGGGACACGGGCGCTACCGTGGACGTGGTCCTGCGCCCGCGCGACGCGACCGAGACATATGCGAGTTATCAGCGCCTCTTCCAGGCGCGCTCCGCCGACGTGGACGTCCTCTCGCTCGACATCGTCTGGCCGGGCATCTTCGCCCCGCATTTGCTCGACCTCGGCCAGACGCTCGGGGCCCTCGCGGCCGCGCACCTCGAAGCCGCCATCCGGAACGACACCGTGCAAGGGCGGCTCGTGGCCATGCCTTATTTCACGGATTTCGGCATGCTTTATTATCGCAGCGATCTGCTGCAAAAATACGGATATGGTGCGCCCCCGACGACGTGGGACGAGCTCGAGGAGATGGCGAAGGCGATCCAGAGCGGGGAGCGCGCGCGTAGCCGCGCGTTCGCCGGCTTCGTCTGGCAGGGCAAGGCGTACGAAGGGCTCACCTGCAATGCGCTCGAGTGGATTCACTCGCACGGCGGCGGCGCGATCCTGGAGGGCCGCGAGCCCACGGTCAAAAATCCCCGGGCCGCGCAGGCGCTCGCTCGCTTCCGGCGGTTCGTCGGGACGATTTCCCCGATCGGCGTGACGGGATACGAGGAGGAGGACGCGCGCAACGTGTTTCAGGGAGGAAACGCGGCCTTCATGCGCAACTGGCCGTACGCGTACGCGGCCGGTAATACGAAGGGCTCGCGTATCGAGGGCCTTTTCGACGTCGCGCCGCTCCCGCACGAGCCGGGGTACGAGAGCAGCGCGACCCTGGGCGGGTGGACGCTCGGCATCTCGAAGTATTCGCGGTTTCCCGACGCGGCCGTCGCGTTCGTGGGGTATCTCTGCTCGCCCGAGGTGCAGCGCTTCCGGGCGCTCGTCGGGGGATACATCCCCACCATTCTCGCCGTGCAAAACGATCCGGACGTCGCCCGGGCGCTGCCTTTCCTCGAACGAGTGCGGGGAGCGACGCTCGTCGCGAGGCCCTCGAACCAGGCCGGAGCAAGGTACAACGAGGTCTCCATCGCCTTTTATCAAGGCGTGAGCAAGGCGCTTTACGGGACGGACCCCGAGAAGGCGCTGGAGCAGATCGAACGGCGTATCCGGCGCTCGCTGCGGTGAGGGACATGGGATGAGCACGACGGCGAGCGAGGCGGAAAAGCAGGGGGAGGTCGCGGGGATTCGCGCGAGGCGGCGCGCCCGGGTCGCGTGGGCGTTCCTGTCTCCGGCGCTGATTGTCACGGCCTTCGTGGCGCTCTACCCGCTCTGCGACACGCTGTATCTGAGCCTCACGAACACCCGCCTCGCCAGCGAGGAGCCCCCGCGGTTCGTGGGTTTGTCGAATTATGTCGAGCTCGTCCACGACGGGTTTTTCCTCGACGCGTTGCTCCTCACCGTGCTCTTCGCCGTGATCACCGTGATGCTGGAGCTCGCCCTCGGCCTGGGGATCGCGCTGCTCCTCGATGCTCGGTTCAAGGGCCGCTCCGCCGTGCGCGCGGCCATGCTCGTTCCCTGGGCCATCCCCACGGCCGTGTCCACGCAGATGTGGAAATGGATGTACAACGACGTGTACGGCGTCTTTAATGACGTGCTCGTGAATCGGCTGGGGCTCGTCTCCGAGCCGATCGCATTCACCGCGGACCCGAGGACCTCGCTCGCCGCGGCCGTGCTCGTCGATGTCTGGAAGACGACGCCGTTCGTCGCGTTGCTCCTGCTCGCCGGCCTGCAGCTCATCCCGCGCGAGCTTTACGAGGCCGCGCGCGTGGACGGCGCGACGCGCCTGCAGGCCTTCACGCAGATCACGTTGCCGCTCCTCCGGCCGGCCCTGCTCGTCGCGCTCGTGTTCCGGACGCTCGACGCATTGCGTGTCTTCGATGTCTTCTACGTGATGTTCGGGAGCCGGCCCGACATGCAGACCCTGGCCACGTATGCCCACGAGATCCTCGTCAGCATCTCCGACGTGGGATACGGATCGGCCGTCTCCACCGCGATTTTCCTGGTCATCGCCGTCTTCATCGTGATCTACGTGGTGCTCTTCCGACGGAGGGAAGCATGAAGGCCCGGGCCATGGCGCGGCGAGGGATCTTCGGGATGGCCGTCCTTTCCCTCGTCGTGTATCTCGTCTTTCCCTTCGGCTGGGCGCTCGTGTCCTCGTTCAAGACGAACGCCGAGCTCTTCTCGACGCCCGCGCGTTTCTGGCCCGAGCACCCCACGCTCGAACATTATCGTCACGTCCTCGCGAACGACGATTTTCTCCATGCGGCGCTGAACAGCGTCCTCGTGGCGAGCTCCGTGACGCTCGTCTCCCTCGCCATCGGCGCGCTCGCGGCCTTCGCCCTCGGCCGGTACCAATTCCGCGGCCGGAGCCTCGTGCTCTACGTCGTCCTCTCGATGACCCTGTTTCCCCAGATCGCCGTCCTCGGCGCGCTCTTCCAGCTCGTCAATGCGCTTGGCCTCTACAATCGGCTGCCGGCCCTCACCCTGACGTATCTCGTCTTCACGTTGCCGTTCACCATCTGGGTGCTCACCGGATTCCTCGAGGCCGTGCCCGTCGAGATCGAAGAGGCGGCGTACATGGACGGGGCATCTCCGCTCCAGCTCTTCACGAAAATCATGCTCCCGCTCGCGGCCCCCGGAATGGTCACGACGGGATTGCTCTCCTTCATCGCCGCATGGAACGAGCTCCTGTTCGCGCTCTCGTTCACGCAAACCCCGGACAAACGGACCGTGACCTATGCGATCCTCTCGTTTTCCGCGACGACGAGCTCTGCATTCGAGGTGCCCTGGGGTCAGATGATGGCCGCTTCCGTGCTCGTGACGATGCCGCTCGTCCTGCTCGCGCTCGTTTTCCAGAGGCGCATCATCGCGGGGCTCACCGCGGGAGCCGTGAAGGGTTGAGCGAGCCTCGCCGCCTGCGTTTTACGTGCTGAAGCGGATCCTTCACGACTGGGCGGATGATACGTGCGTGACCATCCTGAAGCATTGCAGGCGCGCGATGGCCGCGGGAGGGCGCGTGCTCGTCGTCGACGCGCTCATGCCCGCGGGGAATACGGATCACCCGAGCATGTCGCTCGATCTTTGCATGCTGACGGTCGTGCCCGGCCGCGAGCGCACCGAGGCCGAGTTCGATGCGCTTTTTCAGGCCGCCGGTTTGAAGATCGCCCGCGTGATCCCGACGAAGAACTCCGTCGCCATCCTGGAGGGCATCGCGGCCTGACGTCGTGTCGGCCCGACATCAGTCGCGACGGACAAAGTCTCTTCCGTGACGGACCAGCTCGGGAGCTCGGCTCCCTGGCATTCGAGCACGCCGGCCCAGGAATCGAGGGGTTTTCCTCCCGGTGGTCGTGACGTTCCCAGCTACCGGAATCGAGGCGTGATGTCCACTGCACAGCGATCTTGCTTGCGCTGCGGAAAACGCTCGTGGGAGCATACCCTTCATGCTGTCCCGCCTGCGAGCCCTCGGCCTCGCCGTTCCCCTCGCTCTCGCCGCGCTCACGAGCGCGCCCTCCGCCGACGCTTTTTGCGGTTTCTACGTCGCAGGCGCGGATTCCACGAAGCTTTTCAACAACGCGACCATGGTCGTGCTGATGCGCGAGGGCACCCGCACGGTGCTCTCGATGCAGAACAACTACCAGGGGCCGCCGGAGAACTTCGCGATGGTCGTGCCGGTGCCCGTGGTGCTGCAAAAAGAGAACGTCAAGACCTTGCCCATGGCGGTGTTCGACAAGGTCGACAAACTCGCGGCGCCGCGGCTCGTCGAATACTGGGAGCAGGACCCTTGCGCGCCGCTCCCGCCACCGATGCCGATGGCCGCGCCGGGCGGCGCGAGGGTCATGCGTTCGGGGCCCGCGAAATCGGGCGCGGCCGACCTCGGCGTGACGATCGAGGCCCAGTTCACCGTGGGCGAATACGAGGTCGTCATCCTGAGCGCGCGTGACTCGCTCGGGCTCGATACGTGGCTGCGCCAGGAGAAATACAAGATTCCCGCGGGCGCCGAGCCCCTGCTCCGCCCTTACGTGCAGGGCGGTAGCAAGTTCTTCGTGGCCAAGGTCGACACGAAGAAGGTGCGCTTCGAGAACGGGCAAGCCATGCTCTCGCCGCTCCGGTTCCATTACGACAGCGAAACGTTCGCGCTGCCGGTGCGGCTCGGGCTCGTGAACTCCTCGGGCACGCAGGACCTCATCGTGCACATCCTCGCGCGCGGGCAGCGGTACGAGACGGCGAATTACCCGAACGTCGCCATTCCGACGAACCTCGACGTGAAGGACAAGGTTCGTGACGATTTCGGCGCGTTTTACGCGGCGCTCTTCGATCGCACGCTCGCGAGGCAGCCGAACGCCGCGATCACCGAGTATGCGTGGGATGCGGGGTCGTGTGATCCGTGCCCCGGGCCCACGCTCGACGGCTCGGACCTTGCGACGCTCGGCGCGGACGTGATCGGCGACGCGCAGCAGGTCGCGGGACCGGCACCCGCGCCTCCAGGGCTCGGGCCCGCGCCCGCGCCGCCCATGCCGAGGCCGATGCCGCGCTGGCGTGGAGGGAGCGGGTTTGTCTTGACGCGCCTTCACCTTCGGTATGGCAAGAATGGGCTCGGGGAGGATCTCGTCTTCCGGGCTGCACCGCCGATCGTCGGCGGGCGCGAGTTCTTGACCGACGGGAAAAAGCTCGAGACGGGCGCGGTGCAGAGCGGTATCAACAACTTCCAGGGGCGGTATGCGATCCGGCACGCGTGGACCGGAGCCGTCACGTGCCCGAATCCGCGTCGCGGGATCTGGGGTGGGCCGCCCAGCGGCGTGGCGAACAAGGGCACGGAGGCCGCGCAAAAGCTCGCATTCGCGAAGCGCGGCGGGATCGAGCTCGCCGCCCTGGTTCAGCGCGACGAGAGTGAGACGCGGATCGATAGTGGTCCGCTCGTGCCCGCGCCGGCGATGTATGCAGCGGCGCCCGCCACGGATACGACGAATGCGACGCCGCTGCCTGCGGATTCGGCGACGCCCGGGGCGACGGGCGCGGGAGCGTCCGGGCCGCCGGCCGAGCCGCCGAAGGGGGGTTGTGCAGGGTGTCGCGTGGGCGAAACCGGCGGCGAGCCGGGGCCCGTCGGCGCTGGGTTCGTCGCGGCGATCGGAGCCGTCGCGCTCAGGCTCTCGCGGCGGCGAACGGCGCGTTGAGGTTTTATCCGCGCAGGCGCTCGGCGAAGAAAGCGAGCACGCGGTCGAGCGCCTGTCGCGTGGGATGACCCGCCTCGTCGACGAGGTCGTTCGTCACGACCGAATGCGCGCGCCGCGGGATGCCCCAGCGGTTGCCCGGGCCCGAGTCGATCTCGATGGTCTCGACCGCGGGGCCGAGCTCCTTGCGCAAGGACACGAAGCGCTCGCCCGGGCAAAGAGCGTCGTGCGTGAATCGCATCGCGAGCACCTGCGCGCCGGACGCGCATCGCTCCTTCACCGCGGCGAGATCACGCTCCGAGATGTGCATGCCCGCGCGGCGCGCCGCGCCGAGGCCGAACGGGAGCGACGGCTGGCTGAGCACCGGCGCCGCGACCGCGGGGTCGACCATGAGCGCGAGCGCGAAATTGCCCGTGATGCACATTCCGATCGCGCCGACGCCCTTGCCCCCGAGCTCCGCGTGCACGTGGCGGCAGAGCGCGCGCAGCCAATCGACGAGGGGGCTCGATTCGTTCGCCGCGAGCACGGCGAACTCGCGCGAGATGCAGGCGCGCGCGAGCTCGGAGAGGGCGTAGGGCATCGAGAGCGGTTTTCCCGGCGTCCCGAAGAGCTGCGGCAGGAAGACCGTGAACCCCTCGGCGGCGACGCGCTCGGCGAAACCAATCACCGAAGGCGTGATGCCGGGCATCTCGCTCATGATGACGACGCCGGGCCCGCTGCCGCGACGGTAGACGTCCTTCTCGGCGCCGTCGTGGGTGAAGGAATCTCGCTTGAAACCGTCGAGCTCGATGGCCATGGCCGCGCATGGTAGCGCGGAACGTTCGCTCAATGAAGGGACTCGACCGCCTGCTGGTGCACTTCCTTGCGCTTGCGAACGACGGAGGGGGCTTCCGAAGGCATGGGCATGGGGGTGGACATGGCGTCGTCGGAGAATTCGAAGCCGTACTCCCCGGAAGAGGCCTTCGGGGCCGGGCGATCGGCCTCCGGCATGTCCTTGGCCACCGAGGTCATGTTCGTCGCGAGCTTTTCGAGCTCGGCGCTCGGCGTGCGCTTCGATTGCGCGAGGGCCGCCGCGGCGCCTTTTTCGAGCATCCCGCGCGCGCGCACGTACGCGCCCTGCTTGCCGAGCTCGAGCGCCTGGAGCGTCGTCGCGGACGCCTCGGCGAGCGCGGCCGTGAGCTCGACCGCGGGGTTTTTCGCCTTCGCGACCTCGCCCTCGTCGAGCGTCGTCCGCGCGCCGAGGTAGAGGCGCCGCTCGAGGCGGCCGGCCTGTTCGAGCGCGTCGTCGAACGTGAGCACCGCGTCGAGCAGCTCGATCGGCACGCCCGCCTTGCGCGGCGTCACCGTCATTCGAACCACGACGTCGCGGCTGTCGCCGCGCACGATGTCGCCGAGCGGCAGGTAGGCGGCGGCGCTGCCCGGCGAGACCATTTCACCTCCAACGATCGCGTCGATGCGCACGCCGGGGCCTGGCGTCAGCGTGACCGAGGCCTGGCGGCCGTACACCGTGTCGAGGCGATCGAGCTCCTCCCGGAAGAACCCGGCGAGTTTGTCCGCGCTCTCGATGTATCGGTACCGCCCGCCGGAGAGGTCCGCGAGCTTGTTCATGAGCGTCTCGTCGTAATCGAGCCCGAGCCCGAGGGTCGTGACCGCGACGCCGCGGTCGGCGGCCCTCTTCGCGGTGTATTCGAGGTTTGCCGCCTGGTTCGGGATGCCGTCGCCGAGGAGCACGACGCGGTTCACGCCATTCGGATTGTGATTCGCGAGCACCTCGTCGAGCGCCGTCTGGAGCCCGCCCGCCATTTCGGTCGTGCCGCGCGCCTCCATGGCCGCGATGCGCCGACGCGCCTCTTCGCGGACCTCGTCGTCGAGCTCGGTCGACGGGATGAGGACCTCGGCCTTCGAATGAAACACGACGACCGCGAGCCGGTCGCCGTCCTTGAGCGAGTCGATCACCTGCAGGCTCGCGCGCCGCGCGGCCACGATTGCCTCGCCCTCCATCGAGCCCGAGGTGTCGATCGCGAGCGCGACGTTCACGGGGCCACGCTCGCGCGCGGGGCGCGGCGCGGTCGAGATACGGAGGACGGCGTAGACCGTGCTGTCCCCGTTCGCGAGGAGCATGGGCGAGCCGAGCAGCGTCTCCACGCGGACCGCGTTCGGATCCCGCGCGCCCGAGGGCGACGCGGCCGGCCCGCAGCCGAGGACGAAGAGGGCAGCGGCGAGGAGGAGGAGGATCGACGAACGAAACGCGAGATCTCTCATGGCGACTCCAGAGCCCGCTAAGACGCGCGAGGGCGCCCGAAGATTTGGCGGCGCGGTCGGAAGGGCGCGTTCGTGAATGAGGGAGGCCGCGTGGTCGCATCGCGGCAGGTGCTCGATGCGGGCGGACAAACCGTGCACGAAGAGCGCGGGTTACGGCGTGCACCTCGACACGACGCGGAGACGACCCGGCGCGTGCGGTGGAGCGTGCTCCGCCTCGTGCCCTGCGCGCGAATCGAGTAGGCTTTCGCCATGGTCTCCACCGTTCATTGCCCGAACTGCGGGGCGCCTGCGCAAGCAGGCAGCGCCACCTGTTTTTATTGCCGCGCCGTCCTCGCCTGGCCCGGCGCGCCCGGCGGCGCGGTGCAGGCGAACGGACCCGGCGGCATGCCGGCCGGGGTCGTCGAGGCGCTGCGCTCCGGCAACAAGATCGAGGCGATCCGGCTCTACCGAGAAGCGCGAAAATCCTCGCTCCTCGAAGCGAAAAACGCCGTGGAGGCCCTGGAGAAGCAGCTCGGCCTCGGGTGAGCGGGGCTTTCGCGGCCGATCTTTCGGAGAGACTTGCTCGAACGGACGGCATCCGTTATGTTGGACGACACCACGCTTTGTTGGAGGTGTCGTCCGATGAACCAGCGCAACGCTCGTGTGATCGATCTCGACGAGGTGCGAAGGAAGCGCGCAGACGAGCAGCGCCGGAAGGCCGATACGGCGCCGGTCGTGCTCGTCTGGGTGCCCGTCTGGTTCTGGGTGCCCGTCTGGCCTGCGATGTGAACGGGCAAGCGGCCCACCGCGCGGGCTACTTCGTCGTGCTGGGCATACACATCATCATCGGCATCCCCCCGCACATCATCATCAAGGGCATGCCGGCGGACATCATGCGGGCCATGGCCTCGCCGCGCTCCTTCATCATGTCCATGGACGTGCCGTCGCCGGGCGTCAATTTGCAGGTCATTCCGTCCTTCGTCATTTCATAGGTCATACGACACATCAACGGCATGATGCCCATCATGCCGGGCATCATGCCCATCATGGGCATCATGTTCATCATGCCGGGCATCATGCCCATGCCCATCATGCCAGGCATCATGTTCATCATGCCGGGCATCATGTTCATCATGCCGGGCATCATGCCGGGCATCATGCCCATCATGCCGGGCATGGGCATGCCGGACATACCGGGCATCATGTTCATCATGGGCATACCCTGCATGGGCGAGCCCATCATGGGCATCGACGAGGACATCATCGGCATCGGCATGTTCATGGCGGGCATTGCATTCGTCATGGCTCGGTCTCCTTTTCCGTCGTTCTAACGCTCTTACACGGCTGCGGTAGCAGTCGCAATGCGGGAAATCCCGCATTTTTGCGGTGCGCCCGGAACGGATTGGAATTCTCTTTTCGCTCCGTCCCAGTTGCGCGTAAGATCCGGGCCCATGCTTCGATACCCTCTCCGCCCGATTCTCGTCTCTTCCCTCTTCCTTCTCGTCGCCGCTGGTGCCGGCTCCGCCCGCGCCGCGGACACGTCGACCCTCGGCGGCCTCACGCTCCGGCCCACGATTCACGCCGTGGGTATCACGGCTGCGGTCTCGGGGGACGATGACGGGGACGCCACCGTGAAGCTCGCGTTCCGCAAAGTCGGCGACGCGAGCTTCACGCCCGGCCATCCGCTCCTCCGCACGTCCGGCGGGCGCCGCGGCAGCGCCCTCTTTCTGGAGCCCGCGACGGAATACGAGGTGCGGGTCACGCTCGACGATCCCGACAACGGCGCGCCCCAGGAGGTCACGAACACGATCCGCACGCGTGACGACGCGCCCCCGCCGCAAGGCAGCAAGCACCTTTACGTGGACGCGAAGAATGGCTCGGATGGAAACGACGGATCGCAAGGTTCGCCATTCAAGAGCATCGGCGCCGCGGCGGCCGCGGCGGGCCCGGGGACGGTCGTGCACGTCGCGGCCGGGGTCTATCGCGAGACCGTGACGGTCGACGGGAATCACGGCGGCGCCGCGGGAAACCCCGTCTGGTTCCTCGCCGAGCCGGGCGCGATCCTCGAAGGCTCCGACCCGGCGCTCGAGGACGGCTCGATGTTTCAATCGGAAGGCAATGGGATCTACTCGGCGCCTTTCTCCGGGGCATCGCAGTACGTCGCCGTGGACGATGTGCGCCTCTACGATTACAGCTCCCTCGCGGATCTGGAGTCCGCCGCCGCGGGTCTCGCCGGCGGGTTTTACGTCGACGCCGCCGCGGGCAAGATTTACTTGAAGCTCCCGGACGGCGGATCACCCGCCGGGCATGCGATTCACGTGGCCATTCGCAACGTCGGTATTCTCCTCGACACCGTCACCGACGTGGTGGTCGAGGGCTTCGAGATCCGGCATCTCGGCGCCGACGCCGAGGGGGCGGGCATCGACGTGCGCGACACGGCGCGCGCGTGGATCCGGAAAAACCACATTCACCACATGAATTCCGGCGTTCGCGTGCGCAGGCCGCTCGCGGCGGAGAACGTCATCGAGGACAACGTCGTTCGCGACACGAGCATCTGGTCGTGGCCCTGGAGCTCCGTCAAGAACCATACCCCCGAAGCGAGCGCCATCAGCATCACGGGCGGCGCTGGCAACGTCGTCCGGAAAAACCAGCTCACAGGCACGTTCAATGGGGTGTACATCGGCAGTTTCGACGATTCTTCGGAGACGGTCGCGCCGGATACGGACGTGTACGAGAACGTGCTCGTCGAGCACGGCGACGACGGGCTCGAACCCGAAGGGGCCTGCGTGAACGTCCGGCTCTGGAACAACCACATGCGCGGGGTGCTGAACGGGGTGTCGCTCGCGCCGATCGAGATCGGCCCGCTGTTCGTGGTGCGCAACGTGATCGACGGCTTCAAGGAGCACGCGCTCAAGGTGAACAACGGCTCGCAGGGCTTCATGCTCGTCTATCACACGACGAGCCGCCCGGCTGCGGAGCTAACGGAAGCGCAGGCGATTGCCCCGACGATTCCGTTCGCGAACCTGATCACGCGGAACAACATCTGGGCCTCGCACCGCTACGTCATCGAGAGCAGCATCACGCCGAGCGGGCCCGTGGACCTCGACTGGGACAATCTGTTCACGGACATCCTCGACGGGACGCCGCGGTTCGTGAAATGGCTCGACGTGAAGTATACGAGCATCGCGGAGCTCGCGGCCTCGGGCACGATCGAGAGCCACGGGGTCCAGATCGAGCCCAAGTACGAGGACGCGGAGGGCGGCGATTTCACGCCGGTGGAGGGGAGCGGGCTCGTCGACGTCGGCGTGGTGATCGAGGGCATCAACGATCGATTCGTGGTCGGCGCGGCGCCCGATCTCGGCGCATTCGAGCGGGGAGGCGTGGGGCCGCTGCCGGACGGCGGATTGCCGGACGGCGGCTCCGGGGCCTCGTCGAGCGGCGTGGGCGGAGGCGGTGGGGACGGCAATGGCGCGGGCGGCAATGGCAGCGGCGCGTCCGGGGACGAGGGCGGTTGTGGGTGCCGCCTCGGGGATGGTGCCGCGCCGGGGATCGGGCTCTATGCATTCGGCGCGCTCGCCTGGGGGCTTTCGCGGCGGCGGCGAAGGGCGGCGCGCGATGAAGCGGCGCGGAGCGCGAGGGAGCGCTATCTCCCTTAGAAGCTCATTTTCATTCCCACGGACCTCGGCCCCACGAAAAATTCCGGGCCTGCGGCGAGGTCTTCCCGCACGAGGACCTTCTGCTTGGCGACGATCCCGGCGACGAGCATGGCGACTCCGCCGGCCTGGACGAGGCCGTCGAAGATGAAGAGGGGCCTCGCGTAGTTGTCGGATCCGCTGAAATTACCCGCCCCGGCGACGATGAACGGGCCGATCACGGGCACGTACAGCGCGGCCCAAGGGGTGCGGGTCGATTCAGCCGCGGCCGCGCCTGCCGCCGAGAAGAGGTAAAACGTCCCGAAGACCACGCTGCCCCCGATGACGAGCCCCTTTCGAATGCGCTCTTCGAGCACGTATCCCGGGGGAACGAGGCCTCCCTTGTACGGCATGACGGGCTTGCGCTCCTCGGTCTCGGCAGGGGCGGCGGGGGGATAGCCATACCCGGGAGGAGGCGGCGGATACGGATACCCCGGTTGTCCGTACGGATAAGGATAGGGGTACGGGTACGGGGGCTGGCCCGGCTGCGCGCCGGGCGGCGGAGTCCCGGGCGGGAGCGGCGCCGCCGCCCCGGGGGGCGGAGGAGCCGGCGCCGGCGCTGCCGCGGCCGGGGGAGGTGGCGCAGCAGGCGCCTTCTGCGACTGCGCCGAAGGCGTGGCCGGCGCGCCGAGCAAACCGACGCCAAAAGCCACGGCGCCGAGGTGCGTCGCATATTTCCGTTTTGGCCTCGTGTATCTCGTGTGATGCAAGCTCAAGGTCGTTCCCTCCCGCCTGGACGCGTACGCCGCGCACCGAGGAGCCATCGTATCCCGGGCGCGCCGCGGGCTGCAAGCCGGATACGCGGACGCGCCGCGTCACGGCGTGGCGCCGGGCCGGAGATCCGTGCGAATGCGCAGTGATTCCGACTCGATCTGCTCCGGCTCGACGCCAATCTCCGTGAGGAGCATCTCCGCCAGCCGCACGGCGACCTCGGCTTCCTCGTAACAGACGGCCGTGGCGCGGTGCGTCTCGAGCGCCGCGCGCTCGCTCATGTAATGGGCGCGCACGAAGATCGGCAGGTCGGGCTGGAGGCTCCGCGCGACGTTGACCACCGCGGCCCGCGTCTCGGGGTTCGGCGTGGTCACGACGAGGTAATCGGCGGTCTCGATGCCCGCCGCGTGGAGGACCTCGGACCGCCTCGCGTCGCCGTACACGGCATTCCGGCCGGTGTTCATCAGCTCGGTGACGGTGTCGATGCTCAATTCCACGATCACCGAGCAGACGTTGAATCGATCCAGGATGTCCACGGCCGTACGGCCGACGGGGCCATATCCCACGACGATCGCGCGGACGTCACAAGCGCGGACCGGCTCTTTCGGGGCCTGCTCTCGGAGCGCCTCCCCGCGCGCCTCGGCGCGGCGGTTGAGCCCTCGCCAGAGGGTGGGGCGGTCGCGCAGCCATTCTTCGAGGGGATCCATGAGTCGGAAGAGCAAGGGGTTCAGGGCGATGGATGCAATCGCGCTCGCCACGAGCACGCTGCGCCCCTCCGTCGGGAAGAGGTCGACCTTGTTCGCCGCGTCGGCGAGGATGAACGAGAACTCGCCGATCTGCGCGAGGCCGATCGCGACCGTGAGCGCCGTCCGCACCGAATACCCGAGGACCACGACGACGACGAGCGCGGCGAGGGGTTTGGCGAGGAGGATGATCGCGAGCACCGAAAGGACGAGCCCGGGCTGCGCGAGGAGCGAGCGCGGATCGAACTGCATGCCGACGGTGACGAAGAAGAGCACCGCGAAGGCGTCCCGCATCGGGAGCGCATCCGCGGCGGCCTGGTGGCTGACCTTCGATTGTCCGACGACCATGCCCGCGAGGAACGCGCCGAGCGCCATCGACGCGCCGAAGATGACGGCCGAGCCCGTGGCGACGGCGAGCGCGACCGCGAGGACGGCGAGCGTGAAGAGCTCCCGGCTGCGTGAGCGCGCGACGCGCGTGAGGAACCAGGGGACGGCGCGCGCCCCGAAGACGAGCACGATCGCGATGAGCGCGCTGAGCTTCACCAATCCGATGCCGATGACTCCGACCGCCTGAAGGGGCGAGGCGTGCGCGCCCCGCAAAGACGCGAGCACCGGGACCATGAGGAGAATGACGACCGTGAAGATGTCCTCGACGATGAGCCAGCCGACGGCGACGTGCCCGTGCGGCGTTTCGAGCGCATCGTGATCGGTGAGCATGCGGATCAGCACGACCGTGCTCGCCACGGCCACGGACATCCCGAGCACGAGCCCGGCCGAGGTGGACCAGCCGAACGCGACCGCGACCGCGGCCCCGAGCGCGGTGGCGATGAGGCTCTGCACGATCGCGCCCGGTATGGCGATGCGCCGGACCTTGAGGAGATCGCCGAGGTGGAAATGCATTCCCACGCCGAACATGAGCAGGACGATGCCTACCTCGGCGAGCTGCGAGGCGAGCTCGAGGTTGGCCACGAATCCGGGGGTCCGCGGACCGACGACGACGCCGGCGAGGAGGTACCCCAGGATCGGCGAGGCGCCGAGCCGGTGTGTGAGCATGCCGAGCAGCAGCGCCGCGAGGAGCCCGCCCGTCAGCGTGAGGATGAGGTCGTAGGCATGCATTCGTCCCGAGGACGAAGAGCAGGAGGCGGACCCGGTGAGAGCGACCCGACGAGCGAGCATCTTGGGGGCGATTTCGCCCGCTCGCTCGGCGCGGAATTCACGCGATGGCGCGCACCACGCCGCCGTCCACGAGGAGCGCCGCGCCCGTGGTGGCGGACGCGCGAGCGCTGCACACGTAAGCGATCATGGAGGCGACCTCGTCCGGCGTCGCGAATCGCTGGATGATCGAGGTCGGCCGTGCGGTGGCGAAGAACTCGCGCTCGACGGTGGCGACGTCCACGCCGCGCGCCGCCGCGAGCTGGGCGACGAACGCGCCCACGCCCTCGGACGACGTCGGGCCGGGCAGGACGCTGTTCACGGTCACGCCGGTCCCGCGCAGCGTCTCGGCCAGGCCCTTCGCGACCGCGAGCTGCGCCGTCTTCGTCATGCCGTAATGGATCATCTCGGTCGGGATCTGGAGCCCCGACTCGCTCGACACGAAGACGACGCGGCCCCAGTTGCGGGCCCGCATGCCGGCCACGTAATGGCGCGAGAGCCGCACGCCGCTGAGCACGTTCGTCTCGAAGAACCGGAGCCAGTCCTCGTCCGGGATCTCTTCGAATGGTTTGGGCTCGAAGATTCCCATGTTGTTGACGAGCACGTCGACGTCGGGGAGCTTCGAGGTCAGCGCCTGGCATCCGGCCGCGGTCGAGAGGTCGGCCGAGATGCCGTCGATCGTCGCGCCGGGCAGCGCGCGCCGGAGCGCGTCCACGGCGCCTTGCACGCGGGCCTCGGTCCGTCCGTTCACCGTCACGTGCGCGCCCTCGCTCGCCAGCGCGTGCGCGGCGGCGAGGCCGATTCCCGCGGTCGAGCCCGTCACGAGCGCCCGCTTCCCCGTCAATCCGAGATCCATGTCTTCCTCCTTGCTCGGGCGGATGCTAGCGCGCGCCGCGGCCACGCGCAGCGAGCTCGACGGTTTTGCCGGATCGCCCCTCCGCGCGAGCGAGGGGTCGTGCCTCGGACCGCCCGGAGCGCAGGCGCGAAAATGGATCCCGGGGCGGCGCGCACGCCGTTTGCCGGAGTGCCCGTATGGCTACACATCCGAAACACGGGACACCCGACGATCCGCTCGCCCGACAGCCGTCCGGTGGGACGCAGGGCGATGTGCGTCGCGGCGAGCACACCCCCACGGGCCAGAGCCATTACCACGAGCTCGGCTTGAAGGAGCAAAGATCGCCGCTCGCGCCGCGAGGCGGGTCGACCGCGGACGACGCGCCGATGGTCGACAAGAGCGACGCGAGCGCGCATCAAGCCGAGGGACCTGGAGGAAAAGGGACGGGCGGCGGAGGCGGCGCGTAACGGGTTTGTCCACGCGCGTCAAAAAAAGAGCCCCGGGGAGCAGGGAGGGAGACTGCTCTCCGGGGCCGTGTTGATGTTCGTCGATTCGCCTGCGGTGTTTCAGGGCGCCGGCGGGGGCGGCGGCGCCGGCGGGGGCGGCGGCGCAGGCGGGGGGGGCGGCATCGGCGCGCCGTGCGGCATGGGGGGCATGGGAGGCATCGGAGGCATCGCCTTTCCATGTGGCCCCGGCAGCGGCTGCGGGGCGGGCGTCGCGAACGGCGCCGCATGCGGTGCCGGGGGCGCGGGCGGAGCGGGCGGCATCGGCGGCTCGGCGTGCTTGGCCTTCTTGCGCGCCTTGCGGGCCTTCTTGTGCGCCTTCATGGCCTCTTCCTCGGCCTCGCGCGCCTCTTCGCGCGCCTCTTCGCGCGCTTGCTGCAAGGCCTCGAGGGCGGTCTCCATGGCCCGGCGACGGATCTCGGGCATCTGCTCGCGCAGCTCGCGCAGCTGCTCCTGCATCTCCTCGCGCGCCTCTTCGAGCTCCTTGCGCGCGTCCTTGCGGGCCCGCTTGATCTCACGCTCGGCGCGCTTGCGCGCGGCCTTGTCGTGCACGTTGCTCCGCACGTCGGCGAGGGCGCGATCGAGCTCGGCTTCGAGTTGCTCGGCCGAGGGCAGCGAGCGCTCGATCTGCTCGAAGTCGATCTGCGGGTTGACGTCGACTTCTACGATCCGCGGCACGCGGACGCGAATTCGGCCCGGACCATGCGCGACCTCGACCTCGTTCTCGTCGTCGTCCGCGTCCTGCTCGTCCGCGTCGTCGTCGTCGTCGTCGTCGTCGTCGTCGTCGTCGTCCTCGTCATCCTGCGCGACGGGGCCGTGACGACCGTGATGCCTGCGGCCGTGCTCCTCGCCGTGACGTTTCGCCGCCTTCGCGTGGTCCTTGTCCTTCTGCTTCGGACCCTCGCAGACGGCGTCCTCGTCCGCGTCCTCGTCCTCGTCGTCCTCGTCCGCGAGGGCGGCGGGCATGGGCCTAGGCGCGGCGCCCTTCTGGGCGGCCGGCGTCGCGGGGGGCAAACCCTTCGCTTCGGCCACGCCGCAGGCGCAAGGCGCGAGCAGCGTGAGCGCGGTCAGGACGAACGCGACGATCGGAGCGGCCCAGAGCGGCTTGCGCGGCTCCGTGGTCAAACCTTCGCCCCGCACGAGGCGCTCGACGCGCTGACGCAGCTCGCTCGTCCCCGCCGCCATCGTCGGCACGGGCAGGCCCGCCATCGGGCGGTGGACCCAGCGCGCCACCTTCGTCAGGCATTCCGCGAGGTCGAGCGGGCGCGCCGTGCGCCGCGCGGCCCAATCGTCGGCGAGCAGCTCCGCGCACCCCGCGAGGCGATGCGCCGCGAGCCAGTTCAAAGGCTGGAAGAAGAACAACCTGCAAAACACGCTCGTGGCCAGTCGATACAGCGGATCCCGCCGCGCCACGTGCCCGAGCTCGTGCGCGAGCACGCTCTCCTGGGCGTCCGGGCCGAGCTCCTTGGTCACGCGCTCGGGCAGACAAATTTCAGGACGACGAATGCCGAGAGCCATGGGAACGTTCACTTTCTCGGACGCGCTGAGCAAGGGCGCCCGCATGCAAATGGGCTCGCGTGCCGCGAGCGTTGCGAGGACATCGCCGAGGGGCCCGCCTTCGAGCCTCCGCCGGCCTTCGAGGCGCTTGCGCAGGGCCATCCAGGCGCGCGCGAGCGATCCGAGCAAGAGGAGCGCGCCGAACGCCCACCCGGCCACGAGAACGTTGGACCACGAAAGAAAGGACGCGCGCGAGGTCTTCGCCGCCGGCGTCGCTTTCGCCTTGGGCAGGAAGGCCGCGGGTTTCGTGGAGGTGACGATGACGTGCGTCGCGGGGCCCATGTCCGTCGTCACGACGATCTCCGTCGCTTGGGGCATTTCGCGATCGATCTCGCGCGCGGTGGGCGCGGGCTCCGCGAGCGAAAACGTCCCGCCCACGGGGCGGACCGACGCCGCCGTTTGTACCGTGGCCGTGACGAGCCCGCCCACGAGGGCGACGCGCCACGCGAGCTCCTGCCAATCGGGTCGATTCCGCGACAAACGGTCGAAAAGCCACGCGCCCCCGAGGAGGGCCGTGCTGTGTATCAGGTACGTGACCAACCATCCCACGAGGGTGTTCATCGCTTCCCTTCCTTCTTGGCCGCGGCGATCATTCGTTCGAGCTCGGACAGCTCGTCGGCGCGTATCTCGTGGCGCGAGATCAGGTGCGACACGAGCGCCACCGGATCTCCCCGGAAGAGGCGCTCGGTCAGGTCGGAGACCATGCCTCGCGTGACCTGATCCTCGCTCACCGTGGGCCGATAAATGAATTTCCGACCCTCGGCGCGGTGCGCCACGACGCCCTTCTCCTCCATCTTCTTCAGCATGGTGGCGATGGTCGTGGGCGCGAGGCCACGCTCCGAAAGCAAGGCCTGGTGCACGTCCGTGACCGTGGCCTCGCCGAGCTCCCAGAGCACTCGCATGATCGCGAGCTGCAAATCACCGAGGTGCGTGAGCCTCTGCCCCCCCTCGGCTTCGTCCTCGAATGCGTCCTTGTCCTTGTTCGACACGTGCTCCTCGCAACTACTACTCGGGTAATACTACCTGGGTAGTTGATGGAGGGCAAGGAAGATCCTCCAAACCTGGAACGTCGGGATCCTGCTCGCGTGTCAGCCGATCGGCCGCACGACCGCGCGTGTCTCCGGCGCGATCCGGCACATCGCCCAGCTTCCGCTATCCTGCGGCCGCCCATGGCCCTGACCGCGACCATCTACCATCTGCAGGTGAATCTCTCCGACGTCGATCGTGGCGTGTACGAGGAGCTCGATCTCCGCATCGCGCGACACCCGTCGGAGAGCATGCGTTATTTGCTGACGCGTACGATTGCGTACTGCCTCAGCTACGAGGAAGGCATTACGTTCAGCAAAGAGGGTCTCTGCTCGACGGAAGAGCCGCCGGTGGTCATTCGTGATCCCACCGGGCTCCTCGTCGCCTGGATCGATATCGGATCCCCTTCGGCCGAGCGCTTGCACAAGGCCGCCAAGGCCGCGCGTCGCGTCGCGCTCTTCACGCACGCGCCGCTCGCGCTTCTTCAGCGCGAAGCGTCGTCGCGCGTCATTCACAAGGTCGAGGCGATCGAGGTGTGGCGAATCGAACCGAGTTTCCTCGATGCGCTCGAAGCCAAGGTCGATCGAAATACGAAGCTCGACCTCCTACGAGACGACGAACAGCTTTACATCACCATCGGTGACAGCGTCGTCTCCGGGACGATCACGCGCTGCTCGCTCGTCGAAAAATAACGAAACCGAATTTCGTCTCGCGCGTAGAATCCTGCTTGATGTGTGTCCCGACCAGGGGGGGTCGTCGGCACACATCGAAAAAAGGAAGGGGAGACGATGCAAAGAGCTTCGATGAGCAGGCCGGTGCGGCGTCATTTTGGTGGCGCTTTCGCAGGCATATGCGCTTTGGTTCTGGGAAGTGCCGTGACCGGGGCGGGGTGCGGCGACGATCCGGTGAACCTTCCGGGGACGACGACCTCATCGTCGAGCTCGGGCAGCGGCGGCGCAGGCGGCGGGACCGGCGGCGGGAACACCGGCGGCGGCGGCATGGGCGGGCAAGGCGGAATGGGCGGGGGCGGAATGGGCGGGCAAGGCGGCGCCGGGGGCGGCGCCGAGCTTTGCACGACGCCGGCGCCCGGCGCGACGCGCGGCGCGGCGGTCGCGATTTCAGCGGACGACTCGCTCGTCGTCGCCGTGAACCGCGACGCGGGCAGCGTGACGGTGCTGTCGGTCGAATACGACGCCGTGGACGGCCTGCCGGCGCTCACGAAAAAGGCCGAGATCGCCGTGGGCGGCGAGCCCTGGCAGGTCGCGATCGACGGCTGCGGCGACAAGGCGTACGTGGCGCTGCGCAAGGACCAGAAGGTCGTGGAGATCCGCGATCTCAAGGGAACGCCCGTCATGGGCAAGGAGGTCGCCGTCGGCTCGGAGCCCACGGCCATCGCGATCACGCCGAACAACACGGCGCTCTACGTCGCCAACTGGGTCGACGGCACGCTCTCGCACGTCGACATCGCCTCGCTCACGGTGTCGAAGACGATCGATCTGAACGGGCCGCTCGCCGGCACGGGCCTGCTCGGTCCCTCGGTCGCCGCCGACAAGGCGCGGCCGGCGCTCGCACACCCGCGCTCGCTCGCGATCACGAACGACGGCGACGCCGATGACAGCGACGAGAAGATCTACGCGACCGAGTTCTTCGCCCAGCGCACGGAGCCCGAGCAGATCAACGCGCAGGGCGTGTCGAACGTCGACACGAACTGGGCCGGCATCGTCTACAGCGTGAAAGCCGCGGACGGCGCGGTATCCACGATCACCCTGCCTTCGCTCGACGACACGGGCTTCGTCGATCACAAGGGGCAAACCACGGGCTGCTTCCCGAACCAGCTCCAGTCGATCACGATCCAGAAGGATCTCGCGTACGTCACGTCGATCTGCGCGTCGCCGGCCGGCCCCGTCGGGCCGTACCAGAAGAACGCCTGCACGACGAACGCGCAGTGCCAGGGCGTGAACCTTCTGAGCACGTGCAATGCGACCACGGGCTCCTGCACGTACAGCTGCTCGACCGACGCCGATTGCGGCGCCGACGCGCCCGCCGGGACGTGCGAGGGCGGCGGCGGGTTCGGCACCGGCTCGTGCCGCGCGATCCCGACGAACACCAAGACCGTCGTGCACCCGGTCGTGAACGTGATCGACACGAAGGCCGACATGGCCGCGGCCGTGGCGCCGACGAACCTGAACCGGTCCTTCCGCGACGCGTACGTCGCGGCGAACGTCGCCGACGACGCGAACCGTCGTTATCCGCTGGTCGCGAACGACATCGCGTTCGTCGGGGCCACGGGCGAGGCGTACGTGCCGGCAAACGGCGCAGACGCGGTGTTCCGCGTGAACTTCAACGACACGACCGGCGCCGTCACGAGCGTCGGCGCCGCGGACGAGAAGTTCATCGACCTCGCGCCGCAGACGCTCGCCGAGAGCCTGAAGGGCGTGGGCCCGATCGGCATCGCCGTGGCGAACACGCACGCGTTCGCGTTCGTGGCGAACGACATCAGTCGGAACGTGTCGGCCGTCGCGATCGATCCGGCGAAGCAGGTCGTCGCGGGCGCCGATCTCGGGTCGGCGCGTGTCGTCTCGACGGCGCCTCTGCCCGCGGACGCGGCGGGGATGTCGGTGCTGCGCGGCAAGCGGATGTTCAACACGGGGCTCGGGCGCTGGTCGCTCCGGGGCCAGGCGTGGGTCTCGTGCCAGGCGTGCCACATCGACGGCCTGAGCGACAACGTGACGTGGTACTTCGCCCGCGGCCCGCGGCAGTCGACGAGCCTCGAGGGGAGCTACGCGTCGAAGGATCCCACCGATGTGCGCATCTTCGGCTGGACGGCGTTCCAGGACGAGGCGCACGACTTCGAGAACAGCGCGCGCGGCACGCAGGGCGGCGTGGGCGCGCTCGTGACGAAGGACAGCACGCCGCCGGTGACCACGGACCGGATCAACCTCGCGGACACGGTGAAATACGCGCCCGCGGGCGCCGCGGGCCTCAACGGCTCGACGGAGGCGATCAACGACACGGACAGCGTGCGCAAGGACTGGGACGACTTCGAGGCGTACGCGCAGAGCCTCCGCTCGCCGCGCAAGCCCTCGAACCTCGACCCGGCGAAGGTCGCGGCGGGCATGACGTTGTTCATGGAGGGCGGGAGCTGCCAGGGCTGCCACGGCGGCGCGAAGTGGACGCTCTCGAAGCGCTTCTACACGCCGTCGGCCACGACGAACGAGGCGCTGCTCGCGAAGGCCTACGAGGGTGACGCGCTCATCGCCGCCGGGTTCCCTGCGGCCTTGCTTCCGGCCACCGCGGGGAACCAGTTCATGCGCGGTCCGAACCCGAAGAACGCGGGGCTCGATCAGATCCAGTGCGTGCTCCGCCCCGTGGGGACGTTCGCGATCTCGCCGGCCGCGGTGAACGTGATCGAGGTGCGCGCGGACATGGTCGCGAAGGCCCAGGGGGACGAGGCCGTCGGAAAGGGCTTCAACGTGCCTTCGCTGCTCGGCATGCAGGTCGGCGCGCCGTTCTTCCACGCCGGCAACGCACGGACGCTCGAGGAGCTGTTCTCGACCACGTTCGCCGCGCACAACAAGGCGCTCGCCGCGCCGAGCTACCTCACGGGCCCGGACGACATCGCGAACCTCGTGGCCTTCGTGCTCTCGATCGACGAGGACACGACGCTGATCGATCTGCCGGCCCAGCCCGGCGCCAAGGGCGGCGATTTCTGCGCCGCGCCTTGATCCCCGGATTCTTCCGATAGGCAAATACGCGCCCGCCCCGCGTCCTCGTCGGGGCGGGCGGCGGCCCTTCGTTCATCGATGCTGCGGCCCGCCTCGACGCGGGGCGGGCGAGGCGTCGACGTGGCGCGATCGCCGGAGCGCGTACTCCATGCCGCTCTGGAGCGTGCCCATCGTGACGAACGATTTCAGATCGACGTCGAGCGCGACGAGTGTCTGGGCGATGCGCGGCGCGATGCCCGTGAGCACCGTCTCGGCCCCGAGCAGCCGGAGCGCGGCGGCCACGTTCACCAGCATGCCCGCCACCTGCGTGTCGACGTGCTTCATGCCCGTCACGTCGAGGATCACGACCCGGGCCCCGAGGCGCTGGGCGCCGTCGAGAGCCACGCTGAGCACCAGCTCGGCGCGCTCGGTGTCCATCGTGCCGATGAGCGGCATCACCACGATGTCCTTCGTGATCGGCAAGAGCGGCGTCGATAGCTCCGCCAGGCGCTGGCGTTGCCCCGCGATGACCTGCTCGTGCAGCGCCGCGCGCTCCTGCTCGATCTGGCGGCGCTGGCCGAGCTCCTGTTCGAGCGCCCGGTTCATGTCGAACAAGCTGTCGTTGACCCGGCGCAGCTCTTCCGTCCGGTGCGCGACCTCCATCTCGAGACGCTCGTTCGCGCGCTTGACCTGCTCGTTCGCGGCGTGCGCGTTCTCGATGAGGCGCGCGATCTCGATGGCGATGGCCGCCTGCGAGGAGAGGAGCGCGAGGAGCTCCACGCGCGCCGCGTCGAAGACGCCGGCCGTCATGCGGTTTTCGAGGTAGAGCGCGCCGCTCAGCCGGCCTTGATGGAGCAGAGGCAAGCAGAGGATCGATTTCGGGGCGAACTCCTGGATGTACGGGTCGTCCGAGAACCGCGTGGCCTTGCGCGAGTTGTCGAGGACCACCGGTTCGAGGGTGCGCGTGACGTAGTGGACGACGCTCTTTGCGCAGTCCTGCACGGCTTCGAGCGGCTGTCCGCGTCCCACGTCGAGCGAGCAGCCGGCGGGCTGGAACGTCGCTTCGACGACGAGCGCACCGCCCCGCGCGAGGATGAGCGAGCCCTGGTCGGCGCCCGCGTTCTCGAGCACGAGCTTGGCGAGCCGATCGATGACCTTGGGCAGGTCGATCTCGCTCGCGATTTCCTGAGCAGCTCGGACGACGAGCGCTGCGTCGCGGAGGCTGCCGATGCTGGTTTGTCCGATGAGGGTGCGGGTCGCGAGCGAGGCGCTCGAGCCGGTGGTCGTCGCCGCCCCGCGCGTGCGGGAGACGTCGCGGAGCGAAGGCCAGATGTGCGTGGCCTCGTTCTCCAGCGCGTCGATCTTCGGCGTCGCGCCCCAGTGCTTGTAGGCGCGGTAGGCGTTCTTCATGTAGCCGCCGCCCGCGGTCGGCGCGCCGATGCTCAGGTAGAACTTGGCGCAGAGCTCACCAGTGAGCGCCTCGAGATGGGGGGCCTTGTTCTCCTGACAGAGCGTGATCGCCCGTTCGTAGAGCCGGACCGCGCCTTCGAGGTTGCCTTCCGTGCGCGCCGCCTCGGCGTTCACCATGGCATCGAAGTGCGCGAAGCTCTTCGGCGACCACGCGGCGAGCTGCGTGACCTCCGCGCGGCATTTGCGCAGGATCTCGGCCCGTCGCTCGGCCTCCTCGGGCGCCTCCGCGCGAGGCAGCCCGAGCAGCACGAGGGCGCGGAGGCAGGGGTGCACCTTCGAGGCGAGGTTTCCGCCGGTATGCGAGATCCAGTGCTCGGCGACCTCGGATGCCTTCCAGGCGTCCTCGTATCGGCCGTAAATCAGGTAGACGAGCACTTTCAAGATGGCGTGGTGCGCCCTCGTATTGCCGAAATGCTCGCCTTCGAGCCGATCGAGGTATTCTTTCTCGTTGAACGTGTCGTCGTCGAGCGAGGTGCGCTCGCGCGTCTTGCCCGCGAGGCACGCGACCGTCTGCCGCACGACCGTCATCGTGGCCAGGTTGAGGGAGTTCTTCGTGCGCCGGACGATCGCGAGGTTTTTGTCGGCTTCCTGCAAGAGCTCCTCGATGGGGTCGCCCGCGAAGACATTCCCCATCGTCTCGAGGAAGCACGCCGTCCCGAGCATGGCGAATTCGCCGCTTTCCAGGCCCTTCTGCCGCGCGATGGTCCAGCTTTTGATGGCGTCGCGCATGGGGTGCTGCATGTGCGTGCCGCTGCCCCAGGCGACGTGGAGCCGCGAGAGTTGCATGACGCTCGGAAACCGTTGGTTGATGGCACCCGCGACCTCGCAAAATGCCAGGCCCTCGGTCACGCGCCCGAACATCCCCGCGAGGACATAGCCGGCGCACGCATACGGAAATGGGCAGAGCTCCGTGGGGCCGTGTACGAGCGAGAGGTTCACGGCCCGGAAATTGATGACGGAGAAGGCGATCGCGCTGACGTAGTGCCCGCTGTCCGCAATGGCGTCGAGGATCGACAGGATGGCGCGCATCACCGGATCCGTGGCCTCGGGCTCGTCGACGAGGCTCCAGATGGGCCGCCCGCGCAGGTTGGGGGTGATCTGCGAGAGCTCCGCCACCATCACCTCGGGCGAATTCATTTCGTCGAGCGTGAGTTCGTGCCCGAGCATCGCGAGCGTCTCGCTGCCGACCCGCAGCGCCTCGAGGAATTCCCCGTACGAGGCGTGCTTGTAGATGCGCTGTCGCTGGATCTCCGCGCGTTCGAGATCCGTGCGGGCGTGGCGCAAGGCCTCGGCGAAGAGCGCCTCGGCGCGCTCGGCGTCGCCGCAAGCGAACGCGCACTGACCGCCCTCGATGTGGAGGGAATGGCAGAGATCGTAATGCTCGTCCCAGTCGGCCGCATCGAGCAGCTCGATGCCCGCGCGCGTGTAAATGGCCCCCGCGTGATACGCCGTCGCGGCTTTGGCCTTTTGCCCGGCGCGCAGGTTGATCTCCGCGAGGTCGCGCCGCTCGGCCCGATCGGTGATCGCCGAGGCGCCGAGGTTCAAATGGTGGACGAGGTCGAGCAGGTCCTCGTCGCGGGGACGCTCGCCCGATCGCTTGCGGAGCAGGCGCCCGATGGAGAGGTGGAGCTGCTTTCGTTGCTCCGGCTCCACGAGCATGTAGGCCGCCGAGAGCACGCGGTCGTGGACGAACTGGTAGCGGACATTGAAGAGCGACGACGATACCTCGCGCGCCTCGCTCCCGACCCCGGATTCGAGATACCTGTAATCGCCGTCCAGTGACACGACGAGCCCCGCGCGCAGCGCCTCCCAGAGCGCCGCGGAGACCTCGTGCACCGGCTTCTCGGCGATCGTCGCGAGCGAGCCGAAATCGAAGGAATGGCCGATGCAGGCCGCGCGCTCGAGCACGTGCTGCGTCTCCGGCGAGAGGCGGCGGAGGACGCCGACCATCAGGTCGACCACGTTGTCGGTCACGTTCGCGGCGCGGATCGCCGCGTCGTCCCATTGCCATGCGCCGCTCTCCGGGTCGAAGCGGAGCAGGCCCCGCTCGTACAATGCGACCATGAACTGGTGCGCGAAGAACGGGTTGCCCTGCGTCTTTTCATGGACGAGGTCCGCGAGCGTTCGGACCTCCTGGGGCTCGCTCGTCAGCGTGTCGGCGACGAGGCTCCCCACCATCTCACGGTCGAGCGGCGCGAGGTGGATCTTCGCCGGCTGAAAGCCCGAGCTCTCGAGCTCGGCGAGCAGGTTCGAGAGCGGATGGCCGGCCGAGACCTCGTTGTCGCGATACGCGCCGATGATGAGCAGATGCCGGCTCCACGTGTCCGTGAGGAGCAGGTGCATGAGCCGCTGCGAGGCGGGATCCATCCACTGGAGATCGTCGAGGAAGATCACCAGCGGATGCTTTTCGCTCGCGAACACGTGCAGGAAGTTCTGGAGCGTGAGCTCGAAGCGGTTTTTCGCCTGATCGGGCGGAAGATCGGAGACCTTGGGCTGCGCGCCGAGGACGAGCTCGAGCTCGGGGACGAGCTCGATGAGGATCGCGCCATTGCCGCCGAGCGCCGTGAGGAGCTCGCTCTTGTAGGCCGCGAGCGTCTCCGGCGGCTCTGTCAGGATCTGCTGGACGAGCTCCCGGAGCGCGTGCACGACGGGCGCGAGCGGGACGTCCCGCGAGATCTGGTCGAACTTGCCGGAGGCGAAATAGCCGCCGCCGTGCCGCGCGATGATCTTGTGAATCTCGCGGACCAGCGCCGATTTCCCCACGCCGGAGTAGCCGGCGACGAGGCAGAGCTCCGGGCCGCGCGCGCGCGCGCGGCCGAACGCCTGCAGGAGCGCCTCGAGGTCGCGCTCGCGGCCGTAGAGCCGCTGCGCGCGGCGGAGCTCCGGCGCCTTGTCGCGTTGCCGCAGCGGAAACGTCGCGATGGTCCCGTTCGTTTTCCATTGCCGCAGACATTCGGAGAGATCCGCCCGGACGCCGGCGTCGCTCTGGTATCGCTCCTCCGGCGTCTTCGCGAGGAGCATCATCACGAGGTCGGAGAGCGGCGCGGGCACCGCGGGCACGAGTTCGCACGGCGGCACAGGCGGGCGCGTGAGATGGCTCTGGACGATCTCCGAGAGCTCGCGCTGCGGGAATGGCACGGAGCCCGTCAGCATCTCGTAAAGGATCACGCCGAGCGAGTAGAGGTCCGCGCGTGAATCGACGGCCCGGTTCATTCGCCCCGTCTGCTCGGGCGCCATGTAGAGCAGCGTCCCTTCGAGCGACCGCGGGCCCGTCGGCGCGTGGAGCTCGCGGGAGAGGCGCGCGGAAATCCCGAAATCGATGAGGTGCGCCGTCCAGCTCGACTCCTCGATTAGGACGTTTCGCGGGGTCACATCCTTGTGGATGATGCCCTTCCGGTGGACCGCGGCGAGTGCATTCGAGATCGACAGGGCAATCGTGAGCGAGGTCTCGATATCGAGCCTCCGGCTCTCCAGGATCTCGCGCAGCGTCGGATGGCCGAGGTCGGCCATGATCAGGACGACGCCGCGGCCGTGCTCCTCGAGCGCGATCGCCTCGGGCGCGGAGTCCACGCCGAGCTCGCGCAGGATTGTGAATTCACGCCGCAGGCGGCCGACTTCCCGGACGGTGGGATATTCGTTTTTCGTCTGCTTGAGGACGACCCGCGCGCCGTCGGCGATTCTCTTGCCGCGGAACACCAGCGTCTCCGCCCCTTCGTAGATGGGGGTCAGCGCGGTGAAACCCTCGAAGGATACCCCATGGAAGTCATCGGCTGCGCGATGGTTCGGCTCGGCGGACATGACATCTCCTGGACATGTCCCCCCGTGAGAGCACGAAGCTATCCGGAGCCGCGGCCTGCAACAAGGCTTCATGCCCCTTCGCGTCGATTTTCTGCGGTACCTTCACCGTCAGCCAGCCGACGCTGGATCGTGGAGTGTTCGCCGCGCGGCGTAGGTCATGTCACACCAAACCCGCGCGGCGGTGCCGCATTCATTCGTCGCCGTCACGGACGCCGTCTTCGTCGCGATCGATGCCGATACGCTCGCCGGAGCCGGGCGGGACGGCGGTGAACGTGAGCTCGGTGTGGAGGAGGTTCGCGACGAGCACCAGCATGGCCCGCGAGAGAGGGCCGAACGACTGCTTGCTCGATACGAATTGATTCGCGCCGACATAGAGGAAGCCGATTTCCTCGAACCCGAATCGCATCTTCGCCACGACGTCGCACTCCCCCTCGTCCGCTCGCGCAAGCAGGAGGTCGACGCGCGCGCTCGCCGCGGCGCCGTTGTCGCTCGTCCACGTGACTTGCTGGCCGACGATCGGCGCGAGGTTCGAATCGAACGCGAGGATGAATTGCTCGACCTGGCGGCGCTTGATGTCGCCGTCGCCGCCGGGCCGGTCGTCGAACCCATTCGGGCTGAAGCCGCTCAGGAGGTCGAACCCCGGCGAGTGCATGAAGCGGAAGATCGTATCCTCGGCGCCGTCGTTGAGGAAGCCGAAGCCGCGGACCTGATCACCCGTGAGCTCGTTGTGGCCGGGGAGAATCGACGGCACCGCCGGCATCCCGAACATCCCGACCTTCTGATAGAGATTGCGCAGGTGCGGGATCTTCATCGGCTGCGGGACCTCGTTGAGGACGTACTGGCCGTCCGTGCCGAAGAAACCCGGGAATGGCTCGCCGTACTGGGAATTCGCGTCGGGGTCGAGGCGGTGGCAGTCCTCGCACGCGATGATGGCCGCGTCGGGCGTGAAGAAATGGTCACGCCCGGCTTGCTGGTCCGGCGTGAGCGAATTATCGAGGTGCCGGATCGGGTTCGGCGGGTACATGATCTGGAGGGCGAAATCCGTGAATGCCTCCATGTCGTCGGCCGGGATGGGCTGGGTGCGCCCGAGGAGGCCGACGAACCCGCCCTGAAACGTCGCGAAGGCCCCGCGCTCGTCGAACGTGCCGTCGTTCGGCTGGGCGCTCGGCTCGGCATTGCCCATGGTGCGGTCGCCGCGCCAGTGCATGGGGCCGTGGTTCGCCATGCCGCGCAGGCTCTGCGTGGTCATGGGGCCCTTGAGGGAGTCGAGGTTGTCGAACGTCTGGAAGAACTCCGGCAAAGCGAGGCGAACCGGCCCCGGAAGCGGGATCGTGGTCTCGTCCGGATTGCCGAGGTCCCAGGCGAGGCTGTCGAAATCGCCGAACACGTGGCAGCTCGCGCAGGACGACTCGCCGTTGCTGGAGCTGAACCGGGCGTCGTAGAGGTATTGCCGGCCCTCGGTGACGCTCGGGGGCTCGGGGTTGTACATCGGGACGCGCGCGATCACGGTCTTCGTCGCGGGGTTGACGACGGCGATCTTGTTGTCGAAGCGCGTGAGCACGTAGAGCCGATTGCGCGCTTCGTCGAGCACGAGGCCCGTCGGCCCCACGGGCTCGCCGCCGTCGTCGAGGACGATGTGGCTCGACGCGCTCGGGACGAAGGTATCGTTCTCGATCTGCGCCGTGTCGAAGATGCCGATCTTGCTCGAGCCGAGCGCCGCCACGTAGAGCTTCTGGCCGTTTTTCGTGATGGCCATCCCGACCGGGGTCGCGAGGCTCTTCGCGTTCGTGGGGTTCGGGAGCGGCGCGACGGGCGCGTTGTAATCGATGTGCTTGTTGAGGTGCCGCGGGGTCACGGTGCCATTGCCGAGGACCGTGATCCGGGACTCGTGGAGGTGGCCACGCACGGTCGAGCCGGCGAACGTCCCCGGTCCCTCGAACCGCTGGAGGTTGTTCGCCTCGGTATTCGTGACGTAGACTTTTCCGTTCGCCGGGTTGACGATCATGTTGAAGAGGATCGTGCCGACGCCGGAATAAAAGCCCGAAGAGCCCGGGAGCTGGGCCGGCGGGTTCGCGGTGGCGTCGATGACGAAGACGTCCTTGTCGGGGAGGGAGAAGTTGACGGCCGCGTCCCAGGTATCGCCTTCGTAGTCGACCCAGTGCTCGCCGTCGTATTTGATGATGAGCGCGGTGGGCGCCTGCTCCACGCCGAGGGAGTCGGTCCTCGGGGCCGGCAGACCTCCGAGCTGGGCCACGAGGTCCCTGTGAATGGACGTCGTTCGATTGCCGGTGTGAAAGCCGGCGGCGTACACGCGCGACCCGTCCGGGCTCACCGCGAGCGCGCGCGGCGTGTCGGTGAACAAAGTGATGATGTTGAGGGGAGCGCCTCCGAGTGTGTTCGGGCCGAGATTCGTCGCGTCGAAGACCCAGACGTCGGCCCGGCCGATACCGGGGGTCGTGAGCTGAGGATCAAAAGGAACGTTCTGACCGCGGTGGGCCGTCGTGATGAAGGCGCGACGTTTGCCGGGTCCGCCAAACACGATGTCGCGCGGCTCATCGCCGACGAGCAGCGTCCGCACGACGCGCGGCGCGAAGCCGGGCGTCACGTCGACCACGCTGACGCTATCGGAGAGATGATTGACCACCCACACCTCGTCATTGCTCCGCGCCGCGACCGCGACGGGCTCGAGGCCCACGGTGACGGAGCCGAGATGAACGAGGCCCAGGCTCGTGACGTGGAAAACCTCCAGACGGTTGTCGGGGGTGTTGACCGCATAGAGCCTGTTTCCGTCAGGAGAGAGAGCGAGCGGTCGTACCTGACCACTCTCGAAGAGCGCAAAGGAGGAGGAGGCCTCGGCCGCCGCCGGCGCCGCGAGCGTCGCGAGGGCGGCCGCAAAACCAAGCGTCGTCCCGAGGCGGCGACGCGGAATCAGGGTCCGCGCCTCGTTCTCCTGTGAGGGTGAATGCCGTTCGCCCGGAGAGAGCTTCGTGGACATGGCGCCTCTTTCTCGATGGGGCGATCAAGCCGAGAGCGCCGCATCGGCACAAAAGGAGGTCATTACGTTCGCCACCGGCGACCGTACGATCCGGGCACGAGTAAATTCTGAGCCCAAGTGTATCCTACAGAAATGGGTTCGCCTTTCAAGAGCAATTTGAGTCAATTGCATGAACGTCGAACTTTCGACGCGTGTACGGCATCTTCGGGGCGAACCGAGGCGCACCGAGGCAATGCGCTCGTATTGGCGGATTCTACTTGGGTTGAAATTTGTCGACAAAGAGCGGTGTCGCGCCTGCCCGGTCGTGCTCGATCGCGACGGGCGCGGGGGGGCGCTCAGTTGATGTCGATAATAAGGAGGGAGGGGAGGACGGTCTTTCGGCACCGCGTCATTTGACGCAGTCGCAGCAAAGGCCGTCGGCCACGCCGGAGAGCGCCTTGTCGAGGCCTGCGGCGTCGCTCGCCTGCAAGTAGAGGACCTCGCCATTCGGATCCTTGGCGACGAAGCCGCCGGGCCCTTCCTGGCATCCCGCCGGGAACCCCTTGGCCGTCTGCCCCGCGCAGGCCATGTCGTTGAGGAACGCGGCGCCAACGCCGCCCGGCTGAATGGCGCCCTCCGCCGAGAAGCCCACCACGAAGGTGCGGATCCCCGAAGCCGCGAGCTGCTGCACGATGGGAAGCGGGCTCGGATCGGGGCAGGACTGGTCCCAGTCCGCGCCGTCGGTCACGAGCACGACGTATTGGTCGCGGCCGGGCGTGACGCTCTTGAGGAGGTGGTCCGTGGCCGTGAAGAGGGCCTCACCCGTGGGCGTGCTGATGCAGATGCGGGTGGTGGCCGGATCGAGGTATTGCTGGATGGCCGCGCCGCTCCCGAGGGCGGGAGGCACGACGATCTCGCCGCTCTCGCAGAATGGATTCGTCGCCTGCTTCGCGTTCGTGACCCGCTCGGCGAGCGTGATGCACGTCTCGCCGCCCGGATCGCGGGGCCAGAGCTCGAGGCCGTAACGCGCGTGCTTGTCGCGGGGTGGGGCCACCATCTTCTCGATCGCGGTGACGGCCTGGTACCACTTGCTGCTCGGGTAATCGGGCCCGTCGGCGGGCGTATCGCCGTTCGGGGTCTTGTGCATCGTGAGCGTGCGGTCGAGGGCGATGAGGATTTCGGGGGGATCACACGTATCGCCGCAATTGCAGCAGAGCTTGCCGCCAATCGACTTGAGCGCGAGCGCGAGCTCGGTCGCGTTGCCGGCCTTGAGGTAGAGCGACGTGCCCGTGGGATCGGTGGCGGTGAAGTTTCCATTGCCGTCGTCGGCGCAGGGAGCGGGGAACCCCTTCGCGGTGCCGCCGGCGCAGGCCATGTTGTTGAGGAACTCGGCGCCGACGCCGCCGGGCTGGATGTCACCGGTGGCCGAGAAGCCGACGATGTACGTCCTGATGCCCTTTTTCATGAGGGCCTGCGCGATGGGCAAGGGATTCGGGTCGGGGCAGGACTGGTCCCAGTCCGCGCCGTCGGTCACGAGCACGACGTATTGCTCGCGCCCAGCGGCGGCGATTTCCTGGAGGTGCTGCTCGGCGGTGAGCAGCGCGTTGCCGGTGGGCGTCGTCGTGCAGAGCGTGGTCGTGGCCGGATCGAGGAGCGCTTGAATGGCCGTGCCTTGATCGAGCCCCGGCGAGATCAGGACCTCGCCCTCCTGGCAGGTGGGGTTCGTCGCTTGCTTCGTATCGAGCACGCGCTCGGCGAGGGTGATGCAGGTGCCGCCGCCCGGGTCTTTGGGCCAGAGCTCGACGCCGAACCGAATGCCTTTGTCGAGGGGAGGCGCGACGAGCTGCTCGATGGCCGTGATGGCCTGGAACCATTTCGAGCTCTTGTAATCAGGCCCGTCGTTGGGTGTCCCGCCCTCCGGGGTCTTGTGCATCGTGAGCGTCCTGTCGAGCACGACGAGCACGTCGGGCGGATCGCAGACCGCGGGTTCGCCGCCGCCGGAGCCGCCCGCGGCGATGAATCCGCCGACGCCGGGGTCGGCGCCCGTGCCGCCGGAGCCGCCGGATGCAGTGGCGTTCGAGGAGGCGCTGCCGGAGGAGCCGCCATTGCCGCCACATGAGGCAGCGAGGGAGACCGCGAGGAGAGGGAGAGCGAGGGAGCCAAGGAGGATGCGGGAGATCATGGCAAAGCGTACCTCGGCCCGTGGGGATTCGACTACCCCTCCTTTTTCTCGAAGGCCCCTTGACCCTCACGTCGCGTGAGGGCCTAGAGTCCGGTTCGTGACTGCGGGAGAGCGCAAAGACAAGGGCACGAAGAAGCGCACGTGGAAGGTGGGAGAGCTGGCGAAGGCCACGGGGACGTCCGTCCGGACGCTCCACTGGTACGACGAGATAGGGCTCCTCTCGCCGTCCGACCATTCACGCGCGGGATACCGGCTTTACGGGGAGGGAGACGTGGCCCGGTTGCAGCAGATTTTATCGCTGAGGCAGCTCGGCCTGTCGCTCGACGAGATCCGGGATCTCCTCGCGCGGCCCGACGTTTCGCCGCTCTCCATCGTCCGCATGCACATCACGCGTTTGCAAGAACAGATGGAGCTCACCCGAAAGCTCCTCGGTCGCCTGGAGGCGCTCGCTTCCTGGATGGCCGCGAGCGAGCGCGTATCGGCCGACGAACTTTTGAAGACGATCGAGGTGATGAACATGTTCGATAAATACTACACGAAGGAGCAGCTCGCGGAGCTCGAGGCGCGGCGGCAGGCGTTCGGCGAGGAGGCGATGCAGGCCGTGCAAGAGGAATGGCCGGCGCTCATCGCGAAGGTCCGCGCGGAAATGGAGAAGGGCACGCCGCCCGAGGACCCGGCCGTGCAGGCGCTCGCCGGGCGCTGGGCGGAGCTCATCGAGATGTTCACCGGGGGAAACCCGGGCATTCGCCAGTCGCTCGAAAACCTCTACAAGAACGAGCCCGGCTTCGCGGCGCAGCAGGGATACGACCCGGCGCTCTACGATTACGTGAACCGGGCGCAGGCCGCGCGAAAGGGAGGCTCGAGCGCATAGGACGACATCGACCTTGTCTCGGCCGCGCGACCTGCCGTACCCTGACGCGCCCTCCCGGGCGCGCGCATGGATGACGCAGGTTTTTACGAGCTCTTCGTGGGGGCCTGGCTCTTCGCCGGGCTCGTCGCGGCCGGGGCCTACGTGGGCGATCGGTTCGTCTCGTACGAAGTCGCCGCCAAGCTGTCTTCGTATGCGCGGAAGGCGCGGGGCCGCGGGTGGTTCACGACATCGAGGCTACTCCTCGCGGCATCGCGGCGGAGCCTGCCCGCGGCCTACGTGCAGGCCGAGACCGCAATGGTCCTGTACTATCAGGGCCGGATGGAGGAGGCCTCCCGCGCGATCGACGACGTCCCCGTCTTCGAGGAGCCGAGCGGCGAGTTTGCCCTCTATGTCGTGAACCTGCTCGTCTGCGTGGATGTGGCGTCCGGGCATTACGCCCGAGCACTCGCGCGCCGCGCGGCATGGTCGCTCGCGCAGAACGACGCGATTCTGTGCATCAACGAGGCCGAGGCGCTGGCGAACCTCGGCCGCTGGGAGGAGTCGCTCGCGCATGTGCGGCGGGCCCTCGAATCCGACGAGCCGCTCGCCCGCACGGGCGCAGCGCTGCACGGGACGTGGGTGCTCGCCTTGCAAGCGCGCGCCGCGGAGGCGCGTGCTCGGTTTGCCCTCGCGCGCGAGGCCGACCTCCCGGACGATTTCCGGAGCGAATACCATTTCGCCGAGGCCTTCCTGTGCCTCGCCGAGGGGGACCCTGCGGCTGCGCGGCGCGCGGTCCTCCGCGGCGACGCGGTCGCGAGACGCGCGTCGTCGCGGCGCAACGCGCTCTTTTTGCTCGGCCGCATCGACGCCCGCGAAGGGCGCTTCGAGGAGGCGCTCGCGCGGTTCGAGGAGGGCGCGCGGCACGTGTTCCGTGGGCAGGGAGGCGATGGCCTGCTCGCCTGGGGAGATACGCTCGCGTCGCTCGGGCGCGCGGAGCAGGCGGCCGTGGCGTGGCAGCTCGTGATCGAAAGAGATCCCGAGTCATACGCGGCGGCGCTCGCGCGGGAGCGCCTCGGTTGAGCGATCAACCTGATTTTCCGAAGTCGAGCCCCGGCAGTCCGTCGAGGCTCGTCGCGTTCTTTTTCTCCATGTATTCGCGCATCCCCTCCGGCCCTTTGTGCTCGGCCCAATCCGCGAGCTGGGTCCGTTCCTCGACGAACTCGTACAAAGGCACGCCGTACCCGCACGACGTCGCGATCCGCGTGGCCTCGATACGCAAAATCGCGCGCTCGCCGGGCCGCGGCGGCCCGAAGTGCTCGCGTAGGGCCGCGAATCGCGGGTCGCTGGGCTCGAAGGCCTCGGCGCGTCCGTGAATGCGGAGGATACGCGGCGGTCCTTCGAATGCGCAGAAGAGCACCACGATGCGCCCGTTCTCGCGGGCGTGCGCGATCGTCTCGACGCCGCTCCCTGCGAAATCCAGGTATCCGAGCGTGCGCGGACCGAGCACGCGCAGCGTATCGTGCCCCTTCGGCGAGAGGTTCACGAATCCGTCCCCGGCGAGCGGCGCCGTGGCGACGAAAAACATGTGTTGCCGCCCGATGAACCCGATGAGCTCCTCATCGAGGCTGTCGTAGAGTTTTCCCACGGCCGACGAGGGTAGCAGACTCCGCGCGCTCCATGGTATGTAACGGCCATGGATCCCTCCGAAACCTGGCTCCAGCGCTGGCACGACGTTCGCCCCGGGGCCACGTCGCGCGCGTTCCTCCGCGGAAAACCCTCGACCTACGAATGGCTCGCCGAGCATGCGCGGCCGGGCGATCGGGTGCTCGATCTCGCGTGCGGCGACGGGGCGCTGCTCTCGCTGCTTCGAGCCCGCGGCATCCAGGGCGCCGTGGGGATCGATATGAGCGAGGGTGAGCTCGCGGCGGCGCGCGCGCGGCTCGGGCCGGAGGCGACCCTCGTGAAGGGGCGAGCGCAGGAACTCCCCTTCGAGGATTCTTCGTTCGACCTCGTCACGTGCCACCTCGCGCTCATGTTGATGCGCCCCGTGGAGGAGGCCCTCGCCGAGGTGCGGCGCGTCTTGCGGCCCGGCGGCGCCTTCGCGGCCGTGGTGGGCGGCCGTATCGCGGGGCCGACCGACGATGCGTGGACGCTGCTCGTGCGTCGCCTCCGCGAAGAGCCCTTCGAGGGGCCGTCGATCGGTGACCTTCGGACCTACAGCGAAGAGGGGCTCCGGGAGCTGCTCCAGCCTTTCGTGAACGTGCGGATCGAGCCCATCCTCGTCGATTTGTCGGGCACGCCCGACCAGGTCCTCGCCCAGTTCCGGGAGACGTACGACATCACTCGAATGGTGCCCGCCCGCGTGTCGGCCTTTGAAGAGGCCCTTCGCGTGGATTGGCAGGCCCTCCTGCGGCCGGACGGAACGCTGCCCTGCTCCATGGGAACGAGGTGGGTCTCGGCCACGACGCAGGCGCCTCGATAACGAGATCCTTGCGCCCGCGTGAATACGCGGGCACGCTCCCGCAACGCACGGTCATCCCCTTGAGCCCTCCCGCACGCAGCCGGATTCCGCTCTCGCTGCTCGCCGCGCTCGTCCTGCACGCGGCGGGGCTCCTCGTCGTGCGCGCCCTCCCGCCCCGCCCCCTCGAGCTCTCGACGATCGGGCATGCCTTCGAGCGATCCCCCGAGCTCTGGATCGACCTCCGCCCGATCGAGCCCGCTTCCTCGTCGCCCCCGCGCGGCGCCCTGGAAACGCCTCTGCCGGCCCCCGAGCCCCCGCCCCGCGTGGCGGTCCTGCCGCGGCGCGCGACCTCGCCGTCGCCCGCGCCCGCGCCGCCCGAGTCGAATCCTGCGCCTTCCCCGAGCCCCGCGCCGGCCTCGACCGCCCCTTCCGATTACGACGGACCTCCGGACGAACTCCCGCGCGCGGGCGCCGTGCCTGCGCTCGCCGGTCCGCCGATCTGGGCGGTCCCGGGCGCCATGCCCCACGAGCCTGCGCCGTCGCCCGCGCCCATTCGACCCACGGCCCAGGCCGTCCTCGCCGGGAGCGCCGAGCAGGCGAGGTTCCCCGCGGCTGGCACCCTGGCGTCGGCGATCGCCGAAGGGGTCCGGTCGTCGAGCACGCCCCCCGAATCCGACAGCACTTTCCTCCTCACGCTCGACGCGCGCGGACAAATTGCCTCCGTCGAGGTCGTCGTGGCCAAGGGCGGCGATCGAAAAGAATGGGAGCGTATTGCGCGCGCGGTGAAAGAGAAATTCGCCGGACGGGTGTTTCCGATGCCGACTGCATTCGCGGGCGGTGGGCGCGTCTTCGTCAGCACGAGGAGCCGCCTCACCATGCCCGACGGCACGGCGCACGGCATTCCGAATCCCAAGCCGGCCCTGATCGGTGGCAACTCGAGCATCATCACGATCCCCGGCGCGCATGACGATCGATTGTCGAACCCCATGATGAACCAGAACCTGCCCCCGGACGCCATCATGATTGGCATCAAGTTCGATTTCGATGTCGCCAATATCGGAGCGAAGCGGCGGCGCGTCGTGCACACGCAGGTCCACGCCGAGCCCATCGGCGCGGCGCTGCCCCCTCCCGCCGCGCCTTGATGGCGTTTTTCAGGGGGTGGGCGTACCGAGGTTCAGGAACGTAATGAGCTTCAGCGTGCGCTTCTTGATCTTCCACGCGCCGTTGACGCGGACGACCTCGTCTTCGTAGGTGCCATTGGCCACGTCGATCGTGCCGTCCGCGAGGACGTGCGTCGCGTGCAGGTACGAGGTCATCGTGGCGTCGTCGTCGTCGATGACGTCGATGCTGATGCTGCCCATCAGGTGCTGCGTCGACGTGTAGCCGCTCGAGGTGAAGACGCCGTCGACGAAGTCGGCCCAGTCGTCCGTGCCGGTCGCGGTGCTGCTCGGCGGGCCATTGGTGGGGGTCCCCGGGAAATAGACCGCGAGCTCCGCGTCGCTCGTGAAGCAGGTTGCGTAGGTGTTCTTGCCACCCTGCAGATTGCCCCGCCCGATTGCGTCGGTCCCGAGCGCGTAACAGACCGGCAGCTTGGCGATTTCCAGCTCGGCGACGGCCTTCCACCCGTTCGTGGGATAAGAGATGAAGCCTGTGAGCAGCACGGCCGCCGCTCCGGCCGTCACGGTGAGAGCAGCTACCTTCGCGCGTCGCGATACGGCTGCGAACGAGGTCTTGGTCATAGGAGCCTCCTTCAGGGACGCATGCCCCGAATTTCCACATAGCCTCGTTTCCGTGCTCGACACAAGAACTATGAAAAGAAAGCAAGCTTCCGCTTCGTTTCTCCGTCAAATGGTTGGCGTGCTTTCGTGTGACAGATCGCGTAGATACGATCCATCTTTCGATACGCCTCGATTGACAACGGTTCTACTATCTGCGCAATGTCCATCGGCGCATGGGAACCGCCCGAGACGTACGCGCCCTTTCCTACGAGCGTTTCTTCCAGACCTCCGCTGACCTCCTCGCCGTGCTGGATCGGGAGGGGCGCTTCGTGCACGCCAACCAGGCGTTTCGCGACGTGCTCGGGTACCTGGTGGAGACGCTCCTCGGGCAGCCCTTCTCTGCAATCGTACATCCCGACGATACCGCCGATGTGCGCGCCTTTCTCGCGGGCGGCGGGGAGGGGGATACGACGCTCCGGGTCACGAAGCGGCTTTTGCATAGAGACCTCAGCGCTCGGACGGTCGCCCTCGCGCTGCGGCACGTGGCCGAGGACGAGGCGTTTTATGTGACCGGACGCGCGGCGCACGAGCAGGGCGACGCGGTGGTGAGCCGGAGGCGCGAGGAGGTGCTGCAGAAGATGCAGGCGACGGCCCGGGTCGGCGGCTGGGAAGTCGATAACCGGACCGGAGACCTTTACTGGACCGAGGAGACCTACCGCATCCACGAGGTGCCCCCGGGGTTTCGGCCGGTCATCGAGACGGCCATCAATTTCTATACACCCGAGGCGATTCCCATCATCACCGCCGCTGTGCAGGGATGCATGCGAGGCGAGGCGTACGACCTGGAACTGCAGATCCTCACAGCGACGGGAAAACGCCTGTGGGTGCGCGCCTCGGGGCATCCGGTGTTCGAGGACGGCCAGGTGATCCGGCTGATCGGAGCCTTCCAGGACATCGACGATTTCAAGCGTCGCGAGCTCGAGCTCGAGGAGAAGCTCGCGATCATCGAGGAGCAGCGCACGGCCATTCACGCGATGTCCGCGCCGATCATCCAGGTATGGGACGGCGTGCTCGCGCTCCCCGTGGTGGGGAGGCTCGACGAGGCGCGCGCCTCGGAGATCACCGGGCGTATGCTCTCCGCCGTGGTGGCGCACGCGGCGCATCATGCGATCCTCGACCTGACCGGCGTGGAGAGCGTCGACGAGGCGACGGCCGATCACGTGGTGCGGATCATTCATTCGATCCAGCTCCTCGGCGCGCAGAGCATCGTGACGGGCATCCGGCCGGCCGTGGCGCAGACCTTGATCTCGCTCGGCGCCGGATTTGCCGGCGCGCGGACGGTCAGTCACCTCCGCGAGGCCATCAAGATCTGCATGCGCGGCAAGTGATTCAGACCTCGGTTCGAAGGAGCCACGCCTCGTAGGCGGGTACGCCGAGGCCCGCGAGCGACGGGAGGATCACCGTATCGATCCGGCGATGGAAAGCCTCGCTGCGGGCGCGCGCGGGCGCGAGGCCGAGGTCGCCGCAGAGCTCGTCCTCCGCATCGGAATCGGAGGCGCCGTGCGCGCGATCGTAGTGGGCGAACGTTTGCGCGAGGTCGGCCGCCAGCCATTCCTGCTCGTCGTCCGTGAGCCGCGGCAGCACGAGGCGCGCGAGCGCCCAGCCGAAGCGGTCGTGCAGGATCTCGTCGCGGAGCAGGATCCGGAGCACCGCCTCGATACATGGATTTTTCGCGTGGGCCAGAAGGACCCGCAGAATGGCGACCGAGGCCGACTCGCCCACGCAGAACATCGACGTCGTCCAGCGCGCCACGAAGAGGTGCGCGGGCAGGTCGTTCCGGTGGAGGCGCAGATCGTTCGGCTTCAAAGTGAACCCCGCGTGCCCGCCGAGCGCGTCGGCGACGCGCGCGCAGAGCTCGGTGTGGCGGGCCTCGTCGGAGAGCAGGCGCGACGCGGCGGTCGTCACTTCGAGGGGCAGGCCCACCTCGGCGAACCGCGCGATGAGCTCGCCGAACACGATCATCGAGCGGTACTCGGCGACCGTCCGCGCCGCCCACGCGCTCCGGGCGATCTCCACGTCCTCGGCGTCGAGATCATCGGCCCTCAAACGATCCCACGGCGGCACCTCGTAGCCGCGATCCAGCATGCGACGGTGGAGCGTGCCGAAGAGCCGCTCCGTCGTCCCGAGGGGAACCGGCGTTCGCATGGGCGGCGTTTGTCCGGGTCAGCGCTGGTTCGGCGCCGTATTGATCGTCTGGCCGGGATCCGGCGGGGTGAGCTTGGCGCCGGTGTCCGAGGGCGGCGTGTTGACGTGGTGGATCGTCGGTTTGCTCGTGTCGGGCGCCGTCGGCGTGGGCTCCGCCGTCGGGGCCGCGGGGGGCTCGTTGTCCGTGGGCTCCGGCTCGGGGCGCCGCTCGTTGATCGTCTCCTCGGGCGGGCCGCCCATCCGATCGTTGATGATCGGCTTGGCGCACCCGGCGGCCGCCGTGGTGAGGGTCGCTGCGGCGAGGAGACGCGCGCGGATGCGTGCGAGGCGGGCCGGATCGATCGACATGGTTCCCCGAGGCTACCTGCACCGGGCCCGGAGGAGCAAGCCCGTTCCGGGCGTCGGCCCGTGGGCTTCGAGGCCGCGGCGAGGCGCATCGAGAAAAATCGACCGCGCCCTGTCACGCCTGCCGGGGGCTCGTGTTCTCTGCTCATGAAAGGACGGCGAAGAGGCTGTCCGGAATGAAACGAAAGGAGCGAGCCATGAGTGGTTTCAGCCTGGTTCAGTTCATGTGCGAGGGTGGGTTCGGGATGTGGACGGTCCTCGCCGCCGGCTGTGCGGCCGTCGGCGCGGCCGTGCGATATGCGGCGGCGCCCGACCGCGACAAACTCGCGTTCACCGCGGCGCTTTCGGTGACGACGCTGATCGCCACGATTGCCGGGGTCTGGACGAATGTCGGCGCGGTGATGTCTTTCCTCGAAGATTCGGCGCGTGTGCCCGACGCGGAGGTCACGCGGGTCCTGTTCACGGGCCTCAAGGAGGCTGGGCGGCCGGGGACGCTGGGCGGACTGCTCTTGACCCTGGTCGCAATCGTGGTGTCCGTGGGCGTGCTTCGGCGCGCGCGGCTCGGCGCGAAGGGCGGCGAGGGCGCGAAGGGGACGGAGGGTCGGGCGGCGATCGCGTGACCGTCAGGCCGCCTTCTTGCGGAGCGGGCCTTCTTTCTTCCCTTTTTCGAGATCACGTTTGGCTTGCCGCCGCGTCCGCGCCTTGGCTTTGCCCGGCGCGGGCGGCGGCACGGCCACGCCGGCGCGGCGCGCCTTGGACAGGGCGATCGCAATGGCTTGCTTGGGGTTTTTCACCCCGTGCTTGCCCTCCTTGACGTGCTCGATTTCCTCGCGGACGAACTCGCCGGCCTGCGTGCTCGGCGCCTTGCCCTCGCGCTGGTCCTGCCGGGCTCGCTCGATGGTCTTTTTCTCGGGCATGGGGCCTCCGCGCATCGCGTGGGGCCCGGCGTGGGCGTCCGCAAGGCGTTAGCTGGTCGCGTTCGGAAATTGCGTGAAGACCCGCGCCACGATCGGGTTCGTCTCGGCCCGCTCCGCGGCGGCGATGCAGCGCGGCGCGACCTCGCGAATTTTCTCGCGCCCGGGGCGCCAGCGGGACATCATCGCCGCGTACACGTCGAGGATCGTCATGGTCTCGCCCAGCAAATAGGTGCCAGGCGAAATCCCCTGCTCGATCGCGCGCCAGCAATCGAGCGTCCGCTGCACGGTCGCCGCCTTGAGCTCCTTCTGCGCGCCCTCGTCCTTCACCCACCGCGCGGGGAAATCGCCGACGGTGTACATCGGATAGATGCTGGACACGAAATACACGAGCCAGCGCAAGAACACCGGCCGTTTCGGGTCGCCGGGCGGCGGGGCGAGCTTCGTTTCCGGGTGGCGCTCGAGGAGCCAGAGGAGAATGGCCGCGCTCTCGGTGAAGACCGTGCCGTCCTGCAGCACGACCGTGGGCACCTGCGCGAGAGGATTCAGCGCGCGTAGCTCGTCGAGCGCAGGGCCCGGCGTCCAGGGCTCGACCTCCCGGCGCTCGTAGGTTTCTCCGAGGAGATCACACGCGGCCTCGACAACGACCGAGCCGCATCCCTTGCATCCGTAGATCGTCAACATGGGGGCTTTTTGGCGCGGATCGTGGCGCGATGCAAGTGCCGCGCGAGGCCGCCGGCGACAAACCGTGGAGGGTGCTCCCGCGGGAGGGAAGGAGGTCCTCTTTGGATCTGGATCCGATGTTCTTGCAGCGCGCGCTCGAGCTTCGCAGCAACGCGATCGGTTATCACCTGGGGCGAGAGCTCGAAGCCTGGGCGAGGCCGCGTGCCGTCCTCGAATTGCTGGGCAACGAGATCGACCTCCTTTCCTTCGCGCGCGCCGGGCGCTGCGAGGCGACGTTTCGCGAGGACATCCGCAACGACGCCGGCGTTCGCTGGGCCCAGCGCGGCCGAATCGAACACGAGCACGGGACCTCGTGGCTCCGCGTCATGTGGGAGGGGCACGCGCTCGAGGCGATCAGGATAGACTATACGCACGACCGTTCGAACACATTTACCCATTTCATCGTGGCGGAGAACATGGACACGGCGCGTGCGTTCGCGACGGCCCTGGCCGATTTCTGCGCGCTCCCCCCGAACGCGGCGCTCGTGTTTTCGAACGGGTGCTGGAGCCGGGATCGGTCCGGTTTCACGGCGATCCAGAACGCTCGCGCCGAGGACCTCGTTTTCCCCCCGGGGTTTTTCGAATGCATCCGCGGTGACGTGCGCCATTTCATTTCGAGTCGCGAGACCTATGCGAAATACGGCATCGCGTACAAGCGCGGACTGCTCTTCGCCGGGCCCCCTGGAAACGGAAAGACCGCTTGCATCCGCGTGCTCTTGCGCGAGCTCGGGCTACCTTGCCTCGTCGTCCGGAGCTTTCAGTCGCGGTATGGCGAGGTCGAGCAGAGCGTCGCGACCGTGTTCTCCAAGGCCAAGCGGGCCGCGCCCTGCGCGCTCGTGCTCGAGGATCTCGACGTCCTCGTCCGCGGCACCGCCCTTTCCGCGCTGCTCGAGGATCTCGACGGCCTCAGCGGCGATACCGGGATCTTGACGCTCGCGACGAGCAATCACCCCGAAGAGCTCGATCCGGCCCTCGTCGACCGTCCGAGCCGCTTCGACCGCGTCTATCGCTTCGAACCTCCGGCGACGTCCGAGCGACGCCGTTATTTCGAGCGCTGGAACGAGCGCCTCGAACCCGAGCTGCGCCTCGACGCCGCGGTCATCGCCGATCTCGTGGAGCGCACGGGCGATCTGTCGTTTGCTTTCCTGCAGGAGCTCATCGTCAGCGCGATGGTCCGATGGGTGGCCGAGCCACACCGCCACCCCATGCCCGAGCTCCTCCGCAGCGAGCTCGATTCGCTCCTCGCGCAGCGCGGCGCCGCGACGGCATCGCCGCCTCCGCCGCAGCGCCGCGAGCCTTGATCTAGGGGCTACACTTCCAGACCTCGTTCAGGTCCTTGGCGAGCGAGTACAGGGCGACGTTCGCGTGCTCGTAGAACCCGTTCGCGTACGGGTTCGGACAGCCCGCCATTCGTTTGGCCTTGCTCACCTGCTCCGGCACCTCGCTGTGCCAGAAGAACAGGTTGTAGATCGGAATGAAGATCTTCCACGGCTTGAAGTTGTCGTCCTGCGTGTAGGCCTGCAGCTCGCTCAGCATGGCCCACGCGACGTACACGCCGTAGAAGCAAAAGAAGCTGAAAATGAGGACCATCGTCGGGTCCCGCGTCGTGCCCTTCGGGCCGACCATCCCGCTGTGCGCCGTCGGCACCATGCCGAACTGGGCGGGGGCCGCGTAGTTGCCGAACCCTTGCGGCGGCGGCCCCCAGCCCTGCTGCGGCGGGGCGCCCCAGCCGGGCTGCGGCGCGCCGGGATATCCTTGCGGCGGCGCGCCCCATCCCTGGGGAGCTGCTCCCTGGAGGCGATTGCCGCACTTGATGCACGTGGGCGCGCCATCGGCGTTCGGCGTACCACAGGTCGGACAGAACACGCACCAACCTCCCTCGGGGGATTCGCGGAAAAGCGCGCAAGCACCGGCCTGCGTCGCCCTCAGAGCGTACCGAGGAAGCTCTCGCTTCACAAGCAGGAGATGGCCCCGGCCGCCGAGGTCTGCTCCTCTGCCCGGAGGAGGTCGATCGTTCATGAGACGTACAAGCGAAACGCCGCGTATCTTCGTGTTCGCCGCGCTCGTCGGGAGCCTCGCCGCGGGCGCGGGCTGCGCGGACGAGCCCACCCCGCGCTCCACGAGCGCCCCCGCGGCGGCTTACGAGGTCGTGCCCCAATGGTTGAAGCCGCCGGCCGGACAGACCCTCGGCGAGGCCGTCGGGGTCGGCGTCGACTCGCACAACCACGTCTTCGTGTTCCACCGCGCGGATCGGGGCTGGGGAAACGAAGAGATCATCGACAAACCCACGATCTGGATGGTCGAGGCCGATTCGGGCGAGGTGCTCGCCTCGTGGGGGGAAAACGTCTTCCTCGTGCCGCACGGGCTCGGCGTCGACAAGAACGACCACGTCTGGGTGACCGACGTCGGGCTCGATCAGATCTTCGAGTTCAGCCACGACGGCGCGCTCCTCCAGACCATCGGCAGGGGGCACGAATGAGACCTCGGTTTTTCCTGTTCCTCCCGGCGCTCGTCGTCGCGTGCGGCAGCCCGCCCGACGAGTTCGGCAAACCCACCGACGTGTTCCTCACGCCGAACGGCGAGCTCTATGTTTCGGATGGATACGAAAACACCCGCGTGGCGCGGTTCGATGCGCGGGGCATGTTCCTCGACGCGTGGGGCGATCCGGGGAGCGAGCCGGGGCATTTCGACATTCCGCACGGCATCGCGTCCGACGGAAAGGACCGCGTGTACGTCGCGGATCGTGGCAATGCGCGGCTCCAGATCTTCGACCTCGAAGGCACGCTCGTCGACGTCTGGAGCGGGCCCGAGATCGGGCGGCCCTGGGGGGTCGAGGTGGCCCCGAACGGGCACGTCTTCGTGATCGACGGCGGCGACCAGCTCGAAGACGCGCCGTCGGGGCGCGCGCTCGAGCTCGATCGTGACGGCAAGGTGATCACGAGCTGGGGCAGCTTCGGCCGCGAGGAAGGGCAGTTCGACACGGGGCACGATATCACCGTCGGGCCGGACGGCAGCGTGTACGTGGTCGAGCAGGTGGGGCGACGCGTGCAGAAGTTCCGCCCGAAATGATGCCTTGATATCGTGACCGCCTCTTTCCACACGCTGCGAGGGTTGGTAGATTCACCCTGTGACCCAGCGCTTCCTGCTCCTGCTCTCCGCATCGGCCCTGCTTGCCGGCTGCGGAGCAGATCCCTCCCCGCCGTCCACGCCGCCGCCCCCCGCGCCCGATGCGACGCCGGACAAGGGCCACATGGTGTTCATCCACGGCGCCGGCAATGGCGAGCGTTCGGACGAGATCACCAGGCACGAGGAGGGGTGCCAGAAAAATGACCTCGCGAGCTGCCATGCGCTCGGGCTCGCGCTGATGACGCCGAAGGACAAGCAGGGGGACAACAACAAGCGCGCGTTCGCGGCCTTCGAGAAGGGGTGCTTCGGCGGGTATGCGGCGAGCTGCAACGGCCTCGGCGTGATGTACCACCATGGGATGGGCGTCGCCCGCAACCTCGTTCGCTCGATGGAGCTCTATAAAAGAGCCTGCGGGGGCGACGTGAGCACGGCGTGCCTGCACGTGGCCATGGCCTACGAGAGCGGCAACGACGCCGTCGTGGCCGATTGGCCGTCGGCGGTCTCCTATTACGAGAGCGCCTGCAACCTCGGCGCGTCGCAAGGCTGCATGACGGCGGGCAAGGCGTTTGCAGAGGGCGACCGGGTCGAGCGGGATCCGGAGAGGGCGCGCAAGCTGTACGACCGCGGCTGCCAGGAAGAAAACGAGGACGCGTGCAAGGCGCGCGACGAGCTCAAGTAAAATCGACGCAGTGCCACACCTCGTCGGGCGGCCGCGCGCAGTAGCCGATACGCGCGCCGAGCGAGAGGAGGGCACCGTGGGTGCTGTCCACCGCATGAGGCGCGAGCCTGAGGAGCAGGCCGACGTGTTGCCGCTCGTAGGGGGTCCGCCGCCATTGGCTGCTTCCCGCACGATACGGCGGAAAGCAGCAACGCGCACATCGTCGAGGTTCGGGCCGCGGGTATCGCCAGGAAGATCGTCGACCTCACAGCAAAAGGCTACCCATGATCCTTCGCGGGTCTTGTCTTCCAAACCTTGCTTCCCGTAGAGTGGGACGCTCGGAGTGCGGGAGCGGACGATTCGCATGAAAAAGACGGTAGCGAACAAGACGACGGCCAAAACGACGACGCCCAAGAAGACGGCGGCAAAGGCGACCCCCGCGGGGGACATGCCCATCGTCGCATTCGAGCACCCGCGCGCGTGGTCGACGTGGCTCGCCTCGAACCACGCCTCGTCGCGCGGCGTGTGGCTCAAGCTCGCGAAGAAGGCCTCGGGCGTCGCGTCGGTGACCTATCTGGAGGCCGTCGACGTGGCGCTCGTGTGGGGCTGGATCGACGGACAGAAGCAGAGCTTCGACGAGGCGGCGTGGCTCCAGAAGTTCACGCCGCGCGGACCGAAGAGCATTTGGTCGAAGATCAATCGGGAGAAGGCGCTCGCCCTCATCGCGTCCGGCGAGATGCAGCCGCCGGGCCTCGCGGAGGTCGAGCGCGCGAAGCGGGACGGCCGCTGGGACCAGGCCTACGACTCGCCGAGCCGCGCCACCGTGCCGCCCGATCTATCGGACGCCTTCGCGAAAAACCCCGGCGCAGCCGCGTTCTTCGCCACGCTCGACGCGACGAACCGCTACGCCGTGTTATTTCGTATTCAGACCGCGAAGAAACCCGAGACGCGTCAGAAGCGCATCATGCAATTCGTCGAGATGCTGGCGAAACACGAAAAACTTCATCCTTGATCCCACCTCACCGGGACCGCTTCCGGCGGGTTCGCATCGCCAGAAGCGCAGGCGCCGCGAGGAGGAGCCAGGCACCCTGCGCGGCGCCATTCCCCATCGAGAATGAGCATCCGGAATCGTTCACCGGGTGGACGTTCACGGGATCGCCACCCGCGCCGCCATTGCCGCCGCTGCCATTGCCGCCGCTTCCGCCGCTCCCACCTGCGCCCGTCGAGGAGCCCGCGCCGGCGTCGTCGGGGACGCCCGCGTCCATTTCCACCGGCGCGGGCGGCACGTAGGTGCTTCCCTCGGAAACGATTGTCACGACGAACCGCACCTTCGTGGGCATGTACAGCGCAGCCGTCTCGGCGCCGACGTTGTCCGCCGAGGGTTTTCCATTCTGCGTGTCCTTCAGGATGAGCGCAATTTTACCCGACCCGAGGGTCCAGTCGACGGCGGTGCCGGGTGGCGACCAGAAATCCGAGAACTTCGTCGCCCAGTCGTAGACGCCCACGGTCGTGTACGCCGGAGCCTGCCCGACGCACGCATACGTCGGCTGCGCCTCGAAGCAGGCCTGGAAACGCGTGGGCGTGTCCGTCGGCTTCGTGTAGACCTCGAGGTGCATGTGCGCCGTGCCCGTGGTGTAATCGATCGGGCTCTTCCAGTTCGAGGGCGTCCCGGGGCGCGGCTCGACGCGGTAATGGGAGTCCGGCATGTCGGGCGTATGCTCGTACGTCTCGTCGACCACGACGAACTGTTCGGCCGCCGCGAAGGAGCTCCAGCACGAAACGAGCGCCGCGGCCGCGAGGAAAACGCCTGCGCGCCGGGGCGCGCGCGAAATCGAACCAACGCTACTATCACGCATCATTCGAGGCTATCGGATTTCCCGACGTGCGTCGAGCGGGGCGAGCGCGCGCGTCAACGTGGCGGCGTCGACCTCGGCGATCGTGCTCGTATTCTGGCCGGCCCAGAGCGGGGAAAAATCTCCGCTGCCATCGCGCTCGGCCCGGGCGCGCAAGGGCGCGACGGCCGCGGCCGCCCACGGGAACGGCGGCGCGGCGGGATTCATGGGGCCGAGCTCGCGCATGAGCCGATTCACGATGCCGCGCGCAGGTCGTCCCGAAAACAGGTTGGTGAGGGCGGTGTGGTGACCCGCGGGGCTCTTCAGCGCGGCGCGATGCACGGCGCTCGTATCGGCCTCGGGGCAAAGGAGATATGCGGTCCCGACCTGCACGCCGGCCGCGCCGAGCGCCATCGCCGCGCGGACGCTGCGCGCATCGGCGATGCCGCCGGCCGCGACGACGGGCACCTTCACCGCGTCGATGATCTGCGGCACGAGCGCGAACGTGCCCATCTGCTCGGTGAGATCATCGCTCAGGAAATGGCCGCGGTGCCCGCCCGCTTCGAGGCCCTGGGCGATGATCACGTCCGCGCCGTGGGCTTCGAGCCAGCGCGCCTCGAAGGCGGTCGTGGCCGACGAGAGAACCTTGGAGCCCCAACCTTTGACCCGCGCGAGCAAATCAGCGGAAGGCAATCCGAAATGGAAGCTCACCACGGGCGGCGCGAATTCGGCGACGATGTCGGCCACCTCGTGCGTGAAGGGCGCGCGCCCGGCGCCCGCGGGGGCGAGGCTCGGGTCGAGCCCGAGCTCTTTGTAAAAGGGCTCCAGCATCCCCCGATAACGAGCTTCCGCCGTGGGGTCCGGCGTGATCGGCGTGTGGCAGAAAAAGTTGACGTTGAAAGGCTTGTTCGTCCCGCTCCGGAGCGCCTGGAGCTCGCGGCGTAGCGCGTCGGGCCCGAGCGTCGCGCAGGGGAGGGAGCCGAGCCCGCCTGCATTCGATACAGCGATGGCGAGCCGGCTCCCCTGGACACCGGCCATGGGCGCCTGGATGATGTCGAGCTCGATTCCCAGCAGATCGCGGATCCGCATCGTTTCCCTCCCGTTTTCCCTCAACCTTTGGGCTCGTCCGGCGAGCAAACCTTTTGCGCTTCGAGCGGCTTCGGCTCGGGTTTTTTCCTGGGCACGTCCCCGCGCTCGCAATCGTCCGGCGTGAAGCCGAAGCCGCCGAGACATGCCACGTACCGAGCGTCGCACTGCGGCTCCCCCGAGAGAAAGCAGCTGAGGTGCACCCGCGCGCAGTAGCCGCAGGAGTGCCGCAACGCGAGGGCGAGGCGCTCGGCCTCGTAACGCTCTCGTTGCGCTTCGAGCGCCTCCTCCGTGATCGGCGCGCTGAAGAGCTGGGCGCGCCAACTCCCTCGTGTCGTGTTCCGGGGCGTCACGCGAAGAACGATGCGCCCGTCTTCCTGGGGGCAAAATGGCGTGATCGCCGAGACTTCGCGATAGACCGGGACCCAGATACCGCCATCATCGAAAAACTTTGCCTCCACGGCCGTCTCGGCGTCGATCGAGCCGTCGACGTCGTAGCTGCCTCGAAAGACGAGCCCGTAACAGCGGCCGCGGCGCACGGGGATTCGCAGGACCCCGGGGCTCTCGGCCTTCCGGTCGAGGGGCATGCCCTCGGGCGAAAGCTTGCCGACGAGCTGGCCGAGGCGCTCGCGGATGTTCGCCTCTTCCGCTTCGAGGTAAAGCGACATCGGGCAATCCGACGGCGAAAAACCGGACGCGCAAGTGCCCGGGTAGGGGCCGTTGCGGTCCTTCGGGACGCATTGGTTCGTCGACAGGCAGAAGCCGCAATATCCCCAGTTGTTGCACACGCCGCACTTCGTGATCGCCCTGCACGCGGCCGCGGCCTCCGCCTGATCTTTGGGTGTCGGATCCGTGCCCGGCGGGCGCGGGGGCGTCGGCGCGAGCAAGGGCCGCGGGCCCGAAGGCGGCGCCTCGAAGGGGCTCGCGCCGCGGAACGCGCCCGACGGCGAATCGTCCGCGAGCGGCGCGCTCGGAGGGTTCGCGGCGACGCCAGGGCCCGCGGGGGATTCGGGCGCGCCGCGCTGCGCCACGCGCGACGGCGATGCCTTTGCGCTCCCGTCCTGCGGTCGTGCGGGATGCGGCGCGCTCGCACACGCGGCGACGAAGGCCGTCAGCGTGAGGAAGCCGAGGGTGGGCGCGCTGGTATTGGCATGCATGGGCGCGGAGGCGTGCGGGCCGATCTTAGGCCGAGGTTGGCTGGTCGGGAAGCCTTCCCGGTGCGGTGAGATCGTTCGAGACGGGAACCCTACATCGATCCCTCTAGGCGGCCGCGCGCCGAGCAGGTACCGTATCGTCGACCTCGATACCCGAGGTCGATCCACACGCTCGATCTCGCTCCCGACATGACCTCCAAGCAACCCCAAGGCGGCACAGCGCAGGCGGACCGGGCAGCCCAAGACCGCGCACGCGGCATGATCGACCGGGTGATCTCGGATCGGTACCGCATCCGCGAGCTCATCGCGATGGGCGGGATGGGCGCGGTCTACCGCGGCGAGCACCTGCTGCTGAAGAAGCGCATCGCGATCAAGATCCTTCACCCGGAGACGGAAAACCTCCCGGAGCTCGTCAAGCGTTTCGAGCGGGAGGCGATCGCAGGCGCGCACATCCAGCACCCGAACGTCGCGAGCGCGACCGATTTCGGCAAGCTGCCCGATGGGAGCTACTTCCTCGTCATCGAGTACGTCAAGGGCAAGACGCTCCATCAGCTCTTGCAAGACGGCCCGCTTCCGCCGCGCCGCGCCGCGCGCTTGACGCGGCAGCTCGCCTCGGCCCTCGACGCCATCCACCGCCTCGACATCGTCCATCGCGATCTCAAGCCGCGCAACATCATGGTCGTCGACGGCCCGGCCGAGACCGTGAAGATCATCGACCTCGGCCTCGCGAAGGTGAAGGTCAACGAGCTCTCCGCGGGCGACCGGGAGCGGCAAGACTCGCGCGCCTCGATCGGGGACGAGGACGAGTACGGCACCCTCACCGTCGCCGGCACGATCTTCGGGACGATCGCGTATCTCTCGCCCGAGGCGGCCGACGGCATGGACGCGGTGGACGCGCGCAGCGATCTCTATGCGCTCGGGCTGATGTTCTACGAGATGCTCTCGGGCAAACACCCGTTCACCGCGGTGAACCCCGTCGAGCTCTTCATGCAGCACCGGTTCCAGCCGCCGCTGGCGATCTCCGAGCGCTGCCCGGGCGTGACGGTGCCCGCGCCGCTCGAGGCGGTCGCGCGGAAGCTGCTCGAAAAGGTCCCGGCGAATCGATATCAGACCGGGCAGGAGCTCGCCGCGGCGATCGACGAAGCATTGTGGGAGATGGGGCCCCCGGCCGAGGGCGAGGACGATGCGCCCCCGATGAGCGAGGGGTACGAGGGCGAGGCGAGCATGCGCACGTCGGTCCCCTCGATGCGGCCGCCCGCGCTGTCGCAAAGGCCGCCCCCGGTGACGCCGTCGCAAAGGCCGCCGGTGCCGTCGCAAAGGCCGGCCGCGCCGACGTTGCCCTCGGAAGGCGCGGAGGCGCCCGTCTCGAAGCCGGTGGCGAAGCCCATTCTGCCATTGGCGCAACCGCTGACCACCGAACCGGTGGAGGAGAAAGCGGCCGAGGCGCCGGCGGTCGACAAGATCGAGCTGACCGAGGCGCCGGCGCCCGCCGTTCAAAAGAAGAAGAAATCGTCGGCGGCCACCGTGCTCACCGTGGTCGTGGGCGTGGCGCTCGGTTGCGGCGCGGCGTATGCGGCCCTCGTGATGCAAAAGCGGAATGCGACGACGTCGGTCGCGCCGCAAGCGACGGTGACGGCGACGGCGACGGCGCCGGCCGCGCCCAAGCCGCCCGCGCCCGCGGCCACGCCGGCCGAGGCCATCCCCGCGGCGACGGCATCGGCCGCGCCCGAGCCTGCGGCATCGGCTGCCGTCCCGGCATCCACGTTGTCGGCGGCGGACATCGACGAGGCGAAGAAAAAATTCAAGAATGCATTCCGGTTCCAGGACTGGAGGGGCGCGAGCCGCGTGGTGATCGACCTCGGCAAAGCCGCGCCGGAGGCGTTCAAGGATCGCGAGTTCTCGCAGCTCGTGCAGGGCCTCGCGATCCAGCTCTCGCGGGAGAACGCCGATACGGAGCTGCTCGAGCTCTTCGCGAACGATCTCGGCAGCGACGGGCTCGACATGCTGTACGCGTTCGTCGAGGGACAAGGAAAGGCGCCGATCGCGGTGGCCGCGACGAAGCTCCTGCAGGACGAGAAGAGGCTCGCCAAGGCCTCGCCGGCGATGCGCATCGCGCTCGACCTGCGGAATGCCGCGTGCGTGGACAAACTCGCCCTGCTCGACCGCGCGCAGAAGGACGGCGACTTCCGCGCGCGCCTCGTGCTGGAGACGCTCGGGCGCGCGTGTTTTCCTCAGAACCCGAACGTCGAGAAGGTCATTTACGACCTCCGGACGCGGTTCCCGAAGCGGTGACGGTCATTTCTCGCTGCTGACCAAAAGCTCGGGGTCGATCCGGACCTCGAAGAAATTCATGCGCCAATCGAGGTGCGGCCCGTTCGTGCGGCCCGTCATCCCCACGCGCGCGACGGTCTGACCCTGCTTGACCTCGTCGCCCACCTTGGCGGAAAAGCCCTGCAGGTGGATGAAGGTCGACGTCAAACCCTGCCCGTGGTCGATGATGAGCGTGTCGCCGCTCAGAGGCAGGTTTTTCTCGGCGAACACCACGGTGCCGCAGGCAGGCGCGCGCACGGGCGTGCCCGTGGGCACCGCGATGTCGACGCCCCAGTGGATCCCGCCGTCCGTGCCATTGAGCAAGCGCGGCTGCCCGTAGCGCGAGGTGACCTTGCCCTTCGAGGGCCAGATGAATCCCTCCTTGAAGCAGGTCTTTTTCGTGTATTTCTTCCGGACGGCGTCGAGCTTTTGCTCGGCCTGCGTGAGCTTGACCCGCGTGGGCATGTCGAGCTCGACCATGTCCTTCGGCAGGTTGTCGATCTTGTCGGTCTCGAACGTGCGTTGTTCCACGTCGAAGACGCGTTCGAGCACCTGGCCGTCCTCGAACGTGATCGTCATCTTCTCCTGCTTCGGGGCGTTGCGCCCGAACGCGATCAAGAAGTCGCCCTCGTCGCTGACGATGGCTCGATGCCCGGGGAAGGCCATTTTCCGTAGTTTGCCGTCTAGCTTCGCGCGGAGGAGCGCACCCTGCGTGGCGCGTCCGTCGAGCGTCAGGCGGCTCGGATCCGCGACGGGGGCGGCATCCGTGCCCGCATCCGGAGGTTCGGCGCTCGCCGCGGAAGGAGCCGCGGAAGGCGCCGCGCTCGCGCTGGCCGTGGGCGCCGCGGCCGCCGCGGGCTCGGTCGAGGCGGACGGGGCCGTCCATGCGACCGGCGGAGCCATGCTGGCTGGCGGCGCTGCCGTGGAATCTGCGGGCGATCCCGAAGGACCACCGCGCTCGCATGCCGTGAGGGTCAGGGTGCAAGCGAGGAGAGCGGTGATTCGCATGAGGGCATCGTGCCAGAGCCCGTGGACGGGCACGAGACGAGAGCACGACGTCTGCGCCCTCATGTCCGGGGCGTAATGACGGAAAAGGAAAAATGATCAATCGCGGTGGAATCGCTGCCGTGAGCGCTCCCGCGCCTTGTCTGCCTCGATCTCGCGATCCCGCGGCTCGGCCGTCGTGGTGAGCGATTGCATGAGCACGCGCGCCGTGGCCGCGACGTCTTCCACGGCTTTTTCGAACGCTGCTTCGTTGGCCCGCGACGGCTTGTTGAAGCCGCTCAGCTTGCGGACGAACTGCAGCGACGCCGCGCGGATCTCCTCCTCGGTGGCGGGGGGCTCGAAGTTGAACAGGGTCTTGATGTTCCGGCACATGGCGATCTCCAGGGTCAGTCCGTGCGAACCGAGGCGCGCGCACACGCGGCGGCGCGTTCGAGCAGGAGCGCGCGTTCGCGAGCGTTTCGTGTGAGGGACGCGGCGCGCTCGAACTCGACGCGCGCTTCGGCGTCGCGGCCGAGCTTGGTCAAGAGATCGCCGCGTACGCTCGGCAAGAGGTGGTAGCTCGCGAGCGAGGGCTCCGAGACCAGCGTGTCCACGAGCGCGAGCCCCGCGGCCGGGCCGAACGCCATGGAGAACGCGACGGCGCGGTTCAGCTCCACCACGGGTGAACCCGTGACGTCCACGAGCGCCGTGTACAGCGCCGCGATGCGCGTCCAGTCCGTCTCCGCCGCGGTCCACGCGCGCGCGTGGCAAGCGGCGATCGCGGCCTGCAGCGCGTACGGCCCGAGCGCGCCCCCGAGCGCCTCGGCGCGCGCGAGGGCCGTGAGGCCGCGGCGGATGAGCAGGTGGTCCCAGAGCGCGCGGTTCTGATCGAGCAGCAGGATCGGATCTCCCGACGGCCCGACCCGCGCCCGCGCGCGTGACGCCTGGATCTCCATGAGCGCGACGAGCCCGTGGACCTCCGGCTCCTTCGAGAGAAGCTCGGCCAGGATGCGGCCGAGGCGCAGCGCGTCCTCGCAGAGCGCGGGCCGCATCAAGTCGTCTCCGGCCGTCGCCGAATACCCCTCGTTGAAGACCAGGTAAATCACCTGGAGCACCGACGACAAACGGGCCGCGAGCTCCTCCCCGCGCGGGACTTCGAACGGGACCTTCGCTTCCGCGAGGGTGCGTTTGGCGCGGACGATGCGCTGGGCCACGGTCGGCTCCGGGACCAGGTACGCGCGCGCGATCTCCTCGGTCGTCAATCCGCCGAGCAAGCGCAGCGTGAGCGCGACGCGCGCCTCCATCGACAGCACCGGGTGACAAGCCGTGAAGACGAGGCGCAGGAGATCGTCGCCCACGTCCTCGTCGATCGCGGCTTCGAGGTCGGGCGCGGCGGCTTGCTGATCGGCCTCGATCGCGTGGCCGATCTCTTCGTGCTTGCGCTCGATCCGCTTGCTCCGGCGCATGGCGTCGATCGCGCGGTGCTTCGCGGTGGCCATGAGCCAGGCGCCCGGGTTGTCCGGGATGCCCGACGCTGGCCACCGCTCGAGCGCGGCGACGAGCGCGTCCTGCGCGATCTCCTCGGCGAGGCCGACGTCCCGCACGATCCGCGCGAGGCCGGCGATGAGCTTGGCCGACTCGATCCGGAAGACTGCGTCGATCGCTCGATGCGTAGCGGAGGCCGTCACGGCCACCGATCAGAGCATCTTCTTCCGCCCGCGCAAGGTTCGGTTCACGCTTGGGGGCTTCGCTCGGACGAGCCGAGCTCCGCCCCCAACCCCCCGGTTTGCCCCCGTCACTTCTTCCCGGCGAGCCGCGCCTCCGACTCGGCGCGGAGGCGCTCCTCCTTCGCGCGGTTCTCGCCCGTGGGATCGACCGGCGCAAAATCCTCGGGCGAGAACACCTGCCGGATCTCGACCTCGCTGTCGGTGTACATCGGATTCGGCATCCGCTTGACCCACTCGATCGCCTCTTCCTTCGACCGCACCTGCCAGATCCAGAAGCCCGAGACGAGCTCCTTGGTCTCGGCGAAGGGCCCGTCGACCACGGTCCTGTCCTTCCCGGAGAACCGGACGCGGGCGCCCTTCGAGCTCGGGTGCAGCCCCTCGCCCGCGAGGAGGACGCCGGCGCGCACCAACTCCTCATTGTACTTCATCATCGCGGTGAGGAGCTCCTCGCTCGGAAGAACGCCGGTCTCGCTGTCCTTGGTGGCCTTGACCAGAATCATGAACTTCATCGTCGTTTCTCCTTCTCGCGTTTCAGCTACACGTCACGTCGAACGAACGTCCCTGGAATCGACAAACGTATCTACTTTTTTTTCCAGAACGTTCGAAGCCACGTCGGGGCCGCCTTCTCGACGATGGCCATCATCTCGGGCGGAATGTCTTCCGCGTTCGTCATCGGCAAGATGGTGAGAATGTCGTCGTGGCCGATCCCCGTGGGGCAGCGCAGGGCCCATTCGATGGCCTCTTCGCGACTGTTCACGTCGATCAGGTAAAACCCGCCGACGAGCTCCTTCGTCTCGACGAACGGCCCGTCGAGCACGACGCGCTTTCCGTCCTTGATGCCTAGGCGCGCGCCCTGCCCGCCCGGGTTCACGCCCTCGGCCGTCACGAGCACGCCCGCCTTCGTCAGGTCCTCGTTGAACTTCATGTAGGCCGCGATGAGCTCGTCGCTCGGCGGAGCTCCCTCGTTCTTCGGGGCGTTCGGATCGGGGGCGGCGCAAATCATGAATCGCATGGTCGTCTCTCCTTCTTGGCTTGCTCGGGCTGGGCTCCCCGACGGGCCTTCATCATCACGACGACCGAGCGATGCCCAGATCGACACGCCCCCAAAATTTTTTTGTCTGTCGGAGAGAACACTTAACAGTTTGCCAAACTATTTCTTGACAACCCCGGGCCGGGGACGATACTTAGGCACGTGCTTAACCAAAGCGCGTCCCTCGATCGTATGTTCCAGGCGCTCGCGGATCCGACCCGTCGGGTCATGATCGAGCGCTTGAGCCGTGGGCCGGCCTCGGTGAGTGAGCTCGCCGAGCCGCTTTCCATGTCGCTGCCGGCGGTGATGCAGCACCTTTCGGTGCTGGAGACGAGCGGCCTCGTGCGCTCGGAGAAGGCCGGGCGGGTGCGGACCTGCCGGCTCGAGCCCGCGGCACTCAGGACGGCCGAGCGATGGATCGCCGAAAGGCGAGCGAGCTGGGAGCGCTGCTTCGACCGGCTCGGCGAATACCTCGCCGAGCACCCCGACGAACCCGATCCAAAGGAATGAACCATGACCGAACGATCCGTCACGCACACCACTTTCGTCATCGAGCGGTTTTACCCGGTCTCGCCGGCGCGCGTGTATGCCGCTTTCTCGAGGACGGAGGAGAAGCAGAAGTGGTTCGGCTGCCACGAGGGCGGCACGCACGAGCTCGATTTCCGCGTCGGAGGGCGCGAGACGTATCGAGGCGGGCCGAAGGGGGGCCCGATTTATACGAATGAGACGCGTTTTCAGGATATCGTTCCGAACCAGCGAATCGTTTACACGTACGACATGCACCGCGACGAGACGCGGATCTCGGTCTCGCTGGTGACGATCGAGCTGAAGGCAGAGGGCAAGGGGACGCGGCTCGTGTTCACCGAGCAGGGCGCGTTCCTCGACGGGCACGACGCGCCGGAGGGGCGCGAGCACGGGACGAAGGTCGGGCTCGACAAACTCGCCGAGGGGCTCGCGCGAGAGGCCTCGGCCGCTTGATCAGCCCTGCCCCTCGTCGGGATCCTTGATCGAGGGGATCGGTTTTCCGCTGTCGCGCCACGTGACCGCGGCCTTCCAGCCTTGCTCCTCGCTGAGCTTCTTGAACCACATGCCTTCCGGCGAATGGCGGGTGATGCCGTCGAACAGCGTGGCGATCATCTGCGTATTGGCGAGGCCCATGTTCTCGTAGGCCTGGTTGACCAAGAGCTTCTGCATCATGAGCTGATTGCGCGGCACGCCGCTCATGCGCTCGGCGAGCGCCTCGACGCGCGCGTCGAGCCCCTCGGCCGGCACCGCGTCGAGCACGAGCCCCATGGCCTTCGCCTCGACGCCGCGCACGAGATCGCCGGTGAGGAGCATGCGTTTGGCGCCCTCGACGCCGAGCCGATACACCCACATCGCCGTCGTCGGACAGCCCCACACGCGGGCCGGCGGATATCCGATCAACGCATCCTCGGCCATCACCACGAGGTCGCAGCAAAGCGCGATGTCGCTGCCGCCGGCGACCGCGTGCCCGTGCACCTTGCAGATCGTGGGTTTGTAGCTCCGCCACAGGCTCATGAAGTCGTCCGTGAAGCGCTTCATGAGGCGATAATCGAGCATGGGATCCCAGGGCATGTCCTGGATGCCGATGGTGCGTCCCTCCCCCTCCGCGAAGAGGGTGAGGTCGTAGCCGGCGCAAAACGAAGCGCCCGCGCCGTCGAGGACGATGACGTGGACGCCGTCGTCGTCGTTCGCCCGCTCGACGGCCGCCCGGATCTCCCCGGGCATTTCGTCGGTGATGGCATTGCGACGATCGGGGCGGTTCAGCGTGATTCGCGCGATACGGCCCTCGGCGCGGTAGAGGAGCGTTTTGTAGGGCATGAGCGGAGCCATAGCACGGGACGGGTGATCGCGATCAGCCGGGTGCGCTCACCCTCCTGATCGCGACCGCTCACCCCAAGCGAGAAATCCAAGGAACATCGAGGATTTGGGTCACGGTTCGTGGTGGCACGCGGTTCGCTCGTCCCCGGGCCGCGTGCGTTCCTACCCCCGCGCGCCTGGTGCCATGCCGCGACCCATGCCCCCTTCCGTCAACTACCACCTCTGGAAGCCGTGCAACATGCGGTGTCGCCATTGTTTTGCCACCTTCGACGACGTCGCCGCCACGGTCCTGCCCCGCGGCCATTTGCCTCGCGCGGAGTCCCTCCGCGTGGTGGAGCTCCTCGCCGAACGATTCCGCAAAATCACGTTCGCCGGAGGCGAGCCGACGCTTTGCCCGTGGCTCCCGGAGCTCGTCCGGGTCGCGAAAGAGCGCGGGGCCGTGACCATGCTCGTCACGAACGGCTCCCGCCTCGCGGATGACTATCTCGCGTCTCTCCAGGGACGGCTCGATTGGCTCACCTTGAGTATCGACAGCGCCTCCGAGGAGAGGCACGTCGCCCTCGGGCGCGCCGTCAGGGGCAGCGCCATTCCCACCGTCAGGTACGTCGAGATGACCGAGCGGGCCCGCACGCTGGGAATGCGCATCAAGGTGAATACCGTGGTCACCTCGATGCACGCGGGCGAGGACATGTCCGATTTGATCCTCGCCCTCCGCCCGGAGCGATGGAAGATCTTGCGCGTGCTGCCCATCGAGGGCCAGAACTCCGGGAGCGTCGAGCCGCTCCTGTGCACGGCCGAGGCCTTTCGTGCGTTCGTGGCGCGGCACGCACGTGTCGAGGAGCGTGGCATCGTCCTCGTACCCGAGGACCACGAGGACATCCTCGGCAGCTACGCCATGGTGGATCCTGCCGGCCGCTTCTTCGACGACATGGACAGCGTGCACCATTACGGCCGCCCGATCCTGGAGGTCGGCGTGGAGGCCGCCTGGGACAGCGTTCGGTTCTCGCTCGCCCGTTTCCAGGGCCGCGGGGGACATTATGATTTTTGAGCCGTCATCCCTCTTCGGCGATCTTGCGCAGGAGCCGCAAGAGCCTCGCCCTGTCCACCCCGAGCCTCCGCGCCGCTTCGCTCTTGTTGCCCTTGCACTCCGCGAGCACGCGATTGACGAAATCGCGCGAGAGCGGCCGGGCTCCGACGTCTTCGCGAGGCCCGCCGAGGACGTCGGCGACGCCGCGCAGGGTGATGCCGCCGCTCGGCTCGAGATAGGTCACGACGAGGTCGAGATCACGCACGTTGGCGTGGAAGGGCGCGAGCATGAGCCGCTCCAGCGCTTCCACCTCCACGCGTCGTGGATCGAGCGTCGCCCCGCGCCGGCGAAAGAGATGTTCCAGGATGGAGAACAGGTCCTCGGGTCGCTCCCGGAGCGGCGGGATCTCGATGCGCGCCGGAAATCGCGCGTACAGGTCCCGCCGAAACGTCCCGGCTTCGATCATGTCCTCGATGTCGCGGTTCGTCGCGGCGACGAGGTGGACGTCCACCTTGATGGGCTTGCTCTCGCCGACGGGCAAGACCTCCCGGTTCTCGAGGAGGCGAAGCATCTTGGGCTGCAATTCGGGCGCGAGCTCGCCGAGCTCGTCCAGAAAAACCGTGCCGCGCGCGTGGGCGCGCAGGATGCCCTCGCCGCCGTCCGCGCTGCCCGAGAATGCGCCTTTTTTCCAGCCGAAGAGGTGCGCCTCGAAGACCGTGGCAGGCATCGCGGCCACATTCACGGCGGCGAAGGGTTTTCCCGCGCGGCCGAGCGCGGCCGTGACCTGCTCGGCCAAGAGCTCTTTTCCCGTCCCCGTCTCCCCCAGGATGAGCACGTTGGGCACGGGCCGATGGGCGAGCCGCGCGAGGTCTCTGCGTACGCCTCGCAATCCGAACGGCCCGACGAGCGCTCCGAGCGGTGCTTCCGGGGCGAGCGGGCCGTCGAACCGCTCCCGGAAGACGAGGAGCGTGCGGCCGATCCGCACGACGGCGCCGTCCTCGAGCGGCACGGCTTCCCGCGGTCGAAGCGCGTGGCCGCCGATGAACGTCCCGTTGCGCGAGTCGAGATCCTCGATGTGGATGCGTCCTCCGGGCCGCGAGAACCGCAGGTGCTTGCTCGAGACCTCCCCGTCGATCACGCCGCGCTGGGCGAGGAAGGCGCGGCCCAGGGGCTCGTTCGGGCCCGGCAGCGGAAGGGCGGCGAGCGTGGGGAACGCGACGAGCAGGACGGGCTCGCCGCTCGGACCGTCGTCGCGCGCCGGTGGGCGATGCTCTTCCGTGGTGGTCTGGCTCATGGCGATGGGTCGTCGAGGTAAAACGCGACGGGGATCTGCCTGTCGCCAATACGAAACTCCGTCCCGACGCACAATGCGGAGGTCAAGAGCCCGGTCGGATGAAAGACGTGGTTCCCATGGGCGACCGCCTCGCCCCGCGAATCCTTGATTGTGATCTCGAGGCCAGGCTTCTGGGAAAGCTGCCCGGCCGTCACGGAGAGACGACGCTCGCGGGCGAGCACCCCGTCGCGCGAAGCGTCTGCGCCTTGCACGGCGTCGAGACATGGCGCTTCGCTTCGGGGATCGTCGGCGCGGCGGAAGCAGACCGAGAGGCCTGTCTGTCCCCCTTTGACCCCGGCGAGCCGCAGCAGGAATTGCCGATCGCGGGGTAACATCTCCGCGCAGCGCCCGGGGACGTACGTCCGGCCCGAGCTGCATTGCGCGCATTGATCCGGCTTTTTTTCGCACCACGTTCCGCGCGTGTCCTGCCTCGAAGGGGTACACGCGGGCCCACCGCAGCAGGTGCCGGCGCGGTCTTGCTCGACGGCTTTCGGGGACGACGGTGACGACGTCGGCGAAAGCTGGTGCGCCGTCGGGCTGGGGGTCGGCGTCGGCAGCGACAGCAGCGGGACGTCGTCCGTGGTGAGCTTTCCCGGTGGCTTCAGGTAAATGGCCCCGGCGAGGAGTGTGATCGCTCCCGCCAGCGCGTACATCGCTCCCCGCGTCGAGCGCCCTGCGGGTTGGTCCCGACGCACGGGCGCGACCGGTGCCCGCGCGGCGGGCATCGGGGCCGTCCTCGCGACCGGAGCCATGGGCTCCGTGGGCGGCGCTAGGGACGGCGCCGCGGCCGGCGTGTGGGGTTCGGTGCGCGAGGGGAGGGCGCTCGAAGACGCGCGCCGGCTCGGCGGCGGCGCGCCCGTTTTCAGCACCGACGCGAGCGCGGCCCCGTGCTCTGGGCGATCCTCCGGTCGCAGCGAGAGGCACGCCGCGATGGCGGTGCCCCACGGCCCGGACAAACCCGGGCTCGGCCAGGGCCTCCGCCCCGCGTCGATGTCCGCGTACCGTTGCGCCATGGCCTCGAACGAGGCCGAAGGGCCGAGGCCTGCGGGATGCGTGCCCCAGAGGAGCTCCCACGCGATCACGCCGAACGCGAACATGTCGCGCGCGCAGCTCTCCTCGGCCGCTGCGCGTCGGCCGCCTGGGCGGAACAGCTCGGGCGCGAGATAACGTACGGTCCCGATCACGCCGCCCACGGCCGTCAAGCGCTGCGGATTGCCGATGGGAACGGCGATCCCGAAATCGATGACCTTCACGGACCCGGGCCGTTGCGGGTTTTGCCAGAACGCGTCCGTCACGAGCACGTTCGCCGGCTTCAGATCGCGGTGCGCGAGCCCGGCCGCGTGCACGTAGGCGAGCACGTCGACCACCTGCGCGAGCGCGGCGAACCGATGTCCCTTGGACATCCGCGGATCGTGCATCGCCGCGTCGAGCGTCGAGCCGTGGACGAGGTCGAGCACGACCCCCACGAGGCCCTTGTCGAGGTCCTCGAACAACGCGTGACACGCGCAGAGCCCCGGGTGAGCGAGCGCCGCCAGGATCTTCGCCTCGCGCCGCGCGCGCGCGAACGCCGCCTGCCCCGCCTCCGAGAGGTGAACGAGCTTCAATGCGCGCGTGGCCCCATCGTCCAGGGGATCGACCACCTGCCACACCGCCCCCTGTCCACCCTCCCCAAGGGGCCGGATCAGCGTGTAGCGATCGACACGGTCACCCGGACGCAAATCCACGTACTGCCGCGTACACCATTCAGCCGGCGGAGGGAAGGCGGAAGACGGGGCGAGCACCGCGTTTGTCCGATCTCTCTCCCCGGTCGGGCGGGAGAGCGCGACCGTTGGTGCTCACACCATCGGAAGTGGGCTGCCTGCGGGCGCTTTCGTCGTAGAATGGAGGCGTGAGGTCCGTGCCCCCGCGCGCCCTGGGCTCCGCGATCGTGATCGTCGCTGCGGCGTCGATCGCGGTCTTCGCCGCGCAGCGCGGGGCGCCGTCGAACACGAACGCAGGGGCTTCCGCTGCGCCGGTTTCGTCCGCGCTCCGGATCGGATCTCTCCCGGGCGTCGCGTCCGTGCTCGCCTCCGCGCCGAATGACGCGCCGCTCGGCGCGAGCCCGCCTTCGCCGCCGCCCGCGCCCGCGCGTTGCACGCCGGAGCCCGCGGTCGAGGTGCGCGCCGCCGAGCCTCCGCCCGCGGCGGAGCTCTTTCGCCTCGCCAAGGAAAAACCCGAGGTGCTCGGGTCCGCATCGGTGGGATCGCCCACGCGGGGATCGCTGTTCGGCGGCGTGGAGCTCAAGGACTCCGACGGCATCCTGCGCGCCGGTGGGTATGGCTGGGGCACCGAGCTCGTCATTCGCTCGATCGAGCGCGCGGTGCGGGAGGTGCGGCGGTGTTTTCCGGATTCGCCGCGGCTCTACGTCGGCGACATCGCCCGCGAGCGCGGAGGCTGGCTCAAGCCCCACCGAAGCCATCAATCCGGGCTCGATGCCGATATCGGGTATTACTACAAATCGCAGGCGATCTGGTATCAGCGCGCCACGGCGGAGAACCTCGACGCGGCGCGCACGTGGGCGCTCGTTCGGGCGCTGATCGAGGGCGGCAACGTCGAGATGATCTTCATCGATGTCTCGGTGCAGCGCCTCTTGCAGGCGTACATCGCGACCCTGCCCGAAGGCGAGCGGCTGCCCGAGGACGTTTTTCCGAGCCCGACGAAGCGGGACTCGATCATCCGCCACGCCTGGGGCCACGCGACGCATTTTCACGTCCGGTTCCGGGATCCGGCCGCGGTGGCGCTCGGGCAGCGGCTCGCGAACATCCTGCCGCGGCTCCGCGGGGCGCGGCGGGCGCCGCGGTGACGAGTTTTCCTTTGCTCCGCGCTTGCCGCGGGCGCATGTCGGCCCGAGATCGACGCCGGGAGGTTGCATCCGATGGCGAACCAGAATCAGGGACCAAGCAAGCCGAAGGGTGAAAGGCCCACGGAGCAGGGCGTCCGGCAGGACATCGAGACCGTCGAGAGCGAGCGCCTCGCACAGGAGCACGTGCAGCAGACCGGATACGAGGGCGACAGGCCGGCGACGGGACTCGTCAGCGATCGCGAGGACAAACCCGATCAAGGATGACGATGCCGCACGGGCGGCCCGAAGAAACGCGCGCCATGGCGCTCCGTCCCGCGTGGCCCCAGGCTCGCTCCGAGGAGGCGAGATCATGGCCGAAAATCGGAGCGGGCCCGGCAAGCCGGTAGGCGTGGAGCAAGGCCCCGGCGGGTCGCCCGCCGAATGGAACGACACGTCGAGGTCGGCGGGAGATCGAACCGACGCGACCGTGATGGGCCCGGCGACCTCGGACGCGCGCGTCGGGCCAGGCGAGCCGGAGCCGGAACACGCGCAGATCAGGGGCGACGTGCCGGGCGAGCCGTGGCGGCACGGCGTGCCCTTCGATCGTGCGCATCCGCGCGGCCGCGGCGGGCGGGGATGACGAATCGAAGCGGCCCGTCAGGGAAAACCGACGCCCTTGCAGGCGGCGGGATCGAAATACCCGTGCACGGCCCCGCACGTGCCGTCCCCCGCCGTCCCCTTCTTGATGCAATACTTCCCCGCCGTATCACCGAGCCCGACGTAGGGGACGAGCTCCTTGCACTCGAAGTCGTCCGGGCACTCGCAATAGTTTCCTTCGTCCGGGGCGCCCTCCGCGGGGCCGCAGCGGCAGGAGCAATACACCGCTTGCTCGGGAGGGCGTGACCCGCACTGGCCGCAAACGGCGCTCGAGACCGGCGCGTCCGATCCGGGGACGCAGCAGCTCTTGCCCTCGTTTTCGAGCGCGCTCGCGCCTTCGCTCTGGCAGCTCCCGGGCACGTGGCAGACGTACTTCTTGCATTGCTTCGTGGTCACGTCGCACGTCGTGCCCTGGGGGCAATGCTCGTCCGCGGTGCATTCGCACGAGCCGTGCTCCGCGTTGCATGCACCGCCGTAGTTCGCGCATTGCGAGGCGCCACCGTCGGCCGCCTGGGGATCACAAGGGACCGGGACGACGCCCGACTCGACGCACGATTGGTCCGGGCCGCAGCTCGCGTCGAGGGGGCCCGTGCACGGGGTCGGCTCGGGTTGTCCGAGCGGGCAGCTCGTGCGGCCCTGGAAGTTGTTGACCAGGCAGATCCCCGTCTCGCATTGCTGGAAGTCGTTCGTCACGATGTTGCGCTCCGTGACCTTCGTGCCGGGGAATCGGGCGTCGAGCTCGACGAAGGGCACACACGGATTCCCTACGTCGCTCGATGTCTGGATGGGCTCCGCGACGATCACGTTGCAGCCGGGCAGGAGTCCGGACGCGGCGGAAAAGAGACCGACGAGGGCGATCGATAGGACGAACGCACCATTTCGCAAACCATTTCGTAGCGACATGAGCACCTCTCCCCCGAACAGTCTCCAGAGCCCGTCTGCACGGCTCACGGGGCCGAGATTTTTATTTCAATCCCAGGAGAGCTCGGCGCCGAGGGAGGGAGAGACGAAGGGTAAACCCCAGGTCGCCGCGACGCGCCCCACGAATTCGACGACCGGCCGCTGGACCGTCACGCCGGTGAGCACGTCCGCTCGGAGTCGAAGATGCGGCGTCACCGCATAGCCGAGCCCCGCGCGAAGGTATGGCGCGAGGGTGAAGAGCGTCTCGCTCGCCCCCGCATACGAGCGCTCGGGGCGGCCCTCGAAATGGAGCAGGACCGCCGAGAGGCCGGCGCCCACGTTCGCGTTCCACGCGGCGCCGTGCGGCGCGAACGAGCCCCGGAGCCCCACGCCGAGCAGGCCGAAACGCGCGGTCGCCACGCCTTCGGGGCCGGCGAGGTTTGCCGGAACAACCGGGATCGAGACGAAGGTGCTCAGCCCGATTCGCTCGCTCGGTCGCTGGATGTGCAGGGACGTATGCAGGAGCCCCGAGGGGCCGATGCCTCCCGGGCTCATCAGCATGGAAGGCCCGAGCTCGAGCGTGAGAAAAGGCCGCCTGCCGGGGACAGGGGCGGCGCGCGGCGTTTCGGCGTGGCGAGGGGCGAGGATCTCTCGAATGGCCGCAGGCGGGGCCACCTCGCCGGGCGGAGGTCGCGGCGCGTCGAGCTCCATGAGGCTCGCGCGGAGCAGCTCCATCACCCGGAGCGCCATCGTGGCGCCGCCGCCGTGAGGAGGTTCGTCTTCCGCGACGAGCTCACGCAGCACGGTTTTTCCGGTCATTCGATCGACGATCCACACCTCGACGCCGGCGCTCGACGGAACGATACGCACGGCCGCGACCGCGTCGCCCTTGCGCGCGGCCTCCTCGAGCGGCTCGCGCGACGGCGGCCCCGCCTCCATCTCGACGTCGAGGACCTCGAAATGGAGCGCCTCGAGCTCGGCCCGGAGGCGCACCGCGATTGCCGCGTCTTTCGCGGGCGCGACGAGGACGATCCGTGGCTCGCCGCTCGCGCGCGCAGCGGCGAGAGGGAAGGAAGCCACGGCGAGCAGCACGCAAAGCGCGGCCGCCCTCATTCGTCCCCCGCCGCCGCCCGAGCGACCTCGGCGTGGGGACCGCCCGGGAAATCCCGCAGATAAGCGCGCGCCGCCTCGCGGGCGAGCGCTTTGTCACCGGAGCGCAGGCGCGCTTCGAGGAGCCGCCCCGCAGCCTCCCGGGCGAGCCTCCCGCGCGGTCGCTCGCGCAGGTACGTCGAAAACCAGCGCGCGGCCTCCGCGTGCCCGGCCTGTTTGTCGAAGGAGATGATTCCAAGGAGAAAGGCCGCCTCGGCGGCTTGCTCGTCGGCCGGAAAACGCCGTCGCAGCGCGGAGAATGCTTCCACGGCGCGCGCCACGTCACCGGTCAGGCGCGCGGCGTCGCCGAGGTCGCGGAGATCGGCCGCGCTCCCTGCCTCGTAAATGGCACCGAGCCCCTCGCGTTCCGCCGCTTCGAGCGCGTCCTTGTATCTGCCCGAGGCCGCGAGATCACGCCATGAGGGGCCGGGCGGCGCGGGCGGAAGGGGGGGTTTGCGCGGCGGCGCGGCGCGCGGGACGTTCGGCGCGGGCGGCGGCAGATCGGGTGCTTTTTCGGGCGGGTCCTCCGGCAGGGGCGGCGGCTCGGCCGCATTCTGGGGGACGTCCGGCGTCTCGCGTGTCTCCGGGTCGTCCCGGTGAATCACGAATCGCCCCTCCTTGCGGCTCACCTCCAGCGTATCGCCGGCGCGCACGGCGATCCCTTCACCGAGGATGGGACCCGAGACGGAGACCGAGCCTTCGACGAGGTGCAGCGTGAGCCGCTCGGCGGCGAGATCCCAGGCGACATGAAAACGCGTGCCCGTGACCAGGATCTCGAAGGGGCCGCTGTCGACGAGCCAGCGTGTGCCCTCGTGGTGCACGACGGAGGCCTCGAGCGAGCCATTCTCGAGGACGACGCGCCCGCCCGCCCGATGCACGGAGGCAATCCGGACGCTCGAATCGGGCTTTATGCGGAGGCTCGTCCCATCCGAGAAGACCACGGGGACCATGCGTCCTCTCGGCGTCGCGATGAAGGCCCCGGCCCTCCCCGCGTACGCCCCATCGCCCGCGCCGACCTGAAACGTGAGCGGGCCCTGGACGACGACGAAAAAGAGGAGCAGGCAAGCCGCGGCTGCCACGCCGAGAGCCGCCCCGACAAACCGTTTTCGGGTTTGTCGGGGCGGACGAGCCCGCCGCGCGGCGTCGGCGGTGAAGAGGCGAGCGCGCGCCTCGGGATCGGATGTCCGGCGGCGGAGGAGCTCGTCCTCTTCCGCGGCGATCCTGCGGCCGAGCCGCATCAGCGCTTCTTCGGAGCTCCCCATCGTGCACTCCCTTCGAGCCAGTCCGAGAGTGCCGGGTGCTCCCGCGCCTGCTCGGTGAAATGGGCCTCGGCGCGCGAAAGCCGCCGCTTGATGGTCGCGAGCGAGACGCCACACGCCTCCGCGATTTCCGTGAGCTCCATCCCCCCGATGAAACGCAGCGCGAAAGGGATCCGCTCATCGACGGGCAAACCATCGAGGATCGTGTACGTGGCTCGAAGGGCCTCGGTTACCTCGCTGCTCGGCAGCGGCGCCTCCACCTCGGGGACCTCGTACCACGGCAAGAGCCGGAGCCAGAATCGGCGCGAGCGGCGCAAGATGCAGGTCCGGGCAGTGAAAATGGCGATCGAGGTGAGCCAGGCGCGGAGCGCGCCCGGGTCGCGCAGCTCGTCGATCGAGTCGAGGGCGCGGACGAACACGTCGTGATGAATATCGGCGAGCTCGCGATCGGCGCCGAGCACGCGGACGAGCGTCCGCATGACGTGGGCCTCGTACCGGTCGTAAAGAGCCGCGATCGCCGCGCGGTTGCCCGCGCGAACGGCAGCCACCAGGACGGCGTCGTCCCCGACGAAGGGCAAGGCCCGGACGACCACGCCGCCGCCGGCCGCAGGAGGCTCGATGGTTCTGAGGGAAAGCTGCGACGTACCCACGCTGATGACGCCACAGTATCCGCACCCCATCCAGACGGCTCATCGGTTGGTCATCTCACGGGGATCCGCCCGGTCGCCCCTGCGCGTTCTGAACGTGCGCCGTGCTTTACGCTTCCCAGGAGAGCGGGTAGGGTCGAAGACTCGGGGGACATGTCATGAACGAGGGCGCCGAGAACGCGAGCGGTATCGAGGCCGAGCGCGACGAGCTGCGGGCGGAGGTCGAGCGGCTACGCCGGAGGCTCGCCGAGGTGGAGGGGACCGCGGCCTCCGGGACCGAGTCGAAGCGGGTGGAGCAGGACCTTTTGGCGCAGCAGGCCGTGCTGCGGGCGTTCCTCGACAACACGCCCGCCCTGATGTTCGTCAAGGATCTCGAGGGTCGGTTTGTCCTGGTGAACGAGGAATACGCGAAGTTCGCGGGACGGACGCCGGCCGAGCTGATGGGGCGTGTGGGGACGTCCGTGCTCGCGGCATCGGACGCGCCGAAGATGGATGCGGCGGATCGGCGCGCAATGACGGAGGGGCGGCTGCACTTCACCGCCACGCTGACCATCCCCGACGGGTCGAGGAAAACCTTCGTGACGGTGAAGTTTCCGATCCGGGATGAGGAAGATGAGCTCCTCGGCGTGGGCACGGTGGCCATCGACATGTCGCGCGAGCAGGAGGCGGAGGAGGCGCGCGCCGCCCTGCAGGAGAAAATCATCGCGGCGCAGGAAGCGACGATTCGCGAGCTCACGACCCCGCTCCTGCCCATCACCGATCACGTCGTCGCCATGCCCCTGGTCGGCACGATCAACGAGCGGCGAGCGCAGCAGATCCTCGATGCGTTGCTCGAGGGGATCACGCGGCATCAGGCGACCGTGGCGATCCTGGACGTCACGGGCATTCGTATCGTGGACACGCACGTCGCGCACGCGCTCGTTCACGCGGCGCAGGCGGCGAAATTGCTCGGGACGAGGGTCGTGCTCACGGGGATGAGCCCGGCCATCGCGCAGACGTTCGTGGAGCTCGGCGCGGACCTTCAGGGGATCGTCACCCTCGGCACGCTGCAGAGCGGTATTGCGTGGGCGATCAGGGGCCGGCGTTGAGGAGCACGAGCACGTCGCGATCCTTGAAGTTGGAGACGGCGATGTCGGGGCGGCCGTTCTTGTCGAAATCGTCGATCACGAGGCCATTCGGGGTCTGGCCGAGCGCGAGCTTCTGGAGGGGCTGGAAGGTGCCGTCACCCTTGCCGAAGAACAGGGCCAGGTCGGATGTCGTGATATTTTCGACCGCCACGTCGGCGTGCCCGTCACCGTCGAAGTCTGCGACGCCGAGGGCCATCGGCGCGCCGCCGGAGGGGTGGTTCACGGCAGCCTTGAAAGTCCCGTCGCCATTGCCGAGCAGCAAGGACATGTCATCGCTGTCCGCGTTCGCGGTGACGAGATCGACGTGCCCGTCGCCGTTGAAGTCGCCCGTCGCCACGCCGCGCGTGAGCTTCCCGGCGGGGTAGCCGGTCTCGGCGGCGAACGTCCCGTCGCCCTGACCGAGGAGGATCCTCACGTCCTCCCCTGCGGCGACCGCGAGGTCGAGCGAGCCATTGCCGTCGAAATCGGCCGTCGCGATGGCAATGGGCGCCACGCCGGCGGGATAGGTGACGGCGGGCGCGAGGGTCCCGTCGGGTTTGCCGAGGAGCACGTGCACGCCGCTGCCCGACTGGTTGGGCACGATGAGGTCGCCGAGGCCGTCCGCATTCACGTCCCGCAGGACGAGGTGCATTCCCTGGCCGAGCGTCTCGTACTTCACGCCCATGGGCTGCGGTGGGAATGTGCCGTCGCCTTGGTTCACGAGGACGGAGACCGTGCTGTGGTGCGAAAGCGCGATGTCCGCCTTGCCGTCCCCCGAGAGATCGCCGATGGCCGCGGAGAAGAGAAAAATCGTGTTCATGTTCATCTCCACGGGGAACGTCTCCGGCGGGCCGAAGGTGCCGTCGCCCTTGCCGCGGAGAATCGTGTAGGAGCTGTCGAACACGTAATTGACGGTGACGATGTCCGTCGCGCCGTCCCCGTCGAGATCGCCGCCGGCGAGCCAGCGGGGCGGAGTTTCGCTCGTGCCAACGACGTACGAGGCCGGCGTTTTGAAAAGCGCGCCTGCCCCGCCGGATCCACCCGCGCCGCCCGAGCCGCCTGCTCCGCCTGCGCCGCCTGCGCCGCCCGCGCCGCCCGTGCCCGAGCTGCTCGACGAGGAGCTGCTGCCCGAGGACGAGGTGCCGTTCGCGTCGGGATCGTTATTCGAAGCGCAGGCGCTGAACGCCGCCGCGCCGAGGAGGAAAAGAGTCGCGCCGAAGATGGGTCGAAGCAAGGGAAGCTCCTTTCTGTGCCGGCGCCGCTTTTTACTTCCAGCTCACCTCGTAACGGCAACGCGGCGCGCGTGTTTTTCGACAAACCGTGGGTTCCAGGTGCGTGATGAGGGCGGTGCGTTCGAATCGACGCGCCCAGGCCTGGATGATACCGCGATCCAGGTCGCAGTTGTAGGGCGAGTCCACCTCCATGACTGCCCGGTGCCGAGAGGAGGAGACGCACTTGTAGTGGCCGATTCCGTCCCGCATCGTGCCCGTCTGCGGATCGAACATGGGGACGCCGTCTTCGAGGTGATTGAGGTGGTATCCCGCGTCGAAGGTCTGTAGCGCCGTGACGATGTCGCTGGTCGCCCCGGGTGGGACCGCGGCGTGGTTCACGACCTGGGCGCCCATCTCGAAGCCCTTCTGCGGACCGATGACCGTGAAGAGCTCGTTCATCGCGGCAATGACCTTATCGAGCGGGCAGGCGGGCAGGATCTCGAACTCGCCGCTGGGCCCCACCCGGCCGAGCCCGTACTTCGCGAAGACGGCTTGTGGGGCGTCGGGGAACGCTTTGAACGCGTCGAGATAGCTGGTGATGATGGCCCCGCTGGCCGCGAATCTGGAGAGCATGCCGGGAGGATAGCGGACGGGCTGCGGAACACCAGAGCGGGCAGGCTTTCCGCGGGGGCGCGAGGGCGCGCCCGCGCCGATCACGCATTCACGAGGCGCATGCTCGTCTCCGGATAACGCGCCCCGACCGCGGCGCCTCGGGGCATGACCGCGTCGAGGCGCGCGAGGTCGTCCGCCGAGAGCTTCACGGCCTCGGCCGCGACGTTCTCCTCGAGGTAGCTCCGGCGCTTCGTGCCCGGGATGGGCACGATGAAATCGGCCTGCGCGAGCACCCACGCGAGCGCGAGCTGCGACGCTTTCACGCCTTTCTCGGCGGCGATCGCCTCCACCTTGGCCACGAGGTCGAGGTTCTTCTGGAAGTTTTCCCCCTGAAAGCGCGGCGAGCTGCGGCGGAAATCGTCGGGCGCGAGGTCCTCGAAGCGCTTGATTTGCCCGGTGAGAAAGCCGCGGCCGAGGGGGCTGTAGGCGAGGAAGCCAATGCCGAGCTCGCGGCAGACGGCGAGGATGTCGTCCTCCGGATCGCGCGTCCAGAGCGAGTATTCCGTCTGCACCGAGGCCAGCGGATGGACCGCGTGCCCGCGCCGGAGCGTCGCGGCGCTCGCCTCCGACAGGCCGATCGCCCGCACCTTGCCCGCCTTCACGAGGTCGGCCATCGCGCCCACGCTCTCCTCGATCGGCGTCTTCGGATCGACGCGGTGGAGCTGATAGAGATCGATCACGTCGACGCGGAGGCGCCTGAGGCTCGCGTCACACGCGTTCCGGATGTACGTGGGCGTGCCGTTGATGCCGCGCACGGTCGGGTCGCTCGGATCCCGCACGATGCCGCACTTCGTCGCGAGCACGACCTCGCTCCTCCGGCCCGCGATGGCGCGGCCGACGAGCTCTTCATTCGTGAACGGGCCGTACATGTCCGCGGTGTCGAGCAGGGTGACGCCGAGATCGAGCGCGCGGTGGAGCGTGGCAATCGATTCGGCTTCGTCGCGGGGGCCGTAAAAATCGCTCATGCCCATGCAGCCGAGGCCGAGGGCAGAGACCGTGAGGGGACCGAGCTTGCGCGTGTGCATGAGGGGCTCCTTCTTCTCGCGCCGCATGGTAGCGTCGGCGCCGCATGCGCACCATCCCTCGGGGCCCCGTGGCCCTTGCTGCTTTCTTGCTTTTCGGCTGTGCCACGCAAAACCAGCCCCGCTCCGCGGAAACCAAAAGCGGCGGGTCCGCCGATCCCGTGGACGCTTACATCCACGCCGTGATGGAGAAAAACCACGTGCCCGGCGTGGCTGTGGCCATCGTTCGTCAGGGCAAGATCGAGAGAATCACCACGTACGGCGTCGCGGACCTGGAGTCCGAGGCGAAGGTCGGGCCCGAGACCGCGTTCCAGATCGCTTCCGCGACCAAGTTGTTCACGGGCACGCTGGTGATGCTCCTCGTGCAGGAGGGAAAGATCGGCCTCGATGATCCGATCTCGAAATATCTGCCCGACGCGCCCGAGGCCTGGAAGGTGATCACGGTCCGGCACCTCGCCGCGCACGCGTCGGGATTGAAGGACGATCCCGAGGATCAGAATGACGCCGCCGCCTCGGTGGCCGCGCGGTACGAGGCCGCCAAGAAGGGGCCGCTGGCCTACACGCCCGGCGAGCGCAGCGAATACGCGCTCACGGATTTCGTGGTGCTCACGCACGTCCTCGAAACGGTCACGGGGGAACGATTCGAGGAGCTCTTGAAGCGCCGTATCTTCCAGCCGCTCGGTTTTTCCTGTACGCGCTTCGACCACGCGGTGCAGGATGGCCCGGTGCGCGTGGCCGACGTCATCCCGCGCCGGGCCACGATTTATCGCTTCGAGAACGGCAAACACGAGCGCCTGTGGTTCCTCTATCCCGCCCACACCTATGCGGCCGGGGGCATGTTTTCCTGCGTGAAGGACCTCGCCCGCTGGGCCGTCGCCATGGACGAGGGCACGCTCCTGACCCGGGAGACCCTGGCGACCGCCGCCACGGCATTCAAGCTGAACGACGGTCGCGCGGGCGAGTTTGGCGTGGCCTTCGGGGTGAGTCGATTGCGCGGCCATACGACCTTGGGGCATAGCGGCGGCGGCGCGCTCGCCGACGTGCTGCGGATTCCGGACCAGAAGCTCTCGGTGATCGTCTTGACAAACGAGCAGCGGCTCCTTCCGCTCCTCGCGCCGAACATCGCGAGCCTGTACATGCCGCCCTGGCCGGCGGTCTCCGAGCCCGGCATCCCCGACGCCGATCCCGCCCTGACGGCCACGCATCGAGGCGTGGTGGAGGGCTTGATGCAAGGCACGCTCGACCCCGCCGTCTTTGCGCTGCTGGCGAAGGAGTTGCTTTTGCCGGTGTTGCGCTCGTTCGGGACCCCGGGCAATGCCCTGCTGCCGCCCCTCCGCAAGCTCGTCTTGCTCGAAGACCACAAAGTCGGCGAGCCGGGCAAGCGCGTCTATCGCGCAATCTATGGCAAAGACACGTCGCTCCGGTGGACCTTCGGCCTGGATGCCGAAGGCAAGATCCTCGACCTCAGTTACGAGTGGGAATGATCAGGGGCGCGACGCCCGCATGGGCGGCGGGCCCGCGTCGAGCAATTCCTGCAGCTTGTGCACCTCGACCGGTTTGACGAGGTGCACGTCGAACCCGACCGAAAGCGCCGTCGTCCGTTGCTCGGGCGAGCCGTACCCCGTGAGCGCCACGAGCCAGAGGCCTTTTCCGCGCGGATCCGCCCGCAAACGCCGCACGACCTCGAACCCGTCGATGCCGGGCAGGCCGATGTCGATGAGCGTCACGTCCGGCAGGAGCTCGAGCACTTTGCCGACGCCGACGATCCCGTCCGAGGCGGCATGGACCTCGTGGCCCCACATCTCGCAGAGATCACCGAGCGCCTGCTGCGCGTCGACGTTGTCCTCCACGATGCAGATGCGACGCCGTCGGAGCTCCGTGAGCCCTCGCAGCGACGCACGCTCGCCCGTCTCCGCGAGGTCGAGCAGCGGCAGGCGCACCTCGAACTCGGCGCCATGGCCGATGCCCTCGCTCCGCGCCTCCACCTCGCCGTCGTGCAGCTCCACCAGCGTGCGCACGAGCGTGAGCCCGATCCCGAGGCCCCCACGCGAGCGGGCGAGCGTCACGCTGGCCTGCGCGAAGAGGCCGAAGATCATGGGGAGCGCGTCGGCCGCGATGCCGACGCCGTCATCGCGCACCGTGATGCGCGCGAACCTGGCGCCGCCCACGGAGGCGGGCTCGAGGCTCACGCGGATGTGTCCGCCGACGTCGGTGTACTTGCTCGCGTTGTCGAGCAGGTTCGTGAAGATCTGTTCGAGCCGCGTGACGTCGCCGCGGACCTGGATGGGCGCGTCCGGCAGCGCGAGCGCGAGCGTCTGGCCGCGCGGGTTCGTGCCGCGCTCCCGCGTCGTGAGCACGACACGCGCGAGCAAGCTCTTGAGATCCACCGGCTCGAGGCGCAGCTCGATCTTGCCCTGCGTGACGCGCGAGACGTCGAGCAGATCGTCGACGAGCCGAGCGAGGTGCACGGTCTGGCGGCGCAGCACCTCGCGCGCGCGGCGCTCGCCCTGGTTCACGGCGTCGCGCTGCTCGAGCATGGGCAGCGAGGCGGTGATCGCGGCGAGCGGGTTGCGCAGCTCGTGCGCGAGCATGGCGAGGAACTCGTCCTTGCGGCGGTCGGCCTCCGCCAGGCGATCGGCGCGCGCGCGGAGCTCGCGCTCGGCCTGGGCGAGGCGGAGGAGCGAGCGCACGGTGGCCACGAGCTCGGTCGCCTCGAAGGGCTGCGTCAAATATCCGTCGGCCCCGATGTCGAGCCCCTGCACCTTCTTGTCGAGCGAGACGAAGGTCGCCGACGTGTGAAGGATCTTCACGCCCGCGGTGCGCGGGTTCGCCTTGATGCGCCTGCAGACCTCGAAGCCGTCGATGTCGGGCAGCTTGACGTCGAGCACCACCACGTCGGGCAGCTCGCGGTGGACCATCTCGAGGGCGTCCATGCCGCTCGCCGCTTCGATGACGTCGAGGCCGGCCCTGCGGAGCATGGTGGTGCCCAGATAACGGGCGACCTCGTTGTCGTTGACGTTGAGGAGCTTGCCCACATGCTCCCGCGCCCTGCCGTTGTTCTTTTGCATGCGTCCCGTCACTCCGTGCTCGATGAGGTGCCGACACCTGCCTTCCGCAAGGCGTCGCGAATGCGGTGGATGGCGAGCTCGCGCGAGAGGCTGTCCTTCGAGAGGATCGCCTCGGTCTCGGCCACGAGCCGCTCGCGGTCGGAGGGCTCGAGCACGTGCGACGTGACGATCACGACGGGGATGCCCCGCGTGCGCGGGTCGGCCTTGAGGTCGTCGAGGACGTCGAACGCGGTGACGTCCTTGAGCAGGAAGTCGAGGAAGATGACCTCGGGACGGAGCTTCTGGGCGAGCTCAACGCCCTCGGGCCCGGTGCGCGCTTCGACGAGCTCGTAGGGCGTCTTTTCGAGCAGCTTGCGCATGAGGTACCGGGCTCGCTCGTCGTCGTCGATGACGAGCAGCCGCGTGGGCGTGCCGGGCCGCGTCACGCTCTTCAGCTTGCGGAGCAGGTGATCCTGATCGACCGGCTTGAGCCAGAACTCGTCGGCGCCGAGAGCGCGCGCGCGTTGCTCCTTGTTGGTGACGGTCACGACGAGGACGGGGATCTCGCGCGTCTCGGGGCTCTGCTTCACCTCGGCCAGGAAGTCCCAGGTGGCCTCGCCTTCGAGCATGATGTCGAGCACGATCGCCGCGGGGCGGAACGTGCCGAGGAGCCTGCGCGCGTCTTCGACGGTGCGCGCAGGCACGACCTGGAAGCCCGCGAGCGAGAGGAACTTCTCGTAGATGAACATCGTCTTGCGGTCGTCCTCGACGATGAGCACGGGCGCGCGGGAGGGATCGAGCGGGCGAGCGGCGAGCGTGGCGAGCTCGCGCACCTCGGGGTGCGTGGCGGGGATCGTGAGGGTGAAGGTCGAGCCTCGGCCGAGCTCGCTCTCGACCGTGAGCATCCCGCCGAGCAGATCGCTCAGGCGCCGCGACAGCGCGAGGCCGAGGCCGGTGCCCTTGTGTTTGCGCTGGACCGGCCCGTCGATCTGTCCGAACTCCTCGAAGATGCGATCGAAGTGCTCGGGCGCGATGCCGATGCCCGTGTCCTTCACGGTGAAGACCACCTCGTCGCCGCGCCGCACGGCGCTCGCCACGACGCGGCCCTGTTCGGTGAACTTGAGCGCGTTCGTGACGAGGTTGCGGATGACCTGGGCGACCTTGCCCTGATCGGTCTCGAGCGTGATGTCGCCCTCGGGCAGCTCGAAGAGGAGATCGACGCCGGGGTGGGAGGGGAGGAGCGGCCGGAGCATGCCGCGCATGGCCGAGAAGAAGTCCGAGACCGTGAAGGCCTCGGCGCGCAGCGTGAGCTTGCCGGACTCCGCCTTGGAGAGATCGAGCACGTCGTTGACGAGCTGCGAGAGCTCCTCGGCCGAGGTGCGGATGAAGCGGATCTGCTTCTGCTGCTCGTCCGTGAGCGGGCCGTCGGTGCCGTCGAGCAGGAGCTGGGACAAACCCAGGATCGAGTGCAGCGGCGTGCGGAACTCGTGGCTCACGTTGGCGAGGACGCGGGCGCGGACCTCGGAGGTGCGGCGGAGCGCGTCGACCTTGTCTTCGAGCTCGGCGTGGAGGGTGACCACGCCGCGGTTCGACTCGTGGAGCTCGCGGTTCGTACGGGTGAGCTCGGTCTGCTGGGTCTCGATCTCGCGTTTTTGCCGGACGATCTCGCGGTTCAGGTTGACGATCTCGGTGAGGGCGCGGCTGAGCTGCTCGATCGCGCCGCCGTAGCCTTCGGGGTACACGAAGCCGAAGAGCTCGACGCCGCCCTCGTCGTCCGGGCGTGCGCTGAACGACACCGTGGCGGGCTTGCCGTTGCAGAGGAGCGAGAGCTCCCAGTTGCGGATTTCGTTCACGGCCGCGCGTGTGAGCAGCGCGTGGGTCTTTTCTTCCGTGCCGGGCACGGAGAGCGTGATCAGCGCGGTGCCGGGCTGCGCGTGGATGAGGTTTCGTGCTCGCGCGTCGGCCCACCGGATGATCCCTTGCGCGTCACACGCGAGCACGAGTTCTCGGCTTTCCGCGAGCCAGCGCGCGTCCATTCGGTCGGTCAAGGGATCCCTCCGAGGACCTCACGCCCTGCGAGGGGTGCTGGGCGGGAGACCAGCCGGCCCACGATCCCGACGAGGTCGTGGGTGTCGCGGGCGAATCCGTCGGCGCCGAGCTCCTGCGCTGGATCCGCGAGCATGTCGCAGGCGGCGCCGCCGACGAGGATGGGCGGCGCCTCGCCGAAGTCGGACCGGAGCCGCGCGACGGTCATGCGCAGCGAGCGCAGGTTGAAGCTCATGGTGGCCGAGAGGGCGACGACGTCCGGGCGCTCCCTGCGGATCATCGAAACGAGGGATTCGGTGGGGACATCCGCGCCGAGGAAGCGCACGTCGTAGCCCGCGAGGTCGAGGACGTCGGCGGCGAGGCGGGCGGGGAACTCGTGGTGCTCGCCCTCGACGCAGCCGAAGAGGACGAGTTTGTCGAGGAGAGGCGACGCGGGCGACAGCCGGTAGAGGTGCGCGAGGACGACCTGCGCAATCGCGGTGGCGAGGTGCTCGTCGGCGACGCTGATCCGATTGTCCTGCCAGAGCTCGCCGATCTTGCGTTGCGCCGTCTGGAGGACACGCAAAGCGATTTCCGAGGCCGGCGCGCCGCGCCCGACGCCCTCCTCCATCACGAGGCGCAGCGCTTCACGCCGATCGCCTGCGAGTTGAGCCTGTACGAAACGCGCGCACAGATCGTCGAGGTCCATGAGACCCTCGAGGTGTTGCACGGTGGACGCCCGCGGCAGGGACGAACGAAAGGCCTGATCGCTGTTTTGCGACACCTCGCGTTCCAGAGCTGCACCCTCGGAAATCATGGACTCGCGTCTTCTTGGAGCATCGTCACGGTCGGGAAAGGCAAAACGGTTCACGAATGGGCCTCCGGGAGCCGGGCGATCGCGGGGGGTTCGTCCGGCTCGTGGGAGCCGTGACCAGGACGGGAATGATTCTTTGCATCCGAGCCTGCCCGTGTGGCATTGATTTCTGCGTCAGGTCGCTCCGTAGGGACACGCCCGAACTCAACGAGTTATTTGCAACAGCAAGCGGACGAACTGAAATCGCCGTGTAGCGAGCGTTCGTGCCGTGCACTCACGCTGCAATGGTGCAGGACGCGTGCTGCCCGCGAGGGATGGGGACGATTAGATTTTCGAGCATGGCGGTTCGCATCATTCCGCTCGGCGGATTGGGGGAGGTCGGCATGAACGCGATGGTCATCGAAGAGGATGGCCGCCGCGTGCTCGTCGATTGCGGGGTGCTCTTTCCGAACGATCAGGTGCTGGGCGTCGAGGTGGCCATCCCCGATCTGCGTTATTTGCGCGAGGCGGGCGGTCTCGACGCCGTGCTCCTCACGCACGGGCACGAGGACCACATCGGCGGCCTGCCCTCGGTCTTGCGCGAATTCCGGGTCCCGGTGTACGGGACCCGATTCACGCTCGGGCTCCTCCAGGAGCGGCTCGTCGAGCTAGGAATCTCGGCTCCGCTGACGGAGGTTTGGCCCGGCGAACGTTTCCAGGCGGGGCCCTTCCGGGTCGAGCCGATCCGCGTCACGCATTCGATTCCGGACGCGGTGGGCTTCGCCCTCGAGACGGGCGAAGGGATCCTCGTGCACACGGGAGACTTCAAGATCGATCTGACGCCCGTGGGCGGCGAGCGCCTAGATATCGCGCGTTTCGCCGAGTATGGCAGGGCGGGCGTGGCCGCGCTCCTCTCGGACTCGACGAACGCCGAGCGAGAGGGTTTTTCCGTGAGCGAGAGCGCGGTGGCCGAGGCCTTCGCGCGGCGCTTCGGCGAGGCGAGGGGACGGATCGTCGTCGCGCTCTTCGCCTCCAACGTGTACCGGGTGCAGAGCATTCTCGACCTCGCGGACGAACTCGGGCGCCGGGTGACGCTCGCCGGCCGCAGCCTCTGCACGAACGTGCGGATCGCAGAAGCGCAGGGGCTCCTCGACATCCCCGACGGTGTGCTGCTCGACGTCGACAAGGCCGCGGGAATGCCGCCCGAAGAGCTGATCGTCCTCACCTCGGGCGCGCAGGGCGAGCCGAACAGCGCGCTCGCTCGCATGGCCACCGGCGACCACCGGCAATTGCGCGTCGAGGCGGGCGACACCGTGATCTTCTCGTCACGCGCGATCCCGGGCAATGAAATCGCGGTCGGTCAGATCGCCAATCGCCTCGCCAAGCGCGGCGCGGTGGTCGTGGATCGAGCGTTCGATCCGATCCACGTGAGCGGGCACGCGCAGATGGAGGAGCAGAAGATGCTGATCGACGCCGTGCGGCCGCGGCATTTCGTGCCCATCCACGGCGAATACCGGATGCTGCTCGCGCACGCGCGCACGGCGCTCCGGATGGGGCTCTCGGCGACGGACGTCTTCGTGATCGAGGACGGCGAGGTGCTGTCGATCGAGAGCGGCCAGATGCGCCTCGGCGCGCCGGTGCCGAGCGGGCGCGTTTGGCTCGACGCGCGGGGAGGCCTCGACGTATCGGAGCTCGTTTTGCGCGAGCGGGAGGTGATTTCGGAGCAAGGAATGGTATTGGTGCTCGTGGTCGCGGATCGCAAGACGGGCGAGGTCGTGCGAGGGCCGGACCTGCTCGCGCGTGGCGTGGCGCATTTCGACGAAGGGAGCGAGCTCCACGCGAGGGCGCGGCGAAACGCGGAGGAGGAGCTCGCGCGGCTGTCGGCGCCGATGCGGACCTTGGCGCCGGCGCTGGAAGACGCGCTGAGCCGCGGCGTGCGAGCGGCGTTTGCCCACCGGGAGCGAGGCAAGAGGCCGGCCGTCTTGCCCATCGCGATGCTGCTGTAGCCTTGCCGGGCAGGCCTCGAATTTGCCGGCGACGGAGCGTCATGAACCAAGCGGCATTGCTCGACGTGGACGGGACGCTGATCGACACGAACCTCCTGCACGTGCTCGCCTGGCGGCGGGCCTTCGAGCGGCTCGGGAGGGAAATCGAGGCGAACCGGATTCTGCACGCCATCGGAATGGGCGGAGACAGGCTCGTGCCCGCGATTCTGGGAGAGGTCCCGGACGACGTCGCCGAGCAGGCGAGCGCCTTTCACACGGAGGAATACGTCGAGACGGGCCTCATCGAGCACGCGCGTGCTCTCCCCGGCGCGACGCGGCTGCTCGAAGCGCTGCGCGAGCGAGGCGTGCGCATCGCGCTGGCGAGCTCGGCGCGCCGCGAGGAGCTCGATCGGCTCCTCGCCAAGCTCGGCCCGTCCGCGAAGCACGTGGACGTGATCATCTCGAAGGACGACGTCTCCACGACGAAACCCGCGCCCGATATCTTTGCGCAGGCGCTCTCGGCGCTGGGGCAGCCGGCCGAGGCGTTCGTCGTGGGCGATACGGTGTACGACATCGTCGCGGCAAAGCAGATCGACCTGCCTTGTTTGTGCGTGCTCACCGGCGGAATCGAGCGCGACTTGCTCGAGCAGGCGGGGGCGGCCGCGATCTATTCGACCGCGCAGGCCCTCGCCGACGATCTCGAGCAGGCGCTCGGATCGAGCCGTCGCGCGGCATGAGGTCGGTCCGCGGTGGCCGTCTCTCCGGCCGCGGAATCAGCCGTGAAACGCCCGGATCGTCACCGAGATCCTTCGCCCGCGCGAGCCCTTCGGCGCCGGGACCTCGTGGGTCCAGGCTCGATTCGTGTTCCACGGAATGACGATGACCCCCGCATGCACCGCGGGGACGTCGACGAACCCTTTTCCTCGCCACGGCCGCATGCGGAACACCCGCTCCTCGCCGAACGAGAACGTGACGATCGGCGAGCCCTCGACGCGGTTGATGTCGCTGTCGCGATGTTTGCCGATGTAATGCCCCTCGGCGCCGTCGTACCAGTTGAAGAGCAGGCCGTTCAGCCGCGGATCGAAGGTCTCGCGCGCCCAGCCGAGCCAGACGTCCATCTCTTTCGTCAGCGGGAGCGCGCGGTTCGTGTTGCCCGTGTAGCGGTAATCCGCGCCGTAGGCCTGTTGCCATCGCGGTGTGCGCACGAGGCGGCCGTGCATCTTGATCTCGTGGAACACGTCGGGGTGCAGCGCCCAGAGCGCCTCGAAGCCGGCCGCGTCCGGGACCAGGGCCTCCGGCAGGGCGCCGACCTGCACGTGGTGCGTCTCGTCGAGCGCGATCGTGCGGAGCGGGATCATGGGCTGATCATACGTTCAGACGGAGCGGAACACAAGAGAGTAGTTCTCCGGCGGTTGACCTCCCCCTTTCGAGTGGTTTTACTCGGGGCCCGGCCGCGTTCGGCTGAAGGAGGTTCGTTTCGATGTCGCTCACGTTTTATTACGGCTCCGGATCGCCGTACGCCTGGAAGGTATGGCTCGCGCTCGAGCACAAGAAGCTCGACTACGAGTGGAAGCTGCTCACGTTCGATCGCGGCGAGACGCGTGCCCCCGAGTTTCTCGCGATCAACCCGCGCGGCAAGGTGCCCGTCCTCGTGCATGACGGACTCGCCATCGCCGAATCGAACGCGATCGTCGAGTACCTCGAAGAACGATTCCCCGATTCCCCGCTCTGGCCGAAAGACGCGGCCGCGCGCGCGAAGGCCCGCCAGCTCGCCGCCGAGGCCGACGGCTACATCGCCCCGGTGCAGCGCCGTCTGTTCCAGGAAACTTTGTACACCAAGGAAGAGGCGCGAGACGCGACGAAGATCGCCGAGGCGCACGCGGCGATCCTCGAAGAGCTCGCGCGATGGGACGCTCGGCTCACGGGGGATTGGCTCGCGGGGGAGCTCTCGCTCGCCGATTTCGCAGCCTACCCGCACATCCGGGCCATCCGCCGCGTCGACGACCGGCTGCCCGCGCACGGCCTCGGCGACCGCTGGCCTGCCCGCATCAACGCCTGGATGAAGCGCATCGAGGCGTTGCCCTATTACGAGAAGACGATTCCCCCGCACTGGAAAGGCTGAGCTTCCGCAGATCCGCGGGAGAGCGCCGACCGGGCGCGTCTCCCGCGGCGGTCGGGCGCGGCGCTCGGCGGCGCTCGAAGAGCAGGCTCGAGCTCGCGGCCATCGGCATTGCGACCGCTTGCGCTGTGGGAGCATGGCTCGAAGTTCGCCCCTGACTCGCTTTGCGTTGCGACCGGCGTCGCCGGGACCCAGCTTCGAGGTATGCCCGTGACCGGCAAGACCCGCACGCGTCTTCACCGAGCCGAGCAGGCCTTGCAGGAGAGCGAGGCGAGGCTCCGCGCCTGTACGGACACAGCCGAGAGGCGCGCCACCGAGCTCGAGACGTTGACCGACATCATGATCGACCCCGTTCTCGTCATCGATGTCGTCGCGTGGGTCACCCTGGCGAATCCCGCAGCCTTGCGCCTGTTCGGCGTCGAGCGGGGGAGCGACGTGCCGCGGGATCTCGGGCTCCTCATCGATTCCATGCAGCTTCGCCACCTCGACGGGCGGCGGATCACGCGCGAGGAAATGCCGCTCCTCCGTGCGCTCGAGGGCGAGACCGTCCGGGGGGAACGGGTCATCGCGCGCCTGCCCGGCATGTCAGGCACCGCGTACATCGAGCGTAGCGCGGCGCCCATTTTCAATCGGAAAGGAGACGTCCGCGGCGCGGTCTGGATCGGACGCGACGTGACCCCCTACGTCCAGCTCGAGCGGCTCAAAGAGGAGTTCGTCCAGGTCGCCGCCCACGAGCTGGAAACGCCGATCGCCGTGATGAAGGGTCACGCAGAGCTCCTCCTTCGCCGCGCGCCGGCTGATCTGACGCCGCGGTCGCGCAGCGCGCTCGAGGCCATCAATCGAGGGGCGAGCCGTATCGACAAGATCGTCCAGGATCTGCTCGACATCTCGCTGCTCCAGACGGGCAAGCTCGATCTCGTGCGGGAGCCCGTGGACCTGGCCGCCCTCGTGCGGGAGGTCACGGGTCGCTTCGCGTCCGGCCGGTCCCACGCGATCCGGCTGCGTACCGAGGGGGAGGTGATCCTCTCGGCAGACCGTCGGCGCCTCGAATCCGTGGTCTACACCGTGCTCGACAATGCATTTCGTTACTCACCCGCGGGGAGCGAGGTCGAGGTCGAGGTGATCGTGGACGGTCGGGAGGCTCGCGTGTGCGTCCAGGATCGGGGCGTCGGCATTCCGCAAGCGCGGCAAGGGCGTATCTTCGAGCGATTCTACCGCGCGCACACCGGAACGCCCCACGATTCCGGTGGGATGGGCGTGGCGCTCTTCATCGCGCGCGCGATCGTCGAGGCGCACGGAGGCGGGATGTGGTTCGGGAGCGAGGAGGGCCGCGGCAGCCTATTTTGCTTCCGCCTGCCCCTGGGAGGCGCCGATGAGCGCCGATAGCTGCGGCCGTGTGCTCGTGGTGGAGGACGAGGAGGAGCTGCGCGCGCCGGCTCGCCAGCCAGGCCGTGTCCTGCTATCGTGGGGCCGTCCGCGGGTCGTGACGAGCAGGTGCGAGAGATGTCCGAACATTTCGACGTGATCATCGTGGGGGCAGGGTTATCGGGGATCGGGGCGGCCCACCACCTCACGACCCGATGCCCCGGCAAGAGCTTCGCGATCCTCGAGGGGCGCGAGGCCATCGGCGGGACCTGGGATCTCTTTCGTTATCCAGGCATTCGGTCCGACTCCGACATGTACACGCTCGGCTATTCGTTCAAGCCGTGGAAGGACCGGAAGGCCATCGCGGATGGCCCGTCGATCCTCGCGTACATCCGCGAGACGGCCAACGAGCTCGCGCTCGAATCGAAGATCCGGTTCGGCTGCCAGGTGAAGCGCGCCACGTGGTCGAGCGAGCGCGCGGCCTGGACGGTGGAGGTCGAGCGCGGACCGTCGAAGGAGATCGTCCGCTTCACGTGCAATTTTCTTCTCATGTGCAGCGGCTATTACGACTACGAGAAGGGCCACGCGCCTGAATTCGCGGGCATCGAGCGCTTCGAGGGCCGCGTCGTGCATCCGCAATTCTGGACGGAGGACGTCGAGTATCGCGGGAAACGCGTGGTCGTGATCGGCAGCGGCGCGACGGCCGTCACGCTCGTGCCGGAGCTCGCGAAGGAGGCCGCGCACGTGGTGATGCTCCAGCGCTCGCCGACGTACGTGGTGTCGCTCCCGTCCCAGGACGCGATCGCGCGCTGGCTACAGGAGCGGGTCCCTTCGCACGTCGCCTACGAGGTCACGCGCTGGAAGAACGTGCTCCTGGGCATGTTCTTCTATCAGCTCGCGCGGCGGAGGCCGGAGAGCGTGAAGAAGCGCATCGTCGACCTCGTGCGACGAAAACTCGGGCCCGACTATGACGTCGACAAACATTTCACGCCTCGATACAATCCCTGGGATCAGCGCCTTTGCGTCGTGCCGGACGGGGATCTCTTCAAGGCCGTGAAGGCGGGCAGGGCGTCGGTCGTCACCGATCACATCGAGACGTTCACCGAAAAGGGGATCCGGCTCGTGTCGGGGCAGGAGCTCGAAGCGGATCTCGTGGTCATGGCGACGGGGCTCAGGCTCCTCTTCCTCGGCGGCGTGGAGGTCGTGGTGGACGGTCGCCGCATGGAGCCGTCGAAGCTCCTCAGTTACAAGGGCGTGATGTTCAGCGACGTGCCGAACCTGGCGTGCGCGTTCGGATACACGAATGCGTCGTGGACGCTGAAGGCCGACCTCGTCGCCGAATACGTTTGCCGCCTGCTGAACCACATGGACGAGATCGGCGCGCGCCGGTGCACGCCGCGCCGCAAGGATGCCGACGTGGAGGAGCTGCCGTTGCTCGACTTCTCATCGGGTTATGTGCAGCGCTCGGTCCACGCGTTTCCGAAGCAGGGCTCCAAGAAACCGTGGAAGGTCAATCAGAATTACTTGCTGGACATCGCGGCGTTGCGATTCGGAGAGGTCGACGACGGCACGATGGAGTTTGCTGGGACGAACCCCGCCGGCGTCGAGGTAGGCGCCCGTGCGGGGGCGACTTCCTAGACGCCGTAAGCCTTGCGGAGCGCTTCGAGCAGCGCTCGCCCGCGGGGCGCGCCGAGCCCGGTGCAGGCGTTCCAACCTGCTTCCGGCGAGGCGGCATACCCGCCGTTGTTGCCGGCGACGATGGGGCGGAAGACGTTCGCCCCCTCCTCGAGTTGCAATCGATAGAGCAGTGGATTGAGAAAGCCGAGGCGTCTCCCCACGCCCTGGCAGAGGCGGGCGACGAGGGCCGCGATGAGGGGCGCGGACGCGCTCGTGCCGCCGCCGTAGCGATACGCGCCGTCCACGAAGATGCGATATCCCTCGAGGAAATCGGCGTGGGCTGCGACGTCGGGGCAGCCGCGGCCGGCGAACGTGCTCGCGGGCTCGGTGAAGACCCAGTCGCGGAACGTGGCGAAAGTCCGGGACGGGACGCCGGCGTGCGCCTGCCATTCGGGGCGCTCGAAGTAATGGCTCACGCCGCCGCTGCTGCTGCCGAGGTTGGCGATTCTGCCGGCATTGCCGTAAGCGAGGAACATGGTGTCGGCGAGGCGATTCCACACCACCTCGTCCTTCCGGGCGCCCTGCTCGTCGAGGATCAGCGTCGTGCCGCCGCAGCAGAGGACCCAGGGGCTGGAGCCGGGGAAATAGACGAGCGAGGGGGCCGAGAACATGCCCTGCGCCATGGGGAAAATGGATCCGGAGTCGCCCGAGGGAAGGCAAATCGTGATCCCCAGGATCGCGGCGATGATGAACAGTTCGTTGATGCGCGTGGCTTCGGCCCGGGTCCACACGCCGGGTAGATCCTCGGGGAGCCCCGCGCTGAGCGTGAGCACGGAGGGCCGGTTCACCGTATCGAAGAGCGCGGTGTTGAAGAGCTGGAAATAGCTGTAGCTGGTCGTGTCGTCGTTCCCGCGCGCGTTCGAAAAATAAACCACGGGCCGGACGCCGGGCGCGCAGGAGAAGGCGATCTGCGCGTCCATGCTGACTTCGTAATTGGCCCAGGCGTCGTGCCCGGTCGCCCAGCGGTTGGTCCCCACGGTGACGATGTCCGGCGCGCGCATGCCCACGCCTTCGAAAAAGACCCGCATGTCGTCCGAGGAGAAGCCGCCGTAAAGCGCGAGCACCCCGAGGCAGACGCCTTCCCCCGTGAGCTCCTCCGGGAAATCGTAGGCTTCCGCGAAGCGGGTCGGCGGGTGAAATCGCCAGGGTTTGTCAGGAGCGTCGGCAGGGGGAGCTTCGGCGACTTCGGCGCGCCTTCGAGGCGGCGGGACGTCGTCCACGACGGGCGCGTGGCGGGGCAGGAAAACCCAGAGGATCACGCCTTCGAGGTTCGCGGGGACGGAGAGGGACGCGTCGTGGGTGATGTCCACTTCCCCCTTGTAGGCATGACGTTTCAGCTTCACGCCGAATGCCGCCTGGAAAGTTTTGGCGGTCCCCCGGAGCGTCACCGCCCGCGCAGCGCGATGGATGTCGACCACCGAAAGATCATGCGCGCGGGCAAACGCCTCGATCCGCGCGAGGTCCTCCGGGCTCGCGGCGTAGGTGGCCGCATAACGCTCGTGTGACCAGGGCTCGCGGGTTCGGACCACGTCCCAGGCGGTCTCCACGAGCGGTGGAGAGCCTTCCGGGATGCGCAACCAAAGCACGGCGGTCACGGTTTCGTCAGGGGAGACGTCGCCCTGGAGCACGGCGCCGAACAGGGGCGGGCGGGCGCTGCCCTCGATATCGACACGATCGCCCATCATGGCTCGTCTCCCTCGGGACGGCTGCCGAGCACGAGTTCGCCCACGGTCGTCTCTGCATAATAATCGGTGCCGGCGGCCTTGCAAAAGAGGTCCGAATCGCCACGCCCCACGCCGCTGCACGCGAGGTCCATCGCGGTCGCGACCAGGTAAAACGTCTGGTAAAGCACGCCCGCGTTCTTGAGGGTGACCGAATAAGAAATGCCCTCGTAGCTCCAGGACACGCGCTGGAATCGGCTCGCGAGGCAGACGAGCACCTGCGGCAATTCGGTGCGGCGCGTCGCGAGCGCGGCGCTCGTGAGCAGGGCCGTGACCTCGGACGTGCGGCCCTGGATGCGGGAGAGGGCGTGCGCGGCCGGATCGTAATGGTAGAGGCCCGAGTCGAGGCCTCGGCAGCGATCGACGGCGAGGTAGATCTCGAGGTCGTGGCAAGCGCCGCCGGAGGGGGAGGGGCGCAAGGTGAAGTCGTAGCCGGATTGGGGCGTCGCGGGGATGTGCGCGCGGACCCCCGCCGACCGATGGAGGAGCTCGCCGAGCTCTTCGACCGAAATGGGCTCGCGCCCCTGCACGTACACGCTGCGCCTGTCCTCGAGCACGGCCGTGAAGGGGCGGTCGCTCGCGCGGAGCGCGTCGAGGTCCGGGCGGTAAAGCGCAAAGGGAGGATCGGCCGAGGCGCGAGGCGGCCGCAGGGCGGGCGGCGGTGGGACGCGATCACGGAAGGGGTACGTCTTGCCGCAAGGCCCGAGATGGCGGCCGGGGCGGCTGCGCGCGTGGAAGAGCAGGTCGTGGAAGGACCAGCTCGCGAGCTCGAATGCCTGCTCTTCCTCGGTTTCTCCCGCATCCTCGGCCGGGATCACGAATCCGGCCGCGATCAGCATGCCGACGAGGGTGGTCATTGCCTCGGGGCTCGCCCCGCGCACGGCGAGGTCCGCGGGCGCGGTCGGGCGGGCGAGCGCGAAGCAAAGGGCGGCGGTCCGGGCGTCTTCGATGCAGAGGAGCGCATGACAGCGGGGTGATTCCAGCACGAGGCCTTCACCGACGCGACGTTGATATGCGAAGCGGGAGAGCACGTAACGGCGCTCGGGGGCGATGGCTCCGCTGCCCAGCGAAAACCACGGCGAGATCGGTTGCAGCACCGCGATCGTGGTATTCCCGTCGCGCACGGCATAAGCGAGCAGCGCGAGCTGCTCCAGGCGGCGGAGGTGGTGGAGCAACGTCGCCACCACGAGGGGGCCGTCCTGCGCGGCGACACCTTCGGCGAGCGCCTCGATCGTGGGGTCCTCGGCGCCGAGGCGCTCGAATGCGGCGAGCAATGCCTGCGGCAGCGCTCCGAGCGGGATCGGGGGAAACGTGGGCGAGGTCAATCGAGCGGCGCCGTGCTCGTCATGGCTCCACGTCACCCCCTCGCGGAAGCGGAGGCCGAGCCGTCTGCGCCAGGTTTCCATCATGGCAACGTCACCTCCGCGGCACGGACGATACTAGATGAACATCGGGTGGGGATTCATGGACTCCTCGGGCAAAGGCGCTTCGAGTCGGCCCATGGAGACGGGCACGTCGTAAAGCCGGCCGGGGCCGAGGCGGGCCCAGAAATGGCGGAGCCCCGGCATGATCACCTTGACCACCACGAGGCCCGTGTCGGGCCTGGTTTGATCGAGCACCAGGGTTTCGAGCCCGCGGTCGCGGGCGCGCTCCACGCAAAACGCCACGGCCTCGCGGAGGTCCTCGCCGACGGGCAGCGCGAAATCACGCGGCGTGCGGAGCGGCGCGACGCTCGGTTGCAAATACGGTTCGGACTCCACGGTGGCCTGTCGCAACCAATCGACGATCAGCCCGCCCGGCGAGGGTTTGTCCGCGTCGCCCGTGAAGGCAAACGGGATGAGCTGGTTGTGCTCGGTGACTGCACGGAGCAAGGCCAGGCGCGCGTCGAGGTGCGCGCCGAAGCCAAACATGATGGCTGGAAATGGCCCATCGAGCCGTCGTGAAATCGCCGCGAACGTGGGAATGCCGAGATCACTCGTCAGGTCGAGGGCCCAGAGCTCGCGCCCTCGGGCGCGCCAGTGCAGGGCGGTATCGAGCAGATAAGGCTCCTCGAAGCTCCCGAGGTCCACCCCTGGCACGCGCAGGCGGTTGTACCACCAGAGCGCGACCGCGTCGCGCTCCACGAGCTCCAGGAATCCCTGCAGCACGGCCTCGGCGCGCGTATTGCCCGCGGCGTTTCCATTCGAATCCGCCCGCGTGAACAGGCGGCTCTCGCGGAGCGGATAGAAATAATAACAGAATCCCGTGGGCACGAAGCGTCGCCGCCGCTCGGTCAAGGACCATACCGGGCTCCATTCGATCGCCTGCGCAGGATCGAAGGGCTCGGGGACCCACGTGCACACTTCGTCGTGCCGATTCCACCACGCGCGCTCGGCATATTGACGCGCGCTGTACCCCATCAAGACGACCGGGTCGATCGCCTCCTCGCCGAGCTCCGCCTGGACGGCGCGGATGCGCGCCTCGTCGCCCTGGAAGACGCCCGCGTATCGCTCGATCGATTCGCAAATGGCCCCGGTCTTCGCCTGGATGTCCGTCCGGCCTTTGCCCCCGGAATAGCTGCGCAGGCTGCTGCGGAGCGACGAGAGGTCGTGCGCCATCTGGGCGAAATTGTGGTCGGTCGAATACGAAAAGACGAGCCGAGGGTCGTCCTCGGGGCGCACGGTGCGGTGCAGGCGGCTCACGATGCCCGTGACGGGGCTCAGGTGATGCGCGAGCCGCTCGTACGTGTCCTCGGGCGTCGCCTGCCGGACTCCGCCGTCGGCCGAGAACGTGCGGGGCGTGAATTCGAGGACGACGGGAGAGGCTTGTCCCCGCGCGACCATTTCACGATCCCCGCACGCCGGGCACTGCGGGCGCCGCACGAGGGTATGCGTGCGGCTTTCGAATGTGTTCGTGTCGAGCGTGATGACGCGCCCTTCGAGGGCCGGAATGCCGCCCAGAGCGGCCCAGCGCGCGACGGCGGTGGCCATCGTCGAGGCGAAGGCGCGGCGCGTGGAGGGGAGCGCGGCGAGGACCGGCGGATGAACGGGTTTGCCCGTGCGGCGCGAAAGATATTGCTCGACCCGGCGATGCCCCTCCAGGCGATGCGCGAGGCAGCGCCAGCATCCCGTCTTGCCCGGAATGAAAAACGGCCCGAGCCAGCCCTCGCTGCCGGTCGGTCGAGCGAGGAGCCACGGTTTTTCACGTTCGAGCTGGGCCCGGTTCCACGCGTCGAGCTCGGGGCGCAGGTAATCGTCCACGACGACGATGGGCAAATCCCCGTCGGGGCCCGTTTCCAGGGAGAGCTCGGCGAGCGCCTCGGCGAGCGCGCTCGTTTCGACGTCGCCCATGGGGACGAGGGCGGCGCGGGCCCGGCGCAGGCGCTCCTCTGCCTGCGCGGGCGGGGCGCCGAGCGCCTCCCAGAAGGCGGCCTCCGCGCGAGGCATCTCCGCCGCGTCGTTCGTGATGAACCCGCCTTTGCGGAGCATGGTGATGGCGTAAAAGACCTCGGCGGGCGAGGCCTCGGGCTCCAGGCGCTCGCAAATCTCCTGTTCGGTCAGCGTCCCGGTCAGGAGAGGGGCCAGCACCTGATAGGTTCGGCCGTGGAGCACGTGGCTGCCACCCTCCCAGAGGAGGTAGACGCCTTCGCCCTCGATGATCTCGACGCGATAGGAATGCTTGAAACGTGGGCGCGTGAGCATGTTCGGTCGGGCGGCGCCCACCTTGGTTCAGTTGCCCCTCTCGCTCGTATGCACGTCCCCCGCGGTCGCGCACCCGGTCCCCGTCGCGCTGCCGGTCGCCGTCCCGGGCGCCGGGCCGGGCCCCATTCCCAGCGTGAGCGCCTCAATGCCGAGATCCGCCGGGGGCAGTGGCAAGTCCATCGGCAGCGCGACGTCGTGCTCGATCTCCAGGCCAAACTGCTGTTTTGCGAAGATCTTGATCGCGCTCGACGGATCCTGCTCGAGCTGTTTACGGAACGATGCCTCCGTCCAGGCATGCGCCACGAGGAACCCCCACTGCACCTTGTCGAGCGTATGCGGCTTATCCATGATGCACCTCGAAACCCCATACATCAGCACATTTTGACTTCGCTCGCCAGCAAAGATCTCAGGAGCGCGCTCGCGTCGAGGTTCGTCCGAACTTCCGTAAAGGAACATTTCGTTCATCCCATGCGGGCACGACGCATCGCCCGGGCGATACCCGTTTGCAGGGTGCTGTGCGTCCCGATCCCAGAGAGGTCGATCCCCATCGAGACGAGCGTCTGCGCCACCTCGGGGCGGATGCCCGTGAGCATCGGCTCGGCCCCGAGCATCGCGACCGAACGCGCAGCGCGCACGAGCGCGTCGGCGACCTCGGCGTCGACCTGCGGGACGCCCGTGATATCGAGGATCGCCACGCTCGCCCCGCTCCGCGCCATGCCTTCCAGGAGAACGGTGATCGCCCGCTGCGCGCGCGCCGGATCGATGTCCCCGACGAGCGGCATGACCATCACCGCGTCACTTACGGGGATGAGCGGCGTGGAGAGCTCGAGGAGCGTCGCCTCTTTCGCGCGGAGCGCCTCCTGTTGAAGGAGGGCCTCGGCACGCTCCTGGTCCGCGCGTACGGCGGCCGTGACGTCCATGATGATCCCGCGGAGCCCCACGGTGCGCCCGTCGCCCTCGCGCACGCACACCGTCTGGGCTTCGATCCAGAGGACCGAGCCGTCGCGGCGAACCCAGCGGAATCGAAGGACCGAGCGGCCGTTTCGTTCGAGGTGCTGGTTGCCGGCGAGCACGTAGTCCTTGTCCTCCGGGTGCGCCAGATCCGACCAGAGGCCCGGCTGCGCGAGCCACTCTTCCTGTGTGTAGCCGGTGATGTCTCGGATCTGCCGGCTCACGTAACCAACACGCCCGCGGCTCGGATCCTCGACGAACCAGCTTTCCCAGACCGCCCCGGGCACGCAGTCGATGAGGTCCCGGAGCATGCTGCCGCGCATCTCGGCCTCCTGCAGGCGCGCCCGCAGCGCCGCCACCTCCGAACGAAGCGCCTCGGCGCTCAGTGCTTGCTCTTCCATGTGTTTTTCTCCCTCGGCCCGTGTGCCGCAGAAGCGGCGCTCTCGCGCGCGCTCTCCCCCGCGGCCATGATACCGCCGATCCGGGCGCCGCTTCAATCCTCCGTCAATCGGGGTGTGGAGAGGCCGCTCGTGCTGTACATATGAATGGGTGACGTCGGGTCATGCGCGCGCGCCGAAGGGCGCGCGGGCAGCTCTCGCGCCTGATGAATGTCGAGCCGATGTGAGTGAGCTTGCCTCATTCGGGTGGTATTGCGTGCTACCACACGGGAGAAGTCGATCATCGCGTGATGCGGCATTGCCTCATCACGCTCTCGCGCATTCGATCCGTGGCCTCCTTGTACGAGAGCAGCCCCTGCACCTCGCGGCTCGCGGGATGGGCGAGCATGTACCCCTCGACCTCCTCGTACGCGAGCAGCTCCCGCGCCACCCTCGCCGCATGGAACACCGCGGCCTCGTAGGTATCCTGAACCTCTCGATACGCCTCGTCCTCGTCGTACTGGCGTGAATGCCACAGGTTCGCCGTGAGCTGCGCCGCGATGATGACGCGCAGCCCGACATCGGTCGCGGCGACGGCGCGGGCGACGTCGTCGACGCGGTTCTTCCACGGATGCGTGGCGAGCATCGCGAGCGCGCGCCGGAGCGCGCCGGCCAGGTCCTCCAGTCGATCTTCCGGTGCTTTCATGGGCTCTCGATTGCCATTGTGCCCGGCACGCTCGGGCGCGACAAGCGAGGCGGGAGGCCGGACCCGAGGAGGACCACGAGGCGCACCGACTGCGCGACGGCGCATTTTTGGCGCCTCGTCGGCCGCGTTTTTTCGCGAGGAGCCACGCGAACGCGTCTGGTCACGGTCTTGCTAGCGCTTCGCCGCCGAGGACCCCATGAACACGAAGACCCCCACCGTCTCGGACTACATGACCCGGAGCCCCCACTCGATCGGGTTCGATCAGACGCTCGTACGGGCGCACGAGCTCATGCGCGAGCATCAGATCCGGCACCTGCCCGTCCTCCGTGGCGGCAAGCTCGTCGGAATGCTCTCCGAGCGGGATCTCGCGTTCGTCGAGGCGCTACGCGACGTGGATCCGCAGAAGCTCCGCGTCGAAGAGGCCATGACCCCGCTGCCGTTCACGGTCGCGCCGGACGCCCCGCTCGCGGGCGTTTCGCGCGAGATGGCGGAGCAACGCTACGGCGCGGCCGTCGTGATGAGGGACGGACACGTCATTGGTGTCTTCACGACGACCGACGCACTGCGGGCCCTCGCGGACGCGCTCGACGGGAAAGGATGACGGCGTCCGCTGCGCATCCAGCACATTTCGGAGGTGACGTGATGACGAGAGCCAGGCCGCCCGAGATCGAGGACGAGATCCACGAGCTCGTCGCCGGCGTGATGCCGGGCGCGGCCGTGTTGCGGGTCTCGCGCCTCGGCCCTGACGAGGACGACGACGGCGGCGCGACGGGCAAGGCCATCGGATACGGCGTGCCCTTGCGAATCCGGGTGCGCCGGCCCGACGGCGCGGAGAGCGACCTCTGCCTGCACACGGCCGGCCCGGACGAATTCGGGCACGATCGGCGCGCGGACCGGGCCGCGAACATGCTGCTCGCCTTCGATACGTTCCCGAAGATCCCGCGGCACGTGCGCGCGCTCGACGTGGGCGCTGTCCTCGACGACGGCCGCCTCGCGTCGCTGCGCCGGAGCGGCGAGTTTTACCTCGTCACCGAATACGTCGAGGGCCACGTCTATGCGGACGATCTCCGACGGATCGCCCGCGAGCGCGCCCTTTCGGACCGGGACGTCGCGCGCTGCGAGGCGCTCGCGCGGCTCTGCGCGGAGGTGCACGCGGTTCGAAAGGACGGCCCCGCGACGTACCGGCGCGCGATCCGGGACCTCCTCGGGCACGGCGAGGGCATTTTCGGGCTCGTCGACGGGTACCCGGACGGCGTGCCGATGGCGCCGCCCGAGCGGCTCTTCGAGATCGAAAAGCGGTGCCTTTCGTGGCGATGGAAGCTCAAGGGCCGCGGCGAGCGCCTGCGCCGTACGCACGGCGATTTCCACCCGTTCAACGTGCTCTTCGACCGCGCGGGCGAGCCTCGGCTCCTCGACACGAGCCGCGGCTCGGCCGGCGATCCCGCGGACGACGTCACGTGTTTGTCGATCAATTATCTGTTCTTCGCGCTCGAGGCCCCGGGCTCCTGGCACGGCGCGTTCCGGACGCTCTGGCGGACGTTTTTCCGGACCTACCTCGACGTGACGGGGGATCGGGAGCTCTTCTCCGTGGCCGCGCCCTTTCTCGCTTGGCGAGCGCTCGTGCTGTGCAATCCGCGCTGGTATCCGTCGATCCACGCGAGCACGCGGGACGCGCTCCTCGGATTCGTCGAGCGGGTCCTCGACGCGCCGTGGTTCGATCCCGACGAGGCGGAGGGGCTCTTCTCGTGAGCGGCGCGGTCGTGTGGATCACGGGGCTCCCCTCGTCGGGGAAATCGACGCTGGCGCACGCCGCGTTTCGGCGGTTCGTCGCGGAAAACCGGCCGAGCATCCTGCTCGACGGGGACGCGGTGCGCGCGGCGATGCGGCCGCCGCCGGGGTATGGCGAGGAGGCGCGGGCCCACTTCTACGAGACGCTCGGGAACCTGGCGGCGATGCTGGCGCAACAAGGCCACGTGGTGCTCGTGCCGGCGACGGCGCACCTCCGCGTCTTTCGTGAAAAAGCGCGCGCTGTCGCGCCCCGCTTCTTCGAGGTCTACGTCCGCGCCTCGGCCGAGCGCTGCGCGGAGCGCGACGCCAAGGGGCTTTATGCCGCGGCGCGCGAGGGGAAGGTCTCGGGGCTACCCGGCTTCGATCTTCCGTACGAGCCGCCCGAGGCGCCCGACGTGGTCGCGCTCGGGGGGCACGACGAGGAGGCGGTGCAGAAAATCGTTCGTCTGCCCGGCTGAGCCCGTTTTCCCGACCATCGCTCTGGCCGCTCGGCATCTCCGTCGCATTCGACCTGACAAGCGATCCCCGCGACGGCCCGTCGGCCTTATAAGTTCCGTGAATGCGCCTCGTACGGGAAGTCCACGCGCAGATCCGTTCGTTCGAGCGCTTCGTGCCTCTCTTGGGCCAGGCTGCGGTCGACGAGGTGCGATACCTCGCGCGGGCGCTCTCCGAGCGGCTGGCCGGCGGCGTCATCTGGAACGTCAACTCGACCGCAGTGGGCGGCGGCGTCGCGGAAATGCTGCATTCGCTCCTCGGGTACGCGCGCGGTGCGGGGCTCGACGTGCGCTGGTTGACCATCGGAGGCACGCCCGATTTCTTTCGAATCACGAAGCGACTGCATCACGCCCTCCACGGAGAGCGCGGCGACGGCTCTCCCCTCGACGAGGTCGCGCACGAGGTGTATGCATCGAACCTCTGTCGCAATGCGGTCGAGCTCCGCGAGCTCGTCCGCCCCGGCGACGTGGTGCTGCTCCACGATCCCCAACCCGCGGGCCTCGCGCCGACGCTCCTCGCGGCGGGCGCGCGCGTTCTGTGGCGGTGTCACATCGGCGCGGACGAAACGAATGAAGACGTCGAGCTCGGCTGGCATTTCCTGGCGCGTTATCTCGACGGCGTTCGGACCATGATCTTCTCGCGCGAGACGTATGTTCCGGCGCGGTATCGCGACGGTCGCGCCTCGATCATCCAGCCGAGCATCGACGCATTCTCGGCGAAAAACATCGATCTCGACGAGCACACGGTCCGCTCGATCCTGGTCCACGTGGGCATCCTCGAGGGGCCTCCGCCGCCGTCGCCTCGTTATGCGTTCGTGCGCAGCGACGACACGCCCGGGCGCGTGGAGCGCTCGGCCGACATCATCCGGCTCGGGCGCGCGCCCGCCTGGGAGACGCCGCTCGTCGTCCAGGTGTCCCGCTGGGATCCGCTGAAGGACATGATCGGCGTACTCCGTGGTTTTTCGACCATGGTCCAGAATCACGCCGCGCCCGAGGCCGACCTCGTGCTCGCGGGCCCGAACGTGCGCGCGGTGGTCGACGATCCGGAGGGCCCCGCCGTCTTCGAGGCGGTCTACCGTGCGTTTCTCGAAGAGCCGCCGGCCATCCGCGCGCATATCCACCTCGCGATGTTGCCGACTGCGGACGTCGAGGAGAATGCGGTGATCGTCAATGCGCTGCAGCGCCATGCGGCGGTCGTCGTGCAGAAGAGCCTGCACGAGGGCTTCGGCCTGACGGTGACGGAGGCCATGTGGAAGGCGCGCCCCGTGATCGCCAGCGCGGTCGGCGGCATCCAGGATCAGATCGAAGATGGGGTGAGCGGCATCCTTTTACGGGATCCGAACGACCTCGACACGTTCGCAGGCGAGCTCTACCGGGTCCTCGCGGATCGGGCATTCGCGGATCGTCTCGGCGCCGCGGCGCGCGAGCGCGTGCGGGAGCGATTTCTCGGGGTCCGGCACCTCGTCCAGTACGGCGTGATCATCGGGCGTCTCGTCGCCGCGTGAGGGGGTGAAAGGGCTTCCATCTCCGCCTTTCCTTCGATAATCTCGCCCTTGTCATGCCCTTCGCGTCACGAACCTTTCGCTCGGTTTTTTTTCTGCTGGCATGGGTCCCTCTCGCGTGCTCCTCGCCGGGTTCGTCTTCGCCCTCGGGCAGCGGCGGGGAAGGGGGCAGCGGAGGCGCGATCGGTCCCGGTACGGGCGGCAGCGGCGGCATGGGCGGAATGACACCGTCCACCAGCGTGGGGCCTGGCTCGGGGAGCGGCGGGAGCTTGCCGATGCTGCCGTGTGATGCGGGATTCGCGTTCGACAGCAATCCCATCACCTCGCCGATCCTCACGGTCTCGTACACGAATCAGACCCCATATGCCTACGTCGACATGAAGGTGACCGGGCCGGGGGCGCCCGCCTCGCAATGGGGCGGCGTGGTCGGCTCCGGGCCGTATACGTGGACGTATACCGTGTACGGATACGATCCGGGCGTCCTGACGTTCACGTTCGTCGAGGGGGAAAACGGCGGCAATCCGGGCAGCCCCGTGGCGCAATGCCAGGTCGAGGCGCTCATCGAGGGCAGTTCGAATCCAGGGTCGAGCGGCAGCGGCGGCGGGGGGCAAGCGAGCTGCGCCGATCTGGCAGCGGCCCATGGTTGGCCGGGGGGCACGTACACCTGCGACGATGGCAGCAAGAACTGGTGCGCGGGGACGGGCACGCCGACGAGTGATTGCGTGCGCTGCTGCAGCCCGTCGTGCGGCGTGCTCGCGGGGCTCTACAATTCGAGCGCGAGCTGCGACGACGGGAACAACGGCGCTTGCAAGGGCTCGGGCGTCATCACGTGGGATTGCAAGGCCGGGTGTTGCGGCCCCGGGATCCCGAACTCGCAGCCGCCGAGCGGCGGGGCCTTCGGATACCCCGTGGGCGACAAGAGCACGAGCCCCGCGGGCGGTGCCGGATGGCAGGTCTGGCAGGTTCTCGGGCATTACTGGGACGTCTACGGCGGCGCGCATCTCGCCGAGGACATCGGCAAAGCCGGCGCCGCGAACGCGCCCGTCTACTCGGTGGCGGACGGAGTCGTGCTGGTCTCCGCGCCGAACGGGAGCTCGTACGTGAACGTGATCCTCGTACAACACCCGATGCCGGACGGAACGAGCGTGTGCTCCTTCTATGGGCATCTCGCCACGCGCACGGTATCCCCCGGACAAACCGTCCAGCGCGGCGATCAGATCGGCACCGTCCTCGACCAGGGTTCGAACTCCCACCTGCATTATTTCATCGCGCCGAAGAACCTCTGCGACAAGATCGCGGGCCTGAACGGCGCAGGCGCCTGCGGATACGATGGATCCGGCGGCGTCCCGGGGCTCGGGCACGCCGACCTCGCGAACGCGCCGGAATCGTACACGGCCTCGGGGACGAACAACGGGTGCAGCCTGAACGGCTACCAGATCCTGGCCCCGCACGATTTCATCGACGCCCACCACTTCTGAACCGGGCCGCTCGGGCAAACTGCCGATCGTCGTCCCCACGTACGCGACCGCGGCGCGCTCGGCGTCCGAGAGACAGGGAAGCGCCGCGTCGTCGAAGACCAGGTGATACAAGGCGTCCGACCAGACGAGCTTGGTCGGTTCTGTCCGCGGGGGACACACGGGTGGAGCCGCAGAAGTTTCCGCTGGCGCCGTCGGGGCGCTCATGGCGCTCGTTGGCGCGGCAGGCGGAGGCGGCGTGGACGGAGGCGGCGGGGGTGTGGCGCGGTCACACGCCGCTGCGACCAGGACGACGGCGAGGAGGCGTTTCGCGGGGTACGGGTTCGCTTCCATGCGTCGACCGCATTCTGCCACGAGCCGCCGCGCGAAAGCACAGGCGTGACCCGGGCTCAAGAGATTTCGCCCCCCCCACGCCTCGTCCGCGCCACGTCAGGACGATGTTGGCGAGGACACTTCGGCGCGTCGTGGAAGGTGAGATAGTCAAGACACCGACGTTGCGAATTTGCCCACTTTTGCCTTCTCCGGCGCCGCCGGGAGACTATGATGAGAATTTGTATTCCTTCATTTCATGTGAAGGAAGAAAGAGGGCAATACGATGGCTTTTTTACGCAGAAGAATGATGACGAGCACGGCGTGGCTCGGCGCGTTGCTGTTGCTCGTGGGACCGGGGTGCGCGGGGAGCGGGAGCCCCGACGAGGAGGAGAGGACCGCCGAGGACGGGGCGCCGAGCAAGCCGGCGCCGTCGTTCCTGACGGCGGATGATTTCCCCGAGATCTACTGGGGCGAAGAAGAAGAGGAAGAAGAAGAGGAGGAAGAAGAAGAGGAAGAGGAGGACGATCGCGAGCTCGAGGAGGGCGATATCTACCGCGTGATGGGCGGCGGTCGCCTGCTCAACCTGAACCGCTACCGCGGCCTTCAGGTCGTCGACTACAGCGACATCTCGAACCCGCAGATCATCGGCAAGCTGCCCATTTCCGGCACGCCCGTCGAGATGTACGTCGACGGAAACCGCGCGGTGGTGCTGCTGAACGAGTGGTACGGATACAAGGCCGATCCCGGAAAGCTCGCCGCGCGCGAGCGCAACGGCGGGCTCGTGGCCCTCGTCGACATCAGCGATCCCACGTCCCCCACGCTGCTCTCCGAGTACAACGTGCCCGGTCGGATCACGACGAGCCGCTACGCGAACGGCTCGTCGAAGGACTCGCTTTACATCGCCGCCGTGAAGAGGGGCTGGATCAACGAGAACGGCTACTGGGAGTACAAGAACGAGAGCGTGGTCAAGAGCTTCGACGTTCTGAGCACGGCCATGACGCCGAAGACCGAGCTCCAGCTCGGCGGTGACGTGACCGCGATTCAGGGCGAAGGAAATGTCCTTCTCCTGGCCCGCCGCATGTCGACCTGGCCGACGACGAGCAATGTCTCGATCGTCGACATCTCGGACGTCAACGGCTCGATGGCGCTGCGCGGCACGGTCACCGCGACCGGCTACGTCCGCACGCAATTCCACATGGACTTCCGCGATGGCCAGCTCCGGGTCTTCTCCGGTCCGGAGTGGGGCGGCTGGGGCCAAAATAGTTATCTGCAGACGTGGAACGCGTCGAACAAGGATAACCCCATCCCCGTCGCAAACGAGCCCTTCGGCGTGAACGAGCGGCTCTACGGCGCCGTGTTCATGAACGACAAGGCGTTCGCCGTCACGTACCGGCAGGTCGATCCGTTCCACACCTTCTCGATCGATCCGAATGGCCACGTCACGGAGGAGAGCGAGTTCATCGTCTCGGGCTGGAACGATTACCTTCGCCCGGTCGCGAATGGCACGCGGCTCATCGGCATCGGGGTGAACGATGAGAATGGTCGGAAGATGGCGGCGAGCCTCTACGACATCACGAACCTGCAGAACCCGAATCCGCTGCTCGATCGTGCCGAGACCGACACGAGTAGCGGCACCTGGAACTACTCCGACGCCCAATGGGATCACCGCGCGTTCAAGATCCTCGAGGGCGCGGTGAACGTGCAGGCGGACACGGGGGAGGCGGAGACGGGCCTCATCATGCTGCCCTTCACGGGCTACAAGTGGGAGAACAACAAGTACATCTACCGCTCGGCCGTGCAGCTCTTCACGTTCTCGAACACCACGGTCACGCGCCGCGGGACCTTGGATCACGTGGACAACGTGCGCCGCTCGACCCCCCTGGACGGGACGAACAACACCGCGGTCATCTCCGATACGGTGCTCTCGTTCCACGACCAGACGGACCTCGACGACCCCGAGCAGATCTCGCAGATCGACCTCGCCCCCGATTACGCGAAGATCATCCCGTGGGGCGATTACCGCGTCCGTATCCGGAACCCCGAGGGGTATTACTACTGGTGGAACAACGACGCGAACGCGAGGGCGGAGATCATTCCGAACGACGAGCACGCGGACCTCGCCGAGCCGGTGGCGACCTTCGAGGTCCCCTACGGGTCGTCCTATTACAAGGTCGGCAATCATCTGGTCACGTCGAAGTCGCGGTGGATGTGGCCGCAATACGAGACGACGCTCAAGGTCTACGACCTGACCGACCCCGTGCATCCGCAAGAGAAGGGCTCGCTCGTCACCACCGAGCTGACGCCGACGAACTACTGGGACACGAGCCTTCATGTGACGGAGAGCGCGCTCGTCTATCAGCAGGACCTCTATGACTACACCTACCTCGGCCCCTACCAGGGCCGCAGCGCGTGGCTCTCCGGCGTCAATACGTGGTGCAACAGCGATGTGGACGGCTGCACGTTCATCACGGGTCAACGCGCCTGCCAGACGCCTCAGGGCCAGCCGGAGTACTGCGCCGGCGGGTTCGCCGAATGCACGATCCACGTAGGCGCCGAGACCACGTGCGTGCCCCTCGACTGGAGCACGGTCGAGCCGCACGCGGTCTGGAGCCCCTACGAGGGTGATGGCTGGCGTTACCCGACGTACGCCACGTTCCAGATCGTCGATCTCTCGAATCCGTCGAGCCCCAAGGTCGTCCCGCAGAAGATCACGCTCAGCGGAGCCGACGAGTTCGCGGACGCGCGCGCGAATGGCAATGAGATGCTCATCACGGTCAAGAACCGCGTCGCGGCTCCGGGCGACAACCGGCCGTACACGAAGAACTTCGTCCGGCGTTACGACCTGACGAACCCCTCGGCGCCCGTCCTCGTTTCGAGCACCAACATCCCCGGCGTCCCCATCGACGCCTATGACAACCGGCTCTTCACGCGCGACCGGCAATGGGGCGGCTCCTGGCACGAGGAGGGCGTCACCCGGGTCAAGCTGACGGGCAACGGCGCGAAGCTCGAGAAGTACAGGAAGTTCGAGGGCAAGTCTGTCAACATGATGATGGTCGATAGCCACGAGCAGCCCGTCGCCAGCTATCGCTCGACCTGGACCTACGGACAGACCTCCGTCGCGATCCTGGATCCGCAGAACGGCAACAAGTCCGGCTTCAATCTCCTGTCGGAGACGAAGCTCGATAACAGCATGTCGCTCATCGGCGTCGACTCGCACCGCTGGTACTTGTACGTCGCCGGCGGCACGCTGGTGGCCGACGCGCACGACCCCGCGGCGATCAAGGCGCAGGCGTTCTTCCCGGTGTATTACTGGGACAACCAGCCCGTCGTGCACAACGGCCAGATTTTGGCCGCGGCCGGGCGGCTCGGCGTCTATCAGATCGGTGAGGACGAGTCGAACCTCCTCACGAGCGATTGACGCGCTGTCCCCCACCTCGAAGGGAGGGCCCGGCGCGCGCCCCGCGCTGGGCCCTCGGCCTCACCCCTCGCCGCCGTCGCCCTCGTCCCCGCTACGAACGTCGTACTTCCGGATGAGCGTGCGCAAATGGCTCCGGTCCATGCGCGCGAGCCGCGACGCCTCCGAGACGTTGCCCTTGGCGCGTGAAACCAGTTCGCGCACGTAGCGCTCCTCCCAGCGGTCCGCGGCCCTCTGCTTGGCCATGCGATACGGCACGCGCAGATCGAATTCGTCCCCGGTGACGTGGCCCGCGCCGCTCTCGGACGGTCCGCTCCCGAGCGCCAGAAGCGCCGGATCGTCGAGCAGAACCGCGCGCTCGACCGCGGCCCTGAGCTCGCGCACGTTGCCCGGCCATGCCTGCCGGCAGAAGGATTCGAGCAAATCGGCGGGCATGGTCCGTTGCGGCGCGAGCTCGGCATAAAAATGGCGCGCGAGCCGCTCGACGTCGCCCGTGCGCTCGCGCAAGGGCGGAATGTGAATGCGCACGACGTTGAGGCGATAGTAGAGATCCGCGCGGAACGTGCCGCGGTTGACCTCGGTCCGGAGGTCGCGGTTCGTCGCGGCGATGACGCGCGCGTCGAGCCGGATGCGCTGATTGCCGCCCACGCGCTTGACGGTCTTCTCCTCGAGGGCGCGCAGGAGCTTCGGCTGCATGTCGAGCGGCAGCTCGCCGATTTCGTCGATGAAAATGGTGCCGCCCGCGGCCTGCTCGAACGCACCGGGACGATCGGCGCTCGCGCCCGTGAAGGAGCCCTTCACGTGGCCGAAGAGCTCGCTCTCGATGAGCGTCGGCGCGATGGCCGTGCAGTCGAGCACCACGAACGGGGCGCGGGAACGCGCGCTCGCCTCGTGGATCGCCGCGGCGAGGACGCCTTTGCCGGTGCCGGTCTCGCCTTCGAGCAGGACGGTGGTCTCGGACGGGGCGATGCGGGGCAGGGCGGCGAAGATGCGGCGCATGGCGTCGCTCGCGCCGAGGACGGAGCCGAATCGATCCTCGGGGCTCAGGGCCTCGCAGATGTCCTCGTCGAGCAGGTCGACGCGCAGGGTGGTGCGCCCGACGCGGACGCGCGCGGCGTCGTCGATATAACCCGTGAGGATGCGGGTGCTGCCGATCCAGGTGCCGTTCGAGGAATCGAAATCCCGCAGGAAGAAGCCCTCGGGCGTGGCGGTAATGCTGATATGGTGGCGGGAGACCGTCGGGTCGGAGAGCACGAGGTCATTGCCCTGGGCGGTGCCCACGGCGACCTCGCTCTTCTGGGCGCGCAGGGTGGCCCCCGTATCCGGGCCCTCGATCACGGTGAGCGAAAAACCTTCGAGCCGCAGCTCTTTCGCGCTGGGGCGGAGGAGCAGGGTGCCATCCGTCGACATGCGGGCACGTTACCACGCGGCGCTCGTCGCGGGGTGGCGGGTCGAGGCGCGCGCTGGAGGGCGTGGCCTCCAGGGGATGGAGGGGCGGGCCTCCAGGCATGGAGGCTCGGGCCTCCAGGGGATGGTGGTTCGCTCCTCCAAGCCTGGAGGCCAGGCCCGCCAGGGGAGCACGGGGCGCGCGCGAAATCGCTGGGTCTGCGTTTTTTTCGCGGCGTTTCGAGCCGTGGCACGGAACGTGGATAGTCCCGATGCCGAGGACTTGGCGGAGGACGATGATCATGACGACGACGCAGCGCACGCATCTGATTTCGCGGTTCGGGTTTGCAGGGGCGCTCGTCGCGTCCGCGCTGGTTTTTCCGGCTTGCGGTGGTGAGCCCGTCGACGTCGAGGATTTCGAGGGAGAGGTGGGCGAGGCCGAGCAGGCGACCGGCCCGACCGGCGCGAACAACCTCCCGCCCTTCGCCATCGACAGTGATCCGCTCGCGCGCAGCGTGACCGACGCCCACGGCATCACGTCGACCACGAATCCGGACCCGCTCCCGCTTTGCAAGAACGGCACGGTGACCGCGACGGGCTGCACGTTGAAACCGGAATGGGAGTCGTGGATGGCGGCGGACGCGACGAACCGCGGCCCGATGATGAAGGGAATCGCGAAGTGCTCGATTTCGACGAGCTTCACGATCACGACGAACGACGGCACGCTGACGTTTCCGGGGCAATGGGAGCTCTACCCGAACTGGAAGACGAATCGGCTGACCGGCGAGGACAAACGCGAGCGCGTGAGCTCCTGCCTCCTCTCGCTCCTCAATGGGAACAACCTGGAGCTCGCGATTTGCATCGTCGGCCCGGGCGGGGCGCCCTTCAGCACGCCCTGCAGCGATCCGCGCCTCACGATCCGCGAGGGCGGGTTTTACGGGAATCTGTTTGCCACGAATCCCACCGCGTACGTCGCCGGCCCCGACACCGCGGACCCGGTGGACAGCGGTCGTGCGTGCTTCGGGTCGCAGGGCAACTACTGCTGCGCCGAGAATGACACGAACTGCAACCACCGCATCGTGCTGACCGGGGCGATCCTGGGCTCGCCCGATCAGAACTTCGCGAACAAGCGCTGCAATGCGCCGCTCGTGGACGCAGGCGGCGGGCACTGGTACTGCCCCTCGTTCTTTTCGACCCGAGAGCCGAATCGCAGCTACACGAACGTGTTCACGACGTTCGTCCCGCCGGCCCAGTGAGCCGTCGTCCTGCCGCTTGCCCTTCGACGTCCCCCCGCCTTCCTCTTTTCCCCTCCTACCGCCCCTGAACCCTTCGATTCACCTCGGCGGCCGCCTTCCCGTAGCGGCCCTCGAGCAGCGGGTTTCCTGCGAATGCCCGTGCGAGGCTCGCTTTGGCGCGCTCGAGCGAGGCTTTCTCCTGCGCCGGGTCGATCCGCGCCTTGGCGAGGGAAAGCGCCCCCTCGATCGCGAGCGCTCGCGGCATGCCTGGAGCGAGCTTCAGCGCTTGCTCGATGCTGCGCAGGCCCTCGTCCACGACGGGGCCCGGCGGGACCTTCGGGCGCTCGCTCGCGAGCAATGCCTCGGCACGGTCGAGACAAACCTCCCCCAGCAAGAGCCAGAGCTCCCCGCGCTCGGGGACCTTCTGCGTCGCCTCGCGCGCGCGGAGCTCGGCTTGCTCGAAGGACGCAAGAGAGGATGCGTCTTCTTTCGAGGCCCAGCCGCCCTGCGCGGTCCGGAGCAATGCTTCCACGGCCTTGCAGTCGGGATTCTCGGGCTCGATGCGATAACACGGCTCCAGCGTGCGCAGCCCCGCGTCGAGGCTCGGCCGGGGGTCTTCGCCCTGGGCCCGCTGGTGGCTGGCGAGCAGGTGATGCGCGCGCGCCAGCTCGTGCTGGACGTACACGAAATTGGGGTCGATGGCGAGCGCGGCCTTGAAGCGATCGATGGCCTCCTGGCCGAGCTTTCGCCCATCTTTTCCCGCGTCGAGCCGGTACGAGGCGAGGTTCATGGTGGCCAGACCCGCGTTCACGTGCGCCAGCGGGTTCTGCTGGTTGATCTGGATCGCGCGCTCCGCCGCCTGCACCGCCGCCTCCACGGAGCTCTCCGGGTTCTGGCCGTGGTCCGATTGCCACTGCGAGAGCTCCGTCAGCCAGACGGCCGTGTTGTTGTGGCCGATCACGTATCGTTCGTCGAGCTCTGTCGCCTTCCGGGTCATGTCGATCGCTCGTTCGAGCAGAGCCTTGCATTCCTCGTTCCGCCTCTTCTTGCTGGCCCCGGAATAGCCGAGCGCGAGCCCATAATCATTGTAGGCCCAGGGAAACTTTGGGTTCAAACGGATCGCCTCTTCGAGGTACGCGTAGGCTTTGTCGAGCAAGGGTTGCACGGGCCGTCCACGATCGAGCAGGTGCTCGGCGAGCTTCGTGTATGCGGCCCCCGTGATTTCCTGGGCGTAGGCGTCTCCGGGGTGGAGCACGACGGCCTGCTCGCCCACGGTGATCTGGGCTCGGAACAACCGCTCGACCTCGTCGGAGGGCGCCCCGTGCCCCTGCGCGTATTGCGCCTCGAAGTAGTATGCGAAGGCCTTTTTCGTGTGCCCGCTCGACTCCGCGGGGGCAGCCTCGAGCGCCTTGTCCGCCGCGGAGAGCGCCTTGTCGAGCTTCGGCTTGGGATCACGTCCGCTGTAGAGATCCATCTCCTCCTGCCGGATCCAGGCCTCCGCGAGCGCCTCGTACACCTGGTGATCGCTGCGCCCGATGTCCGCCGCCTGCTCGTAATGCGCCACGGCCTCGGCGAAATCGCGCTCGGCCTGGTCGTTCTCCCCGCGGTCCTTCGCGCCCTCGGCGCGGGCCATGAACACGTCGCCTTCGAGCTTCTCGGCCTCGTACAGCCACGAAAGCCCGCCGCGGGCGCTGCGCGCGCTTTGCAGGGCCTCGTCGTAGCGCCGGTTGTAGAAATGGATCAGGCCTTCGAGGTAACTCGCCGGCACCGTCGGCAGGCCCCGGCAGCGCGTGAGGTGCGCGAGCGCCGGTTCGAGGTACTCCTCGTCGAGCTCCTGCTTGCGCTTCTCGAAATAGCTCTTGTCGCCGCTCCTGCGCGCCTCCTCGATCGCCCGGCTGTAGAGCTCGCCGAGCACCCGCCCGAGCGCGTAATCGAGCTCGGGCTCGCGCACGCCGAGGGACGCGGCCTGCGTGAGCTCCGCGTGCGCCCGATCCCACTCCTTCAGCGCGAGGTAGCCGCGGCCGAGGGCATAATGATCGAGCCCCGCCGCGAGGTCGCCGAAGCTCCGCATCTCCGCCTCGATCTCCGCCATGCGGGCGCGCACGACCGCCTTCTCGGGGCCCGTGTCGTGGAGCGGCACGAGGTACGCGCTGCGCACCAGCCACTCGAGATCCTTCACCGCCTGGCCGAGCTTCTGCCCGAGCTCGGCGCGCTTCTGGGCGATCGCCTCGTTTCGCGCATTGACGATCACCGTGCGGACGCCGTAGCCGGCGAACGCCACGAGGCTCGACACGAGCGCGATCACCGCGAACGCCATCGGCTTGTTGCGCTTGGCCCGCCAGTAGAGGCGCGTCGGCAAGCCGAGGCGGCGCGCGAGCACGCGCTCGCGGTTCAGGAATCGTTCGAGATCGTCGGCGAGCTCGGCCGCGGCCGGATAGCGCTGGTGCGGTTCCTTGTTCAGGCACTTGCCGACGATGATGTCGAGCGCGAGCGGGATCGACGGATCCCTCTGCCGCAGCGGGACCGGCTCCTGGATCAGCACCTTGAGCAGGACGTTGACCGCGCTCTCGTCCTCGAACGGCGGCGCGCCCGCGAGGATGTCGTAGAGCGTCGCGCCGAGGCTGTAGACATCGCTGCGCGGATCGATCCTGCGCACGCTTCCGCGCGCCTGCTCGGGCGGCATGTACCCCGGGGTCCCCATGACCGTGCCCGATTCGGTGAGGCCCTTCGTCTCGCTCGCCTCGCGCGCGAGGCCGAAGTCCATGAGCACGGGGCGATACGAGGGATGTTCGCCCGCGTCCCCGCTCTTCTCGACCATGATGTTCGCGGGCTTGATGTCGCGGTGAATGATGCCGATGCGGTGCGCGGCGTGGACGGCCTCGGTGACCGTCTTCATCACCCGGACCTTTTCGTCGAGCGTCATCGCCTTCGCCGCGTCGCCGAGCGAGAGGCCCCCGACGAGCTGCATCGCGATGTACGCCTTGTCCTCGACCTCTCCGACCTCGAGGACCTTGCAGACGTTCGGATGATCGATGCGCGCCTGCGCCCGCGCTTCCTGGAGGAAACGTTTCGTCGTGATGGGATCGGCCCCGTGGATGAACTTGATCGCCACGTGACGTGCGAGCCGCCGGTCGCGCGCCTCGTAGACGGAGCCCATGCCGCCGCGACCGAGGAATCGTACGATTTCGTAACGATCCCAGCGCTTCGGATCCGCGAGGGGCGAGCGCTCGGAAGCGGCGGGCAGATCGGCCGGGATTTCAGCGGGAATCTCGATCGGCGCCTCGGCCGGGGGCGGCTCCGTGGGAGCTTCCGCGGGGGACGCGCTGGCCTCTGGCGGCGTGGAATCCACGCGCGCCGCGCCACGCCGGCGGCGCCTCTCGCGGGCCAGCTTCACCGTGACCGGAGCCGCTTTTTCCGGGGGAGCGGGCGCGATCGTATCGGCGATCGCGAGCGCCTCCGGACCCGAGAGAGTCTTCTGATCGTGGCCTTTTTCGGGGGGCTGGCCCATCACGTCACCTTGGTCTCGGGAGGCCGTCGCTCGTCAAGCGCTACATGCGCAAGGCGGCGCCGGTCGCGTGGCAAACTCCCTTGCAACCGGGAGACCAAGGAACACGCGGAGCGGAGGATGCGGGCGGGAAGCTTATGTCAGGACGAACGGGGAGAGGGCAGGCTCACTTGCAGGTCGGCGCGACCTGGCCGTCCGAGCCGGTCGAGACATAAGCGTCCGACACGTACCCGTTCCCGATGAAGTCCCAGAGCGTCGAGGTGCCGTAGGTGCCCGTCACCGAGGTCCCCTGCTTCTGACAGGTGATCGTGACCTTCGCGCCGTCCGCGACCGATCCCACCGCGGCGCTGCTCGTGCTCGCGTCGGCGCGCACCGTGAGGTCGGCGCCGCTCGTGTTCACCGTGCCGACGACGGACGTCCCGCCGCCGCCGCCGCCGCCGCCGCAGCTATTCTTGCTCGTGTAGTTCTTGGTGCCGTAGAAGTACGCCGTGGCGCCATTGAAGACGGGTCGGATGGCGACGCCATTGCGGCGCACCTCGTAATGGAGGTGCGGGCCGGTCGAGCCGCCGGTGTTGCCGACGGTGCCGATCTTCTGGCCCTTGCTCACGCTCTGCCCGACCGAGACGAGCTGCGAATTGAGGTGCGCGTACCGGCTGCGATACCCATTGCCGTGGTCGATCTCGATCCAGCGGCCATAGCTCGTGTTGCCCTCGTTCGCCACGCGGGAGACTTTGCCGCCGGCCGAGGCGACGACCGCGTCGCCGATGTCGTCGCTGCGGTTGAAATCGACCGAGTTCTGCGGGCTGTGGTTCGTCCGGGTTTGTCCGGCCCAGACCTGCCCGCAGGGGAACGGGAGCTGGAAGGCGGGCATGTCGCTCACGCCCTCGCTCGTGCTGCCGACTTCCTCGTCCACGGCTTCCTCCCCCGGCGGAGGGCCGTCGTCCAGCCACTCGTCACCGCCGAGCGCCGAGGCCGGATCGAGCTCGTCCGGCGGCTCGCCGCCGCAGCCGCTCAGTGCGAGGCCAGAGGCAAGGACGAGCACGTTGGAGACAAGGGCCCACTTCGACGTCGTTCGCATGGACCACCGGTTCAGCAATGCGCGTACCGACCCGCAATCGTGGAGGCCGGACCACGAAATCGACCCTCGGCTCCACGATCGCGGAACTTTTTCGAAGAATGGCGGCGTCCTGCATCACGAAACGAAGGCCCAGGGTGGGGTAACCGTTCCCCACCCCTTGGGGCAGCCGTTCCCCACCCTGGGGCGTTCATTCATCGCAGACGGCTTCGAGCTCGATCGGCAAGGTGATCCCGTTGCTATCGTTCACGGCTTCGCCGATCGGGAGCCTCGACTGGGTCACGGAGATGGTGGCGCCGGGGTCGATGATGACGCGGCGCGGGGTCCCCTCGAACGTCACCTCGATCTTGCCCTGGGCGGGGATGGGCACCGGCTCCGCGTCGGCCGGCGCGTCCATCCGCACTGTCACCCCAGTTGTCGGGTCGATGCGGTACGAACGAATCTGTTTGCCCGGGGTCATGGCACAGGGCGACCACATCATCTCGCCGTGCACGTAGACGAGCCCGTCGGCCACCGAGACCTCGTCCGGTGCGAACGTGATCCCGCCTTCCCAGAAGCAGTTCACGTCGCTCCCGTTGTCCACGGGGCACGGCCCGTACACGTCGCCCCCGCTGCAACCCATGGCCAGAACCACCGCGCCGAGCGCCGCCACGATGCCACACGTCCACTTCGTCGCCCTGCCTCGCATGTCATACCTCGCGTTCTCGAACCTGGGTTTTCGGCCCATTTCGGGGTCACAAAAGGCAACACGCGTGCCGAGGGCAGCGCTCTCTCGGGGGATTGCGAGGGGAGGGGGTTACTTCGTCAGCAGACCGAGCTGTTTGCCGAGGAACGTGAACGCGAGCGCGTCCATGTAGGCGCGCTGCTCGTTGTTCGCGGCGCCGCCGTGGCCGCCCTCGGTGTTCTCGTAATAGAGCAGATCCTGCCCAAGCTCGAGGAGCCGCGCGACCATCTTGCGCGCGTGGCCCGGATGCACCCGATCGTCCCGCGTCGACGTGGTGAAGAGCGTGCGCGGGTACCGCGTGCCGCTCTTCAGGTTCTGGTAGGGCGAGAACCTGGCGAGCGCGGCGCGCTCCTCGGGTTTGTCGGGGTCGCCATATTCATCCATCCACGACGCGCCCGCGAGGAGCTTGTGGTAGCGCATCATGTCGAGCAGCGGCACCTGGCACACGATGGCCCCGAAGAGATCCGGCCGCTGGGTCATCATGACCCCCATGAGCAGGCCACCATTGGAGCCGCCGATGATGCCGAGCTTCGGCGTCGAGGTGACCTTGCGCGCGATGAGATCCTCGGCGATGGCGATGAAATCGTCGTACGCGCGCTGCCGGTTCTCCTTGAGCGCGGCTTTGTGCCAGGCAGGACCATATTCGCCGCCGCCGCGGATGTTCGCCACGACGTAGACGCCGCCGCGTTCGAGCCACCCGGCGCCGGTCGACGCTTGGTAGTACGGCGTCATGGACGCCTCGAACCCGCCATACCCTTCGAGGAGCGTGGGCGCGGTGCCGTCGAGCGGTAGGTTTTTCTTGGCGATCTGGAAATAGGGGACCTTCGTCCCGTCCTTCGAGGTCGCGAACCGCTGGACGACGTCGAGCCCGGCGGCATCGAAGAAAGCGGGGTTCTTCTTCACGGTCTCGGCGCGGGCTTTTTTGGTCGCGTTCCCGAGGGCAAGCGTCGTCGGCACCGTAAAATTGCTCTCCAGGAGCCAGTAATCGTCGGAGTCGTGCTCGTCGTAGGCAAAGGCCGAGACCGCGCTCATGGGCGAGGTCTCGAGCTTCGTCCGGACGAACCCATTTTTCGTTCGCGTATGCACGAAGACCGAGCTCTTCACGTCCTCGAGCTCGACCGTCACGAACGTCGTCTTCATGCCCATGTAGCTCTCGAGCGACGTGTTCGGCTTCGGCTCGAACAGCGCGGTCATTTCGCGTTTTCCAGCGCGATACTCCGCGAGCGGGGCGATGAGCAACGAGCCGGCCGGCCAGGTCTTGCCAGCGGTGGGCCACGCGCTGCGCAGCTTGAGGAGGAGCTGGCCATCCCAGACGCTCGCCTCCGCGTCCTCGGGTTTGTCGATCTTCTCGTATGCGTCCCCGTTCCGGATGTGGAGCTCCTCCGTGAAGAACGACGGCCTGCGGTAGACCAGGTCGCGCTCCTTGCCGTGGTCGAACTGGCGCTCGCCACTCACGACCATGTCGGTCTTCTGCCCCTCGAACAGCGTCTTCGCATCGGCGAGCTTCGTGCCGCGTTTCCACTCCTTCACGATTCGCGGATAACCCGAATCCGTGAGCGAGTCGGGGCCGAAGTCGGTCCCGACGTACACCGTGTCGAGGTCCTTCCAGTAGATCTCGCTCTTCGCCTCCGGCAGCGTGAAGCCGCCTTCGACCATTTTCTTCTCGACGGTATCGAACTCACGGACCACGGACGCGTCCGCGCCGCCGCGGGAGAGGTGCAGGAGGCAACGCTCGTACTTGGGATACAGGCAATCCGCGCCGTGCCACACCCAGTTCTCGTTCTCGGCCTTGGCGAGGGCGTCGAGGTCGAGGACGACCTCCCATTTCGGCGTCGGCTTCTTGAACTCGTCGAGCGTGGCGCGTCGGTAGAGGCCGCGCGGGTTCTTGTCGTCGCGCCAGAAGTTGTAGACGTACTTGCCCAGCACCTTCGGGACGGGGATTTTTTCCTTGGAATCGTAGATGCGGCGCAATCGATCCCGCAGCGCGCCGAACCCCGGCGCGGCTTCGAGCTCCGCCTTCGACTTTGCGTTTCGCTCGGCCACCCACGCGAGAGGCTTGTCCCCGAGGACCTCTTCGAGCCAGAGGTAGGGATCTTCGACCTTGGGCTCGGATTTGCTCATCGCCGGGGCCTCCGTCTTTGCCTGCGTTTCGTTCGCGATCGTCGTCGCCGCGGGCGGCGGCGTGGGGGGTGGCGCCGTTTTCGTGGCGCAGGCGCCGAGCAGGAGCGCGCCGAGGAGGGGAGCCAGGTTTCGCATGGCGCGCAGTAAAGCGTATTTCCGGGCGCGCAGGAAGGCCACTTCAGGCCTCGTCGTCGTGGGCTCGGCCGATGGCATTCGACGGCGCGAGCGTCAGGCGGGAGGCGCCCCGATGTCGAGCTTCATGCCCTCGTGGGACGCGGTGAAGCCGAGGCTCTCGTAGAAGCGCTTGGCGTCGGTCCGGGCCTTGTTCGTGGTGAGCTGCACGAGCCGGCAGCCGCGCGCCCGTGCTTCCTCGATGGCCCACATCAGCATGCGCCGGCCAATGCCCGCGCCGCGACGGCTCTCGGCCACGCGTACGCCCTCGACGATCATCCGCAGGCCGCCCTGATACGTGAGACCCGGGATGTATGTGAGCTGCAAGCAACCGATGACGGCGCCGCCGTCCTCGACCACGATGAGGCGGTTGTTCAGGTCGCGCTCGATCGCCTCGAACGCTTGATAATAGCCGTCGGGCAGAGGGCCCTCGGTGGTCTCGCGGGTCGCGCCGAGCGCGTCGGCGGCGAGGAGATGGACCACGGTCGGGACGTCGTCGCGGCGGGCATCACGGAAAATCATGGGGATTGGCGTAACCCTGTCGGGGAAAGGGCCGCGCGTCAAGGTTCGGGGGAGGGCTCTGCGGGCTCCGCGTTCGCGGCCACCTGCCGCCGTCGTTGTCGTTCCTTGAGGATGTCGTTGATCCGCTGCACGGCGCCCTGGCATGCATCGATGAGCACGAAGAGCTGGGCCAGCGTGGCGATCCACGGCGCCGGGAAGAAGCGACCGTTCGACGCGCCGAAGCCGCCCGCGAAAATGGCGTTGACGAAGCAAAACAACGTCCCGAGCGAGGCGAACAGCATCGAGGCGAGCTCCATGAGCAGGCGCGCGAGAGCATTGCGCATGCGATGCTGCAACAAGCCCAGCAAGACCGGCGTCAGGATGAGGACGGCGATGCTGATGCCGTTGCTCGGACGCTCGGTGAGGACGTCGATGCCGGTGAACGTCTTCGGGCCGCCCTCGCAGGAGGACCTCGCCCCCCATTCGAAGGGGAGCGTGAGCGCGAAGAGCGCGAGCAGGACGAGGCGCCGATACGGGCTTCGGCGTGGCTTGTCGCGTGGGATTTCGGGGAGATCCGGCTCCGGGCCGCTCGCTTGTTCGTCCGCCATCGCGGGTGATGGTATCGCAAAAACGGCCCGGCCCGGATCGATTTTGTTCGGTTCAGGGGGGCGGCACGAACTCGAGGGCGAGCTGGAAGTCCCCCGCGTCGTTGAAGGGGTTGAACGTCGCCGGGTTCGAGCAGATCCAGCCGCAGAAGCCGCCGCCGCTCAGGTTCACGACGCGGTTGTCCGAGCTGTAGACCGCCGAGCCCGAGGAACCTGCGCCGCCGACCTGGAACGCGTCCTCCGCCACCGCGAAAGGCGTGCCGGTGAGGTCGATGTTGCCGACGCCCGAGGGCGACGCGTCGCAGGACATGCCCACACCGTACGGCATCGACGTGACCGACCCGCCGCCGTGAATGAGCTCCCCGCTCGACGAGGAGAAGGTCTGGTCGCCGATATCGACGAGCAGCGTCTCCGGATCGATCCGGATCTTCGTGTAGCTCGTCCGCACGTTCGTGCCCGAGACGGCGCCGCCCGTGGTGTACTGCGAGAAATTCGCCGAAGCGCTCGTGTTCTGCAGCGTGAGGTACTCGGCCGGCGACGAAGCCATGTTGTGGCAGTACGCGGTCCAGCCCTTCGCCACGTCGTGGTCGACGTGCAGGAGGTAATGGCCGTCGCCGGCATTGGGCGTCCGATTCCGGATCTCCTGGCACGTCGCCGGGGGGGGCGGCGGAGGCGGGGGAGGCGGAGGCTGCGGGCCGAGGGCCTGCTCGGTTTCTGCGAGCGAATCTTCCGAAAGATCGGCGGCGTCGAGATCCGAAACGCTATCGGCGATGCAGCCAGTCATGAACGGGGCGAGGATGGCAAACGAGAGGGCGAAACGCGAGATGAGGTTCCGAGCGAGATTCATGGTCAGCTCCAGCAGGGCCAAAGTGTTTTTCCTAGAGCGCCGAACGGTTCGATCCTCCCAGGAACTACGCGGCGTTGGCCATGTCGCTGCGACGCTGGATTACCTCGAGGTTCAGCATGGCGGCATGGCGTCTCAGGTCGAAGAGATTGTTGCGTAAG
>NZ_JASBQE010000200.1 GCF_029960785.1 Polyangium sp. 15x6
CGTGCGCTCACGCGCCTCGTTCACGGTCAGGGTGCGCCCGTCCAGGCTCTTGCCATGAAGCGCGTCGATGGCCGCCTGCGCTTCCTTGTCGCCCGCCACGTCCACGAAACCGAAGCCGCGCGATTGCCCCGTCACCCGATCGGTCATGACCTGGACACCGACGACCTCCACACCGGCACTCTGGAAAGCGCTGCGGACGCTCTCCTCGGTGGAATGGAAGGCCAAATTGCCCACGTACAGTCGCTTGCTCATCCTCAGACCACCCGATGCACGACCTCTCCTGACCTTCCCCGGATGCGACCCGGGCCGTGCATCGGATCGCTTCGAGACCACACAGACGAGCGACCGTCAGCCGATACAGATCGAGCGACCGCGAGCAAAGCGGGCTGTCAGAGTTCGACGACGAACGGGCCTAGGGCGATCATGAGGCTAACGCCCCGCTCCCCAACGCGCAAGCAACTATCGCGACGCGGCAAACGCCGGTTTCCGTAGCCGATTCCCCGCAGTCGCCGCGTCCGTCCAGGGTAGCTCGCGTCCGCTCTCGCTCGCCGGGAGACCTTGTTTCGGCCGGGAAAGCTTCGCGAGCGAGCAGACTGGGAACACCCACGACGACGCCGCGAGACTTACCGATCCGGCATCGGCGCATCAAGGAGCAACCATGCCGTTCCAGAAGATCGTCGTGCCGATCGACTTCGAAGAGACCTCGGCCTACGCGCTCGAACGTGCGCTCGAGCTCGCCGAGAAGCTCGGCGCCGAGGTCACCGTCGTGCACGTCTACAGCCTGATCGTCTACACCTTCCCCGACGGCTCCTACCTCCCCGCCTCCGAGCTCGCCGAGGTCGTGCGGCAAGGCGCGCAACGCAAGCTCGACGCTGTCCTCGAGGCGCACCGGAGCCGCGGCGTAGAGCTCGACGGTGTGCTGCGCGAGGGCCGTTCGGCCGACGAGATTTGCAAGACCGCGGCCGAAATCTCGGCTGATCTCATCGTGATGGGCACGCACGGCCGCGGCGTGATCGGGCGCGCGCTGCTCGGCAGCGTGGCGACCGCCGTGGTGCGCCACGCGAAGATCCCCGTGATGACGCTCCGCAGGCCTCGGGCTTGATTCGCTCAGCCGCGCGACAGCGCGCGGATGGCTTGCATGCGCGAGTCCTTCTGATCCGGCGGCAGGAAGACGGACAGCGCCTGCTCGATCGAGCCGAGCGCCCGCGCGAGCTCCGAGGGGCTCATCGTCTCCGCCGTCACCCCCACGCGCGAGCACGCGCGCTTGATGGTACCTCGGGCGAACACCTCCGAAAGACCACTGGCGGCAATCACCTTGTCGAAGAGTGTTTCCGGCGGACTCATGTTGGGGGCGATTACGCTCGTTCCGTCAAGCCGTGGAACGTCGCGCTATGAGGCCCGACGTCGGGTCCACGTGTCCCTCGGCCTGGGCAAGGGCGATCGGTGGATGCGATGAAATGGCGTGTGGGTTCCCACTCATTCGCACCGATCACGTTCGAGGTGGTTACCAGAATCGCCGTGCCGCCGCAACCCTGGAGACCTCCCCCACGGATCGACTGCAGATCACGGCCTGATTTGCAAGCTCCCGGCAGGAACGTGAGCAGCCCGAACCAGCGACGAACCCCCGCATGCGTGGTCACCACGGACATTGTTGCATCTTTCCGATGCAACTTTCACATCGTCGTTGCGGACGAGCTACGCGGCGCGCCATCCTCACGCTCGCTTGAGCACGACGGTAGAGCTGTCCGGACCGCAGCCGACGGGCCGGTCGAGGGCGCGGGGACGGCCCCTCGGCAAGCTCGGCCTGCGCGTGGCGGCAGGGACCTACCTCCTGCTCATGGTGGCGCTGCCGGTCGCCACGCTCGCGCGGGAGGGGCTCTCCAAAGGCCTCGCCGAACTCGGGCGGGCGCTTTTCCACCCGGTCGCGCGCGCGGCCGTCCTCCTGACGCTGGAGACGGCGCTCGTGATGGCCGCCGTGAACGCGGTGATGGGCACGCTCATCGCGTACGTGCTCGTCCGCTACCGGTTCCCCGGGCGCAAGCTGCTCGACGTCCTCATCGATCTGCCCTTCGCCATCCCCACGCTCGTGACGGGGATGATGATCGTCACGCTGCTCGGGCCGCACGCCGCGCTGGGGCAGCTCTTCGAGGCGGCGGGCCTGCGCGTCGTGTACGCGCCGCCGGCGATCATCCTTTCGCTGCTCTTCGTGACGCTCCCGCTCGTGGTGCGCACCGTCCAGCCCGTGTTGATGGAGCTCGACGGGGCCGATGAAGAGGCCGCCTACACGCTCGGCGCGAGCGAGTGGACGACGTTCCGGCGGGTGACGCTCCCCGCGATCACGCCGGCCATCGTCTCGGGCGCGCTGCAGAGCTTCGCGCGGGCCCTCGGCGAGTTCGGGTCGGTGGTCGTGGTGGCCGGCAACATCCCGCGGCGGACGCTGACCGCGGCCGTGCACGTGTTCGGGGAGGTGGAGTCGGGCGACGTGCACGCGGCGAGCGCGATGTCGCTCGTGCTCGTGACGATCTCGTTCTGCGTGGTGCTCGTCGTCTCGGCGCGGCAGCGGGGCGGGCATGGCTGAACGAGCGAGCGGCGGACGGAGGCGCGTGCGTGCCCTCCTGATCGGAGCGGCCGTGCTCTACGTGGGCGCGCTCGTGCTCTTGCCGGTCGCCTCGCTCCTGCGCGGCGCGCTGGGCGGCGGACTCCGGGCGTTCGCCGAGGTGCTCGCGCGGCCCGACGTGCTCTCCGCGCTCGTGATGACGGCCAAGCTCACGGCCTTCGCGGTCGTGGTGAACGGCACCCTCGGCACGGCGCTCGCGTTCGTCCTCGTGCGGGATCGGTTCGTGGGAAAGCGTCTCATGAACGCGCTCGTCGACGTGCCGTTCGCGCTCTCGCCGGTCGCGGTGGGCGTCGTCTTGCTCTCGCTGTTCGGCAAGGGCGGGCTGCTGCGGCCGATCACGGACGCGCTCGGCGTGGAGGTCGCGTTCGCCTGGCCGGCGATGGCGATGGCGACGGCGTTCGTGACGCTGCCGTTCGTGGTGCGCGAGGTCGGGCCCGTGCTCGAAGAGATGGGCACGGATCAGGAGCTCGCCGCGTACACGCTCGGGGCGTCGCCGTTCGTCACGTTCGTTCGGGTCACGCTGCCGGGGATTCGCTGGGGGCTCGCGTACGGCGCGACGCTCACGATGGCGCGCGCGATCGGCGAGTTCGGCGCGGTGCTCCTCGTCTCGGGCGGCGTCGCGGGGCAGACGGAGACGGCGACGGTGTTCGTGTACCGGGCGCTCGAAGATCGGGACGATCGCGGCGCGTACGTGGTGGCGACGGTGCTCGCGCTCGCGTCGATCGGGCTTCTCTTGCTGCTCGACGTGGTGCGCAAGAAGCGCGGCTCGCGCGCGGAGGCGGAAGGGTAGGCGCTCGTGGGTATCGTGGCGCGTGATCTCGTGAAGCGTTTCCCCGGCGGCAGCGGGCGGGCGGTCGACGCCGTGTCGTTCGAGATCGGAGCGGGCGAGCTCGTCGCGCTGCTCGGCCCGAGCGGCGGCGGCAAGACGACGGTGCTGCGGATCCTGGCGGGGCTCGAATCACCGGACGAAGGGCGCGTGCTTCTGCGCGGCGTCGACATGACGGACGTGCGCGTGCAGGAGCGGAACATCGGCTTCGTGTTCCAGAGCTACGCGCTGTTCCGGCACATGACGGTGCGCGAGAACGTGGGCTTCGGCCTCGAGATCCGGGGCAAGACGCGGGCGGAGGTGGATTCCGTGGTGAGCGAGCTGCTCGCGCTGGTGCGGCTCGCGGAGCTCGGCGAGAGGTACCCGCACGAGCTCTCGGGCGGGCAGCGGCAGCGCGTCGCGCTCGCCCGCGCGCTCGCGCCGGGGCCGAGCGTGCTCCTGCTCGACGAGCCCTTCGGCGCGCTCGACGCGAAGGTGCGGCTCGAGCTCCGCGAGTGGCTGCGGCGCCTGCACGAGGAGCGCGCGATCACCACGGTGTTCGTTACGCACGACCAGGAAGAGGCGCTCAGCGTGGCCGATCGGGTGATCGTGATGAACCGCGGCAAGGTGGAGCAGATCGGCACGCCGGAGGAAATTTACGATCGACCTGCGACGGCGTTCGTCGCGGGCTTCGTGGGGTCGATCAACGAGCTCGAAGGCGAGGTGCGCGGCGGACGCGCGGCGCTCGGGAGCCTCGCGGTGCACGCGCCGCCGGGCGCCGGGGACGGGACGAGCGTGCGCGCGTTCGTCCGACCGCACGACGTGGAGCTCGTGGGCGTGACGAGCCGTGTGGAGAAGCGCAGCAGCGTGGAGGTGGCGACGGCGCGGGTGGAGCGTCTCGTGCGGATCGGCTGGATGGTGCGGATCGAGCTCAAGCTCGAAGACGACCAGCCGCTCACGGTCGAGCTCACGAAGGATCGCGTCGCCGAGCTCGGGCTCGCGGAGGGGGAAGAGGTGTTCGTGAACCTGCGCGACGCGAAGCTCTTCGTGCAGGACTATTCGATCTGACTACCGAGCGGGCCGGGCGAGCACGCCGAGAACGCGCTCGGCCTCCTTGATGCGTGCGTCGCGCTCGGCGAGCTTCTGGCGCAGCCGCGACGCCTCTTCGTCGGCCGCGGCGATCGCGGCCTGCTGGGCGCGGAGCTGGGCCTCGGCGTCGGGCTTGATCTTGCCGAAGTAGAAGCCGAAGGCCGCGGCGAAGAGGACCATCGATCCGAGGGCGCCGAGGCGCACGGCGCGGCCGAGGCGCTGGTTTTGTTTGTCTTCCTTCAGCGCGGCGAGGGCGCGCTCGTGCGCCTCCACGATCCGCATCACCTCGAGGCGCGCGTTCGCCTCGGCTTCGGCGCGCGCGCGCTCGACGGCGGCGACGCGGATCGCCTCGATGCGCGCCTCCTCGGCGCGGCGCTCGGCGTCCATCCGCGCGCGGCGCTCGGCCTCGATCCGGGCGTGCATCGAGGACGACTCGCGCGCGTGACGCGCCGCCTCTTCGGGTCCGAGCCGCCCCGCGGCCTCGTTCTCCGGACGAACGCGCGCCTCTTCCAGGCGCGCGAGGTACTTCAACGAAAAGAGGAGGGCGCCCTCCTGCATCGTGGCCATGCGCGACGACTCCTTCGGTCTGAATGCCCCAAGCCGCGGCGCCCCAGGCGCTGCCCGGCCGAGGGTGTTCCCTTGGACGCGCGGTTTCGTGCGCCCTTGGGTGCGCGCCGCGCCGAGCGGGATCCAGGCCGCGGGCGTGCTACATTTTCAGAATGAATGGCTTCATCGAATCAGGCGCGGGGCACAGGGTGGGCAGCGATGAGGGGCGCGGGGCGCGGTGGGCTTTGCTCGTCGGAGCCGCGATGGCCATGGGCACGTTCGGGTGTTCGTCCGTCGTGAGCGAGTACGACGTGGACGCGAACTTCACCGTGACCCCCAAGGTCGACGGGTCGTTCTTCTGGTGGAACGAGGTCACCTTGGAAAGTGACGTCAACTCGTACGGCGCGGCCCGGCTCGGGTTCGTGCGCATCTCCGTGGCGCCGCCTGCGGAGGACATCACGTTCGTCGACGAGATCCTCGGCGAGGCGGTGACGTCGACGGGGCGCACGCCGCTCGTCTCGAAGTCGGAATTTCCCGCGAAGGAGTCCGACGTGATCCTCGACGTGCTGCACGACGGCGACATTCGTCCCTTCTTCGAGGACGGCAAAAAGGTCCGCGTCGAGTGGACTGGCCGCACGAACCCGAACTTCCTGGCGTGGCCGACGGACGGGATCGATGTCTCCGTGAAGGTCAGGCTCGTCCTCGACTGAGCAGGCGCGCCGCGGGGCGCTTCCGCCGCCGCGGCGTATGGAGCTATCCTCGCGGGCAGGGAAAGGCCGATGCGGTCGAAAACAGGCAAGTTTCGCTGGATCGCGCTCGGCGTGGGGGTCGTCACGATCGGCGTGGCGGCGGCCGTCGCGTTCACGCGCGTCCCTCCCGAGCCCACGGCCATCGCGGCGCCGCTCACGCTGAACATCAAGATCGACGCGCCCGCGCTCAGCCCGCCGAAGTTCGCCGAGACGCTCGACGTCACCACGTTTCAGCGCGGCAACCTCCACACACACAGCCAGTGGAGCGACGGCGATCGTTCTCCGAAGGACGTCTACACCTGGTATCGAAACCACGGCTACGCGTTCCTCGCGATCACCGATCACGACAACCGCGTCAGCCCGGCCACGTTCGCCACGCTCGAGCGCAAGGGGTTCGTGATCATCGCGGGCGAGGAGGTGACGATGTGGGCCGAGGGCAAACCCGTCCACATCAACGGCCTCTGCACGAAAAAGACGATCGGCGGAGGCCGGTTCAACGCGAAGCGCGAGGCGCTCTTGCACGGGCTCAACCGCGTGCACGAGCAGGATGGCGTGGCGCTCGTGAACCACCCGAACTTCGACTGGGCGCTCACGATGGACGACGTGCGCGTGACGCGCGGCGCGGAGCTCCTCGAGATCTGGAGCGGCCATCCGTACGTGAACACGGAGGGCAACGCCGAGCGGCCGTCCCACGAGGCCGTGTGGAACACGCTGCTCGACGAGGGTTGGTCGATCGCGGGCGTGGCGGTCGACGACGCCCATCACCTCGGCATGACGAAGCCGGACATCAAGCCGGCCCGGCCGGGGAAAGGCTGGGTGCAGGTGTTCGCGGAGAAGCCCGATCGAGCGCTCATCTGCGAGGGGCTCGCAAAGGGCCGGCTCTACTCGTCGTCCGGCGTGACGCTCACGCGGATCCGCGTGACGGAGACGAAGCTCAGCGTGTGGCCGAAAGAAGAAGGCGCGGTCGTGGTGTTCATCGGCGACGGCGGGAAAGAGCTCGCGAAGATGGAACGAGGTCCCGAAGGCGACGCGACGTACGAGCTCCGCGGCGACGAGACATGGGTGCGCGCGCGCGTCTCGCTTCCGGACGGGAAGATGGCCTGGACGCAGGCGTATCGCGTCGTTCGGTAGAGCGGTTTTTCAGGAGCGCGGCTGGCCTTTGCGGCGCGCGAGGAGGATCTCGGCGGCCGTGAGCGGGCGGGGCTGCGGCGGGCCGGCAGGCGGCGCCGCGCCTGCGGGCGGTTGCGGGGCGGCAGTCGGGGACGGCGCATGCGGCCTCGCGACGGCCGGCGGAGGCGCGTGCG
>NZ_JASBQE010000201.1 GCF_029960785.1 Polyangium sp. 15x6
ACCGCCAGGCGCTCAACGTGCGGCCCGATCCGCTCGTCTCGGGGCGTCTCGGGCTCGTGCTGGTCGAGGGCGGCAGGCCCGAGGATGCTGCCGAGCTTCTGCTCTACGCGCTCCATCAGGCCCCGGCGACGACGCCCGCGGAGCGTGCAGAGCGCCGGCGCTTCTTCGAGGCGCACGAGGTGGCGCGCGCTCATGGCTCGTGGGTCGAGATATTCGTCTCTCACGCGGGCGCGCGTGTGACGGTGGACGGCATCGATCGGAACGAGGCGGGGCGTTCGGCCTTCTGGACGTTCGTGGCGGGAGGAGAGCACGAGATCCGGGCGACGCTCGACGGATTCGAAGAGGCGGTCGTGAAGTTCACGGCCGTGAAGGGGAAGGACATGAAGGTTTCCGTTCCCCTGACGGCACGCACGGTAGAGCGAACGGAGCGCACGGCAGAGCAAGCTCCGGCGATCTATGTGCCCGAAAAGGACCCGACCACGACGTTGCCGACCGTGGTGGCCGGGCCGGAGTTCACGAAGCAGGAAGACCCGTTCGCGTACGACAACCAGCCGAAGGACCCGACAGCCGCCGAAAGGAAGGGCCTGCGGGGCTTCCTGGGAGTGGGGCCGGTCGTCGTGTTTGGTGTCGCTTCATGGATGCCCGCCGTGGGGGCGATGATCGGCGGCGGTTTGCAGGTCAATCAGCATCTCTCGATTGGGATTGAGGCACGCGGGGCCTGGTTGACAACGGGTGTCGCGGACCAGCCCATCAATGCAATGACGGCGGGCGGGATCGCGAGCCTGTGTGGGCACTACAGGTGGTTCGTCGGCTGCGCGCTCGGGCATCTTGGCGTGATCAACGTCGAGGCCACATCGCAGGGCTACAAACCCGCCAGTTTTGTGAATGTCAAACCCGGAGCCGGTGGGCGCGTTGGCGCAAAGGTTCCTGTCACGCAATCCTTCTCCCTCCACGCGGCGGCCGATGTTCTCGCACTGTCGAGCGGCGTGAGGGTGGTTGTTGGACCAACGGTCCTCTCCGAGCAGCCGCCGGTCATGGTTGGCGTGCAGCTTGGCGGAGGGTGGGAGTTTTAGATATGCTGCGTAAGGCGTTTTTCTGTTCGTTGTTTTTTGTCCTGGGAGTGGTCGGCGCGTCCTGCACGGCGGCTCCCTCTTTCAACGAGTTCGAGTGCGATCCCGACTCGTTTTTTCCGGCGCCCGCGTGCATTCCAGACGGGGGCACGGATGCCGGGAGCGACGCGGATGCCGCGCCCGATGAGCCCGACGCGGGGCAATCCGCGTGCCCCGGCCGGTGCGTCCCGGTACCCAGCGGAAACGCCGGCTACTGGTCGGAGGTCGCGGTCTCGCTCCTCGTATACCCTACCAATGCAATGGCAGAACCTCCGGAGTGCCCAGAGGGGGCCTCGGCCGAGAAGTGGCGCCTCCTCGCAGACCTCGACGCCCCTGCCGCCGCGTGCGAGCCTTGCGAGTGCGGCCCCTCGACCGGCGCGTGCAAAGCACTGCCGGAGAAGATGCAGATCCGCGCGGGGGCGTGCGGGGAAAGCGGGGCCGCCAGCCTCCCTTTTGATGCTCCGGCCGGTTGGGATGGCTCCTGCACGAGCAACAACTCCCTTCCGGCCGGTGCGCAGTGCGGCGGGGAGCCGTGTGCCCAGTCCGTGTGGGTTTCACCGCTCCCCGGGCCGACAAACGAGCAGGGGTGCAGCCCTAAGAGCGAGACACCTGCGTTCACCACGACGAGGGAGTGGAAAACCGCGGGCCTCGCGTGCATGAATAACACTGTGGACGACGCCTGCGCCGACGCAGGGACGCAGTATTGCGTGAGCGATCCCGGCCCTGGCTGGCTCCAATGTGTCGTTCGCGAAGGGGCCGACGCCCCCTGCCCGGAAAACTACAACTGGGCCCGTTATGAGATGTACCCCGAGGATGCCGTCATCGACGAGCGCGCCTGCGAGGAGTGCGAATGCGGGCCGCCTGAGGGGAGCGCATGCACTGCATCGGTACACCTCTATGAGGGGCCGGTCTGCTCCTCTCAATCGGAGCAGTTCGGCATGGTGTCTCCCCATGACCAGTGTCAAAACATAGGTCCCCCGGGGCATGCCATCGCCGGCAAGGCGATCACGGACCTCGAATACGTGCCCGGCACGTGCGCCGCTACCGGCGGAACGCCGAAGGGCGAGGCCAAGAAGGACATGACGAGAGCCGTCACCTTCTGCTGCCTCTACCCGTTTTACCTCATCAACTGAATCGTAGTTGGCGACGAGTCCGTCGCGCAAGCCGCGGAAAGGGTCCGCAAACCCGACATGGCTTCTCTGCCCGAGCGGAGCGCGATGAGGCGCGGGAGCTGAACGTGGCAGAGGACACAGGTTGCGGAGAATCACGCAAGGCGGCGTAGGGCCGCTGGTGGCGAAATTTCTAACTTGATTGTCCTAAGCGCTGCACAGCCACTGAAGCGCGTCGGCCAGTTCAGCCCGCCAAGGTTCGAACGCATGTGCTCCGTGAAACACGTGGTGCCTCACCTTGGCGCCGCTGGCTTTGAGCGCATCGACGGCGGATTGCACTCCGGCGACCTGCGTGAACTCCTGGCGCATTCCCGTGGGTGGATGGGTGGCGTTGTCCTCGAGCTCCTGGTCGCCGACGCTGAGCCAATGGCGGGAGCTGACCTTCGGGAATGCGCGTGCGAGGCTCGCGAACCGTTTGCGTTCCCACCAGAAGGAGCCGGATTGGCTCAGCGCGGACGAAAAGACGTGGGGATGGGTCAGGGTCATGTGGGCGCTGGCGAGGCCGCTTAGGCTGAGACCGCAGACCAGATTTCTCTCGCCGCGGATGGTGCACGCTCGGTTCCTGGCCCAGCGAACCAGGTCTTCGGAGATGAATCGAGCGAAGCGATCGTTGCAGACGAAGTCTTCGTGTCGCGACTGGGGGCCGTTGCTCGGAACGAAGGCGAAGGACATCTGCGGAATGCGTTGGCTTGCGATCAGCTCCTGGAGGATGGGCAGGGCGCCGACGCGCTCGAGATAGTATTCTCCGTCCAGGAACACGCAGAGCGGGTGCTCGGTCGCCTGGGGGCCGGCGACGAACCAGACGGTACGGGTGTAGTCTTTGCCTTCGACGACGACCTGCTCGGTGTTCATGGGCCGATTCTACTGAGCCTCGCGCTCGAAGAGAAGCGTGGGCTCGTTCAGCGCACCAGCGTTTGCATTGCTAAGGAGCGGCTCGACGTCGCTCGCGAGCCTGGCCCTCGAACAGCGCGATCCCCGCCTCGGCGCGAAGGTCCTGCACACGGCGCCCGAACCGAATCTTGAACCCGCTTGCGCTTTTGGCCTTACGGGTTGCCATGGTCCACCCCTTTCTGCGTCACGGGCCGGACGTAGACCCGCCTCTCGGGTACGACGCTCTCCCACAAAACGACAGCGCCCGAGTTACCTCGTGCCCGCTCGCGCATTGTTTGTCTCCTGAAGGGGCGAGCATCTCGCTCCCTTTCGGCACAAGCGACCCGCAGAAGGGGGCGATGGGCATGCTTCTCTGGGCGAGCGCAGCCCTTCGCCCTCTCCTGGGGGTCGTTTGTCGCCGATCTCAGGCGGCTGCGAGTCGAGGCGCCCTTCACGCGCGCACGCCATCGATTCGCCGTCGCCTCGGGTCGGCGACGCCAAACGGAGGAACATGAGCGCACTACACGACACTGACGACGACGCCGCGACGACCGTGATGGACCGCCCGGCCCTCAGCAGCGTGCGCCCAAGTACCGCGCACTCGGAGCCGCCGCCTCGGGACACGGTCTTCGATCCGCCGTCGTGTTGGAGTCGCCTCCGGGCTCTGGCCGATGCCGTTCGCAGCATCCGTGAACGCATCCGAGGGAGACGGCTCGCGGATCGGCTTCCTCCTCTTCCGCCTCGTCGCTCCGCGAGGTCCACCTTGGTTGCCGCGGGCGCTGTCGCTCACGACGAACGCGGCGAACAGCTCCTCCTCGATCTCGTGCGCGCCGAACCTGCCTATCAGAAAGCTGCCATCTGCGTCGCGCATTACGCCTGGACTTGTCGTATTCAGGAGCGCTCGTGCCTGCACTGCATCGGCTGCAAAGCGCGGGCATCGTCTCGCTCACGCCCAACCTCGCCCGACCCGAGCGTGTGCAGCTCCGCATTCCCCTTTGAAACTCAGGAGGCAATATGCCCAGAAACAAGATGCAGAAAAATGTCGTTCCCGAGACGTCCGAACCTGCGGAATTGTCCACTGCGTTCGCCCTCGCCAGCGACGGGAAGCTCTACTTCGCGTTCGAGAGCGTCCCACCGCCGGACCGTCTGGTGTTCGTGGGCTATGCCCTGCATGCCGAAGAGGCCACGAAGTTGGGCGCGGCGGGATTGCTCAGTTGGGCGATGCTCCACAAACTCGCGCTCGGAAGTGATGGATGCATCTACGTGCAAGAGGGAGCGATCGACGCCACGGGGCGTGACGTGTTCCGCGGCTTTGCTGCTACCCCGGAGGAGGCAACACGCGCGGCCGAGGAAATTCACCGCGTTGCGTCCAACGTCACGGTCGAGGTGTTCGCGAGGAAGCGTGCAGCGGCGGCATAAGCCGGTGCGGATCACACCGGGGTCGAAGTAGGCGCCGAATGGACATCCGTAGTGTCACACGATCGCCGCCGTGCCGCGCAGGTGTCGCGGCAAGCGTGGACATGCCGATCGCGGAGTGTGATCCGCCCCGGCTTCTTTTACATCGCTACCGCGATCGGTTCATGGTCGAGGTCCATGTGTCCACGCGATTCGGACCGTTGGTCTTCGTATTCTTCGCTCGGCCCAACGGAAGGGGCGTCCATGTCCGCGATCTGTTCGTGGACTGCTACAAGGGCCGCCGTTGGTTGGGCAGGGCGGAAGTCATTGATGAAAAAAACGCGGGACGAAGTGTGTTGGCAACATCTGCTTTTCTTGCCTCTCGTGCGCCGCGCTCTCGCATGGGCAACACGGCGGAGACTAAGCCCGCGCTGCTGGTGTCCGGACGGGCACCCAGAGAAGTGCTGGGGCACGAATCACGGTCCGCAGCCCCAGCTCCCGGATCTTCCAGAGCTGCGGCGTGGGATTAAAGCGAGATGCAGGGTCCCGCATCGCGGCTGCTGTGTCGCCGCCTCATCAGGACAACGCCACACCGGGGGGGTTATTTCGACGTCGGAGGCGGGAGTTCCGGCGTCGTGCGCAACGAACGGTGGGGGATGGGATTTCGGGGACTAGTACATCATCCCGGAAATTCGTAGTCGTTCCAATCCCTTCAGCGGCCACCTCGTCGGGTTCGTCCGAGAGCAACGTGGGGTTCGTCATGGAAACATCCTCGCCTGTTGTTCTGTTCAGGGGCACATGCCGCAGCCGGCCACCCCTGTGCACGTCTCGCCGAGCGAGCGTGAGCGCCTGGAAGCGTGTGTTCGTCGCACCAGCACGCCTCAGACACTCGCAAAGCGCGTGAGGATGCTCCTTCTCCGGGCAGATGGATTCGGTCCTGCGAGCGTGGCGCGACGACTCGGATGCGCTGTCAGCACCGTCGACAAGTGGAGCGCGCGCTGGCGGCAGCGACCGTGCCTCGAATCGCTCCTGGACGCGCCGCGTTCGGGGCGTCCGCAGAGCATTGACCTGGAGACTCGCTGCGAAATCGTGAAGATCGCGTGCAGTCGTCCTGATGGCTGCAAAGCGCCGGTGCGGGAGGTGTGGACGCTCGACGCGATTGCCACGGAGCTGCATGCACGCGCAGGCATTCTCGTCAGCCGTTCTTCGGTCCATCGTGTGCTCCAGGCCCGAGGGCTTCGGCCGCACCGGGTTCGTCCGTGGCTGCACAGCCCCGATCCCGACTTTCGACCGAAGGTCCGGCGCATCTGCGAGCTCTACCTGACCCCGCCGAAGGATGCGGTCGTCCTTTGCGTCGACGAGAAGCCCATGCAGGTGCTTTCTCGAAAGTATCCGACGCGGCGCGCGCGGGATGCCAGCTTGCGGCGCGAGTTCGAGTACGTTCGTCACGGCACGCGAGCGCTGCTCGGAGCCTTCGAGGTGCGCAGGGGCAAGGTGGTCGGCGAGGTCGTGAAGCACCGTGACGCAGCCACGATGCTGAAGTTCATGGAGAGGCTCGCACGCCGCTATCCAAGACAGCGAATCATCGTCATCTGGGACAACCTCAACATTCACAAGGACGGCTTGGACGAGCGGTGGAGCTTGTTCAACGCGCGTCACGGCAACCGCTTCGAGTTCGTGTACACGCCCATGCACGCGTCCTGGCTCAACCAGATCGAGATCTGGTTCTCCATCCTTCAGCGACGCGTGCTGCGGCTCGGCAGCTTCGACGATGCGGGGGAGCTCGAGGCCGCGGTGCGAGGCTTCATCGCTTACTGGAATCGCTACGAAGCGCACCCGTTCCGCTGGAAATTTTCGGGAGACTTCGTACAAGCTCCGTATCGAACCCATGGCCAAGTCGTTCGTCATCCAACACGACGTTTCCACGGTCGAGCGCTGGTTGAAGAAGCACCCCGACCTCTCCCACGTCCACGTTCGGAAGCGCGGCAACCTGCTCATTCTGGAGTCGGGGTCCAAAGAGGCCCCCATACCGCATGCCCGTCTGCGTCGCACCGAGATCGGCACCTGGGCACTCGAAATGCCATATCGCTCCCGCTGGGAGCCCACGCCCTATCAGGACCGCGAGCAGGAGCCGCTGCTCGACCTCCTCCACGGTTCCTTCGGCTGGATGCTCATGCCGATGGCGTGAACCACTACGAATTTCCGGGATGATGTACTAGAACCGTTCTCGGGGGGTGAATCGGCCGGGCTTTGCCCGGACGAGAGGGGGACGCGAGGCGTCGCCCTCGGGACAAAAGAGCTAGGACATCGAGCGGTTGCAAACCGATCGATGTCCTAGATGGCTGGTGTTTTTCTCTACCAAACCATCGCGCGATGGTGTAAGGCGGGGGGCATGTCCCGTGGACAAACCCCGAAGCAGGGCGAGATGTGGAGGTCGACGTCGGCGTACTGCGGAGCGAA
>NZ_JASBQE010000202.1 GCF_029960785.1 Polyangium sp. 15x6
TCCTGCTCGATCTCTGCACGAATCGCCGCCGCTCGCTGATGGTTCCGCATCGGGTGCTCCCTTCGGGGCACCAGCGTCGGAGGAGCGAGCCGTCGGTGTCAGGACGGGGGTGGGCGAGGTGGTACGATGAGTATGCATACCTTTATGCGACGCTACTGCGGCATGGTGTAGAGGCTCGGAAGGGTCTTGTCTGGTTGGATAGGCTTCGGGAGAATGGGTTTCGGTCGAGGTTTACACTGCCAGCGAGCGCAGATGCGACAGCGCTCGGGTGTGTTCTGCGTTGATGAGTAGCACCAGATTCGTCGTCGTGCTATCCAGTGATCCCTCGCAGTTCGGCTGGGATGACCGGGAAAGGAACCCGATCATGCCAATCCGGAAAGTCAACCGCCGCGGGGAAACCCGGCTGTTCATTGACATCCGCTACAAGACGAAAGACGGACAGCGGGCAAGGTACCGCAAGGATGCCCAGGTCCAGACGCTCCCCGGCGCTCGTGTCGAGGAGAAACGCGTCCTCCTGAACCTCGCCCGCTTCGGCACCCCGTACGCGCCCGAGGACGAGGTTCCCGCGCCGCCGGCAGCATCCCCCGCCGGCTCCCCTCCCACCCCATCCACCACCCCCGCCCTCCCCACAAAGACCTTCTCCGAAGTCGTCAGCGAATACCGCTCCACCTTCATGCTGACCGACCTCAAGGTCACCACCCGCCGAGGCTATGCGCTCGTCCTCGACCGCCACCTCCTCCCGACCTTCGGCGAGCTCCTGCTCGCCCAGGTCGACGGAGCCGCGGCCGCCGAGCTCGACCTCGCGCTCTCCAAGCAGGACCGCGCCCGCGCCACGCGAAACAACGTGCAGATCGTCCTCCGATCCGTGCTGCGTTTCGCGACGAGCCGCGGCTACCTCGCGGGCTTGCCCCCCGCGTTGCCTCGGCTCAAAGCCGCGGAGAAGAGCATCCTCGAAATCCCCTCCGAAAGGGACATCGACACGATTCTCGCCTCCGCGGTCCCGTCCCAGCGCCTCGCGTTCGCGCTCATGGCGTACGCCGGCCTTCGCCCCAACGAAGTCCGCGCGTTACGTCGGCGCGACGTGCTCCTCCCCGGGACAAACGGCGAAGCGCAAGGCGGCTTCCTCAGCGTGCGCGAAGGCCGCTCCTACGGCGAAACGCACACGCCGAAGACCGGGCAACGCGAGATTCCCATCACGGCCCCGCTCGCGCGGCTCCTCGAGCACGTGGAGCACGGGCCGAAGGATGGGCGCGTCGCGCTCAACCAGCAGGGCAAGCCGTGGGGGCAGTACGGGCTCACGCAAGCCTTCGAGCGCGTGCGCGACCGCGCTGGGCTCGGAGGGTGGAGCGTGTACGGGCTGCGGCACTTCGCGATCACGTCGTGGTTGAGGGCCGGGGTGCCCGTGCACGTGGTCCAGCGCATGGCGGGGCACAAGCACCTGTCGACGACGCAGGGCTACGTGCACCACCTGAAGGAAGACCTCGCCGAGGCCGCCCGGAGGATCGCGAAGGCGACCGAGGGGCGGGGCAACAGCGGGGCAACGGAGCCCGGCGAGCCGGAGCAGGGGCGGGGCAACGGACGGGGCGATGGTGGGGCATCGCACGATCCGCGACCGGTCAAGGGGCGAGGCCGGAAGGGGTGACCGTCACCACGGAGCTGCTCGCGACCCGCCGGGGTCGAGGAGAGGACCCTGGGGGGTTGGGGCAACAGTGGGGCAACGCGTTTCCAGACGGCCCCGGGGCAACGGTGGCGGGATGCGCTAACCCCGCGGAATCATTGGGCACCCCCGGCAGGAATCGGACCTGCGACCTTCGGTTTAGGAAACCGCTGCCGGGGATTCGGGAGCCCCCTCGCCAAAGTATGAGAATGACATCGAAAACAGCGTCGTTCCAGGCACTTTCGCGAAGGTGAGGGGGTTCTTCGGAGTGCCCGGGAGCGGACGGGAGGAGACAGGACGATAACCTCGTCGTGGTAACGGGCTGGTAACGCGGGCGAGAGGACTCGTCTTGGAGTCTGTAGGGGGACGAAGCGCCGGGGAGCGTCCAGCAAGGCCGGTTCGTGGAGGGCGGCAAGGGGTCGCACTGAAATGTACGCTCCGGCACCTCGTCGTAGTAGGCACCGTTCCTGCGTCATGATAATTGGTGTGTATGGCGCCACCTCGAGCTCGTTCCTCTGGCGACCTACTCTCGCTTGCATCGCCGCTGAGCCTCCTGACGTTGGTCGTAAGTCTCGCGGCCTGTTCGGGTTCCGTGACGGCGCCGCCGAAGGTTTGGCGGGATGCGCCCGCGGCGGTGGCCGCGGTGGCGGCGAAGCGGCCGACCCTCGTGCGCGTGGACGGCAAGCTGTGGGTGGTGGGTTTGCCGGGCGGTCATGGGTGGGCGCGTCACCGGCGTGTCTTGCTCAGCCGGCATGATGCCAAGCTCGACATCGATGTGAAGATCGGCGTGGTGGCGGTGCTGGACGACAGCTACCGAACGGCGGCGCCGGTTGGAATCCTCTTCGAGGAGGAGGGAGCTTCGTTTGACGGTGCACAGGCGACGCTCGTGCCGAGTGACCAACGTCTGCGTATTGGTCGAGGCTTTGGCAGCGTCAGCAAGGTCGTGACCACGAAGATGCTCGAACTGGATCTCGGCCGGCAGGATGGGGTGGGGATCGGAGACGTTTACGAGATACGTGATCGGAACGGTGTCTCCACCATTGGCCGCGTTCGTGTCGTGAGCCTGGAGGATGCGAGAGCGAAGGCGGAGGTGATCAACGCGGAGGGCGTGTTCGCGCTGGGGCAGGAGGTTGTGTATCAGCCCAAGAGCGCGGAGGAGCAGAGTAAGAGTGCGACGGTGTCGATTGTGGTCTGCAATTTCGAGCCGAAGGCGCAAGACAAGAACGTCGCGTTAGCAGGCCAGGCGTTTGCATTTGATCTGGCGGAGCATTTGCGAAAGGCGGCGGGGGGTTGGAAGGGCCTTGAGGTCAAGCATGTGCCGTTGATGGTGCGTGACGACGGACAGGCGAGGAAAGTCGGCCGCGAGCGTCGAGCGGATGTGGTGGTGTGGGGAACGGCGATGTGCCTGGAGGGCAAGGGCTGCGCATTGCCGGTCTTCACCATGGTCGATGAAGGGCGGCTGGCGAAGGCCCGTGTGGATGGGCAGGAAGTTCGGTTCGATGCGCTGAACCCGGGAGCATCGCTGGAGCGCGGGACAGCGCGTGATCCGGCGGGCCTGGTGTTTTGGCTGCTGGGGACGTTAACATTCGAGGCGCAACGGTTTGGCGACGCTGCATACTACCTGGGTCACGTTCCGGAGGGGGCGCTGAAAGGCGACGATCGGTATCGCGCGTTGTGGGATCTAGGTCAAGCACAGTACTTCCTGGGACGTCTGGAGCATTCGATGGCGGCAGCGGGGACACTGGAGCGAGCAGCGCGTGGGCATGATCGTCGTTGGGAGATGGGCGGTGTCGTTCGGCGGGCGCGGATCCTGAGGGACAAGGGCCAGGTCGACGAGGCCCTCAAGCTCCACAAGGAAGCACTCGCGGTGTTTGAGGCTCTAGGAGACCGCCGCTCGCGTGCCGTAATGCTCGCAGACATCGCCACGATCCTGACAAACAAGGGCCAGGTCGACGAGGCTCTCAAGCTCTACAAGGAAGCGCTCGCGGTGCACGAGGCGCTGGGGAACCGCCTCGACCGCGCCGTCATACTCGACGACATCGCCCGGATCCTGAGGGACAAGGGCCAGATCGATGAGGCCCTCAAGCTCCATAAGGAATCGCTCACGGTGTTCGAGGCTATGGGTAACCGCCACTTGCGCGCCGTCTCGCTCGGAGGCATCGCCAAAATTCTGACGAGCAAGGGCCAGGTCGACGAGGCCCTCAAGCTACTCAAGGAAGCGCTCACGGTGTTCGAGGCGCTGGGGAACCGCCGCTTTCAGGCCATGACGCTCGGATACATTGCCCAGATCCTGAAGGATAAGGGCCAGGTCGACGAGGCTCTCAAGCTCCACAAGGAAGCGCTCGCGGTGTTCGAGGCGCTAGGTGACCGCCGCTCGCGCGCCGTCGCGCTGGGAGATGTCGCCGGGATCCTGACGAACAAGGGCCAGGTCGACGAGGCCCTGAAGCTCCACAAGGAAGCGCTGATGGTATACGAGGCGCTGGGGGACCGCCGCTTACTGGCCATGGCACTCGGAAGCATCGCCCGAATCCTGAAGGACAAGGGCCAGGTCGACGAGGCCCTCAAGCTCCACAAGGAACGACTCGCGGTGTACGAGGCGCTGGGAGACCGCCGCTGGCGCGCCATCACGCTCGGAGACATTGCCCTGATCCTGACGCACAAGGGCCAGGTCGACGAGGCCCTCAAGCTCCACAAGGAACGGCTCGCGGTGTACGAAGCGCTTGGGGACCGCCGCTCGCACGCCGTGACGCTCGGATACATCGCCCAGATGCTGAACGACAAGGGCCAAGTTGACGAAGCCCTCAAGCTCCACAACGAACAGCTTGCGGTATACGAGGCGCTGGGGGATCGCCGCGAGCGCGCCATCACGCTCGGAGCCGTCGCCCGAATCCTGAAGGACAAGGGCCAGGTCGACGAGGCCCTCGAGCTCCACAAGAAACGGCTCGCAGTGTTCGAGGCGCTGGAGGACCGCCGCTTGCGCGCCGTCACGCTCGGAGACATCGCCATAATCCTGAAGAACAAGGGCCAGGTCGACGAGGCCCTCAAGCTCCACAAGGAAGAACTCGCAGTGTATGAGGTGCTGGGGCACCGCGGCTCACGCGCCATAACGCTCGGAAACATCGCCCGGATCCTGAATGACAAGGGTCAAGTCGACGAGGCTCTCAAGCTCCACAAGGAACGGCTCGCGGTGTTCGAAGCGCTGGGCGACCGCCTCTCGCGCTCCGTCACGCTCTACGACATCGCCCGGATCCACCTCTCCCGAAAGGAAATTACCAAAGCGGTTCCCATGCTCCGCGAGTCCTACGCAATCGCCGTGGCGCTCGGTCACGCGTTCCAAATCGCCTTCGTCGGGGAGACCCTCGCCAGAACACTCCTCCAAACGGGCGCGAATCAAGAAGCCGAGCCGGTTGTCACCCGCGCTTCCGAGACCCTCACCCAAATCGGAAAACCCGACCGGGCGAAAGCACTCCGCGACCTCTTGCGCAGCACAACAACCCCCTTGACGCCAAAGCAACAAACCGCCCCATGACCTGGGACCAACCTCGACTCACCAATCTTCGTAAAATCCTCGCGCCCCTCTACCCACGAGAAGCCGCACAACGCCGTATCGTGCATGAGGCTGGTCTCGATGAGACCCTCATCGCGTTCGACCCCTCGGCCGCAAACACCTGGTCCGAGATCCTCAAACACGCCAGTCATCGCGACGGCAAAGTCGACGCGATCTTGCGCATCGCGCTCGACGAGCACCCCGAGAACGAGCTGCTCGCACGCGCCAAGGAGCCAGAACCTCCTACCCTCCTCGGTGACGACCTCGCCATCACCTGGGAAGGCCCCAAGAATTCGCGTCCGCTCCTGGAAAAAATCATCGGCGAGGCCAGCACGCTCGTCCCCGTGAGTTACCTCGCCGTCGGCCTCAAGCGCGCACGCGCCGTTGCCAAAGTAAAATGCCACAACGGAAGCTGTGGCTCCGGGTTCCTCGTCAAGAACAACCTCCTCGTTACGAGCCACCACGTCATCGAAAGCGCCGAAATCGCTTCACAGGCCGTTGCCATCTTCGATTTTCAACAAAACGAAGAGGGGCTCGCCGAAGAGGCTACCACAGTCCGGCTCCGCCCAGACCTCTTCTTCGAGACCGCCAAAGAGCATGACTGGACCGCCGTTCGCGTCGAAAGCAACGCAAATGACCGCTGGGGTGCGCTCGATATGCAGCCCGCTTCCGTGCGCGAAGGCGATCGCGTCAATATCATTCAACACCCGGGCGGCGGATATAAGCAACTCTCGTTTTACGCCAATGCCGTTGCGTTCGTGGGACATCAACGGGTACAATATCTGACCGATACTCTCCCGGGCTCGTCAGGCTCACCGGTGTTCGATCGTTTTTGGCGTGTCGTCGCCCTCCACCACGGAGGCGGCTGGCTCCCCGAGCCAGGCAAAGACACCACACACACATTTTTTCGCAATCAGGGCGTCCTCATCGACGCCGTGATCGACGGTCTGACGCGCGCAGGGGGCGTGACGTAAAGAGCCTTCACCATGAAGAAAGAGCTGGTCGCCCTCAGAAAGCTCGCCGCAAAACGATTTTCACACGCCACCGCTACCAGGATCGTAGGCGATGCGGAACTCGATACGAGCAGGATCCCGGTTCATCCCGCAGCCGCAGACTACTGGGACGAGATCCTCAAGCACGCCGAGAAAACAAAGCTCACAGCATTGCTGGATGTGCTTGCGGCGGAAGCGGGCAAAGACGATCACGAGTTACTCGCGGCTATCAAGGAAGCTCGCGCAATGCGGCCGAGCACCGACACGGTGCCGCGAACGCCGCAGGGCAAACGGACCCATTATTCTATCATGGTGCTGGTGGGGCTCGCTGTCGCGATAGGGATCGCCATCCTTGGGAGAAACCCTCGCATATCAAAGCCTGAACCGCAGCAAACCCTCCCCCCCAGCGGGATGGCGCCTGCGCCGGTGGTCCCCTCGCTTCCGAACGTTCGGCCTACCAGTACAACCGTACCACCTCGCCCACCCCCGTCCTGACACCGACGGCTCGCTCCTCCGACGCTGGTGCCCCGAAGGGAGCACCCGATGCGGAACCATCAGCGAGCGGCGGCGATTCGTGCAGAGATCGAGCAGGA
>NZ_JASBQE010000203.1 GCF_029960785.1 Polyangium sp. 15x6
GGTTTTGACTGGCAAGCCCGTCGCTGGTCTTGCCACGGCCTGTTCGATGAACTGCGCATCGCGCAGTTCATCGACCCCGGGTCCAGCGCTTGCGCTGGTCCGGGTCCAGGGGTGGACAACCCCTGGTCGGGGTCCGGGGTGAAACCCCGGCGCGACGCTGCTGCCGAGCCCCCTCTCAGTACCCGTAGTCCGTGACGACCTTCTTCGTCACGCTCTTCTTCGTGGACGACCCTTGCATCGGCCCGGCGGGCGTGATGCTCGACGTCACGGGTTTGGCCCCGGCGTCGGCCGAGGACGCGGCGGAGGCGCTCGGCGGAGGTGCGGGCGTGGCCACGGGGGCTGAGGGCGCAGGCGCGGCCTTCTCGGGCTCGGGTGTGGGCGCGGCGGCGGCGCTCGGCGGCGGCTCGGGCGCCACGGATCTGCTGTGCAGGAGCGTGTACGCGGCGCCGGCCGACACCACGACCACGGCTGCGAGGCCCAGCGCGACGAACCCTCCCTTGCGTTTGCCCGCGGGCACTGAGGCGCGCTCGCTCTGCGCCCAGGTTTGCCGCGTCAGCGAGATGCTGTTCGGCGACGACCCCGGGTCGGAGGGGCTGCTCGTCGGACTTGCGACGGCGGCCGCGCCGAGCGGCGTCGAGACCGGCGGAGGCTCGGGCGTGAACATGCCGGAGAGAGGCGACGGCGGCAACGACAGCTCGGAGACCGAGGCGAGCGGCGAACGCTTGAGCTGCCCGGCCGCGCGTTTCTCCTCCCAGGCGACGAGCGCGGCGCGGAATTCGGCGGCGTTCTGGAAACGCGCGATCGGGTCGCGGTTCATGCCCTTGACCACGATGCCGCAGATCTCGTCGTCGAGCATCGGGCTCACGGACTTCGGGTGCGGCTGCGGCTCGAAGACGATCTTGAACATCAGCTCGGCGAACGTCTCCCCGCGGAACGGCACCTGGCCCGTGAGCATCTCGTAGAGCATCACGGTCACGCTGTAGAGATCGCTGCGCGCGTCGACCGAGCTCGCGGCGCGGGCCTGCTCGGGGCTCATGTAAAAGGGCGTGCCCATCACCACGCCCGTGCGCGTGTGCTGCTCGGCCTCGCCGGACATGCCCGCGAATTTCGAGATGCCGAAGTCGAGGATCTTCACCCAGTCGTCGTGCCCGGCTCGCTTCTTCTGGAGGAAGACGTTGTCGGGCTTGAGGTCGCGATGGATGATGCCTGCGACGTGCGCGGCCTCGAGGCCGTCGAGGATCTGCCGGAAGAGCTCGACGATCTTGTCGATCGAGATCCGCCCGCGCTTGGCGCGCTCCTTCAGCGTCTCGCCCTCGAGCAGCTCCATCACCATGAAACGATCGCCCGCCTCGGTGGTGCCCATGTCGAGCACCTCGACGATGTGATCGGAGCCGATCTGCCCGGCCGCCTGGGCCTCCCGTTCGAAGCGCACGAGCGCGTCGCCGTGCAGCTCCGTCGCCGCGCGCGAGAGCACCTTGATGGCGACCTGGCGCTTCACCCGCAGGTTCTCGGCGACGTACACGACGCCCATCCCGCCACGCCCGAGCATCCGGACGATGCGGTATTTCCCGTCGAGGATCGCGCCTTCTTCGAGCTTCATCGGGCTCCGCTGGCCGGGGCTATCCCGACCACGCACGTGCCCCCCGAGCAGACGTACCCGGTCACGCAATCCGCGGTCACTGCGCAGGTCGTCTTGCAGGACGTCGTGCCGCAGACGTAGGGACTACAGGACTTCGTGCCGCTGTCGACACACATGCCGGACCCGCTACACATGTCGGCCGTGCTCTCGACGCCGTTCGTGCAGCTCGCCGCGACGCACACCGTGCTCGACGCGTAGAGCTGGCACGCACCGGCGGCGCAGAAGCCGGTCGTGCCGCAGGTCGAGGCCGCCGCGGCGGCGCACTCGTTGTCCGGATCCGTGCCGGTCGTGATGCTGCCGCAGACGCCGCTCGAGCCGCCTTTTTTCGCCGCCGAGCACGCCTGGCAGAGGCCCGTGCACGCGGTCGCGCAGCAGACGCCGTCGACGCAGAAGCCGCTCGCGCACTCCTTCGCGGCGGCGCACGCCGAGCCCGTGTTCTTCTTCGCGAGGCAGCCTTGCGCCCCCGCGCAGTAGTGCGTCGAGACGCAGTCGGCGTCGGCCGCGCACGTGACCTTGCAGGCCGCCGTGGTGCAGGCGTAGGGCGAGCAGTTCGTCGTGCCGCCGTCGATGCACGCGCCCATGCCGTTGCACGTGTCGGCCTTCATGAGCGTCGAGCCCATGCACGACGCCGCGACGCACGCGGTGCCCGCGGGGTAGAGCTGACAGCTCCCCGTGCCGCTGCAGAAGCCGTTCGTCCCGCACGTCACCACGCTCTGCTCGCTGCACTCGTTATCCGGATCGGTGCCGACCAGGATCACGCCGCAGGTGCCGTCGGTCGTGCCGCTGCCCTTCTTCGCCTTCGAGCAAGCCTGGCAGAGGCCGGAGCAGGTCGTGTCGCAGCAGACGCCGTCGACGCAGAAGCCGCTCTGGCACTCGTTCGCCTGCGTGCAGGCCACGCCGAGGGGCTTCTTCGTGCCGCAGACGCCGTTCACGCAGGCGCTGCCCGCCGCGCAGTCGCTGTCGCCCACGCACGCCTGCTTGCAGCTCCCCGCGCCGCAGACGTAGGGCGCGCAGGCCTTCGTGCCGCCGTCGGCGCACGTACCCATGCCGTTGCACGTGTCGGCGTTCGTCTGCGTCCCGCCCGTGCAGCTCGACGCGGCGCAGACCGTACCCGCGGCGTAGAGCTGGCAGGCGCCCGCGCCGTTGCAGACGCCGTTCGTCCCGCACGAGGACGCGCTTTGCTCGAGGCACTCGCTGTCCGGATCGGTCCCGACCGCGATGGATCCGCAGACGCCGTTCGCGCCCGATCCCTTCTTCAACGTCGAGCACGCCTGGCAGGCGCCGCCGCAGGCCGCGTTGCAGCAGACGCCGTCGACGCAGAAGCCGCTCGCGCACTCGTTCGCGCCCCCGCAGCTCGCGCCCTGCATCTTCTTCGGCATGCACGCGCCCGCGGCGCAGTACTGGCCCGTCGCGCACTGGAGATCCATGCCGCACATCGAGGCGCAGACGTCGCCGCTGCACGCGTACGGCGCGCAGCTCGCCGTGCCCATGTCGACGCAGTTGCCCACGCCGTCGCAGGTATCGGGGTTCGTCTGCACGCCTGCCGCGCAGCCGCCCGCCGCGCAGATCGTGCCCGCCGCGTAGACGCGGCAGGCGCTCTGCCCGTCGCACGTGCCGTCGGTCCCGCACGATCCCGCGCCCTGATCGAGGCAATCGCCGTGGGGATCGGTGCCTTCGAGCGACGCCGCGCACGTCCCGTTCGCGCCGCCCGTGAGCGCCGCGCTGCACGCCTCGCACACGCCGTCGCAGGCCTTGTCGCAGCAGATGCCGTCCGCGCAGAAGCCGCTCTGGCACTGGTTCGACTTGTTCGTCTGGCATGCCTCGCCGACGGCCTTCTTGTCGAGGCATTCGCCGGTGGCGTTGTCGCAGTATTTTCCGGCCGCGCAGTCGCCGTCGTTGCCGCAGTCGCTCGCGCAGACGTTGCCCTTGCAGGCGTGCGGCGCGCAATCGACCGTGCCCGTGTCCACGCACGCCCCTTCGCCGTCACACGTCTTCGGGAGCGTTTTGGTTTGTCCTTCGCACGTCTGCGCCGCGCACTCGGTCCCGACCGCGTAGAGCGCGCACGCGCGGCTCCCGTCGCACGAGCCATTGCGCCCGCACGACGTCGCGCCGTCATCGGGGCACTCGCTCTCGGGATCGGTCCCCGCGAGCACGGGCGCGCACGTGCCGTTCGGCTGACCCGTGTGCGCCGCGCTGCACGCCTCGCACGTCCCGGTGCACGCGGCCTCGCAGCAGACGTTGTCCACGCAGAAGCCGGATCCACACGCGAGGCCGTCGCTGCATGGCTCGCCGATCGCGCCGCCGCCTTGCCCGCCGACGCCGCCGGCGCCGCCCTGCCCTGCCGCGCCGCCCTCGCCCGCATCGGGAGGCCCCTTGCCGTACGGCCGGTCAGGCGAGACGCACCCGTACGTGAGCAGCAGGACGGGCAGCAAAACGAGCACGATCGTCCACGCCCGCCCGCGTCGCGCGACGAGCGAGCGGCGCTTTGGGCGGGGCCCGAGGACCGGGCCGGAGACGTGGGCGGACATCCTGGGCATCCTACGAGCAGATGCCTTTCGCTCGCAAGACACGCCGATGCGCCGCGGCTTGCATTCGTGAGGGGCTCGGCGGATGCTCGCTCCCGCGATGTCGAAGCTCTCCCTCGCCGCGCCCCGGAAAACGCCTCTCCTCCGCCGCCGAGCGCCGCTCGTGCTCCTCGGCCTCCTCGGCCTCGCCGGGTGCGGCGGCCCGGAGGCCGGCGCGCAGCCCGAGGGCTGGGATTCCGAGGTCGCGATGCGCCCGCCGGTGGACAAGAACGCCGACCCTCGGATCCTCGAGATGGACCTCGAAGCGCGCGTCGAAGAGCTCGAGCTGCGCGCCGGCACGAAGACGCCCGCGTGGACCTACGGCGGCAGCATCCCGGGGCCGTTCCTCCGTGCGAACGTGGGCGATCGGCTGATCGTGCATTTCCGCAACGCGCTGCCCGAGCCGACGACGATCCACTGGCACGGGTTACGAATCCCGGCGGCGATGGACGGGGCGGCGGGGCACAGCCAGCCGGAAATCCAGCCGGGCGAGACGTTCACCTACGATTTCGTCCTGCCCGACGCGGGGTTGTACTGGTACCACCCGCACGTGCATTCGGCCGCGCAGCTCGGCTTCGGCCTCTACGGCGCGTTGCTCGTCGAAGACCCGGCCGAGCCCGCGGATCTGGGCGACGAGCTCGTCCTCGTGCTCTCGGACATCGCGATCAAAGACGACGGCGCGCTCCAGGATCCGGAGACGGGCCTCGAATTCGGCACGCTGTTCGGGCGCGAGGGGGATCTCTTGCTCGTGAATGGGAAGAAGAACCCGGTGATCCAGGCGCGGGCGGGCCGAAGGCAGCGCTGGCGGATCGTGAACGCCGCGAAGAGCCGGTATTTCCAGCTCGCGATGAAGGAGCACACCTTCACGCGTTTCGGCGGCGACGGCGGCTTCATGGAAAAACCCGTGGAGTCCGCGGCGATCGTGCTCACGCCGGGCGAGCGCGCCGACGTGATGATCGTGCCCCGCGGCGCGCCCGGCTCGACGCTCTCGGTGCGCTGGGTGCCTTACGATCGCGGCTACGGGACGACGTTCAATCGGCCCGAGGAGGAGGTGTTCCGGGTGCGCCTCTCGGACGAGGCCGAGGTCACGGAGACGCCGCGGCCGAAGACGGATCGCGTGATCACGCCGCTGGATCTCACGGGCGCCACGCCCATCGAGCTGGAGCTCACGCAAGGCGAGATCGACGGCAAGATGGTGATGGGCATCAACGGCGTGCCGTCGTGGGAGGCCGTGCCGATCCCGGCGATGGTCGGCGAGACGCAGGTGTGGACCGTGAAAAACACGATGGATTTCGCCCACCCGTTCCATTTGCACGGCTTCTTCTTCCAGCCGCTCGACGAGTCGCTCGCCCCCCTCCACCCGATGGAGTGGAAAGACACGGTCAACGTGCCCGTCGACGGGACGGGCCGTTTCGCCGTGCGATACGATGATCGGCCGGGGATGTGGATGTTCCATTGTCACATCCTCGATCACGCCGACGCCGGGATGATGGGCGTGCTCGATCTGCAAGGCGGCTCCGGGCATTCCAAGCACTGACGGGCGGGCCTCGGCGGCATCGTCGACGGCCTCCGCGACATCGTCGACGGCCTCGGCGACATCGTCGACCCCCTCCACGACTTCGTCGATCCCGACGACGACTTCGTCGACCCCGACGACAACTTCGTCGACCCCGACGACGACTTCGTCGAGGACCTCCACGACATCGTCGAGGACCTCCACGACATCGTCGACGCCCTCGGCTACCTCGTCGACCCCCTCCACGACTTCGTCGACCCCCTCCACGACTTCGTCGCCGCCCTCCACGACATCGTCGACCCCCGACGACGACATCGTCGACCCACGACGACGACTTCGTCGACCCACGACGACGACTTCGTCGACCCGCGACGATGACTTCATCAACGAAAACCGGGACATCTACCTGAGCCGCTGACCCGTCCAAGCGTGGTAAGCTCGACCTCGATGCGCGGACCTCTCTCCCCTCGGATGACGGGCGTGCTCGATCTGCAAAGCGGATCCGGCGCGGGTCTTTGAGATGCGCCGCGCGGGCATGTCGCTCCCGGAGCTCGCCGCGTTCGAGGCCGCGCGGGCGCAAGGCTTTTCCGAGGCCGCCATCGTCACGGCCCAGGGACTCGACCGGAACAAACTCCGGGCCGCGCTCGCCCGATGGAAAATCACGCTCGCCGGGGATGACGTTCTCCGCGCCACGTACGAGGTCGAGCTCGCACAGGCCGAGGATCGCCTCACGCGGCGCGTCCCCCCGCTCGACGAGAACCTCGAAGCCTGGGTGGCCTTCCTCGCCGCGTACGCCGCCCATCCCGCGCCCTTCGCGCTCCTCCGCGACCTCGGCCTCGCCCTGCCCGATCTCTCGCGCCTCGGCCGCCTCTGGGCGCGCCGCCTCGACGCCGCGCCCGCGCTCCGCGACCGCGCCGCGCGCCTCGCCGCCGAGGACCCTCCCCGCGCCTTGCCCGCCGTCCGGCCGGCCGAGCCCGTGCTCGTCCCCCCGAAGCTCGCGCCCCCCGCGCCCCCCGCCCG
>NZ_JASBQE010000204.1 GCF_029960785.1 Polyangium sp. 15x6
CGGGCGCGGCGCGAGGGCCCCTGGGGCTTGGGCGCGGCGGCGCGTGCGGCCTGGGGGGCGGCGGGCGCGGGCGGCGCGGCTTCGGCGGGCGTCGTGGGCGTGCCGCAAAGCGCAATCGCGAGCGCGGCGGCGAGGGAGCGGAAGGGGCTACGCACGGCCCGGGGATAACCTTCGGCGAAGGGCAGGGCCAAGTTTCGGAAATCGCCCCGCCGCGCCTCGACTCGTCTCGCAGAAGCGAAGGGCGACGACGTTCACCGTTCCGTCGTGCCCCGCGCCCAGGAGCGCATGCCCCGACGCGCCGTCGGCCTCGGGGTCTCGCTGCCCGAGCACCGAAACCACGGCAGCCATGGCCGCGGCGTCCTGCGGGTCATCGTACTGCGAGCGGGCGTGCGCGCTGCCGCTTCTTCGGGCTGGGTGCGGGCATCGGTGTCTCCTTGGGTCTTTCGTTCTTTCCGGACGGACCGAACGTACAGGAGCGCGCGTTGCCCCGTCACCACCCGCGAACGGCGCATCCCCCCTGGCCACCCGGGCGCGGCTCTGGTAGTGCTCCCGGCCGTATGAACAAGGTCTACCAGAGCGCCCTCGACGCGTGCCGGGACATCCCCGACGGCGCGACGATCCTCGCGGGCGGCTTCGGCCTCTGCGGGATCCCCGAGAACTGCATCGCCGCGCTGCGCGAGCTCGGCACGAAGGACCTCGTCGTCGTCTCGAACAACTGCGGCGTCGACGATTTTGGTCTCGGCGTGCTCCTCCGGAACAAGCAAATCCGGAAGATGATTTCGTCCTACGTCGGCGAAAACAAGGAGTTCGAGCGCCAGTACCTCTCGGGTGAGCTCGAGGTGGAGCTCACGCCGCAAGGCACGCTCGCCGAGCGCATCCGGGCCGGCGGCGCGGGCATTCCGGCGTTCTACACCCCGACCGGCGCGCACACCGCCATCAGCGAAGGCGGCCTGCCGGTCCTCTACAACCCCGACGGCACGGTGAAGAAGTACTCCGAGAAGAAGGAGATCCGTGCCTTCAATGGTCGGGATTACGTGCTCGAGCCGGCGATCCAGGGCGACTTCGCGATCGTGAAGGCCTGGAAGGGCGATCGGTATGGCAACCTCGTCTACCGCAAGACGGCGATGAACTTCAACCCGATGATGGCCACGGCGGCGAAGGTGACGATCGCCGAGGTCGAGGAGCTCGTGGAGGTCGGCGAGCTCGATCCGGACACGATCCACACGCCGGGGCTCTACGTGCACCGCGTCGTTCAGGGCGCGAAGTACGAAAAGCGCATCGAGCGCAGGACCGTCCAGAAGCCCGAGGGAGCGAGGCAGTAAGATGAGCCTTTCGCGAGAGCAGATCGCACGCCGCGCGGCTTTGGAGCTCCGTGACGGCTTCTACGTGAACCTCGGCATTGGCATGCCGACCCTGGTCGCGAACTTCATCCCGAAAGGGATGGACGTCGTGCTCCAGAGCGAAAATGGCCTGCTCGGCATCGGCCCCTATCCGGAGGCCGGCAAAGAGGACGCGGACCTCATCAACGCGGGCAAGGAGACGGTCACGATGATGCCCGGCTCCGCCACGTTCTCGAGCGCCGAGAGCTTCGCCATGATCCGCGGCGGCCACATCGACCTCGCGATCCTCGGCGCGATGGAGGTCTCCGAGAAGGGCGACCTCGCGAACTGGATGATCCCGGGCAAGATGGTGAAGGGCATGGGCGGCGCGATGGACCTCGTCGTCTCGGCCAAGCGCGTCGTCGTGATCATGGACCACGCGGCGAAGAACGGGACGCCCAAGATCCTGCGCGAGTGCGGCCTGCCGCTCACGGGCCGGGGCGTGGTGCACCGGATCATCACGGACCTCGCGGTCATCGACGTGACGCCCGACGGCCTCGTCCTGCGCGAGCTCGCGCCGGGCGTCTCGGCGCGCGAGGTGCAGGAGAAGACGGAGCCTGCGCTGAAGGTGCCGCACGACGTGAAGGAGATCGAGCTCGGCGGCATCCAGGCGTAGACCTCTATGAGCTGGCCAGACAAAACACCGCCCAGCGCCGGGGAAAAACGTTCGATCGGCGCGGGCGTGTTCCGCCGCTGCGAGGGCTGCGGCGAGACCGTCACGGCCGACGATCTCGCCGCGAATTTCGAGGTCTGTCCGCGCTGCGGACATCACCACAAGCTCTCCGCGAGCGGCTGGCGGGCGCTGCTCTGCGACGAGAGCGCGCTCGAAGCGTGGGACGAGCACCTCGTGCCCGACGACCCGCTGCGCTTCAGCGACGGCCGGAGCTACAAGGACCGCGTCTCCGCCGCGCAGAAGAAGACCAGCGCGCGTGAGGCGATCGAGATCGGCAAGGCGAGCCTCGGCGGCCGGCCGATCGGGTACGGCGCGTTCGTCTTCGCGTTCATGGGCGGCAGCATGGGCTCGGTCGTCGGCGAGAAGATCACGCGCCTCTTCGAGCGCGCCGCCGAGGAAGAACTGCCCGTCGTGCTGCTTTCGGCCTCGGGCGGCGCGCGCATGCAGGAGGGCATCCTCTCGCTCATGCAGATGGCGAAGAGCGTGGCGGCGCTCGAGCGCTTCCGGCAGCGCCGCCTGCCCTTCCTCTCGGTGCTCCTGCACCCGACGACGGGCGGCGTGGCTGCGAGCTTCGCGTTCCTCGGCGACGTCAACATCGCCGAGCCGAAGGCCCTCATCGGCTTCGCCGGGCCGCGCGTCATCGAGACCACGATCCGGCAGACCTTGCCGGCCGGCTTCCAGCGGGCGGAGTTCTTGCTGGAGCACGGCATGATCGACGCGATCGTCCCGCGCCTCTCGATGAAGCAGACGATCGGCCAGCTCCTCGATCACCTGCAGGACGGCCGCGCCGCTCGGACCCCACGCTGATCGGATGACAGCTCCACGCCTGATCCCCCTCGTCGACGAGCTCATGCGGCGCGCGAGCCGCCGGGGCATGTCGCTCGGGCTCGATCGCATGCACGCGGCTCTCGCGGCGCTCGGAAATCCCGAGAAGAAGCGGCCGTTTTTCCACGTCACCGGGACGAACGGAAAGGGCTCGACGAGCGCGATGCTGGAGTCGATCGCGCGGGAAGCGGGCTTCCGGACCGGGCTCTACACCTCGCCGCACCTCTGCCGTTTCACCGAGCGAATCCGGGTGAACGGCGATCCCCTCGCCGACGACGACCTCGCGGACGCGCTCTGCCGGGTGCTCGCGGTCGCGCCCGACGCCACGTTCTTCGAGGCGATGACGCTCGCCGCGTTCGTCGCGTTCGACGCGGCGGACATCGAGGTCGGCGTGATCGAGGTGGGGATCGGGGCGCGGCTCGACGCGACGAACGTGCTCGAGCGGCCGCTCGGGACGGCGATCACGTCGGTGGCGCTCGACCACACGGCGCTGCTCGGCGACACGCACGCGGCGATCGCGCGGGACAAGGCGGGCCTGTTCCGGCGGGACGTGCCGGTCGTGCTCGGGCCGCTCGACGACGAGGCGCTCGCGGCGGCGCTCGAGGTCGCGCGGGACGTGGGCGCGCGGCCGATCTTGCGGGTCGGGCGGCCGGGCGAGGGGGCGTCGCATGCGGGAGACGTCACCGTCTTCGAGGCGCGGGCGCTTCCGGATGGGCGCGCGCGGATCGAGCTGCCGGGCCTGTGCGTCGAGACACACCTCGGGCTCGCGGGCGCGCATCAAATCGCGAATGCGGCCGTGGCGGCGGCGCTCGTAGCGACCACCTCGATGCCGACCTTCAAGGCGCTGCCGGGGCTGATCTCCCGCGGCCTCGCCGCGGCACGATGGCCCGGACGACTCGAACGCATCGAGAAGGACGGAAAGGCCGTCCTCCTCGATTGCGCGCACAATCCGCACGGCGCGGCCGCGCTCGCCGAGCACGTGCGTTCCCTCGGTTTTTCGCCCGACCGGGTGGTGCTCGTCTTCGGGGCGCTCGCGGACAAGGCGTGGACGGGCATGCTCGACGTACTCGGCCCGCTCGCCGATCGGCGCGTGTATGCCGAGCCGAAGGGCCGGGCGCCGGCGCAGGTGACCGAGCTCGCGGCGCGTTTTTCCGGCCTGCCCGTGCCCGAGCCGCGGGAGGCGATCACGCGGGCCCTTGCAATGGCGGGGCCTTCCGACCTGATCGTCGTGGCGGGGTCGATTTATCTCGTCGGCGAGGTGCGGGGCGAGCTCCTCGGCCTCGCTTGTGATCCCGTGGTCGCGCTCTGATCACGCGCGGCGCGTGGCCGCTTCGTTGCGAGTTTTGCCGGCCCGACGTACAGTGCCCGCCGATGAGCTCGCGAGCATTCGACGTCATCGTGATCGGCAGCGGCCCCGGCGGGGAAGGCGCGGCCATGAAGTGCGCCAAGGAGGGCCGGAGCGTCTGCGTGGTGGACATGCGCCACGAGGTCGGGGGCGCCTGCACGCACACGGCCACGATCCCCTCGAAGGCGCTTCGCCATGCGATCCAGCGCTTCGTGGAGATGCGCCACGTCCCGGGTTTCCGGGCGAGCCCCGACGCGCAGCCCTCGTTCGGCGACCTCACCCGCACGGCGGCCAGCGTGATCGCGCGCCAGACCGACATGCGGCAGACGTTCTACGAGCGGAACAAGGTCGAGGTCGTCGAGGGCCGCGCCCGGTTCCTCGATGCGCACACGGTGGAGGTCGGGCAGCCGAAGGGCGCGATCGACGTCCTCACCGCGAAAGCGTTCATCGTCGCCGCCGGCTCGCGGCCGTATCACCCGCCGGACGTCGATTTCAACCATCCGCGCGTCTACGACTCCGACACGATCCTCAGGATGGAGGAGATGCCGCAGTCGATGATCGTGTATGGCGCGGGCGTCATCGGTTGCGAGTGGGGCAGCATGTTCCGCATGCTCGGCGTGAAGCTGAACCTCATCAATACCCGCGACAAGCTGCTCTCGTTCCTCGACGACGAGATCGTCGACGCCCTCGCGTATCACCTGCGCGACATGGGTTGCTTGATCCGGCATAACGAAGATTACGAGCGGGTCGAGGGCCAGGACGACGGTGTGGTCCTGCACCTGAAGAGCGGCAAGAAGATCAAGGCGGACGTGCTGCTCTGGGCGAACGGTCGCACGGGCAATTCGAATGGCATGGGGCTCGAAGAGCTCGGCATCGCCATCGATTCGCGCGGAAACCTCAAGGTGAACGAGGCCTACCAGACGTCCGTGCCCCACATTTACGCGGTCGGTGACGTGGTGGGTTTCCCCTCGCTCGCGAGCGCCGCGTACGATCAGGGCCGATTTGCCGCGACGCACCTCGTCGAAGGGCGGCTCGAGACGAAGCTCGTGGAGGACATTCCGACGGGCATTTATACCTCGCCCGAGATCTCGTCGGTGGGAAGGACCGAGCGCGAATTGACGAAGGCGGGGATCCCGTACGAGGTCGGCCACGCGCAGTTCAAGTCGCTGGCGCGCGCGCAGATCACCGGACGCACCGTGGGGATGCTCAAGATCCTGTTCCACCGCGAGACCCTGGAGCTGCTCGGCGTGCATTGCTTCGGGGACAACGCGAGCGAGATCATCCACATCGGCCAGGCGATCATGTCGCAGGAGGGCAAGGCCAACACCCTCCTGTATTTCGTGAACACGACGTTCAATTATCCGACGATGGCGGAGGCGTACCGCGTCGCGGCCCTGAACGGGCTGAATCGGGTGTTTTGACGCGGGCGCGGGCGGATGCGCATGGTGGGGCTCTTCGCCAAGGTACGCGTATTCGTGCTTGAGTCGCGGGGGAGGGGTGCATAAGGTGTGTCCTCGGCAGGAGGACAGACCCATGCACGTCACGCAGGCGAACGACGGAATCAAGATTGCTTACCGCAGCTTCGGGGACGGCCCCGAGGTGGTGTTCCTCGTCCACGGGTGGATGGTCTCGGGCGCGGTCCACGACGACCTGCTCGAGCACCTCGACAAGGACGGCCTGCGCGTGATCGTGCCGGACCTGCGCGGCGCGGGCCAGTCCGACAAACCCGAGGCGGGCTACTCGATCCAGCGTTATGCCGACGATATCCTGACGATCGCCGACGCCGAGGGGATCAAGTCGTTCACCGTCGTCGGCCACAGCATGGGCGGCCAGATCGCCCAGTGGCTCGCGGCCTACCACTCGGACCGCGTGAACGGCGCCGTCCTGCTCTGCCCCGTGCCCGCGAGCGGCGCGCCGCTGCCCCCGGAGGCGATCGGCCTCTTCTCGAGCGCCGGCGGCAACCGCGACGCGCAGCGCATGATCCTCGGCATGGCCTGCAAGGAGCTCACGCCCGCCTCGCTCGAGCGGCTGCTCGACGACGGCGCGCGCACCCTGCCCGAGGCCGTGCGGCTCTCGTTCGACGTCTGGCGCACGGGCGGGTTTGCCGACGCGCTCGGCTCGATCAAGGCCCCGCTCCTCGTCGTCGGCACCGACGATCCCTTCCTCCCGCCCGCGGCGCTGCGCGGCGAGATCGTCGCGAAGGTCCGCGGCGCTCGTTTTGCCTACTTGCCCGGGCCGGGGCACTACGTGCAGGTCGAGCGCCCGCGGGAGACGGCAGCCTTGCTGCAAGCCTTCCTCTCCGCGCGCCGGCCGTGACCCGCGCGCGTCGTGCCCGGGCGCGGCTCCTCGCCGCCGTGCGGAGGCGCCGCGCGGGGCCGGTCCGGGCGCGTCCGGGCGCGGGGCAGACGCCGGG
>NZ_JASBQE010000205.1 GCF_029960785.1 Polyangium sp. 15x6
CGATGCCGCCTGCGCCGCCGCTGCCGGCCATCACGCCGCCGGCGCCGCCGTTGCCGGCCATCACGCCGCCTGCGCCGCCGATGCCGCCTGCGCCGCCGCTGCCGGCCATCACGCCGCCGGCGCCACCGATGCCACCGGAACCACCGATGCCACCGGAGCCGCCTGCGCCGCCGATGCCACCGGAGCCGCCGTTACCGCCGTTACCTCCGGGGCCGGCCATCATGCCGCCGATGCCGCCGCTCCCGCCGGAGCCGGTCGTGCTCCCCGTGGTTGTGGTTGGGATGATCGCACCGTCGCCACAGCCGATCGCGGCGACCGCCACCAACACGAACCAAGGACGTCGTAACCTTCGCCGCTCCAGCATCGTCATCTCCATGCAAGAAGCCGTTGGACCGCACAGCGTAAGCAAAAAACTTCGACGTCGCAGGATGGTAAATGTTGTTACCACTACCATCCGTCCTTGCTTGTTGCTCAAACCACATGATTGGTGATCGGGGTCACGCGCCTCTGGGGCGCACGTGAGGGGCGCGACGCTCTCGACGCCGCGGCGGCGCTGGGCCAGAAGGGCTCGGATGCAGGAGACTCGTCCGGGGAGCCCCTCCCGGCTCCTCGATCCCGCCTTCGTTCGCGAGCTCGAGGTGCTCAGGCGCAGGCTCGAGATCCGCGCGCGCTCGGGCGCTTCGGGCGAGCACGTGGCGCGGCGGCGCGGCGGTTCGGCGGAGTTCCAGGAGCACAGGCCCTACAGCCCCGGCGACGACCTGCGCCGCATCGACTGGGCCGCCTACGCGCGCACCGACGAGCCCGTGCTGAAGCTCTTCCGCGCCGAGGAAGACGTGATCGTGCGGCTCCTCGTGGACACGTCCGCGAGCCTCGATTTCGGCGAGCCGCCGAAGTTCGAGGTGGCCTGCCGCATCGCCGCGGCGTTCGGGTACATGGCGCTCGCGGCTTCGGAGCGAGCGCAGGTGATCTCGGCCGGGGAGGGGATTCAACGCGAGGAGACGCCGGTGCGGGGCCGGAGCGGACTGCCGGCGCTGCTCCGCGCGCTCGGAGGGATCACACCGCAGGGCGGGACGGACCTCGCGCGGGCCATCGATCGGCTGATACAAAAGAACAAGCGTGCAGGGATGCTCCTCGTCGTGTCCGATTTCCTCGACGGCGGGCCGCTCGGCCCCGCGCTCACCCGCGCGGCCGCGGCCGGGCACGATCTCGTGCTCGTGCAGGTCGTCGCGCCCGAGGAGATCGAGCCTCCGTACGAGGGCGACTGGGCGCTCGAGGACGCCGAGACCGGCGCGGTCGTCGAGGTGACCATGGATGCCGCGGCGATCGAGGCGTACGTGCTGCGTTTCGCGGGCCTCTGCGAGGAGCTCAGGCAGATGGCGAAGCGGCTGCGCGCGACGTACGTGCGGGTTCGGACGGACGAACCCATGGAGAGCGCGATCCGGCGGATCGTCGCGAGGAGCATCGACTGAATGTCCTCGCCGCTCGATCTGCTCGCGCCGAAAGGGCTCGCGCTCCTGGGGCTGCTCGGCCCGCTGGTGCTGCTCTACATCCTGAAGGTGCGGCGGAAGAAGAAGCGCGTCGCGTCGACGTGGCTGTGGGCCTCGGCGAAGCGGGACCTCATCGCGCGTTCGCCGTTCCAGAAGCTCATCGCGCAGGTGCCGCTCATCCTGCAGGCGCTGGCGCTGCTCCTGCTCGGGTTCGCGCTCGCGCGGCCGGCGACGCGCGGGAGGGCGATCACGGGCGATCACCTCGCGATCATCGTGGACGCGAGCGCGTCGATGTCGGCGCAGAGCGCGGCCGGCGCGGAGACGAAGACGCGGATGGAGCTCGCGCGCAAGGTCGCCGAGGACATCCTGTCGTCGCTCGGGCCGGGCAGCGACGCGCTCTTGCTCGAAGCGGGGCGTGATGCGCGCGTGGTGGCGCCGCTCGATCGCGACGCGGTCCGGCTGAAGGCCGCGCTGAAGACGCTACGCGTGCACGACGTGGAGGGCGATCTCGGCGCGGCCGTGGCGCTCGCGGTGGATCGGCTGCGGCAGCTCGGCGGATCACGGCGGATCGTGGTGATCACGGACGGCAACCTCGCCGCGCCGGCGGCGCTCGCGGGAGCGTCCTTGCCGATCGAGGTGATCACCGTGGGCACGCCGGTGGAGAACGCTGCCATCGTGCGCGTCGACGTGCGGTCGGGGATCGAGCCGACGCTGAAGCGCGAGCAGGTGCAGGCGTTCCTCGTGATCGCGAACTTCGGCAAGTCGCCGCGCGAGCTCTACGTGACGATGCGCGAGGACAACGCGTCGGACGTGCTCGCGTCGCGGAAGATCCTGGTCGCGCCGGGCGAACGTCAGGCCGTGGTGCTCGACTTCCTGCCGGCGCCCGGCGACTACCGGCGCGGGCTCATCTTCGACATCGCGCCGCACGACGCGATGGAGGTCGACGACGCGGCCTTCGCGCGCGTGCCGGCCGGGGACAAACTCCCCGTGGCGTACGCGGCGCCCGATCCGCAGAAGATGTCGCCGTGGATCGAGCGGGCGATCATCAGCGATCCGGCGACGACGCTGAAGACGCTGTCGGTGACGGAGCTCGCGCAGCCGGCCGCGGTCGAGATGGACGCGTTCGTCGTGGTGGAGGGCGCGTGCCCGGACTTCGTGCCGGGCGGGGATCTCCTGATCGTCGGGCCGCCCGCGGGTCGATGCTTCGGCACCGTGGTGGGAAGGACGCTCGAAGCGCCGTCGATCACGTCGTGGGAGAGCGGCGATGCGCGCATGCGGTTCCTCTCGCTCGACGGCGTCTCGATCTCGCGCGCGGCCGCGCTCAAGCCCGAGGGCCCCACGCAGGAGCTCATCCGCACGCAGGACGGCACGATCGCGACCGACATCTCCACGCCGACGCGCACGGGCACGCTGCTCGGTTTCGACGTCGGCGACAGCGACTGGCCGCTCAAGGCGAGCTTCGTGCTCTTCATGCGCAACCTCCTCGAGCAAGCGCGCATCCATCGCGCGCACGGCATCACGGGGCCCGCGCGCGCCGGCGAGCCCTTGCGCGTGCGCCTGCCCGCGTCGGCGAAGGACGTCGAGGTGAAAGGCCCGACGGGCGATCGGCTCGACGTGTCGCTGCGGAGCGGGCTCGCGGTCGTGCCGGAGATCTCGAAGGTCGGCCTCTATCAGCTCTCGTGGCAAGGCCCCGAGGGCGGCGCGCTCGTGGCCCCGGCGAACCTCACGAGCGCGGCCGAGAGTGACCTCGGCAGCGTCATGGCCCCAGCCGGAGCGGGCAAGGACGAGATCAAGGTGACCGCCGCGGGCACGGAGCCCGACGCGCACAACGAGTGGAGCTGGGTGCTCGCGCTCGTCGCGCTCGGCTTCGTGGTCTTCGACATCTGGTACCTCACGCGCAAGCCCCGCCTCGCGCCCGCGGCCGCGCCCACCGCGCCGAAGCGCCCGCCGGCGCCGGAGAGGAGGGCCGCGGCGTGATCTCGGTCGACGTTTGGGGCTTCGGATTGCCTGCGGCGTCCTTCGCCCCAATCCCCAGTCACTTGCTCCCGTACGTGCCCTTCGTGGTCGTCGGCCTCGGCCTGCTCGTGTTCGTCCTGATCGCCCGGTGGGTGATCCGCGAGGCGGGCCTCACGAAACGCAAGATCTTGCTCGCGGGCATGATCGTCGGCGCGCTGCCCGCGCTCTACGTGGGCCTCGTCTGGACGGGCCTCGTCCCCGGCGGTTACCTGCGCCTCGCGCGGCCGCAGATCGCTCTGCTCGTGCTCGCGTCGACGACGTTCGTCGCGTACCGCATGGCGACCGGCTGGACGAACCAGGGCCCGCTGCGCACGCGGCTCGGCGACCTCCTCGCCCAGCTCGCCACGTTCATCGCGGCCATGGCCGCCGCTGGGCCCGAGCTCGGACGGCCGCTCGATCGGCTCACGGTGCTCGTCGCGATCGACCGCAGCCGCTCGATCGACCTCGTCCCGAGCGCCGAGCAGCGCATCAAGCAGGAGCTCGCGGTGGCCGAGCTCGGCATGCGCGAGGAGGATCGGATCGGCACGATCATCTTCGGCGCGGACGCGGCGACGGAGGATCCGCCGCGGCCGAAGTCGGACCTGCCGGCGCCGCAACGTGTCTCCATCGGGCGCGACGGGACCGACCTCGGCGCGGCGATCCGGCGCTCGCTCGCCGAGGTTCCCGCCGACAGCGCCGCGCGCATCGTGGTGATCTCGGACGGCGTGGCGACGCGCGGCGACACCATGGCCGCGGCCGCGGCGGCCGTGGCCGCGGAGATCCCGGTCGACGTGGTTCCGCTCGAACAACGCTCGATCCCGGACATCCGCGTGGTCGCGCTCCGAGCGCCGACGCGCGCGGACGAGGGCGAGCCCATCGATCTGCGCCTCGTGACCTCGTCGCCGAGCCCGGCCGCGATCCAGATCCGCCTCCGGCGCGACGGCGAGCTCATCGCGGAGTCGGGCGCGAAGATCGCCGCGGGCGAGGACGTGCTGCGCATCCGCGAGAAGGCGCCCGGCCCCGGGTTTCACCGCTACGACGTGGAGATCACCGCGGCCGATCCGACGCTCGATCAATCCCCCGAGGACAACGCGGGCAGCGCTTTCATGCGCGTGCGAGGTCAGGCCTCGGCGCTCGTGCTCGACGGGGACGCGGGCAAGACGACGTTCATCGCGCGCGCGCTCGAGGCGGCGGCGTTCAAGGTGGACGAGGGCTCGACGAGCAGCGTGCCCGCGGACCTCGCGGGGCTCGTCGGCTACGACCTCGTCGTGATGGGCGACGTGCGCGCCTCGGATCTCTCGCCCGGCCAGATCGACGCGCTCGCGAGCTACGTGCGCGACCTCGGCGGCGGCCTGCTGCTCATGGGCGGCGATCGCAGCATGGGCCCGGGCGGGTACGCGCGCACGCCGCTCGAAGAGGTCTCCCCGGTTTCGTTTGACCTCAAACAAGAGCGTCGCCGCGCGAGCCTCGCCGAGGTGATCGGCATCGACATCTCCGGCTCGATGGCGGCCAACGCCGGCGCGCACACGAAGCTCGAGCTCGCGAACGAGGCGGCCGCCCGCAGCGCGGCGCTGCTCGGCACTGGCGACCGGCTCGGCGTGCTGCACGTGGACACCGAGGTCCACTGGAGCGTCCCGCTCGGCCCGGTGAGCGACAAGGCCGCGATCGACAAGGCGATTCGCGGCGTCGGCCCCGGCGGCGGCGGCATCCTCGTCGACATCACGCTCGAAGCCGCGTACGCCGCGCTCGCGAAGGAGAAGGTCAACCTCAAGCACGTGCTCCTCTTCGCCGACGGCTCCGACGCCGAGCAGATGGGCCCGTGCCGCACGATGGTCTCGGACGCGCTGCGCGCCGGCATCACGACGAGCGTGGTCGCCCTCGGCAACGGCGGTGACGTGCCGGAGCTCGAGACGCTCTCGCGCCTCGGCAGCGGTCGCTTCTACCTCATCGAGGACGCGAACCGCCTGCCCGCGGTCTTCACGCAGGAGACGATCCTCGCGTCGCGCTCGTCGATCGTCGAGAAAGAGTTTCGCGTCGCCCGCAGCGCACCTTCCCCCATCCTCTCGGGCGTGGCCCTCGACGAGGCCCCCTCGCTCGACGGGTACGTCGTGGCGATCCCGAAGGGCCGCGCGAGCGTGCTCATGACCGGGCCCGAGGGTGATCCGATCCTCGCGGTGTGGTCGGCGGGTGTCGGTCGATCCGGCGCGTTCACGAGTGATCTCAAGGATCGCTGGGGCCGCCGCTGGACCACGTGGCCTGGCGCGGCGCGGCTCGTCGGTCAGCTCGCGCGTGACCTCACCCGCAAGGGCGAGGACGGCCGCGTGCGCGTCGAGGCCGATGCCTCGGGCGGCGAGCTTCACGTGCGGGCCACGGTCGTCGGCGACGATGGGCGCGCGCAATCGTTCCGCCGACTGATGGTGCGCGTCGCCGGGCCCGACGGGTTCGTCCGAGAGACCGCGCTCGAAGCGACGGGCGCCGGCGCGTATGCCGCCTCGATCCCGCTCTCGCGCCCGGGCACGTACATCGCGATCGCGAAGGACGAGCAGTCGGGCGACGTCGTCGGTACAGCGGGCGCGGCGCTCACGGCGGGCGAGGAGCTGCGGCCCACGGGCTCCGACGCGGCGCTGCTCGGCCGCATCGCAGACCTCACGGGCGGCAAGCGCCGCGACACGCTCGCGGGCATCTTCGGCGACCGCGCCGCGCGACGTTTCTCCTACCAGGACATCACATCCCTCCTGATCGCGATGGCCGGCTTCGCGCTCCTCCTCGCGGTCGCGGCGCGTCGCTTCGCCTTGCCGGAGCCTGTCCTCGCCTGGGCCGCGCGCGCGCGCGCCGCGCTGCAACCGAAGCCCACCGAGGCCCACGCGCGCCCAGATCCTCGCTCGCCCGACGCCGTCGTCGGCGCGCTCCTGCAAGCGAAAGAGCGCGCTGCCCGCGAGCGCGCCGCCCGCGAGGCCCCACTCCCCGCGGCTTCGACCGCCGCGCTCGCGCAGCCCTCCGCGCCGGCGCCGCACGCGCCTCCGCCGGCCGTCGCGAGGCC
>NZ_JASBQE010000206.1 GCF_029960785.1 Polyangium sp. 15x6
CCCGCGCCCACGCCCGCGCCGTCCGCGCGTCCTGCGGCTGCGGCTCCCGCGCCCGCGCGGTCCGCGTGTCCTGCGGCTGCGGCTCCCGCGCCCGCTGCGCATCCCGTGCCGCCCCCGCCGCCGCCCCCGCATGCCATATCGCTGCATGCGGAACTCGCGTTGTACACGTTGATGGCAGTGACGAACGCGGACCGAGGGATCAAGCACGCTGAATGGCAACACATGAACCTCGTGCTTGGGGAGAAATTCGCGAGGTGCCAGCGAGTGCTCATAGATCCCAGCGTGCTCGCGATTGCCGGATCTATCGTCGCGTACTCCCGCGCGAAGGGCTGCGCGAACGCCGCCACGTTTGCCTTATCTCCGACATCCGACGTGCCTGCCGAACTCGTGGCGGTGGTCGTCGGCGAAGTTCTGGCCGCGTGCCAGGACGCCCCCCCGATACCGCTCCGCGCCGAAGTCGTGGTCTACACGGCCCTTGTGGTGAAGAACGCGGATCGGGGGCTCACTCCGTCGGAATGGGAGAACATCAACCGCGGGTTCGGCGGTCGGATCGAGAGGTGCCAGCGCGTGCTCTCGCATCCGAAGGTTCGGGCGGTGGCTGACGCCATCGTCGCGCGCGGCCGTGCCAAGCGCATCGACGTGACAACGTTCGCCTATTCGCCAGCAAACGAGGCGTACGGCGAGCTTTTGGCGGCAGCCGTCGGTGGCATGCTGATCGAGCCTCAACCCAAGCCCGCGGCACCGTCGCCGCCCGCGATGGTCCCCGCGCCCGTCCCCGCGGTCCCCGCGGCAAGGGCGCCTCGGGCCCCCGAGCCGCCCGTCCATGCGCCCGCGGCAACGGCCCCGCCGGGACACGTTCCCGAGCCGCCCATCCCCGCACCAGCGGCACAGGGGCGCGCCGACGTGCCCTCTCGCGACGAGCTGCCGGTCCCCATGTCCGCAGGGACCGAGCCGCCCGTCCTCGCGCCAGCGGCAACGGCCCGCGTTGAGCGCGCGTATCCCAGGTGCGCGCGAAGGATGCCGTTGGCGGCACGACCGTGGCGGAGCAGCGCGGCCAGGTCGGGCATCGGGCGGGACTTAACGCCGCCGGTTCCGCCGCCTCCCACCTCTGCCGCGCCCTTGCCGCGTGAGCCGGTGCCGCCCGCGGCTCCCGCGCCCGTCGTGGCCCTTCCGCTCATCATGCCGACGTTGATCACCATGGCGCCGTCGAGCCTTGTCTCCGGCGCGCTACCCGTGCCGGAGACGACAGCGACCCCGGCGCGGACGACCGCCACGATCAGCTCGTCGCGCAGTTCTCCGTCGCGCTTGACGGTCCACGAGCCGCTGCCCCGAGGCCGGTCCCCGCCACGAGCCCGGCGCCGGGGTCCCGCTTCCGCCACGACCCGCGGCTTTCCTCCCGCGACTTCCACGCCTCTACGGAGGAGGCATGTGCCGCCTACGGCGACTCGGGTCACCGCACCGATCTTGATCACCTTGCCGACCGCGGGCTCCGTCTCCGCCGCGTTGACGCCCGCGGCTATTCTGAACGGTGCCGCCTCCGACGCGGACCCTCTCCTCGCAGTTCTTCGCTGCGCTCGACGGATGGGCCTTTGCCTGAAGGGGAGCGCGCAGCGAGAAACGCGCAGGCAAAGGTAGGGACAATCCATGCGTGTGCTGCGACGCGAGGCGCGCAGCATGTGGGCTCCCCGAGGGGCTGGATCTGTCTTGTCAACCAGGACGGACCATGCCATACAGCCTCTCATGGGTGTCGGGGGGATCGCGAACTTCCGGTTGAGCCTTCATACGGGACGGCGTAAGACCCCGACATCACCGTTCAAGCGGGCCGACGACGCCCAGAGGGGCGCCGTAGAATATATCCCCCATTATTCGGAAGGGCGGTTCGAGCCCATCGAGCAGGGTTCTGCGTCGACGCGGACACGCGGCGCTGGGTCGCGAGGTAGTGCAGGCGCCGGAGCGTCGCCTGCACTGCCGCCAGGGCCATTCGCGGTGGTGGCGGCCGTGTCATCGATGTGCAGCTTGGATCGTCGTGACGCACCGCGGCTTTGTGGGAGCGCGTGCGCACTGGCAACGCTGGCGCTGCCGACGCTGCGTATCCTGCCGCGGTACGTGGTTACGCCGCAGCGGGCTAACCAGCGCGGAGAGGTGGTTATGCGGCGGCAGGCCAATTACACAGGGCGGACGGAGCAGAAGACATGAGCGTGTACTCGGCGTGGGGATTCAGTGATGTTCCGTTTCAAGTTACGGCCTTGCCGCCGAGTGTCCAGGGCAGTCGGCTCCTCATAGGTCGCGATACGGAGGTGGCACAACTTACGAGGCGCTTAGGGACGGGGCCGAAGCTTGCTACAATAGAGGGCCCGAATGGTGTCGGAAAGACAAGCTTAGTCAACGTAGCTGTATTCCGCGCATACGACCACTACATCACTCAGGGCACGGGTCCCCTCCTGATCCCGTGCAGCAGGACGTTCCAGCTGAGTCCTGGGAAAACAACTTCTGACCTTTCAACCGACGTTTGGTACGAGGTGGCGCAGACACTCGTGAAAGCGGCATCTTCGCTTGCAGCACACAAGGACGTGACCGAGCGCAAGCTTCTCGCCCGTTGGCTGAACTCCCCGATCCTTGGGACGCTCGCGGGCTCCGTTGGTGTTTCAATCGCCGGGTTTGGCGGTAGTCTTGGCGGCAGCAAACCTGAGAGCGCAAACACGGGCGAAGGTTTTCGTACAACGGGTATTCAGAAGCTTGTCAAGGACTGGCTGGCTGAGATCTTCGCTGAGCCTAACTCGGGCGGCGTCGTTTGTGTGCTCGATAACCTGGAACTCCTACAGACCTCGGAGAGTGCGCGCGAGCAACTCGAGGTCCTTCGAGATGAGATTCTCACGTTGCCCGGACTTCGGTGGGTGCTGTGTGGGGCATTGGGGATCGTGCACGGGGTCGCGTCGTCGCCAAGATTAGAAGGAACGCTGTACGACCCAATTGACCTTTCCGGAATTCCAGACAGCTTAGCGCGCGAGGTTCTTATCTCACGTGTTGAAGCCTTCGGTGTCATAGATTCCCCATACCTTCCGCTCGAAGCGGAACATTTCTCGGAGCTTTATCATCTAATGCGGGGCAACCTTCGCGCTGCCCTGAGCCATGCAGATGAGTACTCCCAGAGCATTGCAGATGCAGGGGCGCACCCCGATACCCCCCAAGCCAAGTCCGCCGCGTTTGCCGCTTGGCTTGACTCGCAGACGCAGAAATACAATGACGCCGCGGCATCACAGCTTGGGCCGACCGCTTGGGGCGTTTTCGACCAAGCAATCAAGGTTGGAGGCGGATTTTCCCCAAGCTCCTTCGCCGATTTTGGATTCAAGAGCATTGCAGCGTTGCGACCTCATGTCCGTGACCTCGAGCAAGCAGGGCTCCTCGTAAGCACACGCGACGACGGAGATCGACGCAGAAAGACAGTACGCGTCACGCCGAAGGGATGGTTCGTGAATCGTGCACGGACGCGAAACGCTCAGTGAGCGAGACCGTCCAACAAAAAATGGCCCCCCTCGCGGCGATGAGACCGGTCCGTGCAAACTGATCGGTCGTGGAGCCGCGTGCCCAGTCCGCTTCGATTTTGAAGCTGCATGGAAGGAAGAAAGATATGCTGGTAATGCATATTCGCGAAGTCTCGGGAATGAGACAGCTCCTCGTGCGCTTTGCCGGGGCGCGCGACGCTGGTCGCGAGGTCCACTTTGCAATCTACCATTCGGACGAGACAACGAGGCTCTGCGAACTTATCGCGAGTTGCGTCGTACTTGGGACTTGCCAATACGACAACAACACGCTGACATCTGACATTGCGGAGTCTGCCCTCAGCAAGCTTGTCACGTATCAGGCTGTCCCGCGCATGCTTTCCGAGATGATTGGCCAGTATAGTGTCACATCTCCGGATACACTCCGCTCTATTCGAATCAGAATTACCAGTTCCGAGGTCTTTATCGACTCGGATGTCGCTCCCTCGGGGTCGCACGCGTGACTTCGATTGGTGCACCCTTTCGACCAACGGCGACACCATGGTAAGCTTCAAGAAGGTTGTGGCCGCTTTTGGCCTAAAAAAGTTTCAGGCACGTGCGCTCAGGCTCTGGGCCGAAACGCACTGTGGCCTAGTCTTCGGTCGCGAAAATTGTGTTGGCACCGGTGTATTTGTTGGGCTTCCTGATGGGCACACAGCCCTACTAACTGCGCGGCATGTTGTCCGCGAGTGCTTGCTCGATGGCGAAATTACGCTGCAGAGTTGGGGCATCCTCAACCGGTCATTCCTTCCTGGTGCGATTCGCGTGTTGGGCACTAATGATGCTGCACTACTGTATCTAGTGCCTCAGGAGCACAAGGTCAGAGCCCTGCCGTATGCCGTGTGGTCCACGCAACGCCCGACAGTAGCGCCCGGTACGGCGATTCAATGTACCGGTGCTCCGGGAGCGATGAGGGCTCGTCCGGATATCACGGAACGTATTTTCAAGAGCATTACCATGCTTAGCTATATGACGTCGGTCAAAACGGTGGCCCCAAATATGATATCGTGTGACGTTGACGAGAGGCAGGGCCTTCCTTCCTTCAGAGGGATGAGTGGCGGGCCAGCGTTTTCGCTTGAACGTGAACTCATCGGCATCAACATCTTGGAGGAGCGCGACATTACTGCGGAGGACGGGTTGGTCCACGTACTTCCCCGCAACGTCCTCGACCCCTTCCTCCTGCAAACCCTACCATCGGAAGTGGAAGGAACTATTCGCGCTCGCCTCGGGGCGCTCTTCTCGGCTGAGTGCTTCGGTGGGCCTCGGAAGAGTCAACGCGCGGTGGTGAAGGTTGAGTATGACCTCTTCGAACCGCGTCGCATCGCACGGGCTCCGGACACTCCTGACACTTTGCAGGCGCGCCTGCGCCGGATCACAATCCAGGCAACTCAGCATACCGCATTTGTGGTCCATACCGAAAGCCACACAAGTGTCCGCCCTGACCGATTAGACCAGTGGGAGGACGTCGCGAATGCGGCACTAGACGCACTCGGTATGGCTTCGCAGTGGGCACCGCTCGTCTCGGAATGCTAGGCCGGAATACCAGAGAAGGCGCTGGTCCTTTATTCGTCATCGGAGTGCTTGGTGCCGAGATGTTAAGCGGCTTTCCTAGGTGAGGAAAATACATGGCAAAGAGTCTCGTGTTTCTATCCCACATATCCCAAGAGCAGGACCTCGCAAACGCCTTCAAGGTTTTCCTTGAGGACTCGTTTCTTGGCCTGATCGAAGTCTTCGTTTCCTCGAATGAGGAAAGCCTTCCGGCGGGCAGCAAGTGGTTGGACAGCATCACTCATGCGCTCAGGACCTGCACGGTGGAGATCTTGCTTTGCAGCGCCAGATCGATCGAGAGGAGATGGATCAACTTTGAAGCGGGTGCGGGTTGGGTTCGAGGCATTCCCGTAATCCCGATTTGCCACTCAGGGTTGACCCGTGACGCATTACCACCCCCGCTCAACAGCCTGCAAGCTGCGAATGCGTCCGATGCTGACCACCTCCGTCGGGTTCTCGGAACAGTCGCTACGGCGCTCGGATCTCGGACTCCGACTGTCAATCTTGACGCTTTCGCCGAAAGAATTAAGTCGATCGAGGAGACGCTTTCGCTTTGGTCTCAGCTTGAGGAGTTTGCGCAGCTCCTCGGAGACGCACGCTCGAATTTGTTGCAAAATCTTGCTGATGGGCGCGGAGTGAAGTGGCCCAACTGTCCCGACGATCGTGCAAGGGGATTCTTATCTTTCGCGCACTTTCTGGCGGTGCATGAGATTTGCCGCCTCGAGGACACGGGAGTTGCTTTTGCGGGGGGGATCGGCCAAGTTCGCGATCTTATATTCCATCCCCTGTCCCAATCCGCGAGGATTCTGCGCTCGCCGCAATTTAAGTTTCGAGCTTCCTAGGCTGCCGTTTGCGAGGCTGCCCAACCTGCCGAGCTGGTGACCAGCGGGCGCTGCGCGCCACCATTGGGCAGACAGGGGAAGACACCTAACCTCGGCAGCCATCAAAGGACGACACACGCGGCAGTCCTGCATCGTCAGGGAGACTACGCAGCGGCGAGGACAGGCGCCTGGATAGGGGCTGCCAATTGGTTGCCATCCGCGTTCGCCAGAAATTTGCCCTGGCTCGCCTCGACATGGCAGATGGTCCCAAAGGGGAGGAAGCCTACACATGCCCGCTGCCGCCAAGTGGGGGGATCTCGTCGTCGGCATGTATCCGTTCGGCAACCCGCATCATGGCGCTCTTCCGGACTGCTGCGTAACATTTCCCCTCGATGCGGCGGCATGACGAGTTCGTCAAAAATGAAGGTGCAGAGGAGGCAACCGCCACGAAGACCGCGAAGAAGCGTGGCTCTGCGCGCGGTCGGGGTGCGAGTGAGAACCGCGCCGACGCGTCCGTGTCCGACGCTCGGCCCGGCAGCAGTGAGCGTTCGTCGCGGCGTCGCCGCCT
>NZ_JASBQE010000207.1 GCF_029960785.1 Polyangium sp. 15x6
CCCCGGCGGCAGCTCCGGCGGCGGCCCCGCTGGCGTGCGCCCGCTGCGCGCGCCCGTGCCCTGGCGAAGGCGCCCCGCGGCCGCATCGACGAGCGGCGCCGCGCGTGGCGCAGCGGCAGCAACGCAGACCAGGCCCGTCGAGGTCGAGCAGGGCAAGCAGCAGATGGCGATCCTCGTGATCGTCGCGGCCCTCGCTCTCGTCGCGGCCGGCGTGCTGGTCGCTCTTCGTTTCCTGCGCTGAAGGCGACGCTCAGAAGCGGCCGACGAGGCCGATCCCGGTCGGCCCGATGTTGAGCCGGATCGAGGTCGTTTCGGGGCTCTTCTTGGGCTCGCCGCCCGAAAGGAAGATCCCCGCGACGCCGACGCCGACGCCGACGACCGCCAACGCGAACGCGACGTTGGAGACGTTGGCCAGTGTCTTCGCGGAATCGTTCACGGGCGTAGCTTCGTCGAGCGCGGCTTGCGTCGGGCACGTCCCCGCGGGGCAGAGATCTTTCACGGTGCCCGCGCGCGCGAGCGAGAGAGCCCCGGTCACCGCGCCCGCGATGAGCCCCGCGCCGCCAACGCCAAAACCCACGTAGACGAGCGGCGAGACTCGCCGGCCGGTGTCGCTGCCGTCGTCCGCTGCCGCCGCGTCGCCGAGCGCGAGCGTGACCTTTTGCCGCTGCGCCTCCGCGATCTCGATCTCCTTCGACACGGGCGGGAGCCCCGTCGCCGCCGCCGAGACCTCGTGCTTGCCCGGGTTCACCGGCTGCGCCGCGCGCGCGGTCTCGCTCGGCACGAGCACGCCGTCGATCTTCACCTCGACCGGCGCGCTCTCCGGCACGCCCTGCACGACGACCGTGAGCATCGGGATGCGCGGCTCGAGCTCCGCCGCGAGCTTCTTGGCGGCCTCGCGCGCCTCGGTGAACGGCTTCGGCTCGCCGGGCTTCTCGGGCAAACGCGTGACCTCGAGCGCGGCCTTGTGCGCCTCGACGAGGTGCCCGAGCTTCTCCTCGGTGCGCGCGACCTCGATGCCCGTCGACGGCACGCCCATGATCGCGTGCGCGGCGCGATAAGCGCGCAGCGCGCCGGCGAAATCCTTCTTCTCGACCTTGGCGTCGCCCTCGTCCATGAGCGCGCGCGCCATGTCGCGCTCCGTCTTCGATTGCGCGAACGCGACGGCGTCCGCCGCCAAGATCGTCGTGAAGCCGAGGAGCCACGCGACGAGCGTCCTCCGCGCTCGCCCGCGTGCCCTTTCAGAACCCACGATCACGTTTCGTTTTCCCCGTGGAGGTGGAGGTCGAAGTCGAGGTCGGCTTGACGGGCGCCACGGACGCCTTCGCCGATGTCGCCGGCGGCGTCGCGGCGGTCTCGGTCGGCGTCGCGGTCGGCGTCGCAGCCGGCGTCGCCACGGGCTCCGGCGTGGGCGCCGGAGGCGCGGCTTGCGCAGCCGCCGTCGTCGTCGTCACGTCGGTCGGGAGCGCGGCCGCCGCGTTTTCACCTTCGGTCCCATCCCCCTTCGTGAGCACGACGATCACGATCAGGATGAGCACGACGATCCCGAGCGCGCCCGACACGACCGTGACCAGCGCACGTCGTCGGGAAGAGCTCTTCCACTCGGCGTGCGTGACCGACGAGCCATGAAACGTCTGCAGCGGCGGCGGCGCTGCGGCCGCGCCGCTCGCGGCCCACGGCGGCTCGACGGAGGACGCATACCGCCCCGAGCCCGTGGGCAGCGCCGTCTCCGGCAGCCCCGGCGGAGGCGTGGCGACCGAAGGCCCGGTGCTCATCATCGGCGGCGGCGTCGCGCCCGAGACCCACGCAGCGCCCGACGTCGACGCGCCGCTGCCCGGAAGCGGCGTCAAGCTGCCCGGCGGCTGCGCGGTCGGGGCCGGTCGCGCAGCCGCGCTCGTATCCACCCGGAAGGGTGACGCCGGCGCGGCATATCCGCCCGCGGCGAGCGCCGCGAGGAACGCATCGGCGAGCTCCTTGGCCGACTGGAACCGCTGCGCTGGATCCCGCGCGAGCGCCCGCAAGAACCAGGCATCGAGCGTGGGCAGGAGCCCGGGTCGCTTCTGGCTCGGCGGCACGAAGCTCCCGCGCTCGATCGCGATGCACACCGCGCCGAGCGTCTCGCCCTGGAACGGCACGTGCCCCGTGAGCGCGCGATACAGAACGACGCCGACCGACCACAGATCCGCCCGATGATCCACGCGCCGCGCGCTCAGGATCTGCTCGGGGCTCATGTAGTGCGGCGTGCCCACCATCGCGCCCGTGCCCGTCATGCCGTCGAGCCCTTCGCCCTCGGGCGTCGCGTGCTTCGCGATCCCGAAGTCGAGCACCTTCACGAACAGCTCGCCATCCTGATCACACAGGAAGACGTTGTCGGGCTTCATGTCCCGATGAACGATGCCGAGCGCATGCGCCTTCGAGAGAGCGCGCGCCACGTGCACGACGATCGTGGCCGCCTCGTCGAGGCCGATCGTGCCGATCTTCGAGAGCCGCATGCGCAGGTCTTCGCCTTCGAGCAGCTCCATCGCGATGTACGGCGTGCCGTCGGGCGAGATGCCGTGATCGAAGACCTGAACGACGTTCGGGCTCTTGATCTGCGCGCTCGCCATGGCCTCGCGCGTGAAGCGAGCCACGTACTCCTGGTCCTGCGCGAGGCGCTCGGACATGAACTTCACGGCGACCTGCGTGCGCAACGTCAGGTGCTCTGCGAGCCACACGCTGCCCATGCCGCCGCGCTTGAGCGGACGAAGCAGACGCACGTTGGTACCGACGATCGCGCCGGCCGAAAGGCTCACGGCGCGGAGAATACCACGGCATCCGCTGCGGTGAGCTTCATTCGACGCGCGAAAGCGCCTTGCTAGCCCTTGTCCCGCTTCGCGTCGTCCATCCGGATCTCGTGCAGGAGCTCCTCGACGCGATACGCGCTGTCCTGGCCCGTGTCGTAGATGAACTTGAGCTCCGGGGCCCGCCGAAGCTGGACCGCCTTGCCGACGTCGCGCCGAAGACGTCCCCCGGCCGCCTCGAGCCCCTTCAGCATCGACCGGCGCTCCGCTTCGCCCTGCGCCGTGCCGAGCTCGTTCCGCACGAAGATCCGCGCCGTCTGCAGATCGTCGGTCATCTCCACGCGCGAGATGAGCACCCCGAAGAGGCGCGGATCCGCCATGTCCCGCAAGAGCGCCGCGAGCTCCTCACGGACACGCGCCGCCACCCGAGCTGACCGCAATCCTTGTCCACTCACGCGGATTCCCCTTCGTCGTCGTGGTCGTCGTCGCCGAGATCCCCGAGCATCTGCTCGATCCCGCCCACGACGCCCCGACCGCCTTCGCCGAAGCTCACGATCTCGCTCGCCCGATCGGCGAGGAGCGCGTCGGGCAGCGTGGAGGCCATGCTCACCACGCTCGAGATCATCTGATCACAGACCGTGTGCGAGTTCGACACGACCGCGACCCCGAGGGTGGCGTGCCGCGGATCGTCGAGGACCCCGACTTCCGCGACCGCCACCTTCAGCCGTGCTTGCACTCGCTCCTTGAACGAGCGGACGACGCTCCGCTTGTCCTTGAGCGACCGCGCCCCGGGCACATCCAACCTCAGCCTCAACACACCAACAAACATCGTCGTTCGCCGGCGCTACCCGGGTCCGCGGTCGCTCCCGAAGCTCAGGTGAGCTTCGTCTTGACCTCTTCGATCTCGAAGCACTCGATGACGTCGTTTTCCTTGATGTCCTGGTAGTTCTCGAGCGAGATACCGCACTCGAACCCCTCGGCCACCTCTTTCGCGTCGTCCTTGAAGCGGCGCAGGCCCGAGAGCTTGCCCGTCCAGACGACGACGTTGTCGCGGATGAGACGCGCCTCCGCCGTCCGCTTCACGAGCCCGCTCGTCACCATGCAGCCGGCGACGGTGCCAATCTTCGCGACGCGGAAGACCTGACGAACCTCCGCCCGGCCGAGCTGCTTCTCGACCTTGGTGGCAGGCAACAGACCTTCCATCGCGGACCGGATGTCGTCGACCGCGTTGTAGATGATGTTGTAGAGCCGGATCTCGACGCCCTCGGTCTCGGCATGGCTAGCGGCCTTGCCTGCAGGACGAACGTTGAACCCGACGATGATGGCCTTCGATGCGACCGCCAGGTTCACGTCGCCCTCGGTGATGCCACCGACGCCCGCGTGGACGATCGTGACCTTCACCTTCTGCGTCGAGAGCTTGGAGAGCGCATGGCAGATGGCCTCGACCGAGCCCTGCACGTCGCCCTTCACGATGAGCTTCAGCTCCAGCTGATCGCTCTCCGCGAGGCGCGAGGTGAGCGTCTCCAGCGAGACGCGCGAGTCCTGCGGGATGAGCGACTTCGACGCCTTCTTGCGACGCGTCTCCGCGATCTCCTCCGCCGTCTTGGCGTCCTTGACCGCATGCACCGGATCACCCGCGCTCGGCACCTCGTTCAAGCCGAGCACCTCGACCGGCGTCGCGGGGCCCGCATGCGCCACCGTGCGGCCGAGCTCGTCCGTCATCGCGCGGACCTTACCCCACACGCTGCCGGCGATGATGATGTCGCCCGTGCGCAGGGTGCCGTCCTGGATCATGACGCGCGCGACCGGGCCGCGGCCACGATCGAGCAGCGCCTCGATGACCGTCGCGCTCGCGCGGCGCTTCGCGTAGGCCTTGAGCTCGAGGATCTCGGCCTGCAGGATGATCGACTCGAGGAGCTGATCGATGTTCTGCCCGGTCTTCGCCGACACGTGCACGAACATCGTCTGGCCGCCCCACTCCTCGGGCTGAAGCCCGAGGTTCGCGAGGTCGCGCTTGATCTTGTCGGGATCCGCGCCCGGCTTGTCGATCTTGTTCACCGCGACGATGATCGGCACCTTCGCGGCCTGCGCGTGCGAGATCGCCTCCTTGGTCTGCGGCATGACGCCGTCGTCCGCCGCGACCACGAGCACGACGATGTCCGTGAGCGAGGCGCCGCGGGCACGCATCGCCGTGAACGCCTCGTGACCCGGCGTGTCGAGGAACGCGATCGTCCCACGCGGCGTCTCGACGCGGTACGCGCCGATGTGCTGCGTGATGCCGCCCGCCTCGCCCTCGGCCACGCTGGCCTTGCGGATCCGGTCGAGCAGCGACGTCTTGCCGTGGTCGACGTGACCCATGACCGTGACGATCGGCGGACGCAGCTCGAAGTCCATGTCCGCCTCGGACTCGACGCGCGTCGCGTCCTCGAGCGTCTGGGTCTCGCTGACCGCGACGTCTTCGACGTTCCAGCCGAACTCGCTCGCGACGATCTTCGCGGTGTCGGCGTCGAGCGTCGAGTTGATGTTCACGCCCGTCATCCCCATGCTGAGGAGCTTCAGGAGAACATCGGTCGACTTCACGCTCATCTTCGCGGCGAGCGCCTGCAGGCTGACCTGCTCCTCGATTTTGACGACCTTCTTGTGAGAGGCCATCTCCTGCGTGGAGACCTGCGCCGGGCCGCGCCGCTGCTGGATCGGAGGCCCGCCCGGACGACCACGGAAGCCGCCCATGCCAGGCCGCTGCGGGCCGCTGCGCGGTCCGCCCGGCTGCCCCGGACGACCCGTCTGCGGGCCGAAACCCGTGCCCGGACGGCCCGGCTGCGGCGCCTGGGCGCGCGGATCGTAGGTCGTGCGGCGCGGCGTGCTCGTGCGCTGCGCGGCCGGCATCGGGACGCCGGGGCGACCCTGCCACACGTCGATGCCCGTCTTCGGCGGGGACGACGGACGCGGCGGGACCGAGGACGGCGTGTCCGAAGGCTTGCGCGGCGGCGGCACGGACGACGCAGGCGCCGTGCGAGCCGGAGGCGGCGCGCTCGGCGGAGGCGTGCGCCCCGGGCCCTGCTGCGGCGCGGGCGAGCGCGTCGTGGCCGGAGGCGGCGTCGTGGGCTTCGACGGGCCCTGCTGCGACGAACCACCAGCCCGCTGCGGCTGCTGCGACTGCGGAGCCGCCGCCGGCTTCGGCGCCTCGGGCGCAGGCTTCGCCGGCTCCTCGGCCTTCTTCGGCGGCTCGGCGGCCGCCTTCGGCGCAGGCGCAGGCTCCGCGGCCTTCGGCGCAGGCGTCGCCGCCGGAGCGGCCGGCGGCGCGGGCGGCGCCTTCGGCGTCTCGGCAGGCGCGGCGACCTGCTTGGCAGGCTCCTCGGCCTTCTTCGGCGGCTCCGCCGCTGCCTTCGGCGCCGGCGCGGGCTCGGCCGCCTTCGGGGCGGGC
>NZ_JASBQE010000208.1 GCF_029960785.1 Polyangium sp. 15x6
CCGCCCATGCCGCCCGCGCCGCCCTCGCCGCCCATCCCGCCGGAGCCGCCGCCCGCGCCGCCCTCGCCGCCCTGCCCGCCCGCGCCCGCCTGGCCTCCGGATCCGCCGCTCGCGCCCGCTCCCCCGGACCCGTCGCCATCGCCTCCACAAGCCACGAGACCGGTCAGCGCCAGAAACGAGAATGCGGCGAGCTTCGGTCCCCACGAGCGATTCGATTTCATGCGAAGTCCTCCAGTGTGCAAGAGCCCCAAAAAGAGCGCTCGCGAAAAGGGAGGGGCGAGGATATCACGGAATGCCCTCCCCCCGCGTCACGCAAAATGGATGTGAGCTCAGGGTTGGTGATGAAGACCACCACAAAGACCTGAACAAAAAATCATCTCCACAAACTGTGCACACGTTCAGCACAGGAGGTAGGGTGCGATCATCATGATGACGCCCAAGGACATCGCGCCCTACATCCTCCGTGCCCTCGCCGAGGCCCAGACCGAGGGCCGGACCATGGACCTCGAGACGCTCTCGGTCGCCATCAAGGTGCGCCGCGGCGACGTGCGCAAGACCGTGAGCGCCCTCCACCAGGAAGGGCTCGTGGACGCGCTCCGGCTGCGCCTGTCGCTCGCAGGGTTCGCGATCGGATCGGCGCTCCTGACGAAGGAGCTCCCCCCGATCCGCCGGCCGAAGCAAGTCGCGCAAAAGGTGGCCGCGGCCTGACGCGCGTTCGTCCCCGCCCCCCCGCGAAAATGCGGTAAGGAGGGGGCATGGAACTGGTTCGAACGCGCGTGATCGCCGCGATCGCGCTCCTCGCAGGGCTCGGGCTCGGGTGCAGCAAGGGCTCGTCGGGGCCGGATCCGGCCGGATCGGCAGCAGCGCCGGCAGAGGCGAAGCCGAGCGCCAAGGGGATCGAGGCCGCCGGGAACGACGCCGCCGTGGTCGAGCTCGCGAAGAAGGCGCTCGGCTGCAAGTGGGGCTCGTACGGGTTCGACTCGATGTGCCCCGAGATGAAGACGCTCATCGAGAGCGAGCTCATCCGCGACGGGAAGGCCGACGCGACGTTCGTGAGCTTCCTGGAGGATCCGAACGAGCAGGTGCGCTGGCTCGGCAGTCGCGTGCTCTCGCAGCGCGGAAGGGTGTTCCGCAACGACAAGGCGCTCGCAACGCGCATCGTCGTGGTGGCCGAGGGCGAGACGAGCAAGACCGTGGCGCAGGAGCTCGGCGGGGTCGTCGGCGGGATCAAGCACGCGGACACCGGGCTCGGCGAGCGGATCCAGGTGATGGCGAAGGGCCACGCGGTGCAGCAGATGCGCACGAGCCTGCTCGCGCGGATGCTGTTCTCGAACGGCGAGACGCTCTACGAGTTCGTGAAGGACATCGCGACGAACGACAAGGACGCGGTCGTGCGCAAGGCCGCGATGTCGGCCTTCTGGACGGGGACGCCGCCGAGCCGCGCCGCGGATTCGTGCAAGATGTGGCTCGGGTTCGTCGACGACGCGGCCGACGACGTGTCGGGCGAGGCGGCGTACCTCACCGCGTTCTACCCGCAAGGCGGCGGGTGCAAGGCGGAGTGGGATCCGCTGCTCGACAAGATCGAGAAGCGCGCGAAGGACGGGACGATCAAGTCGACGCAGATGGCGTCGGCGCTGTTTTACCTGCACCGGCAAACGGGGGCGTCGGACGCGCAAAAGAAGCGGGCGCTCGCCGTGGCGCGCATGATCGTCGAGAACGGCAAGAACAGCGGAATGGCGCGCGGCAGGGCGCTCGAGCTCGTCGCGGAGAAGGATCCCGACGGGAAAAAGCTGCTCCAGTCGATGCAGGAGGATCCGGACGTGTTCGTGAAGCGGCGCGCGAAGGACCTCGCCGACAAGGCGAGCAAGCCGGCGGATGACAAGGCGAAGGCGGCCGAAGGCGACAAGGCCAAGGCCCCGGAGGCCGACAAGGCCAAGGCGAGCGCGACGAAAAAACCCTGAATCAGCGGCCCGAGGGGGCGTTCGTCGCCGCGCCGGGGGGCGCGGCGGCGGGCGCGGTGTCCTGGCTGCGCTGGAGCAAGAAGAGTACGCCGCCGAGGAAAAGGCCCACGGCGAGCGCCGCGGCGCCGACGATCAAAATGGGGTTCGTCCTCGTCTGAGGCGGAGGCTCGGGCGCGGGCACGAGCGCCTCCGGCGCCTGCGCGTAGACGCGCCGGATCCCCGAGGACAGCATCTTCTTGCGCACCGGCGGCGGCGGCGGGAGCACCGAGGCCACGACACCCGCGACGGCCTCGGCGAGATCTTCCATGGACGGGAATCGCTCGTCCGGCGATTTCGCGAGCGTGCGCCGAACGATCGCGGCGAGCTCCTCCGGCGCGTCCTCCAGCGGGCGTGGTTCGTCGTTCAGGATCGACGTCACGAGCCCGAGGCCCCCGCCGTCCGTGCGGAAAGGCAGCCGCCCCGCGAGCAATTCGAACGCCATGACGCCCCACGAGAACTGATCGGCGCGCGCGTCGATTTCGTGGCCGAGGAGCTGCTCGGGGGCCATGTACGCGGGCGTGCCGACGATGCTGCCGTCGCCGGTGAGCCGCGACAGACGCGAGATGCCGCTGTCCTGCGTGTTCGTGACCGCGCCGGGGAGCCTGCGGGCGATGCCGAAATCGAGGACCTTCGCCACGCCGTCCTCGCGGACCATCACGTTCTCGGGCTTGACGTCGCGGTGCACGACGCCCACGGCGTGCGCGGCGGCGAGCGCGAGCGCGACCTGGAGGAGGAGCTCGATGCGCTCGCTCTGCGAGATGTCGCGGCCGATCGAGGAGCGCAGCGTCTTGCCGGCGACGAGCTCCATCGCGATGAACGGAACGCCCTCGTGCTCGCCGACGTCGTAGATGGCGACGATGTTCGGGTGCGTGAGGGACGCCGCGGAGCGCGCCTCGCGGAGCATCCGCGCGACGTTGCGATCCCAAGCTTCGGACTCCATCTCGGGATCCCGACGCAACACCTTGAGCGCAACTTTGCGCCGGAGGCGCGTGTCCAGCGCGCGGTAGACCTCGCCGGCGGCGCCCTCCCCGAGGCGCTCCTCGATGACGTATCGGTCGAAGGTCTCGGCCGGGGACAAGGACATCGACAGGGGATGGTAGCGCGAAGGACCGCCGCGTGGGAGGCCGAACGTGCGCCTCCGGTTCGTCTCTCGTTTTACTTGGGGATGGGCGCCGTCCCGACGGTCGTGCCGGGCTTCGCGATCCACTGCCAGTTGTCGACGAGCGTCGTCGTGTCGAGGGCGCCGTCGCCCGAGTCGTAGACGGCGAACCGGACCGTGATCTCGTCACCGGGCTTGACGGGCGCCTGGGTCTTCAGCCAGCCAGTCGAGCCGTGGTCCTCTCCTTCGTCGTTGCCGTCGAAGCCGAAGCCGGTGCCGATGAGATCGATGTTGCCGAGGCTGCAGTTGAAGGTCTTGCCGCCGGCGAAGCACGGACCCGGCGGGTTTTCCGGACAACCACAGACCTCGAGCAGCGAGTTGTTGACGCTGACGGGGTTGCCCTGGCTATCGAAGGAGACGTTGCCGTCGTTCTGCCCGGGCGGAATGGGCGTGAGGAGCGCGACGAAGAAGTCGTTGTACTCGCTGCAGATGTACTGCGGCCACTCGTAGGTGTAGAAGTTGAAGTCGAACGAGAAACCATAAGCGTTCGAGGGCACGCGGACCACGACCTCGAGCCCGACGACGTCGTACGGCACGCCGCTGCTCGTGCCGGGGCACGCGGGCGACTCCTTGGGGAAGCCCTGCGGGTGGCTGCCCATGTAGTCCTTGAGGAAGCCGCTGACCGGTTGATACCCGGGATCCGTGGGCTGGCGGGCGGTGCCGCTGGAGAGCGCGAGCACGCGGCTGCCCTTGCGGGTCGTGATGTTCGGGCCGAACCCGGTGAGCAGGCCGTGGCCGAGGTGGAAGTTCACCTCGCTGCCGAGCGGCGGCGGCGAGCCGTCCGCCATGGTCCATTTCGCCGAGACGACGCCCCAATCGCCGAAGCCCGACGAGGCCTTGCAGAGCTCGACGGCGCGGGCGCCGTCGAGGGGCTCCATGCTGTCGATGGCGAGCCCGTCGTCGCAGAGGGAGACGACCACCTCGTCGACGTTGCCGTCGCAATTCTCGTCGAACGCCTCCTTGCCGGGCTCGGTCGGCACCTCGACGGCGTTCGGATTGCGGTTCTTGTCGCAATCGTTGCAATCGCCCTCGGTCTCGGTGAAGCCGTCGCCGTCGACGTCGTCCTCCGTGCCCCCGGGATCGCAATTGATGATGCCGCCCGCGCCGCCCGCGCCGCCCTGGTTTCCGGCGTCGAACCCGAGATCGTCGCCGCCCATGCCCGTGCCGCCCTGGCCGGCGCCGCCCTGGCCCGTGCTACCGCCGTTGCCGCCGTCGCCGCCGTTCTCGTCGAACACCGTACCGCCGCCGTTCGCCGCGCACGCGGCGGGCGCGAGGGGCGCGAGGAGCGCGGCGGCGAGCGCCGCGAGGGCGACGCGCCGAGGGGCCGTATCGAAGAGACGCATTCGTTCGCGCATGTCGGACTCCTAAGTCAAAAAATGATGCAGACCTTGTCGCCGATGCCCATGTCGAAGCAGGTGTACCCCGGGCGGCACTGGGCGTTGGTCTCGCAGGTGCGCATGCAGGTGCCGGCGCCGCTCGGGAAGAAGAGCCAGCTCGTGCAAATCGATCCGGGGCTGCAATCGTCCGCGAAGTTGCAGTATTCGGTGCAGTAGCCGCCCGGATATCCGAACCAGTCCTGCGTGAGGCAGAGCGGATCGTTCTGCCCGGCGTAACACTCGTTCGATTTCGTGCAGGGCAGGCCGGCGGACTTCGAGCCGGGCTTGCAGGCCGGCGTGGCCTGGCAGCCCGGGTCCTCGCAATCGATGAGGTTGTTGTTGTCGTCGTCCTGGTTGTTCGTGCAGTTCGCCTCGGGCCCCTGGCGGCAAACCTTCGTCGGGTGGCCTTCGTCGACGCAGGCATATCCGACGCGGCAATCGGCGTCGGTCACGCAGCCGTCGAGGCAGAGGCCGTGCACGCTGCCGAAGCCGAGATCGACGCAGTAGCCGTCGCCGGGGCAGTCCTGCGCGGCGAGGTCACACCACTCGGTGCAATACCCCTCGGGAAAACCCTGCCAGCTCTGGAGGCAGGCCGGGTCCTTCGCGTTCGCGGCGCAATCGGAGGGGATGAAACAAGCCGCGCCGAGCGGGTTGACGCCCGGCTGGCATTCGGGTGTCTCCTGGCACTGCGTGGTGTCGTCGCAATCGACGTAGCCGTCGATGTCGTCGTCCCAGAAGTCGACGCAGAAATTTTCGGGCTTGGGCATCTCCACGTTGAGATCGAAGAAGCCCGAGCCGCCCGCGGCGCCGTCGACGACGACGTAGAGTTTCTGGCCCTGGACGACCTCGAGCGCGACGATGTCGCCCTTGTTGCCATCGGAGCTGCCCTCGTTGTTGCAGGCGACCTCGCTCGCGGGATCGCCGCAGGTCGTGCGGAGCGAGACGCTGAAATCGCTGGACCAGCCATGGACCGTGGCGACGAACCTGCCGGTCTGCGGCATCACGACCTCGAAGATGGCCTCGGAGCCGCTCACGGGCGAGCAGGAGGCGGACTGGAGGTTCGGCCGTCCCGAAGAGTCGCCGTTGAAGTTGCCGGGGATGATGAGCGATTTCGGCGCGAAGCACGAGTCGAGGCACCCGGCATCCATGAAGCACGTGTCGTCCGCGCAATCCATGAGGCCGTCCTCGTCGTTGTCCTTGTAATCGGAGCAGAGCTCCTTGGGGACGCAGCCGCTCGCGACGATGCCGCAATACGGATTGCACAGGAGGTCGCCCGATCCGAGGCCGATGCTCCCGCAGGTCTTGCCGCCGAAATCCGAGCCGTCGCATTGCTCGCCCGGATCGACGACGCCATTGCCGCAATTCGGATTGCCGCCCGAGCCCGAGCTGGCGCTGGAGCTCGACGCCGCGCCCGCGGCCCCGTCGCCGCCCGCGCCGCCCGCGCCGCCCAAACCACCCGCCCCGGCTTGTCCCCCCACGCCGCCCGCGCCGCCCGCGCCGCCCGCGCCAG
>NZ_JASBQE010000209.1 GCF_029960785.1 Polyangium sp. 15x6
GGGGGTGGGGGCCACCCCCCCGCGCTCTCAGTCTTCGCCGGCGCGCCCCGCCATCTCGATGAGCGCTTTGCGCACCTCCTCGCGGGTTCGGATCTCCGTGTCGAACGCGAGCCGCGCGCGGCGCTCGCCCGAGGGGGTCTCGACGGCCATTTCGATGCCGTAACGATCCACGGCGGTCATCTGCGCGCTCGTGGCGTCGGCGATTCCGGCGAGCTTGCGTGCGTAGGCGAGGATCGACGAGGCGTGATCGTCGTTCATGTGCCCGAGGATGCGGGGCGCGAAATCGGCGAGTGGATCGGGCTCGGCGCGGGCGTATGCGGCGACGTCGACCCAGGACATCCGACCGAACCCGCCGACGTAGCGGAGGGAGCGCGGCTCGATGCGGTAATGGGAAAAGTCCGCGAAATCGGCGTAGGTCGCGGCGTCCGGGTGCGCGGCGAGGAACGACGCGCGGCATTCGGCCACCTCCTCCGGCGGCACGGCCGTGCAGGCGCCGATGAGCGTCACGCGCCCTTTTTCGAGAAGTTTGTCCCCGACGATAGGCGATTCCAGCAGGAGGACGGAGGCCTCGGGACGGGCGAGCAGGTTTTGCGTGTGCTCGGCGAGGCGTGAGAGCAAAAAGAGAGCGCGGCCGTGCGCGTCCGTGGCGAGCGCCACGAGCGAGGCATAAGGGAATCCCTCGGGATCACGCGCCATCGTGGCGAGCGAACCGAATCGGGCGGCGCGTGCGAGTGTGCGCGCGCGTTCGGCGTGGCTCGGTGCGCGTGGGGAGGCCCCGGACGGACCTGTCCCTGCGGCCGTGGACCGAGTGTCCACGCCTTTCCCTTCACTCTCGTTCCCGGCGGCAATCTCGTCGCGGCCCTTCGTCATGATAGGGCCGTCATAACACGGCGCGCCGGTTTCTTCGATGCGGGACGACCGAACGATCGAATCAGGGCGCGGCCTTTTTCTCATCCGCTTCTTCCGGTGGGCACTCCTCTTCCCGGCGAAGCTCGATGTTCACCCTCCGCTCGCCTTTTCCGTCCCCTTGCACATCGACCTTTACCTGACCCTCGAAGCCCTGCGCGGCGAGCTGCTCGAGGATCTTCTGCCGCACCACCTCGACGTCCTGGTCGTCGGTGATGTCGAGGTTGAAGAGATCGTGGCCAATCTTCTTGCCGAGCGTGCTATCGACCTTGCCGGAGAGCGGCTTCTCGGTGATCTTCGCCGACGCGAGCACGGGCATGGCTTCTCGCAGCTTGTCGGCGAGCGGCTCGTCGCCGAGGTCCTCGCCCCACGCCTCGATCTGCAGGGTCACCTCGCCGTTCTCGTGACGACCGCGGACCTTCACGTTGTCGAGCTTCACCGAGCCCTCCAGGGCCTTCATGACCTCGGGCGGCTTGGGCATCGCCTCGGCCTCCGCGTACGTGATCGTCAGGCTCCGGCCGACCTCGACGTCGACCTCCATGGGAGCCGCGCAAGCCGCCACGCCGATCACCGCGGCGATCGCCGCGCCGAAAGCCATTTTCCGCAACACGTGTTTCTTCTCCATGGGTTTCCTCCTTCGTTCCGGGGGCATCGCATCGAATGTGGCGAGGAGCGACGCTTCGAGCGCCGTGCGGTGCTCGGGGCGAGGCGCGCTCGCGGGCTCGAAGACCTTCTCGAGCTCCTTTTCTCGATCAGAACCGAACATCGACGACCTCACCTTCCTGGAGCACTTCGCGGAGGGACCGCTGCGCGCGTGAGAGCCTCTGCTTGACGGCGGCCGTGGACTCCCCGAGCAGCGCCGCGATCTCGGCATGCTCGAGGCCATCGCCATACCGAAGCGCGAGCACCTCCTGCACGTGATCGGGCAGCGCCGCGACGGCCGCGCGAAGGGCACGGATGCGCTCTTGCTGAACGAGCGAGTCGAGCGGCGTGCCGCGATCGTCGGCGAGGATCGGCGCGACGTCCTCGATGGGCGTGCCCTCGCGGCGCGCGCGTGCATGGTCGATGACGGCGTTCCGCGCGATGGAGAGGACGTACATGCGCACGGAGCCGCGGCGAAGATCGATGTCGCCGAGGTGCTCGAGCCATTTGTGAAAGACGCGGCCGACGAGGTCCTCGACGTCTTCCCGTCTGCGGACGCGTCGGCCGACGAAGCGGCTGACCGGGTCGTAAAGGTCCTGGTAGAGGGCCCGGAACGCTTCGCGGTCGCCCGCTTGGGCGCGGGTGAGGAGAGCGCGATGCCGATCGTCGGGGTCCGCCCAGGGCCAGGGGAAGAGGCGCATGAGGTGCTCGCCCATGCTCTACGGAGCGGGCGGGGGGAGGTGACAGAAAAGATGCGGGGGTGGGGAAGTGTGAGGTGGACTGCTGGATGGCGTGGACAGAGGGGGTTGATGCGGATCAACCGTCGATGGAAAGGATGATCAGCGGGTGTTGACGCGCGTCAACCGACGCTGTCCACGATGGCGGGCGGGTGTTTGACGAGCGTCAGCCGGCTCTGTCCACGATGACCGGTGGGTGTTGATGGGGATCAACCGACGCTGATCACGATGATCAGAGGGGGGTTGATGGGGATCAACCGACGCTGATCACGATGACGGGCGCGTGTCGACGCGCGTCAACCGTCGCTGTCCGCGATGATCCGCGTGGGTTGACGCAAAGCGAGGGGCGTCGGTCACGCCCGCGGCTTCCACGACAGCACGAAATCACACGCGCCCCGCTCCAGATCGAGCCCCTGGATCTCGACCTTCCCGTCCACCCCGGCGAAGTCGAGCGCGGATTCCCAGCAACCCGACAGGAGCTCGACCGTTGTCCCGCTCCGGAAATGCGCAGCCGGAAACCCTCGCAGTCGGAGCATGCATTCGTGCTCGCCGAGGTGTTCGTAGACCAGCCGGCCCGCATTCTCGGCGACGAGCTCACGGCCGCGCGGGACGAAGCGCAGCAAGGATTGCGGCGTGAATCCGGCTCGGCGCAGGAAGCTGTCGACGACCGCCCGGAGGAGCGGGTTCTCGAAATAACGGTTCATGCAGCGCCGGAAGAGCGCACGTGTGCCGGGATCACCGACCTCCGCGCGCAGCGCTTCGACCATGTCGTAATAAGGCTCGGGCGGGAGCCATTGTACGCCGATGGCCCCGCGGATCGTCGCGAGGGACGCGGGAGCCGTGCGCGCGAGGATGCGAGCTCGCACGGGGGGAGCGAGCGCCTCGACCTCGCGGAGCACGGCCTGGGCGAAGCTCGCGCGGGTTCGTTGCGGGGCGGCGCGGTTCATCGCAGCCCACACCCCACCGTGACCGCCTGATCCACCGTCGCGCGCTCGATCTTCCTCGTGTCCGCGTCCACCGTGACGCGCACATTCACGCTGCCGCCGAGACCCACGCGGGCCACGCCTTTCAGGAGGTCGCCGATCAGCCCGTCCACGTGCGCGCCGACCGCGGAGGCGCCGAGCTCCGAGCAGGGCACCGCGCCGTCGAGCGTCATCTTCACCCGCGCGGACAGGCCCTCGCGTTTCACCGTCCCGGGACCGGACAGCTTGAATGCGCCGGCGTCCACCGTCGCCTTCGTGATGCGCATGTCCACGAGGTTCGGCGTGATCTCGAACGTCGCCCCGAGCTTCGTCTTGTTCCCGAAGACGATCCCGTCGAGCTCCTTCGGATGCGGCGGCACCCAGCCCTTCACCTCGAACGACGCCGTGCCCGCGTACATCCCTTTCGATTCGGAACCGCCGAGCGTCACCGCCACCGTCCCCTCCACCGACGCACCGCGCAGATCCGCCGGGACCGACAGCGAGCGCGCGCGGGCGAGGTCGTCGACCTTCGTCGGCGGCAGCGTCGCCGAGAGGCGCATCGGCGAAGACTTCGTGTCGAGCGCGAGCCGCAGCGGCGCCGCCTCGGGCGCCTTCGCGCCGAGCCAGATCGACGTCGGATCCTTGCCGTTCCAGCGCGCGCCGACGAGGCCGAGGGGCGTCCCCTCGAACGCGACCGTGCCCTCGAACGCGCCCGCGTCGCCGCGCGCCTTCGTCACCTGGCCGGCGAGCACGATCCACGGCGACTCCTTCGAGCCCCAGTTCACCGTCACGTTCGCGGTCGCCGGCAGATCCAGGGCGCCCGGGTGGCGGCGATCGAACGCGGCGAGGGCTTCGAGCCGCTCGCCCGGCGGGACGGCGGCCGTGACGACCACGTTGCGGGCGTCGATCCGCGTCGGGGAGAGGCCGTCGAGGTCCACGGCGAGCCACGGGACCTCGGCCGAGAGGCCCGTGACGCCTTCGAGCTTGGCCGTGGCGCCGGTCAGCACGACGCGGCCCCACCTCGAGGTGAAGTCGTCGAACGTGAGCTCGATGCCCCGGGCCCGCGCCTCTTTCTCGATCCAGAACCGGACGAGCGGTCGGTGGCCGAGGCCTACCCCGAGGCCGAGGGCCGCCGCGAGGATGAGCACGAAAGCCACGATCCGCCGCCCTCGCGGGCTCTTCTTCGGGGGCTCCTTCGGGGGCTCCGGGGCCGTGTCGGGCAGCGTGTCCATGTCGATCCCTGCTAGCACGTCGGGGACGACAAGAGCGTGCCTCTCGTTTCGCAGGGTGGTGGAACGGCGCGCCTCGGACGTATACTGCGCGGCATCATCATGGCGGAAGGGACGCTGGCCCAGCCTGGCGACGTGATCGCCCGCAGATATCGGGTCGAATCCTGGCTCGGCCAGGGCAACATGGCCATCGTCTATCAGGCCAAGCACGTGAACACGGGCAAGGCGTGCGCGCTCAAGCTCGTGCACCCGCACTTGGTCACGCGCAAAGAGTTCGTCGACCTCTTCGTCAAAGAGGCCCAGCTCGGCGCGCGGATCGGCGAAAACCCGCACATCGTCGACGTCTTCGACGCAGGCGTCGACGAGGCGCGCAAGGTCCCGTACCTCGCGATGGAGCTGCTCCAAGGCGACACGCTGGAGAGCTACCTCAAGAAGCACGGACGCCTGCCCGCGCGGCTCGCGCACACGATCTTCGAACACCTCGCCGACGCGCTCGATCAAGCCCACGGCGCAGGCGTCATCCACCGCGATCTCAAGCCCGGCAACCTGTTCATCGCCCGCGATCGGAAGGGCCAGATCCTCCTCAAGGTGATGGACTTCGGCATCGCGAAGGTGCTGGAGAGCCACGAGCAACGCACCGCGACGCAGATCGGATCACCCGCGTACGCCGCGCCCGAGCAGCTCGGCGCGACGCTGCGCAGCCTCGCCGCGACACAAGGGATCTCGATCTCGCAGACGGTGCAGGCGTCGACCGACGTGTGGGCGCTCGGCCTCGTCGCGTACGAGGCGTTCACGGGCGTCCAACCCGGTCAGTACTGGGGTGTCGACACGTACGCGGATCTCATGATCTGCATCGCGCTCGAGGAGCATCCGGCGGCGACGCATCGGGCCGGCGACTTCGCGAAGTACCTGCCGCCGGGCTTCGACCCGTGGTTCTCGAAGTGCATCCAGCGCGACGCGACCGCGCGCTGGCAGTCGGCCGGTGAAGCCGTGCGCGAGCTGATGCGGCTCATCGACGCGTGGTCGTCCGATCCGCTGACGGGAGACGTCAAGATCGCGCCCTTCGAATCGCCGGTCTCGTCGAAGTCGGTGAAGAGCGCGAAGCCGCTGCCGAAGCCGATGCCGAAGCCCGCCGCGGCAGGGCCGCTGCGCCCGTCGGTGACGGGGCTCCCGCTGAAGCTGCAGGTGTCGAAGTCCTCGCCCGGCGTAGCCGAGCCGGCGAAGGCCGTCATTCCGGAGCCGAAGACGGGTCCCGTGTCGAAGGCCGGGCTCGCCGCGCCGGTGGTCGTGCCGAAGCCCGGGCCCGCGGCCACGCCCACGCCGGCCGCGGTCGCGCCGAAGACGGGGCCCGTGGTCCCGCCGAAGCCCACGACCACGCCGACCCCGGCGCCCGCGCCCGTGGCAGCGACGCCCGCACCCGCGCCCGTGGCAGCGACGCCCG
>NZ_JASBQE010000020.1 GCF_029960785.1 Polyangium sp. 15x6
TGTGTGGATGAGCTCAGCGGCACCATCGAGCCCGGATACTACACGCTCGACGCCTCGGTGAAGGTCGACCAGGAAGGTCGTGTCGTGGAGGTGGAGACGACGGGCCAGCCCAATCCGGACGTTGGGGTTGCATGCGGATCGCCCTGCGAGGCATGACTCTCCCCGAGGATGTCCTCGAGCGGAGCATGTTACGAACGTCCGCGTCGGCGAACGGGCAGCCGATGCCGGATCGGGGGCAGATCGCGGAGGTCGTGACCGTCGTGGTCGTCACGATCGTCTTCACCGAGGTCATCATCGAAGCCTTCGCGATCGCCGTCGGCGTGACGGTCACCGCGACGGTCGCGGCGGGGGCGGCGGAGGCGTTTGCGAAGAGGAAGAAACCGAAAAAGTTGAGCTGTTCGGATCACCTCGGCAACTGCCTCATGTCCCCTTTGGCGGACCAGCCGGGGACTGGACCTGACCATTCGCTATGCCACGATTGCTGGATGCGGTGCGAGAACGGTCATTGGCCTACACAGGTCGAACAGGCGAGCAGGGGACAGGTGTCCTGCTGGTATGGCCCGGAAGCGGATTATTGAACAATGAATCAGGGTCACAACCGAGAAATGGTAGGGGACGAGCTTGCGTTCGCTCAAGCGAGCGGGCGTCTCTTGGTCAAGTCGCTAGACAGAACCCGGAGCTTCGCCGAGGCCGTGGAAGACTTCCGCAAGCTCGAGGCCGAGTTCGTGGAGCGCGCAGGCGACGACGAATTCGATGTGCGCGAGACGAGACGGCGCATCGCTGAAACCATCCTGTCCCTTGCCCGTGACAAGCGTCCCCCCTTCGACGCCTGCCGCGATGCGTGGAACGATCTGGTTCGCCTCGGCTTCTCGGGCATCGAACTCGAGTGCACGATGTCGTACTTTTATGCGGATTGCTGCGCGTACGACGAGCGGCCAGACGAGGGGCTCGCGGTGCTCGACCCGCTCCTCGCAAAGCTCGAGCGCTTGCTCGAGGACACGAGGGGGACGGGAACGGAGTACCCCGCGCGCTTTTACGAAAACGAGCTGGAGCGCCTGGGGAACCTCCGGGACGCGCTCCTTGCCCAGAAACGCGGCGAGGTCGTCCCGTGGCTGGAGACCCGCCGCGAGGACGAGGCAGCCCCCCCGATCACCGCGGAAGAAGAGCAGGCCGACGCGCTCTACGACGAGTTCTCGAAAGCGAAGCTTGTCGTCTTCAAGACCTACGGGAAATCGTTCGATCGGAGCTTCGCCGACGTCGCGGCCGACTACCGACGGATCGAGGCGGAATTCGTGGCACGCGCAGGCGAAGGCGAGGCGTTCGAGGATTGCGTCGGCGCCATCAAGGCAAGGACCGCCGAGGCGATCTTGATGGCAGCTTGTTCCCTCCGCGCTCCCTTCCAGGCCTGCCGAGACGCCTGGGACGAGTTCGTCCGCGTGGGCCAAGACGAGAGCTGGATGTATCCAGAAATGTTCGTGAAGGCTTGTCTGAGGAACAACGAGCCCGAGGCGGGGCTCGCCGTGGTCGAGCCGTGGATCGCCGAGATCGAGGCTCAGCTCCAAGCGTGCAAGGAACCCTTGCGGCCCCCGGGGGAAACCAGCGTGGAGCTCAACCGCCAGCTCAAAGAGCTCCACGAGCTCCGGGACAAGCTCATGGCCATGCGAAGCGGCGGCGAGCCGTCGACTCGAGGACGCAGCGGCGCGCCTACGTAGTCACCCGCGACCACGTCATCGTCGTCTGAGGCCACGTCATCGTCACCTCGAACCACGTCATCGTCGCCTGCGGCCACGTTATCGTCGCCCGACACCACGTCGACGTCGCCTTCAACGACGTCGAGTTGCCTGCGTCCACGTCGACGTCGGCTCGAACCGCGTCATCGTCGGCTCGAACCACGTCATCGTCGCCCGAGGCCACGTCATCGTCGCCCGAGGCCACGTCATCGTCGGCACAGACCACGTCGACGTCGCCTTCAACGACGTCGAGTCTCCAGCGACCACGTCATCGTCGGCTCGAACCACGTCATCGTCGGCACGGACCACGTCGACGTCGCCTGATGATGCGACATCGCACACCCTGCCGCCCTCACCGTGGTGCTTCCGGCCACGAGCGCCGAAATTTTGCTGCCCAAACCACTGCGCACCCGTACGTCGTTGACAAAATCTCCCCTTCTTGAAACTTTAGAGAAGCAAGACAAATGACGAAGGGGATGACGGAATGAGCAACGGACCCAAAGCGATCTACAACGGCCCGAGCGTGTGCGACATCACGGACATCAAGGACGACATCATCGACCTGCCGGACGGCGAGAAGCAACATCTCAAGTTCGAGAAGGACGGGTTCGAAGAGGTGCTCGACGAGCTCCTCAAGGCCAAGAGCGGCGCGCTCATGAAGGCCGGTATCGCAATCGATGTCGTCACGCGGATCGAGGGCCGCACGGGCAGGCTCAAGGTCGTCCGCGAGAAGAAGGGCATCGCGAAGAAGATGTACGAGGTCCTCGACGAGACCGAGGCGCACGAGGAGCACCTGCGCGAGGGCGATATCGCGATCATCGCGAAGACCGTGCAGACGGCCGCCAAACACATCGATCCCAGCGTGGCCGCGCCCTTCGAGAAGACGCTGAAATATTACTCCCAGATCGGCGAGAAAGCCGCCGCGACGAGGCGCAAGAACGCCAAGGCCGCCGCGGAAGCCGCCGCCACCGAAAAGGCGAGCGACGGCTCCACATGACGACCGCTTCGTGACGTCCGAGCTCGCCTCTCCGCGTCAAGCCGCCTTCACGAACTTCTGCAGCGATTGTGCGAGGTCGTGCGTGCGTTGTTGCTCGGGCGAGAGCTCCTGAAGGACGAAATCACGCACGGGCGGCTCGAGCTCGTCGAGGTCCCGGGCGTACCGCTTCTTGCCTTGATCCTCGCCCTCTTCCAATGCGGCGAGCGCGGCGCGGTGGCCGAGCAGGTCCGCGCCGCGCTGCACGATGCGCGCGAACGCGCCCCACACGCCCGAGCTCGGCGCGGGCTCGCCGCCGAACTCGTGGACCTTGTCGCGGAGCTTGTCGACGCGCCGCTGGTGGCTCTCCAAGAGCTGGCGCAGCGAGCTCGTGAGATCGGCGTCGCGCACGCTGCGCAGCGCGAGCTCGTACGTCTCGACGCTGGCGAGCTCGCCGCGCAGGAGGTCGTTCAGCCGGTCGAGCGTGCTCTCCTTCGAGGGCTCGCCCGTACGCCGGGTCGAGGGCACTTCGTCTTTGAACGCTTCCTTGGCGGACTCGGCCGCGGCGCGCGCGACGGTGGCCACCTCGCTCGCCGCGGCGGCGAGGTCTCGGCCCGCGTGCTCGAGGTGGGCCTTGGCGCGCTCGATCGAGCCGCTCTCGCGCTGATCGACGCTGCTGCGCTCGATCGGGGCGTTCTCCTCGCCCTGCACCTCGTGCTCGACGTCCGTTCGTCCGCTCGACTCGGTGTCGCTGCCTTGGGGGACGTTCGTGGAAAAGTCGGGCTGGCGCTTGTCCTGGTTCATGCGCCGATCCCTGGGGCGCCCGTGCACGTTCGTCGAGCGCGCGTCGTCCCCGACGTCTCGTGGTAGGCTCGCCCCCGTGACGCTCCTGAAAATTGCCCACATTGGACACCCGGTGCTCCGAAACCGAGCGCGCGAGGTCGAGCGGGACGAGCTCGCCACGGCCGAGGTGCAGACGTTCATCGACGACCTCGTCGAGACCATGCGCGACGCGAACGGCGCCGGGCTCGCCGCGACGCAGGTGCACGTGCCGAAGCGGATCGTGGCGATCGAGGTCAAGGACAACCCCCGTTATCCGTACAAGCCGAACATCCCGCTCACGATCGTGGTCAACCCCGTGATCGAGCCGCTCACGGAGGAGCGATTCGACAATTACGAGGGCTGCCTCTCGGTGCCGAATCTGCGCGGCGTGGTGTCGCGGTTCGCCGAGGTGCGCGTGACCGGCCTGGATCGGCACGGCGCGCCGTTCGAGCGCGTCGCGCGGGGTTTGACGGCGGGGACGTTCCAGCACGAGGTGGACCACCTCGACGGCAAGCTCTTCGTGGATCGGGTGACCGATCCCTCGACGCTCTGCACGTGGGCCGAGTTCGATCGGTTCCACAAGCAGGCGTTCGTGGAGCGGATCGTGCCGTTCGTGAAGCGAATGGGGGGCTAGTTTTTCAGCGGATCACTTCGGGATGACGATCCCGCAGGGGAACTGGACCGAAATGGAATGGTCGCCCTGCTTGATCGTGTCGCACGCGGTGCCGAGCAGCTCGATCTCGTCGGGTCCGTTGAGCCGCCAGCCGTTCATGTCGTTGTAGGGCAGCGCCTTGCCGTCGAGGTAGACCTGGCCCTCGGCGGCCGCGGTCTCGTCGACGATGCCGTTCAATTTGAGCACGCAGGAGCGGACGCCGTTGATGATGGTGTCGAAGGCGTCGATCAACGTCTGCGGATTGAGCGCCTGGTAATACGTGGCCTTCTCGGCGCCGGCGATGGGCAGGCCCGCGCCCGCGTTCGCCAGGTCTTGCAAATGGCCGAGGCTCACCTCGGCGCCGACGCTGATCACGAACGTGCGGACGCCCTTGCCGAACGAGCCCTGCGCGGCGGCGATCGATTCGTCCTGGCCATTTTGCGGATTCGGCTCGGCGCAGGTGTCGGGCTCGCCGTCGGTCGCGAGCACGATGATCTTCGGCCCCGGCTCCTGGAAGGCCAGAAGGTCCGTGGTGACGGCGGTGATGCTCTCGCCCGTCGGCGTCTCGCCCTCGGGGCTCTGCGGGGCGTACACGGCGTCGATGGCCGCGTGGTTGTTCAGCGCGATCGGCACCTTCGTCAGGACCGGGCACGTGCCGCCCGCGTTGCCGTTGTTGCTCGTGTAGAGCGCGAGCCCGAACCGCACGTCCTTTTCGAGCTTCTTCACGATCCCGTCATTGGGATCCATGAGCGTGTCGTAAAGGACGCTCCAGCGGTCCCCATTTCCGAAGCCCGTGGTCATGCTGCCCGATTGATCGATGAGCAGCATCACGGTGGGGATCTGTTTTTCGAAATTGACGTTGACGTCGGCGCAGGCGTCGGCGCCGGAGCCTGTGCTGCTGTTCGACGTCACGAAATCGATGCCGCCCATGCCGCCGGACCCGCCCTCGCCGCCCGTGGGGATACACCGACCCTTGACGTTGCACGTCTGCCCCGCGGGGCATCCGGCCGCGCCGGGGGCGCAGTCCGCCGTGCACTTGGCGCTGATGCCGCAGTACAGGCCGTCCGGGCACGCGAAGTCGTTGGCGCAGTCGCCGCCGCACTTGCCGGCGTAGACCGAGTCGCACGGAGGCGTGCCGGTGCTCGTCGAGCCGCAGCTCGAAGCGAGCGCGGTGACCATGGACGCGAGCCCGATCGCGAGCGCGGGCGCGAAGAGGCGGCGAAACCACGAGGGCTTTCGAGAATGTGGGGAACGGGCGAAGTGCATGCGTAAGCTCCTGTTTTTCTAGCTTCCCGGAGTGTAGCGCGGCACGCTGTTCAAGGCCGCTTCGGGCGGGTGTTCGTCCTTCGTACGCGCACGCGCCCGCCGGGATCTTGACGCGCGATGAACGTGATCATCTTCGCGAGCTCGGGATGCGCGAGGAGCTCGGCGACGGTGTGATACCGGGCTTCGAGTTCCTTGTTCGTGAGCACCGCGTGGACGGCGTGGTGGCAATCGCGGCAAATCGCGAGCGTCTCTTTGCCCCCGCGGCTCCGCGGCACGAGGTGATGATCCGACGGGTTCAGATTCGGCCGCTCACAGAGCGGGCATGGTTCGATCGATGCCGGTTCGGGGCGCATGGGCGGATGCCCGCCCATGCTACATCGAAAAACGCGGGGACTGGTGATGACGGTGACGGCGGACGGCTCTGTTCGAGCGCCTGTGTTTGTCCTTTCCCGCGTGGAGCAGCCCACCGCGGCGCGGCCGTGACGATCCGGGGCGAAGGCGCGCCATGGGTCTTTTGAGCCCGTTCGTGGCGTGGTACCCTGCTCGCGGATCTCGTCGATGCAGACTTATAACCTCGCGAAACTGAGGGCGGATCAGCCGAATTTGTGGCCGCCGCTCGTGCTGCCTGCGTGTCTGCTCGCCTGCGAGGCCGCGCCCGGGACGACGAGCCCCTTCGAGGTCGCCTACTTCAAGCCGGGCGCGGAGGATCCGACGATCGAACGTTTCTCGCTGGTGCACGCGACCGACGTCTCGGCGGCCGACGTCGAGGCGCTACGCTCGGCCGGGCGCGAGGACGTGCTGCACGTGGCCGCGGCCGGCGTGATCACGGCGATCCTGCGTGCGCGCGACGAGCTGCGCGTGGTGCGCGTGTCGAAGCGGGGTCCGTGGCTGGATCTGCATCTCCAGAGGACCGACGGCCGCGACGACGGCGTGCTCGTCGCGTTCGGAACCCAGGGCGCGGATCCGGACTCGGTGCTCGCGGGCGTGGTGAAGCACGTGCACGGCGCGTCGGGTGGGCGGAAGATCGCCGGCGCCGTGGCCTTCGGCGGAGGAAAGGCCGCGATCCGGGTCCTGTCATGATCACCTTCGCCTTCGGGGCCGAGGCCTGGCCGAAGAGCCTCACGGTGCCGGACGTCGAGCGCCACAAGAGCCTCCTGATCCAGCAGGCGATGTACGCGCGGCTCACGCAGCCGGCGATGGTCTTCCGGACGCTGTCGCGCGGCGCGCTCTACTGGGAGCGCTGGCTGCTCGAGAAGGACCCGGGCCGCTGCGAGGAAGAGCGCGTGGTGTCGGGCCTCGAGCTCGCGCGCGACGCGGGCGACTGGAAGGAAGCGGAGCTGCTCCTCGCGCACTGCGAGGCGTCGCCGAACCTCGACGGGCGGCCGTTCGTGGAAGCCTGGAGCGTGATCGTTCGCGATCGGCTGCAGGAGCAGGTCGACAACGAGCAGCGGCTGGAGATCGCCTTCCAGAAGTTCCGCGGCGCGAAGAACGTGACGGACGAGGCCGCGCGCGCCGAGCTCGCCCGCGACGTGATGGCGCGCGCATCCGAGATCGGACAGGTCGGATCGCCCGTGCCGGTGAACTACCTGCTCGCCCGGATCGCCGCGGCGCAGGGCTGGAACGAGGAGGTCGAGGGGTACTACGCGGCGCTGCTCGTGTGCCGGCCGCTGTGGATCCCGTACATCGTGCAGCTCTCCGAGCATCAGGCGAAGACGGACCTGAAGCGCGCGTTCGGCACGATCGAGACGGCGAAGAGCTTGCTCGGCAAGGATTTCTGGCTCGCGACCTGAAGGCTTTAGGGAGGTATGCGGGCCGCCTCTCCCACGAGCGAGCTCATCCGTGAAGCGCACCTCTCTCCTTCTCGCTCGCGCTCGTCCTGTCCATCGCCTCGGCCTCGGGTTGCCGCAGGCACGGGGCTGACGGGTTCAACTTCGAGCACCAGCACGACGTCGACTACAAGCCTCTCGCCGAGCTGCCGGACGCCTTCCATTACGACGAGCATGCCCTGCCAGAGAAGCGAATGACGGTCGCGCCGGGGTATCCGAGCGAGGAGCGGCCCCATCGTGTCCTCGGCAAGATCGTCTTGAAGGAGCGCATTGACGTCTCGACGTCGTACGAAGAGAAGCTCACGGCCGCGTGGAACAACGAAGCCTTGCGCGCGCGCCGCGAAAAACTGCTCGCCGCGGAGGCGGCGCGCCACGGCGCGAATGCCCTCTACTTGATTTCCAGTTCGACCGATCGCTTCGCCCGAATGCCCGAGCGGACGCGCGTCTATTACGCCGTCTCCCTCTCTGCCGACCCGCCCAAATACCCCGACGTCGAGACGCTCCTCGGGCGGCTTTCGCTGGCCAAGGACGGCTACCACGAGGTCAAACGGTTCACCGCGAAGCTCAAAGAGCTCCCCGACCGGGCGCCCGAGACCATCCAGCTCAAGCGCGGCCATTGTTACATGATGGCGATCGCCTTCCACCCCGGCCCCGTCGAGCGCCAGCACGGGAAGGTCACCTCGATCAATTTCACGTACAAGGTCCCCAATCCGGAGATATTCCCCGGCGTACCGCACATCAACGCCGGAGCCGGCAGCTTCCGGGAGCGACGCGACGGGGATACGAGCGTGCTTCGCTCGCAGCACATCCTCGACGGGCTTTGGTCACGCACGGGCGCCGGCGAGATCGCCTGCCCCGTCTATCGGGCCCAGCCCGCAGAGCTGTCGTTCACGACCTTCGATGGCCGCGCGCTGAAAAACCCGCCCAAGTTCGAACCCGGGCGAGGCACCGCGGATTTCGTGGTCTACGAGCGCAAGCTCCCCGCCGAGTACTTCACGAAGACGGCCTGCGCGCGCTGCATCGACGTGGCGCGACAATGCAGCTAGCGAGAGAACCCCTGGCCTCGTGCGCCGAGCTCGGCAAGTGCCTGCAGACGACAGGAATGGCGCTCGGCGTCTGCTCCGATCGATACCGCTGAATTCGCGTCAATCCGCGCCCGCGTCCCTCGGCTGGGTGCCGCAATCGGCAGGAATGCCGCTGCCCGGGGCGAGGACGTCGACGCCGTCGTAGCAGAAGTTTTCCGGCCCCTTCGCGTAATACGTGTCGAGGAACGCGCCGAGCGCGGCGGTGTCGAGGCAATCGGCGCGGAGGAGCCCGCCCCACGCGGCCGCGGCGAAGCGGACGTCGAGCTCGGGATCGGGCACGACGATGATGCGCGCCTTCAAGGGCGCGACGCAAAGCGGATCGGCCGGGCGCGCGTCGAGGAATGCCGCGAGGGTCGCGAGCTCGGATTCGCAGCCGCCCTCGCAATGGTACGAGATGACGACCGCGCCGTGCTCCATCGAATGGACGAGGAACCCACGCGGGACGGGCGCGTCGTACCACTTGAATGCGGCCCACGAGGGGTAATGCGGGCCCGAGGTCGGAGGGTTCGTCGCGTACACGACGGGGGAGCACACAGGGACGTGCGGAGCAGGCGCGATCGGGACGGCCATCGTGGTGACGGGGCAGGCGCCGGCGTCACTCGGCCCGGCGTCGGGCTCGTTGCCACCTGCGCCACCTGCGCCACCGTTTCCGCCGGCGCCGCCGCTTCCGCCACCGCTTCCGCCGGCGCCTCCGGTGCCGCCGATGCCACCGCTTCCGCCAGCGCCGCCGCTTCCGCCTCCGGCGCCGCCGACGCCGCCGCTTCCGCCCACGCCACCGGCGCCACCACTTCCGCCGACGCCCCCCTGCCCTCCTGCGCCGCTCGACGAGGCAGAGGACGAGGACGACGACGACGACGACGAGACAAACGACCCGTCAGCGCCCGCATCCACCGGCGCAGGCGACACCGTCTCGACCGGCGAGCACGCGAACACAAGGGCGGGGAGCGCGAGCGCGGAGAGCACCCCCGCGCTCCGCAAAAACGAGCGATCTCGGCGGCGAATCACCCCCGAGACTCTATCAGGCAGGCGCCCCCGTCGGGCCGCTTTTCAGACGCCGCCGCGCGTGCGTGCCTCGCGCTCGAGCTGCTCCTGGTACTCCACGCTGAAGCGCGCCCACGGCCGCGAGCGCAGGCGCGGGAAGCCGATCGGCTCGCCCGTACCCTCGCAGAGGCCGTACGTGCCGTCGCTGAACTTCGCGAGCGCGCGGTCGATCTCCGAGAGGAGCTGCACGTCCCGTTCGAGCAGGCGTGAGGCCATCGCCGTCGCGCCCTCGATGTTCGCCTCGTCCATCTCGTCGCCGACCTCGCGCCCGGTGTCGCGCTCTTGCTCCTGGCGTGTCTCGATGCTCGCCAGGATCTCCGCGCGCCGCGTCTCCAGCAAGGTGCGCAGCTCCTCGCGCTGTTCGAGCGTGAGCTCGGGCTCTTCGTCGATCGCCTCGGGGTTCAACGCGCCGGCGCGCGTCGCCGGCCTCGCACCGGGCCCCCGCGGCGCGATGCTCCCGATCCCTACTCCCTTTCGAGCGTCCATGGTTCCCTTTGCCGTTCGGCGAATGTTTTCCGGACGAACGGCAAGGGACATGCCCCTCGCCCTGCGCACGAATCGCACGTCCCGCCGAAGACGAGGAGCCTAGCAGGCTCAGCGGCGCGCGCCGCTCACTCCGAGCGTCTTGATGAGCCAGCCGATGTCCTCGAAGGCCGCCTTCGAAGCCGTGACGGCGACCTCGCCGCGCGGTGCGTCCGCGGTGCCCGTCGAGCTCGACGTGATGAAGATGGGCGTCTCGCCCTGGTGCGGCATCGTCGAGACGGCGCGCATGAGCTGCTGGATGCGAGCATCCTCGCGCGGGCCGAACACGTCCTTCATGCGCTCCAGGCTCTTGACCAGCGGGCCCATCGAGAGGAAACCCGCGCCCATGTAGGTGCCGCGGCGGAGCGGCTCGAGATCCGTACGCGACGCGATCGTCCCCGTGTCGGGCGCGCCAGTCTTCACCGCGAGCAGGCGCTTGACGAGCCCGTCGGGCTTCCCGCCCCCGACGGCGAGCCACGTGCGCGACTTGCCGTCGGACATGAGCAGGACGTGCACCTCGAAGGCGACGAGATCCTTCTGCGTGGCGCCCTTGATCTCGAGCAATGCCGCCGGGACGTTCTCGATCCGGATGGACAGATCCAGCGAGTCGGCCCCGAGGGCCGCGGGGCCCGGGCTGACCTTCACCTTGGGGAGCGCCTTCGAGAGCTCCGGCCCGAGCTCCTTGCGCAGCGGATCCTGAAAACCCTTGCGGTTGTAGACGTCCGCGACCTTGCGGAGCTGCTTTGCGAGGTTCGCCGAGCCCTCCTCGTAGCCGCCGAGGCCCCAGCCGATCCAGTCGTTCACGAGGGCCTCGGCCTCTTGCTGCGGGGTGCGCTTGCCCTTGACCTCCGCGACCTCGACGCGGCCGCTCGCCGAGACCGTCTCGACGTCTTTGCCCATGGGCCAGTCGAAGAGCTCCCCGACCGCGCGATGATCGGCCTCGGAGCCGACGTTCACCTTCGCGAGGAGACCTTCGACGAGGAGGCGCGCCGTGCGCAGGATCGGCTGAAAGCGCTTCGGATCGGAGCCGCGGCCGTACAAGACGGTCGCGCTGTCCTTGGGCGCGCGCCAGAAGATCGCGGGCGGCGGACCCGCGCGCTCGGGGCGCTCGCCCATGAGGCCGCTCACCCAGGAGTTTTTCCCGCGCATCGCGAGCGAGGCGCTCGCGCGCAGGCACGTGGCCGGATCCATGGAGACGTCGAGCGTGAGTTTGTCCGCGTCCTGCGCGAAGGCGACGACCTCGTCCGCGAGGCCCGTGGCCGCGTCGACGATCGCGCGGTCGAACTTGGGCTCACCGATGGCGAGCTCGGCCTGCGCGATCACGGGCAAACCCTGCACCTGCGTGCGCAAAAGCGAGCCATACCGGGCCTCGGCCGGGGCGAAGCGCACTTCGAGGTGCATGTCCGACGCCGCGCCGGCCTTCGTCGGCAAGGTGCGCGTGAGGTACGGCGCGAGCGTGGTGACGTCCTTCTCCTTCGGCCCGCACACGAGCCGCGCGGGCGTCGCGCCCGCGGACGCCGCGATCACGCACGTCGAGCCCGACCTGCCGCCGATGCGGAACATACCCGGGCCGAGCTCCGTGACGGGCCCCGCGCCCTCGACGGCCATCTTCGCCTTTTCGAGGGACGTGAGGCCGAGCGAGAACGCGACGAACGCGCCGGCTCGCTTCGATTGCGTCTCGAGCGAGGCCACGGCGAAGACCGGCGCGTCGAGCGAGACGGTGGCCGCGAGGCCACGCACGTCGACGTTGCTCGACACGACGTCGCGCAGGAGCGCGCGGAGCTGGCCTTCGACGCCGCCCATGAGCGGCTCGGCCGGAATGGCCGCGCAGGTCCCGAAGCTGTTCAGCGTAGCCGCGGGGCTCTTCCAGCCGAAGAATGCGACGACGTCCTCGGGCTCCGGCACCGGCGCGAGGTCGTAAGCCGTCTCGGCCGGCGTGGGGGCGGCGACTTGCGCTGCGCCCTTTTCCTTCGAGGCATCGGCCGGCGTCTTCGTGGGTTCGACGGTCGCGGGCGACGGGCCACACGCGAGGGCGAGGAGGGCAAAGGCCGGGAGAAGCGACGTACGCATGCGCCGCCTTATACGGCGTGCCGGAGCGGGCGTCGAGGAGAGCCAGATTCACGCGCAGGCTCGGGCTTGCGTTCCGCGCGGCCTCGTCCTACGCCGAGCTTCATGCGTCTACGGACCCGCTTCGACAAGCTGCTCCGCACCTCGATCCTCGGATTGCCGGCGCTCGCCCTTGCCTTTGCCGCGGCGTGCGGCGGCGAGCCGACCCCGCCCCCGGCCAATCCCGAGCCGCCGCCCGCGGCGACGCCCACGCCCGCGCCGACGGAGACCCCGACGGCCGCGCCCGAGACGCCTCCGCAGCCCACGGCGACGGCGTCCGCCGAAGCGCCGCCCCCGCCGAAGTCCGTGGAGGAGCGGCCGCCGGTGCTGATGAGCTCCGACAAGGAGCTGCAATCGATCTTCACCACGAGCCCGGGCGCGAAGCTCGAGCTCGGCGACGATTCGGGCCGCGCCGTCTTCCGCCTTCGCGAAGGCTCGCTCGGCTCGCCGCACATCATCACGTTCAAGATCGATCCGAAGGGCAAGTCGACCGGCGTGCCGATCGGGAAGATCTACCGGCTACTCGTGCAGATCGAGAACTCGCCGGATCTGCCCACGCTCGAGACCCTGGACAAACCCTTCGAGTTCAGCTTCCCCGCGGGCAACAAGAAGGACGCGAACCTCGCGATCGGCGAAGTGAAGGTCGACGACAAGGGCCGCGAGAAGATCACGTGGACGGTCTACGCGCCCGAGAAGATCGACGACGCGACGGGGACGGCGTTCTTCAAGATCAAGGCGATCGGCAATTACTTCATGCACGTCACGGCGAAGCCCCCGACCGAGGCGCCCAAGTGAAACGCGCCTGATCGAGCGCCCAGCCGAACAAAGCCACCCCGAGATCGAGCGCGCTCCTGCCGAGCGCGCGCCGATCGACTCGTTCACCCGCGAAATAATCCATCCCTGCCCGCGCGAGCGCGTGCGAGCGCGTGACCCATCGCTCGATCACGGGGCGCGCGCCGCCGTACACGAAAGGCGCCGCGCGCGCGCGCAGGCGTAGATCCAAACCGAGGCGGCTCTCGCGGAGCACCGCGGGGAACGAGGCGAACGAGAGGTCGCCCGCTTCGAGCGCGCGCGCGAGGTACGGGCCCGCGACGGAGCCATATTGGATCGCCTGCGCGATGCCCTCGCCGAGCGCCGGATCGATGCCCGCCGCCTCGCCGACGAGGAGCACACGCGGCCGCGCGAAGGGCTCGTGCAAGGAGAGGCCTCGTTCGGCGAAGCGTCGCAGCGAGGACGCGGGCACGGCCGCGCCCTGGTCGCTCGCGCGAGCGAGGAGCCGCTCGGCCGGCGCAGGCTCGGTCGCGGCGCGCTCGGGCACGCCCTCGGCGCGGAGCTCGTAGATGCCACGACAAACCATGGGCCGTCCGTGGACGAGCGTCGGAAAATCCCACGCGTACCCGGGCAAACCCCGCGCGGCCATGTCGAAATGGAGGATGTCGCGCGGGCCGTCGCCGCGAGCGTCGGGGGTGTCGACCTCGACGGCCTGGGCCATGAACGCGCCGCGCGGCAAGCCGAGCGCGCGCCGCACGACGCTACCGACGCCGTCGGCGCCGATGACGGCGCGGGCGCGGATCTCGCCGATCGAGGTCTCGATCCGCGCGTCGTGCTCGCCGATCACGAGGCCCGTGACCTTCACGCCGTCGCGCACGCGTATGCCGCGCGCCATGGCCTCGCGCGCGAAGGCGTGATCGAACTCGAAGCGGCGGACGACACGGCCGATCGGCCCTCCGTCGGCGCGCGCGGCGAGCCTTCGGCCCGAAGCGTCCACGGACAAACCGTGGATCGAGACCGACGGGACGTCGACACGCACGCCGATGGACGCGAGCAGCCGATCCGCGCGCGCGCCGATCGCACCCGCGCAGATCTTCTCGCGCGGATACGTCGCTCGTTCGAGCACGACGATCCGCTCGGCGAGCCGGGGCGCGGCGCGCGCGAGAAAAAGCGCCGTCGAGATGCCGGCGGGGCCTCCGCCGACGATCACGATCTCCGCGTCGAGCATGGCGCCGAGCGGGCTCAACCCATGGGGAACTCTTCGCCCTCTTTGGGCGCGCCCGCGCGGATCATCGTGCCGACGCCGCGCGAGGTGAAGAGCTCCGCCACCACGTTGTGCGGGACGCGGCCGTCGATGATGTGCACCGTCTCCACGCCGCCCTCGAGCGCGCGCAGGATCGACGCCGCCTTCGGGAGCATGCCGCCCGTGACCGTGCCGTCACGCATGCGCGCGTCGAGCTCCTCCGCGCTCATCTCCGACACGAGCAGGCCCTTCGAGAGGATGCCCGCGACGTCGGTCAGGTAGATGAGCTTGCGCGCGCCGCACGCGACCGCGACCTCCGCGGCGACGGTGTCGGCGTTGATGTTGTACGTGTTCCCGTCCTTGCCGAGGCCGATCGGCGAGATGACGGGGATGTAGCCCTTGCCGAGCAAGAGCTCGAGCACGTCGGGATCGACCCGCGCGACTTCGCCGACGTAGCCGAGATCCTTGCCGGGCGGCATGTTCATCTTGCGCGCCTCGATCAGGCCGCCGTCCTTGCCGGACAAACCCACGGCCTTCGTGCCCGCGCGCGCGAGCGAGGCGACGACCTCCTTGTTGATCTGGCCCGTGAGGACCATCTCGACGACACGCAAGCTCGCGGCGTCGGTGACGCGCAAGCCGTCGACGAACTCGGTCACCTGCCCCATCTGCTCGAGCGTGCGCGAGATCTCCGGGCCGCCGCCATGCACGATGATCGGCCGCAGACCCACGGCCTGGAGCAGGCGCACGTCCTCGGCGAAGCGATCCTTGAGGTCGGCGCGCACCATCGCGGCGCCGCCGTACTTGATGACCGCGCGCGTGCCGGCGAAGCGCTCGATGTAGCGGAGCGCCTGCACGAGCGTGTCGGCCTTGAGCTCGGGCGTCTTGTGGTCGAGGCTCGGATCGCGGCGCACCGGGCCCTCGGGGTCGACGAGCACGGCCGCGTAGTCGGCGTTGATTCGTACGTAATCGTAGGAAAGGTCGCAGCCCCAGGCCGTGGCCTCACCGAGCCCCTCGCCGACCACGATGTCGACGAAGACCTCTTCGCCGCGGAGGAGCGCGCGGAGCGCGTCGGCGTCGAAGGGCTGCGGCTTGCCCTGCGCGTAGACGAGGATGTTCTGCAGGCGCACGCTCGCCACGGTCGGATCGAAGCGAATGTGCTGCTCGGCCGCGCGCGAGCCGACCGCCGCGAGGACGCGGCCCCAGTTCGGGTCCGTCCCGAAAAACGCGGCCTTCGCGAGGTTCGATTCGGTGACGGCGCGAGCGAGCGCGCGCGCGGAGGTGAGGTCCTCGGCGCCGCGCACGGTGACCGTGATGAGGTGCTGCGCGCCCTCGCCGTCACCGGCGATGGTGCGCGCGAGCTCGCGGCAGATGTCGATGAGCGCGGCGGCGAAGCTCTGCGCTTCGGGCGAGTCGCGGCGCGTGATCGGGTCGTTCTCCGCCATGCCGTTCGCGAGCACGAGGACCTGATCGTTCGTCGACGTGTCGCGATCGACGCTGACCATGTTGAAGGTCTCGTCGACGGCCGCGTGCAGGATCGAGTCGAGCACGGAGACGTCGATGGCCACGTCGGTCACGAGGAACGCGAGCATCGTGGCCATGTTCGGGTGGATCATGCCCGAGCCCTTGGCGATGCCCGCGATGCGCACGCGATCACCGCCGAGGAAGATCTCGCGCGAGGCGAGCTTCGTGCACGTGTCCGTCGTGAGGATCGCCTCGGCCGCGGGCGTGGGATCCTGGCCGAGCTTGGCGATGAGGCCAGGGACCGCGGCGGAGACTTTTCCATGCGGCAGAGGCACGCCGATGACGCCGGTCGAGCACGTGAGGACCGCGTCGACGGGGACGCCGAGCGCGTCGGCGACGGACGCCGCCATGCGCTGGTTCGCCTGGACGCCTTCCTCACCCGCGAGGCAGTTCGCGTTGCCGCTGTTCGCCACGATCGCGCGCGCGTCCTTGCGAGGCAGCCGCGCGACGTTCCAGTCGACGCACGCCGCGCGCGACTTCGAGCGCGTGAAGCATCCAGCCGCGACGGCGGGGACCTCCGACAGCACGAGCGCGAGATCGGGGCGTTTGACCTTGATGCCGGCAGAGGCCCCGGCGAACGAGAAACCAAGCGGTATTTTCACGGGCCACCTCGGGATAGGGGGAGCCGCGGCGCGCATCGCGACGCGGGGGAGCCCTTCTTGGGTCTGTCAATGCGTCGAAAGCGGCGGCGCGCCGATCATGGCGCAGAGGTTCTGGAGCGCCTGGGAGGCGGCACCCTTCAGCAGATTGTCGAGCGCAGACGTGACGACGACCGAGCCTCGCTCGGCGTCGGCACGGACGCCGAGGCGCGCATACGGGGTGTACGCGACCTGGGCGAGCGTGACGTCCTCCGGCGCGCGGACCTCGACGAGGTCGGCGGGGGCGTACGCGCGGCGGAAGAGCGCCTCGATCTGGTCGTGCGGGATCGCGCCGGAGAGGCGCGCGAAGGCCGTGACGAGCAGGCCTCGACGCACGGGCAAGAGGTGCGGGACGAACGTCACGGAGGCGCGCACGCGGCCCGCGCGGGAGAGCGCTTGCTCGATCTCGGGCGTGTGCTGGTGGTTGCCCACGCGGTACGCCGAGAGGTTCTCGTCGACCTCCATGAACAGGAGGCGCTCCTCGACCTTGCGGCCCGCGCCCGAGACGCCGCTCTTGCCGTCGACGTACATCGAAGCCGGGTCGATCGCGCCCGCCTCGACGAGCGGCGCGAGCGCGAGGATCGCGGCCGTCGCGTAACAGCCGGGGTTCGCGATGAGGCGCGCGTCCTTCGCGCCGCCCGTGCGCGTCGAGGCGGAGGCGACCTCGGGCAAACCGTAGTGCGCCTCGGCGAGGAGCTCGGGCGCGGGATGCTCGAAGCCGTACCAGCGCGGATACGCGGCCGGATCTTCGAGGCGAAACGCGCCCGAGAGATCGACGACGCGCACGCCGTGCGAAAGGAGCTCCGGCGCGAGCTTGGCCGAGACCTCGGCGGGCGTCGCGAGCAGCGCGACCTCGCTCTGCCGGGCCACGGCGACGGCGTCGCTCATCGGCGCGACAGGGAGCTTCCCGACGCTCGCGGGCACGCGGACGCGCTCGCCGAGCTTCGATCCCTGCCATCGATCCGCGGCGACGCCCGCGAGCGAGAGGGACGCGTGTTCGGCGACGAGCCGCGCGAGCTCGCTGCCGGCGAAGCCGCTGACGCCGAGGATCGAGACGGGGACTTTGGACGCGCTCACGGGCGCGCTTCCCTACTGAGCGACGACGCCCTTGTCAAACGGTTGTGCATGCTCGCCGCGTGATGGCACCTCGGTTGCTCGTCCGAGTCGAAAGCGAGGTGACCTGTGCGGATCCGAAGCAACGTTGGCGCCCGGGACGGACGATATAGGAGAACGAATCGCGGCGCGTGGCTCTTTGCGACCGTCATCGCATTGTCGATGCTGGCCGTGGGCTGTACCGCGACGCTGTCGGCCGGGCCCCCGAACGTGGGCGGCTACGACGTAGCGTATGCGAACGCGGTTCCCGTCGATGTGGATACGTACCCGGCCGTCCCGTATCGGGACCGGCTCGCTTACCTCGTCGAGGGACGCTGGTACTGGCCGACGGACAATGGCTGGGTCGTGTTCCTCGAAGAGCCACCTGAGCTCGCGAATTACCGCACGAATGTCCAGACCGCGCCGCGCGCCGTGCCGCCGCCCGCGGTCGAGTACGGCTACCCGCCGGTTCGTCCCACGAAACCGCGCGAGATCCATCGCGAGTATCGGCCTCGTTGACCGATGACAAACAGGGGAGGTTTTTCATGCGCAATTCGATCCTGAAATCGGCAGGCTCGGCGGCCTTCATGCTCACGCTCGCGGCGAGCACGGCGGGATGCCCGGTCGGCGACGACGTGTACGTGGTGTTCGGCAACGAGTCGGGGAGGGTGACGCAACGCTGGTCCATCGGAGGCCGCTTCGACCGGAGCCTCTGCCGGACCTACGGCGCCGATCGCATGGAGCTCGTCATCCGCGACATGTCCGACCGCACCGTGGCGCGCGCGTATCAGCCCTGCGAGGAGATGCAGATGAGCGTGAGGCTGCCCGAAGGGATGTACAAGGGCGACGCGACGCTCATCGCGCGCGACGGCTCGGAGGTGAGCACCACGCTCGAGCTGCTGCCGTTCCGCATCATCGCGGACACCACCACGCCCGTCGACACCGACTTCCCGACGTCGTCGATGCTGACGGTGCTCTCCGTGGACGCGGTCGCCGCGAGCGAGGACGTCGACGAAGAAGCTCCCTGATCCAAGGGACGCACAGCCGGGGGACGCGAGACGCGTACGGAGGCCGAAGCGTCGGCCTTGATCTGCGTCCCCATCTTCATCCATGCTCTCCGCGCTCGCCTCCTTCGTCCCGGCAAGGCGGCGCCGCGCCCACGTGCTCGTACCCGACGCGCTTTTTCACGGCCGATACCGCGTCATCCGCTGCATCAAGGCGGGCGGCATGGGCGCCGTGTACGAGGCCTTCGACGAGGCGACGCGGCGAAGGCGCGCGCTCAAGGTGATGCTGCCGGGCACCATCGAGGACCCGATCCTGCGCGAGCGTTTCGCGCAGGAGGCCACGATCACGGGCGGCATCGAGAGCGACCACATCGTCCAGGTCTCCGACGCGGGCATCGACGAGAGCACGAGCATGCCGTTCCTCGTGATGGACCTGCTCTCGGGCGAAGAGCTCGGCAGCATGCTCGCGCGGAGAGGCGCCCTGCCGCCGGCCGAGGTCGTGCTCTATCTGGGACAGGCGGCGATCGCGCTCGACAAGACGCACGCGGCGAACATCGTGCACAGGGATCTCAAGCCCGAGAACCTGTTCATCACGACGCGCGACGACGGAAGCCCGTGCGTGAAGATCCTGGATTACGGCGTCGCCAAGGTGATGGTGGAGACGACGTTCCAGAGGCGCACCGCGATCGTCGGCACGCCGCTCTACATGGCGCCCGAGCAGGTGCAGGGCGACGGCGCGATCGGCCCACGCGCCGACGTCTACGCGCTCGGCCACCTCGCCTACACGCTGCTCTCCGGCGAGGCGTACTGGATGAGCGAGGCGAAGAGTTCGCTCTCCTTGTTCGTGCTCTTCAAGCGGATCATGGCGGGCCCGCCCGAGCCGGCGACGACCCGCGCGGCGCGGCGCGGCGTGCGGATCACGCCCCCGTTCGACGCCTGGTTCTCGCGCGCCACGAACCTCGAACCGCAGAGGCGCCCCGAGCGCGCGACGCAGGCGATCGCCGAGCTCTGCGAGGCCCTCGGCGTCGTGACCTCGAACGCCACGATCGCCGTCGCTCTGCCCCCGCCGTCGACCCCGCGCTTCACGCCGCCCATGCCCGCGCGTCCGGCGCCGGCCCCTGAAAAACCGCTCCTCCATGCGGACAAACCTCTCCTCTACGCCGACGCGCAGGCTCCCGTCTCGGTGCCGTCGAAGCCGCCGAAGAGCAAGGCGAAGCCGGTCGACGAGTCGTGGGAGGACAACGTCCCGCTGTTCCGGGATCCGACGACGGGCGCCTACAGCGAGCGCTACCTGCGCCTGACGCTCGACGAGGCGATCGCGAAGGCGAAGATGAGGGGCACGAAGTTCTCGATCGTCGTCTTCGAGCTGCCGCTCCGGGGCCTCGATCCGACGCGGGACAAGGCGACGATCGAGGGCGATCTGCGGGAGCTCGTGACCACGCTGCACGCGCTCTACGGGCGAAAGAACTTCCTCGGCCGGTATGGCCCCTCGAGCCTCGTGCTCATCGTGCCGGACGCGGGCAGCAAGTTCTCGCGCGCGCTCGCGAAGGCGCTCAGCGAGAAGCTCCGCGAGGAGTTCGGCAAGCGCAAGGAGACGCGGCGGCTCACGCTGCGGCTGCGCGTGGGCGCGGAGCGGGTCGATCCGCTGGAGAAGTCGGCGATCGATTTGATCGAGCGGGCGGCGCGGGCTGCATTGCAAAGCGACGCCTGACCTATGCGTATTGCCCTCGCCTGCCTCGGCCTTCTCCTCGCCGCGTGTACGAAGGCCCCGGAGGCCGCCGCCCCGCAGGCCGAGGGCAAGGAGACGTATTCGTTCCCGGCCGAGTTCGAGCCGCACGCGTCGATATGGCTCGCCTGGCCGACGTACGAGAACAAGGCGGGCCACCCGACCGAGCCCGTCGTGGAGAACATCCTCCGCGCGCTCCACGGCCACGTGTCGGTCGACCTGCTCGCCCAGGACGACGCGGAGGCGCGCGAAATCCGGGAGCGGCTCGCCCGGGATGCCGTGCCGTCCGATCACGTACGAATCCACGCCATGCCGCATGCGGACATCTGGCTGCGCGACATGGGGCCGATCTTCGTGAAGACGAGCGGCGGCGGGCGCGCGGTCGTCGATTACGCGTTCAATGCCTGGGGTTATCCCGGCTTCGATCGATCGAGCCGGACGGGCTTGATCGAGGATGCCGTCGATCGAAACGTGGCCGCGTTGCGGGGCCTCTCGGTCGTGCGATCGAGCCTATCGAGCGAAGGGGGCGATCGGGAGTTCAACGGCGCGGGGACGTTGATGCTCACCGAGCGGGTGGAGCGGCAACGAAACCCGGGGCTGTCGCGCGAGCAGATCGAGGCGGAGTTCCGGCGGACGCTCGGCGCGACGCATTTCGTGTGGCTGCCGCAAGGAATCGCGGAGGACGATGCGACCTGGGAAGGGCCGCTCCCCGGCGGCATCTACACGCCGCTCACGCCCGGAGGGCACGTCGACGAGTATGTGCGGTTCGCCGACGCCCACACGATCCTGCTCGGCGAGGTGACCGAGGACGAGGCGCGGGAGGATCCAATCCGCGCCATGACGCGCGAGCGGCTCGAAAAGGCGCGCGCGGCGATCGAAGCGACGGGCGATCAGGACGGCCGTCCTTTCCGGATCGTGCGTGTCCCGATGCCCGAGCCGCTCTATGACACGCTCGGCCCCGGAGACGGCGTCTACGAGTCGATGAAGAAGATGCGATACACGAGCGGCGTGCCCTTTCCGAAGGGCTCGCCGGTGCGGATCATCGTGTCGACGAGTTACCTGAATTTCCTGGTCACGAACGGCGTGGTCCTCGCCCAGGTCTATTTCAAGGAAGGGCGGCCAACGCGCGTGAAAGAAAAGGACGAGGCCGCGCTGCGGATCCTCGGGGAGGTTTTTCCCGGGAGGAAGATCGTCCCGATCGACGCCGAGGCCGTGAACCTAGGCGGCGGCGGCGTTCATTGCATCACGCAGCAAGAGCCGCTCTGAGCGGCTATTCGCGCACCCATTTCACCCGGCCGAACCGCGCCGCCTTGTGAAAATTCCCCATCCCGAGGATCGGGGACCAGGCGACGCCGCCGTTGTTCTGCATCGCATAAAAATTCATCCGCCAGGTATCCCCGGGCGCGGGCGGCGAGGCTTTTGCTTTCGCGAACGATTTCCAGGGGATCTTCGCCTCGACGGTATATCCCTCGTCCTTGTCCCCGTCCGCGTCGATCGTGCCGCGCAGGACGACGGCGCTTTCGAGTCCGGCGCTCCAGTCCTGATGCCCGAACGGCCCGGCGTTCCCGCCTCGCGGACGATTGTAATCGTCGAACTGCGAGTCGAAGACGAGGTTCTGCGGGTTCACCTGGATCTCGTAATAATCCTTGTTGTCGCCGTCGCCGTCGGGATCGATCATCACCTCGACGGTGTCGCGCTCCCAGAGGTGCGGATCCGGCGCGTCCGTGGGAAAACCGCCGCGGATCGTGCTGTCTTTGACGTCGAAGCCGACGTAGAGGAACTGGTCGTCCCAGAGCAGCCGCGCGCTGCCCTGCACCGGGATCCGCGGGTTTGGCGCGCCAGACGAGACGTCGACGAACGGCCCCGTGTCCGCCGCCTTCGCCCACGCAGGCTCGTCGAGCTTGCCGTCGATCGTGATCACGACGCCGGGCGCGAGCGCCTTCACGGCGATCTCTTTGATCACGCGCCGCGGATCCTCGGCCGGCGCGTTTTGCGTGTTCGCCCCGCCAACCTGTTTTTCCGGCGGGGCGATCGAATCCCGCGAGCAGGCCGCGGCCACGAGCGCGCACGCGACGAAGAGAGTTCGACGCATGCGCCCCGCGCCTCCTACTTCCGGCCCTTCTTCCGCGCGTCGCGCTCGCGCTTGCGTTGCGCCTTCTTCGCGTTCTTCTCGGCCTGACTGAGCGTGCGCATCTTCGTCATGCTCGGCCCCTCGGCGCCACCGCCCGGCATGCCCATGCCCGGCATCCCCATCCCAGGGAAGCCCGGCATGCCCATGCCCGGGAAGCCCGGCATCCCCATCCCAGGGAAGCCCGGCATGCCGCCCATGCCCGGCATGCCCGGGAAGCCGCCCGGCATGCCGCCGCCGGCCATGGCCTTCTGCATGTTCCGCATCTGGGCCATCTGCTTCAAGCCGGGGATCTTGCCCATCATGCCGAGGTTCTGGCCGAGCCCCGACATCATCTGCTTCATGAACAGGAACTTCTGCACGAGCTCCGCGACGGCCTCGGGGTTCGTGCCCGAGCCCTTCGCGATGCGCTCGGCCCGCCTCGGCTCGCGGATCAGCGCGTAAGGATCGCGCTTCTCGAACCTCGTCATCGACTGGATGATCGACTCGATCCGCACGAGCTCGCGGTCGTCGAGGTTCACGTCCTTCGGCAAACCGCCGGGGAACATGCCGCCGAGCGGGAGCTTGTCGACGAGGTCCTTGAGCGACCCCATCTTCTGGATCATGCGGACCTGCTCGAGGAAGTCGTCGAGCGAGAAGTCGCCCTGGAGCAAGCGCTCGGCGTCCTTCTCCGCCTTCTTCTGATCGACGACCTGCTCGAAGTCCTGCATGAGGCCGACGACGTCGCCCATGCCGAGGATGCGGCTCGCCATGCCGTCGGCGCGGAACTCCTCGAACTTGTCCGTCGTCTCGCCGATGCCGCTGAAGAGGACGGGCGCGCCCGTGACCTCCTTGATGCTGATCGCCGCGCCGCCGCGCGCGTCGCCGTCGAGCTTCGTGAGCACGACGCCGCTGATGCCGAGCCGCTCGTGGAAGGCGCGCGCGGTCTTCACCGAGTCCTGGCCGATCATCGCGTCGACCACGAGGAAGATGTTGTCCGGCGCGACGCGCGATTTGATCTCCGCGAGCTCCTGCATGAGCTTCTCGTCGATCGCGAGGCGGCCCGCGGTGTCGTAGATGATGACGTCGCGGCCGAGCTTCTTCGCCTCGGCCTCGGCGGCCGCGCAGATCTCGACGGGCGACTTGCCCGCGATGTTGAAGACCGGGATCTTGATCTGGTTGCCGAGCACCTTGAGCTGCTCGACGGCCGCCGGGCGCTGCATGTCGGCCGCGACGAGCATGGGCTTCTTGCCCTGCTTCGAGATGTACCGAGCGAGCTTGGCGCAGGTCGTGGTCTTACCGGAGCCCTGGAGGCCGACCATCATGAGCCCGGTCGGGCGGCCCGACGCCCACACGATGGGCTCGCCCTCGTGCGACATCATGGCCTCGAGCTCGTCGTGGCAGATCTTGACGAAGTGATCACTCGCCGAGACCTGCAGCGTCTCGCCCTCGTGCTTGACCTTCGCGTCGAGCGTGCGGCCGACGGCCTTCACCTTCACGCGGCTCAGGAAGGCCTTCACGACGCCGATCTCGACGTCGGCTTCGAGCAAGCTGAGCCTCACCTCGCGGAGCGCGGGCTCGATATTGGACTCGGTGAGCTCCGTGAGCCCCGCGAGGCGGTTGCGGGCCTGACGAAAACCTCGGGCGAGCGTGTCGAACATACGGGGGCGCTCTTTAGCACGAGGCGCGCGCATCCCGTACCCCCCAGGGCGCGTTTTCCCTTGCCTGGTTTCCGTCCGATGCTTGGGGCTACGCTCGGACAAGCCGAGCTACGCCCCCAAACCCCCAGGTCCGTCAGCGGCGGCGAAGGCGCAGCTCGGCCGCCGCCTTCTCGCAGGCCGGCATGGCCTCCTCGCTGCTCTTCTTGATTTTCTCCTCGGCCGCGGCGAGGTCGGCGAGCAGGGTCGTCGGCACCGGACCCGGGCCGCCGAGCGCGCGCTTGACGCCCTCGGTGCCCTCCTTGCCCTCGAGGAGGAGGCGGTACGCCTCGACGCAACCGTCCCGGGCGCGCAAGGCCTCGGGGCTTCGGGCCGGCTTCTTTTCGAGCACCGATAGGAGGTTCTTCCGTCCCCCGAGGTCCTCCGCGGGCGCGTCGCGGAGCGCCTCGATCGCCGCGAGGAGCGCGCGCTCCTCCTCGGCCTCGGCCGACGCGCAGCCGAGGGCAGAGACGAGGCCGAGCGCGAAGAGGAGCGTGGTTCGGAAGGTCAATCCGCGCCCACGCGCTTCGGCGCCGGGCCCATCTGGATGCGCTCGCCGATGTAGGAGCCGACCATCGTGAAGAGCACGCCGATCACCGCGAGGATGACGTACATGAAGAGCGGCAGCGTCCGCACGGTCTGCGACTTCATGAGCTGAAAGACCGTGGGGATCGCGACGAGCATCGTGGCGACGACGGGCTCGGCCACCGTCTTTCCAGGCGAGATCATGCCGAGCAGGATGCCCCCGACGAACCACACGGGCACCGCGATCATCATCCCGTAGCGGCCCTCGAAGTCGAAGGCGCTGACGACCATCGGCAAGCCGACGACGATCGCCGCCGTGAGCACGGCCTGCACGAGCAGCGCGATGCCGGCCCAGGCGACGCTGAAGCCGCCCTCACCGCGCCGCCCTTCGCCGTCGTCGCGGCTCCGGCCGAGCTCCATCGACGCGCCGCACGAGACGCACCGGCCGCTCGGCGGGACGGGCGAGTTCGTCACGCCGCAGGAGGGGCAGACGACGGAGGAAACCTTCTTCGCGGACGTTGCCACGCGCGTAGGCTAGAAAAGCGAGGGCACGAGGGCAAGAGATCCCCCGCCCGACCCCGAGGAACCGGACGGGCAGGCGGCGGAAATCCGACGCGAGGTCTGCGGAACCGGGCCCGCCCGGCGATGTCCGTCGGTTATACTCGTGACCGGAAACCGCTACGCCACCCCCACCGCCCTGCTCGTGTCCCGCGATCCGTCGCCCACCCTGACCGCGCCCCGTCCGCCGTCCCTCGACGCCGCGGGGTCCGATCCCGAGCTCGTCGCGCTGCCCGCGCCGCCGAAACGCGAGCGCACGGCGACGGTGGTGCTGATGGGGATCACGGCGCTCGCAGCCGCCTGGATGGCGTTCGTGCTCTCCGGAGAAGCGCGCTACGCGCTCACGCCGGGCCAGCTCGTGGAGGTGCCGGACCTCGCGACGCTCACGCCCGGCGCGGACATGGAGAACCGCTACGTGCGCACGTCGGGGCTGCTCGGCACGACGGGGGCGATCCGGTACGGACGCGCGGCGGAGGGAGATTCGTTCCGGCTCGCGCCGGTCGCGGGCAACGAGAAGATCTGGGTGGAGATCCGCGTGCCCGAGGGCTTCGAGGGTCCACGCTTCGTGCCGCCGACGAGCTTCGCCGGCCGGCTCGTCCCGTTCCGCAAAGCAGGCCTGCGCCACACGCGTCTGCCCGAAGCGGTGCACGCGCAGACGAGCAAGGTCGTGCCCGAGGACGCGTGGGTGCTCATCGACGGGAGCTCGCCGCGCGCGTCGCGATGGGCCGTCGCGCTGGTGGCGCTCTTCCTCGGCTTCGCTGCGTGGAACCTCGCGGGCATCGTGCGCGTGCTCGCGCGCGTGCGAGACGGCGAAGCGCGCTAGGGCGCGCCGAGGAAATCGAGCAAGATCGGGTTCACGATCTCGGGCCGCTCGAGGTGCACGAAGTGTCCCGCGCGCGGGACGATGTGCACGTGGATGCCCGCGAGGAAGTGTCGCTCGATGTCGCGCGTGAGCTCGACGCCGACGCAGCCGTCGTCCTCGCCGTGGATGTGGCTCGCAGGGACGGTCGTCTTCTCGAGGAGCAGACGCCGCGCCTCACCGAAGAGCGTGCTCGGCGTGAAGAACGCGCGGTAGTAGGCGAGGACCTCGGTCACGCGCGGGGCGATGCCTGCCTTGACGCGATCGAGGTCCTCGCGGGACGCGGCGTAGCCAGGAGACCAGTCGCGCCAGAGGCGATCGATGAGCGCGAAGTCGTTCTTCGCGAGGCCACGCTCGGCGATGCCGCGGAGCTGGAAGTACGCGGTGTACCAGGAGCGGCGGAGCTGCGCGGGGAGCGCGAACTTCGGGAGCGTGGCGCGCAGGTGCGGCACGGCGATCGTGACGAGGTGGGAGAAACGCGCGGGCGCGAGCGCGGTCGCCGCATAGGCCGCGATGGCGCCCCAGTCGTGACCGACGAGGCGCACGGGCGAGCCGGGCGAGAGTCGATCCGCGAGCGCGACGAGGTCGCGGCCGAGGGCTTCGGCGTCGTAACGACGGCTCTTCGGGACGCCGCTCGGCGCGTAGCCGCGCATCGTCGGGCACGCGACGCGGAAGCCTCGCGCGACGAGGGGATCGATCTGGGCGCGGAACGAGCGCGCGTCGTCGGGGAAGCCGTGCGCGCAGAGGACGAGCGGGCCGTCGCCGTGCACGGTGCACGAGAGCTCGACATCGCCGAGGTCGAGCGTCTTCGTCTCGAGCGTCTTCGTCTCAGCCATGCCGAGAGGCTACACGAGGCGCGCGGGAGCCGGCGAACCGCGCGACGCGCATCGGCGTGCTAGCGTCAGCGGTGATGAAGCTCGAGCTCGGGATTCCGGTCTGGCTCCTCTGCGGCATCCTCGGCGCCTGGATCGCGACGACGAAGGGCCGCGGCGGCTGCTTCTGGTTCCTTACGTGCGCGGTGCTCGGCCCGATTGGCCTCGTCTTCGCGGCCGTCGTTTCGAAGAAGTCGCAGAAGGACTGACGACGGACGTGTACGTCCCGATCGACGCTCTCGCGCGTGTCCGGCGCGTGGTGCGCACGCTCGGGTCGTGGGCGAATAGACGGGGGCAAAATCGACGCACGCCCGAACGCGCCGGACGAACGCGCTACGAACCGCCGGAGACGGCGCCGATCGCCTTGGGGCGGACGCGGCCGAAAAAGCGCGGCGATCCGTGGAGAACGAGCGCCGCGTGGTCCGCGAATTCCCCGCATGCGCCGCCGCGCGTTCACGCAGGCTGGATGCGCGGAGCCGGAGCCATCGACGGCCGCTGCCTTGCATTGCGAGGTGAGCGCGCGCCTCGACGACGAGCACCTCGCTGCTGGTCGCGAGGCGTCGTCCCCCGCGCGCGGCGCATGCCACGCGCAGGGCATCACGCGAAACAAGGAGAGGTATCTCGATGAAGAAGTCGATCAAGCTCCTCATGGCGACGGCGATCGCCACGAGCGCACCCTTCCTGAGCATCGGCGACGCGTCGGCGGACGGCAACTACTACGACTACAACCCGCGCTTCGGTCAGGTCGACGCGCGCTTCCTCGACAACGGCGACCTGCGGTTCGGGTTCGAGCAGATGAACATCCGCCGGCAGTCCGCCCGGTACTCGATCGACGCCGACCTCCAGGCGACGTACCGTTGCCAGGATCGGCGCGGAAACTTCGCGGGCGGGCCGATCGTCCTCCGCGACTCCTGGAACGACGCGAAGAGCTTCCAGGCCACCCGGCAGGGCCACGTCTACGGTGAGTTCCTCATGCCGCGAGATCGGTTCCGCGGCGCGGGCGCTTGCCGTGGCAGCTACCAGCAGCCGGTGCTCATGCGGGTCACGATCGTGAACGTGCGCCTGCTCGACGAGACGAACAACCTGCCGTACTCGCGCGAGCGCATCACGTGCGACGCGCGCGGCGACTACGGCTACGACGACGCGCAGTACGGGTACGGCCCGGGCAAGGGCGACCTCCAGTACGGGCCCGGCAAGGGCGACGCGTACTACGGCGACGACGGCCAGTACGGCCCCGGCAAGGGCGACGGCCAGTACGGCCCCGGCGGCGATCAATTCGACGTCGGCCCGGGCGACGCGCAGTACGGCGGCGACGTCCAGTACGGCCCGGGCAAGGGCGACGTTCAGTACGGCCCCGGCAAGGGCGACGTTCAGTACGGCCCCGGCAAGGGCGACGTCCAGTACGGCCCCAGCAAGGGCGACGTCCAGTACGGCGGCGACGACAGTCAGTACATCCCGAGCAAGGGCGACGCGCAGTACAGCGGCGGCAAGGGCGACATCAGCAAGTTCGACTGAGCGTCACCGTCGTCGGCTCCTCCTCCCGATCCCGGGTTTCGGTTCACCCGGGATCGGGTTTTTCTTTTCGAACCCGTGATCACCACGAGCCGTCGCGGAGCGGCTCGGCGCCGAAGAGCTCGGCGAGCACCTTGCGGTACTGATCGGCGAGCCGCACGAGGTCGTGGAAGACCGCGGCGATGTCGTGCTCGCTCGCGAACGCGGAGACGGGCTCGGAGAAGGAGAGCACGACGACGTCCCCCGCGAGCGAGAGGCGACACACGCCCGAGGTCTGATCGTTCGCCGTGAGCAAGAGCCGGTAGAACGGCTCGTGGTTCGCGGAAGGCACACGCACGAGTGGCACGCGCAAGATCACCTGCAAGCCCGCGCTGTCGAGGCGGATCGTCACCTCGGAAGGCGTCGCGTCTCCGCCGAGCGCGCGATGATGAATGCGCCACGACCGCGGCCCGGTGCGCGCCTTGTTCGCGACGATCCCGAGCGCGGTGAGCGCATCGCGCACCACGCGCTCGGCCCCGGCCGATTCGCTCTCGAACGCATGCGGCAGGAGGATCCCGCACGACTCGCAGCGATCGTTGTCTGCAGAGAACGCCTCCGTGCAGGCGGGGCAGCGATGGATGAGGGTGCGCTCGCCGAGCTCCGACGCAGGCACGTCGAGCGCGCGGAGGTCCCGCGAGAGGAGACCGACGGGGAGGATGCATCGACCACGATCGAGCGGATCCCTGCCGATGCGCCGCGCCGTCGTGATCACGCCGATCACGCGCCCGGCCGTGTCGATCACGGGAGAGCCGCCGCGCCCGGCGCGCGCGCCGAGATCCGGATCGAGCGCCGCGAACTCGCCGCCGCGCCCCTCGGCGCACACCACGGCCATCGCCGTCACGAGCGTGTCGCCGGGAGCCGCGATCAGCGTGGTGACGGGCTCGCCGAGCCGCGGCAACGGATCGGCGCGCAGCGGCAGCGGCGCCGCGCCGATCGCTTCGAGCGGGAGCACGAACGCGAGGTCCCGCTCCGCGTCCACGGCGACGACGCGCCCCGCCATGCGCCTGCCTTCCTCGGTCGAGAGCGTCACCTCGGCCTGGAAGCCCACGGTGCGCCAGCTCGTCACGACCACGCCGTTGCCGAGCGCGACCCAGCCCGTGCCGCTCGACGTCCCCGACGTCACCGTCACGACCGATCGCCGCGCGACGCCGAGCACGCTCTCCCCCGGGCCGCCGTGCTGCATGGAATCCAGGAGCGACGAGGCGATACGCGAGCTCATCCGGACGCGATCCTCTTCAGCGCCGTCATCATCAGATCGAGCGCCGCCTGCTTGGGCACGTCGCGAAGCGCGTGCGCCACGATTTCCTTCAAGCGTTGCGACGTCTGCGCCGGCAAGCGCGTCCGTGTGAGCAGCTCCGTCAGCGCGCCGAGCGCGAGGAAGTGGCGGAGCGTCGCGTCCTGCGGCGCGAGCTCGATCTCCTCGACGTACTTCGCCAGGTGCTCGCGCGCCTGCGCCGCCGTCGCGAGCGGCTCGACGATGAACGCCCGCTCCTTCGGGAGAAGCGCGCGCGCCGCGACGATCCGCTCCATCGCGAGCAGCGCCGGCTCGGCCATCGGGATCGGCGACGACGGGCGCTTGCCACCCGGCGACGCGCTCGGCCATATCGCCCGCGTCACGCCCGACGCGTTCCGGTAGAGGTACGAGACCGCGTCGGGCACGTGCTCGCCGAACTCGTAGATCGCGCGATACACCGCGGCGCGCACGAGCAGGAGCATCGTCGCGGGCCGCTCCTCGTAGCTCAGCGCCGTCGCGAGCGCCTGCGCCTGATGCAAGAGCTCGCAGAGTTTGTCCGCGGGCGTCAGCGCGCGACGCGCCGCAGCGTCGTCGAGATCCGGCGAGCCGGGGCGCGCCGGACCTTCGACCGCGGGCATCCCGGGCACCGTGCGCCGACGCGCGGCGGGCGCCGCGAACGGCATCGGCGTCGTGAGCGACGGGATCGCACCGAGGCGCGCGGTCTCCGGCGGCGGCTCGCGGTCGGGCGGAGACGGCGCGGCGAACGCGGACGTCTGCGGAACGCCGAGCCGCGCCGTCTGCGGCACGTTCTCGGGAGGCGCGAGCACCGGCGGCACGCCGTCCTCGCCGCGCCACGTATCGGAGAGGCGGAACGGCGCGAGCACCGGCGGCAGCTCCTCCTCCGCGGCGGGCCCCCGCGCCCCATCGTTCGCAAAGGCGGGCGCGAGGATCGGCGGCAGATCGTCGTCCGGCGGCGTCGCGTTGTCCGCGGGCCGGAGCGTCGAGGGCGGCGGCGGCACGACCGATCGTCGCTGCGGCGCCGGCTGCAGCGTCGAGAGCGTCCGCTTCCTCCCGAGCGACTCCCACCCGCCGCCTCCGCGCGCATCTCCATGCGCCGCGGTGCGCGCGTCGAACGACGCCACGAAGATCTCCGCGTACCGCTCCGACGTCGCCATCATCTCGCGGATCACGTGCCGCACGAGCGGCGGTGACGCGGCGCCGAGCTGCGTGACGAAGCGCAGAAGGAGCAGATCGTCCCTGAGGCACACGCGTGACGTGATCGCCTCCTCGTCGCAGAGCTCGAGCGAGAGCCGCATCGCGGGGACACGCTGGCTGCGCGGCAGACGCGCCACGGGCGACTCCACGATGAGATGCATCGACTGCATGTCGAGCGACAGGAACACGCTCGACTCCTTGCCGATGAGCGCCCAGCCTGGCCCCTCGGGCAGGTTCACCGCGCGCGCCGTCAGGTTCGACTCGGCGGAGGCGACGATGCCGAGCGCGCGCGCGTACTCACCACGCCGGAACGCCTCCGTCGCCCGCTCCAGCCCGAAAGGATCGAGCGACGCGTGCCCGCGCGGCACGAACCTTCGCATCGAGTCTTCGAGCGCCAGCGGCGCGCGGTACTCCCCGCAGGCGTCGCAGCGTGGCCCGTGGACGGGCCATCCGCACACCGTGCAGAACTCCCGGGCCGTTCGGCTCGCGGCTCCCACCGCGCAGAGGATAAAGCGAACGCGGCCCGCCGCGGGCACAATGTGCGTGCGCCGTGATCCGCGCCGCTTTTTCCGGCGCGTTCGCCCCGATCAGATCAGGGGGTTCAGGTGCAGCGGGGTCCGCGTTTCTCGCAGGTCCACCTGAATCCGGCGCACGAAATGCGCAGCGAAGGCGGCCCAGGTCACGAACGTGACCACCCCGCTCACGAGCCCCGCGTTCCGGCCGAAGCTGATCACCGTCGTCGCGAGGGCGCCGAGCAGAACGAACGCCGAGGCCACGATCGCGAGCGGCAAGAACCAACGAAGCGCGATCCGCGACCGCTCCTCCGCGCAGAGCCGCGGCAGCGCCCAGCGCAGCCACACCACCGTCAGCACGAGTCCCCAGCTCTTCATCAAGAAAAGCAGCGCGCCCACGATCTTCAGCGCGCCCGCGCTCTCCTGCGTCGCGCCTGCCACGCCCGGCAGCTGCCAGCCGCCGAGGAAGATCGCGCTCGCGATCCCGCAGGCCACGAACACGTGCGCCCACTCCCCGAAGTAGAACAGAAGCTGCCGCGCGCCGACCTTCGCGGGTGGCGCGAGCTCCTCCCCGCTCGCCTCCGCCTCCCGCAGCGCGCCCGACGCGCGCCCGTCGGCCGTGATCATCGACGTCACGTACGCGAGGAACAGCACGAACGTCGCCGGGTTCCGGAACACGAACCAGTGCCAGGGCCACCCGCCCGCGTCGAGCGGCGATCCACCCTGCCCGCCCTGCGCCGCCACGATGTCCTCGAGCCGGAGCGACCCCGTGCTCGACACGACGCACACGATCGCCACCACGGCGGGCAGCTCCTGCAGCAGCACCCGTCCTGCGCCGCGCAGACCTCGCAGCACGGACCAGCGCTCCGCCGCGAGCGACCCACCCGTCACGAACCCGAGCCCGAGCAGCGCCACGAGCGCGAGCAGAAACAGCATCCCGACATCGAGGTCCGCGCCCACGAGCCTCTGCGAGAACGGCATCACCACGAACGTCGCAGAGATCGCGGCGAACGCGAGCACCGGCGCGAGCTTCGACAGGATCGGATCCGCGTCCGGCGGCGCGATCGCCGAGGCCACCTCGCGATGCACCTCCGCCGCGAGCCGCGCGACCGGCGAGCGCGCGAGCGCCTTCTTCCCGCTCCGCTGCCCTGCGAGCCGCGACGCCACGCGCCGCACGAGCCACGCCACGAGCGCCCCGAGCGGCGTCGCGAACACGAGCAGCGTCGCCGCGGACAAACCCAGCACGATCGCCGCGCCGAGCAGATCCGAAGGCGCGCTCGCGTGGAACCCCTCGATCGAGATTGGAACGATCCGCGGCTCCGCCGCGCCGCGCCGCACCGCGACGAGCGGCGCGCGCTCCTCGCCGCTCGGGATCACGTCGGCCACGCTCGTCACCTTCACGCCCTCGAAGCTCGTGATCACGTCGCCGCCCTCGATCCGCGCCGCGGCCGCGGGGCTGTCCGGACGAACCGCCGCCACCACGAGCCCGTTCGACGTGGGTGCGTCCGGAGAAACCGTGATCCCCAGGAAATCGAGCGCCCGCTGCCCGTCGCGCTCCCGCGCCAGCGCGATCGCGCGCCGCGGCGCCTTCGGCCGCACGTCGATCGTCACCTCCTTGACCGAGCCCGTCACCGGCAACGCGCCCTCGGCCTTCGTCTCCAGCGTGACCGTCACGTCACCGTGGAACGTCGTGTGCGCCGACTCATCGCCCTGCCCGCAGAACCGCGCCACGAGCGCCTCGCTCACTGCGGCGCTCACCTTGTCGGTCGAGATCCTCGCCTTGTCGACGACGATCGTCTGCCCTTCGATCGGCGCTTCTCCGGGCCGCTTCAGCGTCCCGCGGAACGTGATCGTCGCCTCGCGCGCCTCTCCTGTCGGCAGGTTCGTCCCGAGCACCTCCAGCCGATCGCCCGACTCGAGCTCGCGCGGCGCTACGTCGACCACCCGCAGGAGATCGGGCGCGCTGTCGTTCACGTTACAGCCGCTCGCCAGGAGGCAGGCGAGGGCGAGCGTGATCCTTCGATGTCCGGGCATGACCCGGGCTTATCCATCGCGCCGCGGCAAAGGGCCAAGTTGAGGGCGAACCGGCAGGAAATACCGGGCGTTGTCGAGCTCGTTCACCCCCACGAAGAGCTCCACCTCGAACACCTCCTTGAGCCGCCGGTACGTCATCACCTCCTCGATCGTCCCGTGCGCCACGAGCCTCCCCGCCTTCAAGAGCGCGATCCGATCCGCGTACTGCGCCGCCGCGTTCAGATCGTGCAGCACCATCAGGCATGCGAGCCCTCGATCGCGCACCTCGCGCCACACGAGCTCCGACAGCGCGAGGAAGTGCCGCACGTCGAGGTGCGCCGTCGCCTCGTCGAGCAAGAGCACCGGCGCCTCCTGCGCGAGCGCCCGCGCGATCGCGACCCTCTGCTGCTCGCCGCCCGACAGCTCCGAAACGCGCCGATCCGCGAGCGCTTCGAGCTCGCACACGGCGATCGCCCTCTCCACCGCCTCTTCATCGTGCTTCGACGCGCGCATCCACGCGCCCTGGTACGGCGCGCGCCCCATCATCACGATCTCACGCACTGAAAAGCCCACCGCAGGCTCCGACGACTGCGGCACGAGCGCGATCCTCTTCGCGATCTCCCGACGCTCCATCCGCGCGAGCGGCTCGCCGAGGACCTGTACCTCGCCACGCTGGGGCTGGAGCGCGCCCGAGATCACTTTCACGAGCGTCGACTTTCCGGCCCCGTTCGGCCCGAGGACCGCGCAAATCTCGCCTTTCCGCACGGAAAGGTCGACGTTCTCGAGCGCCACGCCTCCTGCCGCGTAGCGAACCGAGACCCCGGATAGTTCGATGGCATTCATGGCAACCGCGACATTTCAGGCCCTCGGACGATTCACGCTGTCATCACCTTGCACATATGCGTTACAGGTGGTCCAATTCGATCGCAGCGCGAAGGGGAGATCATGGATACGGTGAAGGAGACCTCGGGGGCCAGTGCGACGCCGCGACGCGTCATCAAGCGGTACTCCAACCGTAAGTTGTACGATACGAAGGACAGCCGCTACGTGACCCTCCAGCAGATCGGGGAGATGGTCCGTGCCGGCGAAGAGGTCCAGATCATCGACAACGCGACCAAGGAGGACAAAACCGAGGTCACGCTGGCGCTCATCATCTCGGAGGACCTCAAGTCCCAGCCGCGCAGCGTGCCTCTCGGGACGCTGCGTGATCTGATCCAGGAGCGCGGCGAGCGCCTGCTCAACACGCTCCGCGAAGGCCCGATCGGTCGACTCATCCCGGGCGGCGGACAAGAAGACGCCCCCGCGGAAGCGGCGCCGGCCCCCGCGGAAAAACCGCCCACGCAGCCGCCGCCCGCGCCGGCCGCGGCTCCGACCGAGGCGGACAAACCCGCCGCCTCCGCCCAGGGCGCGAAGGCGCGTTTGTCCGAGATCGTCGAGAGCTCGAAGCAGACCCTCGACCAGTGGCAACACGCCGTGGACGATCGGATCCGTCACATCCTGCCCGGCGTCGGCCTCTTCCGCGACCTCCAGGCCGACGTCCAGCGCCTCTCGCAGCGCGTCGAGGAGCTCGAAGCCCTCGTTCGCAAGCTCGGCGGTGATCCAGGCAACACGCCCGAGACACCCGCGCAGCCTGAAACATCGGCCGAGGAATAGTCGGAGGGGGGCTCCTGTTGGGAGACCGCGATGGCGTTTTTCTTCAGTAAAAAGCCAGCTTCGGTCGCCCAGGACCTGAGCATCTCCGGCGCTGGGGACGGCGCGCCGGGGCTCGACACGTTCGAGGTGGAGCTGCTCGGCCACCTCGACACGCTTTATGCGGTGAGCTGCCGCATGACACGGAGCACGACCGAGGCCGAGGATCTCGTCCAGGACACGGTCGTGAAGGCCATGCGTGCCCGCGACCAGTTCGAGCCGGGCACGAACCTCAAGGCCTGGCTCCTTCGCATCCTCACGAACACCTTCATCAACCGCTACCGCCGCGGCGGACTCGAGCGCGACATCCTCGAAGGTCCGGACGTCGAGTCGCTGACCGACGGATGGATCGGCGCGACGACGATGCGCGGCATGCGGGATCCCGAGACGGCGGCCCTCGCGCCGCTCGTCGAGGCCGAGGTCCAGCGCGCGCTCGACGATCTGCCGCCGGAGTTCCGCGTCGCCGTCGTGCTCTCCGACATCGAGGAGCTCTCCTACAAGGAGATCGCCGAAGCGATGGGCACGCCGATCGGGACGGTGATGTCGCGGCTGCATCGCGGCCGGAAGCTCTTGCAGAAGACGTTGCGCGACCATGCGGTCGCCATGGGCATCGTGAGCGAGGGGTCCTCGAACAAGGCCGACCAGGCTCCGACGGACCTCGCGGCGTACCGGAAGCGGAAGCGGAGTGCTGCGGTATGAATGGGCTCAAGGTGATGACCGACGAGTGCTCGTTGTTCTCGCGCTGCATGTCGGCGTACGTGGACGGGGAGCTCGATCCAGGACACGCGGTCGACATGGAGGCGCACGTCCTTCATTGCGGCACGTGCTCCGAGCGCGTCACGTTCCTCCGCGCGATGCGCGCGAGCATGAAGCGCACGGCCGAGAAGCGTGTCCCCAACGCGATGCGCACGCGCATCCACGCCGCGATGCTCGCCGAGAAGCGCCGCGTGAAGGACGCCGATCGCGAGGTCCATTCCGCGAAGCTCGTGAGCTGGAAATACGCGGCGACGCTCGCGGCTGCGGCCGGCGTCGCGCTCACGGTGGCGGCTGCGAAGAACCAGAAGGACGTGGTGGTCACGCCGGAGCTCGCGCGGAGCGGCGCGACGACGGAGATGGCTGCGGCTGGCATGGACTCGCTGCTCGACGATCTCGTCGCGCTCCACGCGCACCCCTTGCCGCCCGAGACGACGAACCCCGAGGAGCTCGTCCGTTTTGATCCGCTCGTCGGCGTGCCCGTTCGTCGGCCTGCGTTCCAGCCGTTCGTGGCGAGCTTCAACGGCGCGCGCGTGCACGCGATGCGAGATCAACGCGCGGCGCTCCTGCAATACACCGTCGAGGGCAAACACCGCGTCACGGTGTACGTCTTCGATCCGCGCGCCGTGCCGATGATGCGCGTGACGCGGCTCGAGCCGCGCGTCGTGCGCGAGCGTCCCGTCTACGTGGGCAAACTCCGCGGTTATTCGGTCGCTGCGGTCGAGAAGAGCGGCGTCGGGTACGCGCTCGCGACGGACTTCGACGACGAACGCAGCGCGCAGCTCGTCCTCGCCGCCACGCAGCAGTAATTGTTCAACGCTTGGGGGCTACGCTCGGACAAACCGAGCTACGCCCCCAAACCCCCACCGACACTTGGGGGGTTCGCGGGGACGAACCCGGCGACCCCCCTCCCCGACAAACCTTCCCTACTGCACGAGCCCGGCGCCGCCCTTGCGCGGATCCGCGCCGACCAGGAGCACCCGCGCTCCGTCCGGGCCCTCCGTGATCGACACGGCCTGCACCGCGGAGAAGTTCGGCTTGCTCGTGTCCACGACCTCGCCGCGCTTCTCCAGGTCCTGCAGCACCTCGGTCCCGATCGCCGCGTCGATGAACAGCCCGCCCGTCGGCGGCGTCTCGAAGCGCGGCGCGGCCACGGCCTTGTCCACCGGCATCCCGAACACGAGGTGCGACAGGAGCACCTGCGTCGTCCCCGTCGCGATGCGCGTCCCGCCCGACCCGCCGAGCGCGAGCACGGGCTTTCCATCCTTGAGCACGATCGTCGGCGTCATGCTCGACGTCGGCCGCGCCCCGGCCTTGGGATAGTTCGGCCCGTTCGACATGCCGAACAGCTTCTCCACGCGCTCGGCCGTGAAGTCGGCGAGCTCGTCATTCAGCAAGAACCCGGCTTCCGTCGCGAGCTGCGCGCCGAACATGTTGTTCACCGTCGTCGTGAGCGACGCGACGTTCCCCTCTGCGTCCACCGTCACGATGTGCGTCGTGCCCGCGTCGTTCACGGGGAAGTTCTCGGCCTTCGTCGTCGACGTCATCGAGATCTTCGCGCGCCGCGCCTTCATCCGCTCAGGGCTCACGAGCTTCGCCAGGTCCATCTTCACGAACCTGGGATCGCCGAGCAGCCGCACGCGATCCGCGACCGCGCCGCGCATCGTCTCGGCGAGCAGGTGCGTGTACGCGCCCGTGTTGTGCCCGAGCGCCGCGAGATCCGCCTTCGAGTGCATGTGGAGCGTCTCGAGCATCATCACCCCGCCCGCCGAGGGCGGCGGCATCGTGACGACCTCGTAGCCTTCCCACTGCGTGCGCATCGGCTCTCGCTCGAGCACCTTGTAGTCCTCGAGATCCTTCTTCGTCATGCGGCACTTGCCGGCGCGCGCCGTCGCCAGGATGTCGGCCGCGATCGACCCTTCGTAAAACGCCTTCTTCCCCTCGGCGGCGATCTTGCGCAGCGTCGCGGCGAGCGCCGGGTTCTTCACCGTCTCGCCCACCGGCACGATCGCGCCGGCCTTCGCGAAGAGCCCGTACCGCGGCGTCGAGAGAAGCCACTTCTCGTTCCACTTGAGCGCCCGCACCATGTGCGCGCTCACGGGAAAACCCTTCTCGGCCGCGTCCGCCGCGCCGCGCACGAGATCCGTCATCGCGAGCTTGCCCCAGCGCGCGTGCAGCTCCGCGATGCCCGCGACTTCACCCGGCACGCCCGTCATCACGCCGCGTTTGTCCTCGGGCACCGGCCGCTTCGCGAGCTCCGTCGGCACGAGGTCCTGCGGCGCGGTCTCCCGGAAATCGAGGATCCGGATCTCCTTCGTCTTCGCGTCGTACACCGTCGCGAACCCGCCGCCCCCGATCCCGCTCGACACCGGGTGCACCACGCCGATCGCGAAGGCCCCCGCGATCGCCGCGTCGACCGCGCTCCCGCCGCGGGCGAGCACGTCCATCGCGATCGCCGACGCCGTCGCGTTCTCCGTCGCCACGGCGTACTTGTGCTTCGTCGGCGCGGCCGGCGTGGGCGCTTGCGCGGTGCCTTGCGGGATCAGGTTCGCGGGAGGCGCGACGGGCGTGGGCGCGGGCGGCGGGGCCTTCGCCGTGGCCTCGTCCGGCGAGCGTGCGGCCGGCGCGCTGCAGCCCGAACCGGGCAGAGCGATGAGCAGCGCGAGGGCGGCGGCAAACGATGCCGTCGAGAGGGCACGGAGAGTTCGCATGAAGTAGCTCCTCTGCGCGGGCGCCCCGCGCGTGCGCTAGGATGCCCCGGCCGTGCCGCGGGGATCAACCGTGGCCGGAGAGAGCATTCGATCCCCGACGGGAGAGCCAAACCATGCGCTTCGTGTTCGTGATGGACCCCCTGACCCGCGTGACGCACGACAAGGACACCACCTTCGCGTTCATCCGCGCGGCGCAGGCGCGGGGTCATCAGAGCTTTCACTGCTTGCCGCAGGACCTCTACGTCTCGCAGGGTTTCCCCTTCGCCACGGCGCACCGTGTCGAGATCCTCCCCGATCCGCCTTACATCACGCTCCGTCGGGACGAAGGCGCGCAGCGGCTGCCGCTGCACGACGTCGAGGCCGTCTTCATCCGCAAGGACCCGCCCTTCGACCAGGCCTATCTCTACGCGACGCTCATGCTCGAGCCCGCGCGCGGCAAGACGCTCATCGTCAACGACCCGCGCGGCCTGCGCGACGCGAACGAAAAGCTCTACGCGCTCGGCTTCTCCGACTGGACGCCGAAGACCCTCGTCACGGCCGATCGCGACATGATCCACGACTTCGTCCGCGACGTCGGCGGCAGCGCCGTCATCAAGCCGCTCGACGGCGCCGGCGGCTGGGGCGTCATGATGCTCCGCTCGGACGACAAGAACGCCCGCGCCATCGCCGACATGCTCACGGGCGAGGGACAACGGCTCGCGATGGTGCAGGAGTTCCTCCCGGCTGTGTCCAAGGGCGACAAACGCATCCTCCTGCTCGACGGCGAACCCCTCGGCGCGATCCTGCGCGTGCCGCGCGGCGACGAGATCCGCTCGAACATCCACGTCGGCGGCAGCGTCGTCCCGACCGATCTCACGCCGCGCGAGCGCGAGCTCGTCCGCTCCGTCGGCGCGCGCCTCAAGGCCGACGGCCTCTACTTCGTCGGCCTCGACGTCATCGGCGAGCACCTCACCGAGGTGAACGTCACGAGCCCGACCGGCATCCAGGAGCTCAGCCGCTTCACTGGCAAGGACCAGGCGGCCAGCGTCATCGAGTGGGTCGAGAAGACCGCCCGCGCGCGTTGATTTTCGACCCGTGAAAACTTGGCCCGCGCGGCCCCTCTCGACGAGGGTTCGCGCATGGCCCCGCACGCCCACGCCTGCGCCGTCTGCGCCGCCGAGGCCTCGGCAACGACCTCGCTCGTCCGCGTTTACGTCGAGGGACGCACACTCCACCTCTGCCGCAACCACGCGGCCACCGTCGTCGCCGCGCGCCCGGAGACCTTCGAAGAGCTCCGCGCGCTCTTCGTCGGCGTCACCGTACGCACGGGCAACGGCATCGAACGCAGGTCGCCCATCCCGCGCCGCTGGGGCGAGGATCGGCGCGCGTTCCCGCCGCGCCCCGAGGGCCGCCGCGCTTCGAACGGCCGCCGCGCCACCGATCCTCACGACTGAGCCCGCGCCCTACACGACACGCATGCAGCAAGCCCGGCGCATTGCCTTCGCCCTCGGTTCGAACCTCGGCGACCGTACCGCCACGATCGAACGCGCCATCGCCGAGCTCGGCGCCACGCCGGGGTTTGTCGTGGTCGACTGCTCTCCGCTCTACGTCACGCCGCCGGCGGGCGGGCCGCCCCAGGGCGATTATTTGAATGGCGCCGTCCTCGTCTCCACGGCTTTGCCCGCGCGTGACGTCCTCGCCCGAACGCAGGCCATCGAGCGCGCGCTCGGCCGTGTCCGGCCGGATCCCGTCCGCTGGGGGCCTCGCACGATCGACATCGACATCCTGTGGATCGAGGGTGAATGCATCGACGAGCCCGGCCTCGAAGTCCCGCATCCGCGCCTCGAAGGTCGCGTCTTTGCGCTCCGCCCGCTGCTCGACGTCGCCCCGGACGCGGCGCATCCGCGCACGGGCAAACGTTACGATGAGTTACCTGCGGCGCACCTCCCGATCACGCGCGCATAAAGCACGCGCACGGAAGCGTCCTCGACATAGCCTCGCGGACCGGGTATCGTCGCGGCATGCGAATGCTTCGACTTTCCTTGGTTGGGCTTTTTCTTTTGGGTGCCGCGCAAACCCTCGCGGCGTGTGGCGGCGACGTCACGAATAACGGACCGGGCGGCGCGGGCGGCACGGGCGGCAGCGGCGGCGCGGGCGGCAGCGGCGGCGCATCGCCGGGCGACGCCAAGCAGGCGTGCATGGATTTCTGCCACATCGGCGAGGTCAACAACTGCGGCATGCAGATCGACGATTGCAACGAGTTCTGCGATAAGGCCTTCGCCGACGCCGGCCCCGAGTGCGAGGACGAAGTGGGCACGCTCTTCGCGTGTTACATCCCCGCCGCGAAGGACTGTCCGGACGACCCGCCGCCCGAGTGCAACGACGAGAAGGAGGCCGTGCAAGCCTGCCAGGAGGCGAACGGCTGCGTCGACAGCGGATGCTTCGACAGCGGCGGGCCGGATGGCGCGTCGAGCTGCGGCTGCGACACCACCTGCAAGGGCGTTGCTTATTCGACGGTCTGCGATACCCCCGCCGGCGGCGGAATGACGACGTGTACGTGCACGCAGGGCGACATGGTCGTCGGCACCTGCACGAACACCGACGCCGAGGGCTGCGGCGTCGACACGAGCTGCTGCGCGCAATACTTCAATCTGTGAACGTCAGCCCACTTCGGGCTCGGGCGGCATCACTTTTTCCACGAAATACCTGAGCACGTCGAGCGGGGTGATGATCCCGACGAGCCGCCCGCTCCGCACCACCGGCAAATGGTGAATCTGGCCGGTGCGGAGAATGGCCATCACCTCGTCCGTCGTGGCGAACTCGTCCACGACGATCGGCGGGTGGCTCATCACGTCGCGCGCCGCGGCGCCGGGCGTCTGCCCTTGCAAGAGCGTCGCCATCAGATCCGTCTCGCTCACGAACCCGACCACGCGCTCGTGCTCGTCGACGACCGGGACGCCGCCGATCCGCGCGTCCACGAGCAGCCGTGCGATCTCCTCGAGCGGCGTCCCGAGCGAGACGGCGTCGGCGTGATGCGTCATGATGTGGCGCGCGTGTCCCTTCATGGCCGGGGGAAGAATGGAGCCTCGCGACCGGCCTGTCCACCCCTCGCGAGCGTCCGTCCCTGCATGAGCGGCCCCTGATTCCCGTATCAAACGAGGCGGGTTCGTCCGCGCGCCTTGAGCGCCGCGACGACCTCTTTCACGTCCTGCGCCCGCGCCCGCGGCACCACGAGCAAGGCGTCGTCGGTCTCCACCACCACGAGGTCGTCCACGCCGACGAGCGCAATCACGCGTTTGCCCTCCTCCGCCCCCGTGCGCAGATCGAGCACGAGGTTCCGCCGCGCGTCGACGAACAGCGCGCTCGGCGGCGCCGCATTCTGCTGCGCGTCCTTCTCGGCGAGATCGAATGCCGTCTGAAAACTCCCCACGTCGCTCCAGCCGAAATCGCCGGGGACGACGGCGAAATGGTCGACGTGGTCCATCACGCCGTGATCGATGCTGATCGACGGCAATGTCGGGAAGATTCGTTCGAGCGCGGCCTGCTCCTCGCCCTCCTCGGCGGCGCGGTCGATCGCGTCGAGCCCCTCGGCGAGGGCGGGCATGTGCGCGCGGATCGCCTCCACCATGTCGCAAACCCGGAAAAAGAACATCCCCGCATTCCAGAGGTGCTTGCCGCCGGCCACGAAGCTTTCCGCGCGCGCCGCGTCCGGCTTCTCCACGAATCGTTTCGCCGGCAGCGCGTCCGCGCCCCGCGCCTCGCCTTCGAGCTCGATGTACCCGTAGCCCGTCTCCGCGTGCGTGGGCTTGATTCCGATCGTCGTGATCGTCCCGCTCGCGGCCGAGGCCACCGCGCGCTCGAGCGCGCGCCGGAAGCCCGGGACGTCGCGCACGTGGTGATCACTCGGCAGGACCATCAGCACCGCGTCGGGGTTCGTCCGGGCAATATGGAAGGCCGCCCAACCAATGCAAGGCGCCGTGTTCCGCGCGGCGGGCTCGACGAGCGTGTTCTCGGCGTAGAGCTCCGGCAATGCCTCGGCCGTCTGCTCCACGAGGTGCTTGCCCGTCGCCACGAAGAGCCGCTCCCAGTCGACGAGCGGCGTGATCCGCTCCGCCGTCTGCCGGATGAGCGGGGTTTTCCCGACGAGCGGCAAGAGCTGCTTCGGCCGCGCGGCGCGCGAGGCCGGCCAGAAACGCGTGCCGGCGCCGCCGGCGAGGATCAGGGCGTAGACGGAAGGAGCGGATTGCATGGTTTGTCATCCATGTACATAGCGGCCATCACGGGCGACGCCGGCGCCTCCCGGGCCGAAGCCTCGCCGAACGAACGGCCGTACGAGACCGTGGCGAAGCCCAAGGGGAGGATCCAGAACGCGAGCCGCGCGAGGGCGTGTTTTTCGAGCAAGCTGCGCGCGAGGCCGATCGCGACCGTCGCGCCGAGGAAAGCCGTCAAAAGGCCGAAGACGATGGCCGGCGCGCCGATCGGAAGGGCCTCCGGCGTCCCGAAGAGGCCCGAAACGAACGACGCGAGCAGCGTGATGCCCGTGAGCGCGAACGAAAGATCGAGCGCGCGATCGGGCTTCGTGCCCATCCACATCGCGATCACGAGCGCCGCGCCCACGTCCGAGCCGCCGGGCAGCGCGCCCGTCCCGTGCACGAGGCCGAGCAGCGCGGCGAGCGAGAGCGGCGGCGCCTCCTCGCGCCCGGCCGGGGCGAGGCTCATCGTGGCCACGACGAGCCCCGTCCAGACGAGGCCGAAGCCCACCGCGATCGGCGCGCCGCTCCAGAGCTCGACGTACGGCGCGGCGACAGCACGCGCGAGCAGGCTCGTGCCCGCGGCGACCACGAGCACGGCCGCGTCGTGCGCGCCCGGCGACGAGCGCACGAGCGAAGGACGCGCGACGGCCCTGAGGCCCTCGGAGACCGCGGCGACGAGGCGCCGCCGGGCGCCGACGAGGAGCGCCGAGGCCGTCGCGACGTGCAAGATCGACTCGAGCGCCGCGGCGCTCCGCCCCGGATCGAGCCAGAGGCGGGCGACCACGTCGTGCCCCGAACGCGAGATCGGCAGCGCCTCGGCGAGGCCCTGAATCCCGGCGAGCAGCACGACCTCCGCGAGCGGCAGCACGCGGGCAGTGATAGCAGCGCGGCGGCGCCCTTGTAAATCGGGCTGCTAGGCAGCTTTTTCTCGTGAGCCCCCCTGCGTCATGCCCTGTTCACTGCTTCCCGCGCCCGTCGTGGCCTGCGAGGCCCCGTGCGTCGCGCCCGATGTCCCGCCTGTCGCGCTCGTCGCGCCTGTCGCGGGCGATGGCCCCGCGGTCGTGCTCGCGCCCGTGCCCGACGCGCCGCTCGCCGAGGTTTGCGGACGCACGCCCGATTGCGCGGCTTGCTCCTCGGCGCGGCCTTCACCCCGCTTCACGCTGATGCGCTTCGGCTCCTCTGCCTTCGATTTCGGGATGTGCACCTCCAGCACGCCGCTGTTCAGGTTTGCTTCGATCCGCTCCGGCTCGATCCCCTCGGGCAGCGTGAACGACCGGGTAAAACTCCCGTACGAGCGCTCGTAGGCCCAGTATCGGTCGCCCTCGTCGCGCTGCTCCTCCTCGCGCCTGCCGCTGATCGTGAGCCGCCGGCCGGAGACGTCGATCGAGACGTCGTCCTCCTTCAGGCCCGGCAGATCCGCGCGGATCACGTATCCATCCTTCGTCTCGCGCACCTCCATGTCGGGCATGAAGGCTCGGCCTTGCGGCAGGAAGGATTCCATTTCGGCGAACGGATCCCAGGCGAGCATCTCGCGCATGCGCCGGAATGGGTCCCCGTAGCCGAGCGCGCGGAACGGATCCACGGTCGCGAGCCGCTGCTCTCGACCCGGCTCCCGGGCGCCTGCCTGCGCCATCTCGCGCGATTGCCCCTGCCCTTCCCGGCCTTCTCGTCTGCGCATGAATCCGGCCATGATGACCCCCTCCAATGGTTGGATGCGCGCGTCTTTGCACGATTCGTGCGCGGGGCGTTGTCACGATTGCACACTTCACGGAGGAGCTCGCCGCGAGGGGTCGCGAACGGGCAGCCTCGAAGGGCCTCGTTCCCGTTTTGCATGAAGGTTGCACGGATCGAAGGACATGCGCCGTTTGCTCCTCGCCCTCGCGCTCGCCGTGACCGGATGCGGCAGCTCGTATTATTACCAGCCCGCCGAGCAAGCCAACGCATCGGTATCGGGGTATCCCGCGGCGCGGTACGACATCCCGCCGGGCTCTGGCAAAGGGGACGTGCGGGTGAGCTCGTTCGGCGTGACGGACGTGCGTCTCTCCGAGGACGAGAAGCCGGTCCGCGCGCTGCACCTCCGCTTCGTCGTGGCGAACGAGGACGGCACCGAGCCGTGGACCGTCGATACACGAGAGCTCCGCGTACAGTTCGCCGACATGGCGGGCGAGACCACGCCTGCGTTCGTGAATGCGACCCACGAGGGCATGCCCGTCGTCGTGATCCCGCGCGGCGAATCGACGACGATCGACGCCTACTTTCCGCTCCCGGAGTCGCTCCGAGGCGCCCGTGACCTGCCGCAATTCGACATCGTCTGGCGGGTGCACACCGACGATCGTGTCGTCACGCAGCGGACCCCGTTCGAGCGGCGCACCATCGAGCCTCCCCCGTCCACGGTGACGTACGGGTTTGGCTATGGCTGGGGCGGCGGGGCGTATCCGTACTGGTGGTACGACCCGTTCTTTTATCCGCGCTCGGTGGTCATCCAGCAAGGCCCCGCCCAGCCGCGCGTCTATTATTACGGATATCCCCGCTGAGGACTCCGGATCGTCATGCAGGGAGGAGGGCCCGGAATGGCGACGAGCGTGGAAATCGGGGCGACGAGCGTCACCAAAAAGGCGCTCATGGCGGTGAGCGGGATCGTGCTCACGGTATACGTCGTCCTGCACTTCGCGGGCAACCTGCTATATTTCGCCGGCCCCGAGGCGCTCGACGCGTATGCCGCGCTCCTCCACCGGAACGCCGCCCTGCTCTGGTCGGCCCGCGCCGTCCTCTTCGCGTCGTTCTGCGTTCACGTGGTCGTCGCGCTCGACCTCTACATGCGCAAGCAGGTCGCGCGTCCGATCTCGTATGGCCGCTACGAGCGCGCCGCGAGCAGCCTCGGCGCGCGCACGATGATCTGGACCGGCCTCGTCCTCCTCGGGTTCGTCGTCTATCACGTCCTCCATTTGACCCTGGGCTTCGCGCACCCCGCGTACGTCCCGGGGCGCGTGTATTCGAATGTCTCGGTCGCGTTCGCCTCGGTCGTGCCCACGGTGATTTACGTGGTCAGCATGATCGCGCTCGGCTTGCACGTCTCGCACGGCGTGCTCGCGATGACGCAATCGCTCGGGCTCACCCTGCGGCGTGACCGGCTGCGCGGGCTCCAGCGACTGTCCGTCATCCTCGCGCTGATCGTCGCCCTGGGCCTCGCCGCCATTCCGATCACCGCGCTCGCGCTCTCTCTCACGAGGGGGCGGTAGGGGAAGGCTTTCATGCACCTCGACGGCAAGATCCCCGGCGGCCCTCTTCCGCAGAAATGGGAGCGCCGCAAGCTCGAATACGCGCTCGTGAGCCCGGCGAACCGCCGCAAATACCGGGTGCTCGTCGTCGGCACGGGCCTCGCGGGCGCCTCCGCGGCGGCCACGCTCGGCGAGCTCGGCTACCGCGTCGAATGCGTCTTCTTCCACGACAGCCCGCGCCGCGCGCACAGCATCGCGGCCCAGGGCGGCATCAACGCCGCCAAGAACTACCAGAACGACGGCGACAGCGTGCAGCGCCTCTTCCAGGACACGATCAAGGGCGGCGACTACCGGGCCCGCGAGGGCAACGTCTACCGCCTCGCCGAGGTGAGCCTGCGCATCATCGATCAATGCGTCGCGCAGGGCGTCCCGTTCGCCCGCGAATACGGCGGAAAACTCGCGAATCGCTCCTTCGGCGGCGCCCAGGTCTCTCGCACGTTTTATGCGCGCGGCCAGACGGGCCAGCAGCTCCTCCTCGGCGCCTACCAGGCCTTGCTTCGCCAGGTCCAGGCAGGCACGGTGCGCATCTCGCCGCGCACGGAGATGCTCGACCTCGTCGTCGCCAACGGCAAAGCCCGCGGCATCGTCGCGCGTGACCTCGTGACCGGCGAGATCCGCACGTTCGTCGCCGACGCCGTCGTCCTCGCCACGGGCGGCTATGGCAATGCGTATTTCCTCTCCACGTACGCGCGCAATTCGAACGCGACTGCGATCTGGCGCGCCCATCGCCGCGGCGCGTACTTCGCGAACCCCTGCTTCACGCAGATCCACCCCACGTGCATACCCGTCAGCGGCGAGCACCAATCGAAGCTCACGCTCATGAGCGAATCGCTCCGCAACGACGGCCGCATCTGGGTCCCGCTCCGCGCCGGGGACGAACGCTCGCCCGAGCAGATCCCCGAGGATCAGCGCGATTATTACCTCGAGCGCCGCTACCCGAGTTATGGAAACCTCACCCCGCGCGACGTCGCCTCTCGCGCGGCCAAGGCCGTCTGCGACGAGGGCCGCGGCGTCGGCAAGAGCGGCCTCGGCGTCTACCTCGATTTCGCGGACGCGATCCGCCGCCTCGGCGCGGACGTCATCGGCGAGCGGTATGGAAACCTCTTCGCCATGTACGCCGAGATCACCGGCGACGACCCCTACCGCACCCCGATGCGCATCTACCCGGCCATTCATTACACGATGGGCGGCCTCTGGGTCGATTACGATCTCATGAGCACGATCGACGGCCTCTTCGTCATCGGCGAGGCGAACTTCTCCGATCACGGGGCGAACCGGCTCGGCGCGAGCGCGCTCATGCAGGGCCTCGCCGACGGCTATTTCATCGCGCCGCTCGCCGTCGGCAGCTACCTCGCGCGCGCGAAGCCACCGGCGATCGACGATTCTCACCCCGCGTTCGAGGAGGCGCGCAAGGCCACGGCCGCCCGCATCGAGCGGCTGCTCTCGGTGCACGGCAAGCGCACCGCCGCCTCGTTCCACCGCGAGCTCGGCAAGCTGCTCTGGGACCAATGCGGCATGTCGCGGAGCCGCGCGGGCCTCGAAAGCGCGCTCGCCCGGATCCCCGAGCTGCGCGAGAAGTTTTACCGGGAAATCCTCGTCCCCGGCCACGGCGAATCCTTGAACCGGGAGCTCGAGACCGCCGGCCGCGTCGCCGATTATTTCGAGCTCGCCGAGCTCATCTGCCGCGACGCCCTCCGCCGCGAGGAGTCCTGCGGCGGCCATTTCCGCGAGGAGTACCAGACGCCGGACGGCGAGGCCCTGCGCGACGACGAGCATTTCGCCTACGTCGCCGCGTGGGAATGGCGCGAGGGCGAACCGCCCGTCCTGCACAAGGAGCCGCTCGTCTTCGAGGCGGCCCCGCCCATGCAAAGGAGCTACAAGTGATGCGGATCGCGCTCGAGGTCTGGCGTCAACGGAGCCCCGAGGAGCCGGGCCGGTTCGTCCGGTACGAGACCGCGGAGGCCTCGCCCGACATGTCGCTGCTCGAGCTGCTCGACGTCGTCAACGAGGACCTCGTACGAAAAGGCGAGGAGCCGATCGCATTCGATAGCGATTGCCGCGAGGGTATCTGCGGCACGTGCGGATTCATGGTCAACGGCCTCGCGCACGGCCCGCTAAAGGGCGCGGCCGCGTGCCAGGTCTATCTCCGGAACTTCCGCGACGGTGAGACGCTCTTCCTCGAGCCCTTCCGGGCGAAGGCATTTCCTCTCATCAAGGATCTCGTCATCAACCGCAGCGCGCTCGATCGGATCATCGCCGCGGGCGGCTACGTCTCCGTCAACACGGGCAATGCGCCGGAGGCGAACACATCGACGATCCCCAAGGACTTTGCCGAAGAAGCCATGGACGCCGCGGCGTGCATCGCGTGCGGCGCCTGCATCGCGGCTTGCCCGAATGCCTCGGCCGCGCTCTTCACGGGCGCGAAGATCACGCACCTCGGAAAACTCCCGCAGGGCCAGCCCGAGCGCGGGCGGCGCGCGCTGCGCATGGTCCGGGCCGCGGCGGCCGAGGGATTCGGCCATTGCACGTTCGCGGGGGAATGCGAGACCGCGTGCCCGAAGAGCATTCCCCTCCAGGTCATCACGCAAATGAACCGCGACTACCTCGCGGCCCGGCTCCGCGGCGAGGGCCGCGCGCCGACGCGGCACATCGAGCCCGGCACGCCGAAACGACGCCGCTGACGCGCTCGTTCTACGCGCCTCGGCCGGCGCCGTGGTATCCTTGGCGCCGCGCCATGCTCCCGACCTTCCTCGCGCGCCTCGCCGACCCCGCCATCGAGACCGTCCTGCTCTGCGGCTGCGGCGGAGGCTTCGATTTCTTGCAAGGCGCGACGCTCCTGCCCGAGCTCGAACGCCTCGGCAAGCGCGTGATCCTCGGCAGTTATTCGTTCGGGGAGCCCGAGCGGATCGACGACGCGCCCGTCGTGTATACGGCCGAGACCGGCGCCGTCGTCAAGCGGGTCCTCGGACATTCGAGCCCCCCGCCCGATTACGGCCCCGAGGTGCACCTCGCGAGCTTCCTCGACCAGGAGCGCCCCGAAGGCGCGCCGCATTTCGTCTACGCCTATTATGCGCGGGCCTTCACCGTGCCCGCTCTCCGCGATTTTTATGCCGAGCTCGTCCGCCGGCACGCCGTCGACGCCGTGATCCTCGTCGACGGCGGCTCGGATTCGCTGATGCGCGGCGACGAGGAGGGGCTCGGCGATCCGATCGAGGACGCGGTCTCCGTCGGCGCGGTGGCTTCGCTCTCCGGCTTGAAGCTCAAGCTGCTCTGCTCGATCGGCCTCGGCGCCGACCGCTTCAATGGCGTCTCGGACGCCGCCAGCCTGCGCGCCATCGCCGAGCTCACCGAGGCGGGCGGCTTCCTCGGCGCCGTGAGCCTCGAACCGACGAGCCCCGGGTATGGCTTCTACAAGCGCTGCATCGAGCACGTCTATGCGAACCAGACGTTCCGCTCGGCGCTCACCGGATTCATTCTTTCCGCGGCCGAGGGCCATTTCGGCGGCGAACGAGTCCCGCCGGCCCTCTGCAGCCGGGTGAGCCCCGGCCGCTTCTTCGTCTGGCCGCTCATGGCCATGATCTGGGCGTTCGACGTCGAGGTCGTGGCGCGCCGCTCGAAGATCGTCGGCTGGATCCGCGATTGCACCACGGTGCGGGATTGCCACCTCGCGCTCCGCCGCGGCCGCGCCTTGCTCGCCGAGGGCCCGCGCGAGGTGGAGAACCTGCCGCGGCAGGAGGATATGGTCGGTTATTGAGGCTGTTCGTCCCGACGAACACGCGTCTCGTCTACCATCCGGCGAATGCAGAGCCGGAGCCCCTCGCGCAAGTTCGCGCACGTCGTCAGGCTCGACAGATCCAGCCCGAGCGTCACCATCGTCTGCGCCACCGTCGGCCGGATCCCCGTGACGATGCCCTCCGCGCCGAGCAGCCGGATCGCGCGAATGAGGCTGAAGAGATGGCTCGCCGTCATCGTGTCGACCATATCGACGCCGGTCAGATCGAGGATCGCGAACCGCGCCGACGTGCGCACCACGGCCGAGAGCAGGTCATCCATCACGCGCGCCACGCGCCGGCTGTCGACGACGCCCATCATCGGGAGCGTCAGCACCTTCTCCCAGACCTGGATCACGGGCGTCTCCAGGTTCCGGATGACCTCCTCTTGCCGCTCGATGAGCTCCATCTTCGTCCGGAGCTCGAGCATTGCTTTTCGCATGTCGCGCTTGGCGAGCGTCAGGCCCAGCATGTGCGTGGTCTCGCCCTCCTTGTTGCGTATCGGAACGAACCAGCTCTCCCACAGGATGTCGAGTGCATCATTCGTCGAATTGATGAACTCTCCCTCGAGCGCGCGACGGATGGCGGCCACTCCATCGGTCACGTCCTTGTAAAGCTCGAAGAGGTTCTGTCCGATGAGCGTCCCGGGCTCGTTGCCGCCGGTCCTGCACCCCTTGCCGTCGTGCAGCAGGTACGTGCCCTCCTGATCGATCACGTACGCCGATAGATCCAGGCTATCGAGGATCGCGCGAAGGACACGCTCGGGCGCGATTGGGGGCAGCAATGCGAGGTCTTCCGCAGGCGGCACCGCGAGCCGACCCGAAGAGACGCCCGGCGTCGGGACAATGGTGACGTAGATCTCGGAGCGCCCCGCCGCGCGCCGCGCATGCAATGAAAACGAACGATAGAGGCCGTCGGCGTCACGCATTTGGCAGAGGGCATTCCAGTCTTCGCCCTCGCTCATCTTCGCCCACGCCGACGCGACCGCGTCCCTGTGATCGGGGTGAAGGGACTCGAACAAGGAGCCGCCTCGCACACGCTCGGCTCCGAGGACACGCTCGGCCTCGGGATTGAAGCCGGAAATCGCGCCCTCCTGACTCGTGGCCACGAGGATACCAGGGCAATGCTGGAACCAAGCCGAATCCATTACAGTCTCCACGAACCCATGCAGTACCACGAAGGGACTATCATGTCGCTCGTCGCAGCGTCGAGCGGGAAATACGCAAAAACGATTACACCTCGGAAGGAATTTCCCGCGGACACGTCAACGATGTGACGTGGAAAGGCGAGCGGCTCAGTCGTCCACGCGCGCGGCGAGGGCTTTCGGGGCGATCATTTTGTAGCTGCCCGCGACGAGGGCCCGCACCTCGTTCCAGTCGATCGGGCCGTCGTTCTGCTCGTCGATCCGCACGTCGACCCATCCGTGCTTGCCCACGTATTTCGCGATCGTGAATCGCGGATCGGTGGCCACGAGCCCGGCCTGCATCTCGAACGTGGTCTTCACGCCGAACGACCACACGCCATTCTCTCCGCCGATCCCAGCAAAGATTTTATCGCGCACCCGGAACGTCGGATGCCCCCAGGCCTCGACCTCGGTCGCCTCGGGAAAACTCATGCAAATGACGCGGAACCGCTCCAGCGTTCCGCCCGGCCCCTCCATCTTGCTCGCCCCACGAACCGCCTTTTTCGCCGGGGGAGCGGCCTTCTTTGCCGTCGTCTTGGCCGTCTTCGCGGCCGCCTTCTTGGTGGTCTTCGTCGATTTCGTCGTACTGGCTTTCGTGCTCGCCATGGTCTCTCAATACCTGAGGTCACGCGTCTTTTTCGTCGTCACGGAAGGCAATGGTTTGGCGGTCTTCGCGTCGGTCGCGGGCAGAGGCCCGGGCGCGACCGAGGCCGGGACGGCGGGCGTCCTCCTTCCCGCCGCGCACGGAGCGCGTGGCCACGCCGGTCCCGAGCGCGAGCGGTTTGCCGTCGACCGTCGCCTTCACGTCCTCGGTCGCCGCGCCCGTCACGACGACGAGCAGCGATGGCACGAGCGCGAGCAGGGCCCGCTCCCGCTTGCTGCCTTCCTCGCGCGCCTTGCGAAACGCGGGCGGCGACGTCGGGCCGAGCGGCTCGGCGGCGAGGCGCTCGTAGGTCGCGAGGGCCTCGGCGAGCGCGATCTCGCGCGCCTTCGACACGTTCTCCAGCCCGCCCGCGCGCGAGCGCGCCCGAAGAGCGTCCGAGGACGAGCGCGGCGCAAGCGACCCATCGAGACATGGCCCCCCATTCTGCCGCCCCCTCGCGCCGGATGTCGAGGGGGTAGAATCGTGCTCTCGATCCGGCCCCGGACGCCGGCGCCCCGCCCCGCCGCACCTCGGCGCCCCCGTCGCCCTTGACTTCGCCGGGCGAAGGAGCGAGTTGTGCTGGATGCGCGCCCCCATTTCCCAGGACAAACCCTCCTTCCCGCGCCGACTTTCCGGCGTCCTCCTCGCGCTCGCCGCGCTCGTCGGCTCCGCCTCCGCGGCCGCGGACGAGGTCGGGCCGCTCGAAGAGAGCTGTTACGACAAGAAGTCCGGCGATGCATGCGCCGATCCCCAGGGCGCGGCCGGCACGTGCACCGGCGTGAAGGACCTCCGGGGCCGGGAGCTGCTCCGCTGCGTGGCAGGCGCCAAAGCCCCGGCCACACAGCCGGCCGACACGAAGACCCAGACCCCGCAGCCGGCCGACGCAAAGACCCCGAGCCCGACGCCGTCCGCCGCGACCGTGTCCGTGGCCGAGAAAAAGGGCTGCTCCGTGTCGGCAGTCGGAAGCTCGAACGAAGGGGCGCCGCTCGCGATCACCGTCGCCCTGGCCGCGCTCGCCCTCTACCGAGTGAAACGCCGCGTAGAGCCCGCGGGGTGAGGGGTGGACTGGTTCTGGGCATTCGTCTTCACGCAGGTCGTCGAGATCCCGATCTACGTCTACGGGCTCCGCGTCCGCGTGTACGAGGCATTCGGCGCGAGCGCGCTGACGCACCCGATCGTCTGGTTCGTCATTCCAAACCTCTGGGAGCGCTTCTATCTCGCCGTGTTCGCGCCCCATCCCTCGTTGTGGATCTCGGCTGTCCCGCGATACTGGATCATGGTGGTCATCGCCGAGACGTTCGCGGTGACCGCCGAGGCGGGGTATTTCCGGTTCATCGGTAAGAAAAAGACACTCGGGTGGGCGTTCGCCGCGAACATGGCGAGCGTCACCCTGGGCTTTGCGAGCCGCGCGCTCTTCGATTGGCCGTGACCGCCGGACGCACGCTCCCCTCCCCGCTCGAAGCCGCGACGCTCGATCCCGCGGAGGGGAGAGGCGTTCGGCCCGGCGCGCTCGGCGAGGCGACGCTGCCCGCGCCCCCGATGGATTCGCTCATCGCCCGCACCGGCAGGGACGACGGCGAGGACGAGAATGCCCCGGAGAGCGCGGCCGCGCGGCGGATACGCGTGGTCGATCGGGAGACGTACGCGGTGGAATCGGAGGTCGCGAAGGGCGGCATCGGCCGGATCCTGCGGGCGCACGACACGCACCTCGATCGCCCGGTCGCGCTGAAGGAGCTCATCACGCGCGACCCGCAGGCCGAGGAGCGGTTCATCCGCGAGGCGCGGATCACGGCGCGCTTGCAGCACCCCTCGATCGTGCCGCTCTACGAGGCGGGCGTCTGGCCCTCGGGCGAGCCGTTTTTCGCGATGAAGCTCGTCTCCGGCCGCTCGCTCGACCATTTCATCGAGGAGGCGACGACGCTCGATCAACGCCTCGCCCTGCTCCCCCACGTGCTCGCGGTCGCCGAGGCGATGGCGTATGCGCACAACGAGCGCATCATTCATCGCGACCTGAAGCCGCAAAACATCTTGCTCGGTCCGTTCGGCGAGACCGTGGTCATCGATTGGGGGCTCGCGAAGGACCTCGACGAGGAATCCCCCGCGCCGCCTTCGTCGAAGCTGCCGCCGAAGAGATTGTCTTCGCCATCCTCGTCGGGCTCGATGGCGCTCACCGTGCTCGGCGTGGTCATGGGCACGCCCGGGTACATGCCGCCCGAGCAGGCCGCGGGGCGCAGCGTGGACGAGCGCGCGGACGTGTATGCGATCGGCGCGATTCTGTATCACCTGCTCGCGGGCAAACCGTCCTACGAGGGCAAATACCCGATGGATATCGTCCGGCGCGTGCTGCGCGAGCCGCCGGCGCCCATCGAAGAGCTCCAGCCGGGCGTGCCGCGCGACCTCGTGACGATCGTGCAAAAGGCCATGGCACGGTCCAAGGCCGACCGATACCGGACGGCCGGCGAGCTCGCCGCGGACTTGCGCTGCTTCCAGACGGGGCAGATTGTCCAGGCACACCATTATTCGGCTCGCGAGCGGATCCGGCGCTTCGGTCGGCGCCATCGCGCGACGTTGCTCATGACATTCGCCGCGGCCCTCGCGCTCGCGGTCACGGGCGCGCTCGCGGTCGGACGCGTCCTCGACGCGCGTGACGAGGCGCGGCGCGAGCGCGACAGGGCCGCGGAGGCCGAGCGGCGGGAATCGGAGCGCGCCGATACGCTCACCCTCGTCGAGGCGCGCGCGGCGGCCTCGCGGGATCCGCTCGCGGCGCTCGCCTGGCTCAAGACCCTCTCGGCGTCGTTCCGGGGGCATCGGCGCGAGCGGCTCGTGGCGGCGGACGCGATTTCGAGGGGCGTCCCGCTGCTCCTCCGGGGCCACATGGCGGGCATCAATCGCGCGGCCTTTTCGCCGGATGGCCGGTTCGTGGCCACGGCGAGCGACGACCGGACGCTCCGGCTCTGGGACGTGGCGACGGCAAAGGCACGCGTACTCGAAGGACACACCGACGAGGTCTGGGACGCGGCATTCTCTCCCGATGGCTCCTGGCTCGCCAGCCGCAGCAAGGACACCACGATCCGGCTCTGGAGCATGCAGACGAGCGAAACCACGGTCCTCGCGGGACACGCGGCGCCGCTCGGCGCGATTCAATTCTTCCCGGACGGGCAGCGCCTCGCCTCCCGGGCTCGCGATGGATCCGTATGCGTGTGGGACCTCGCTGCGAGGGAGTGCAAGCGTGCCTGGTCTGCAGGCGGCACGGAGCGACATCTCGCCATTTCGCCGGACGGGCACACCCTCGCCTTCGTGGGGGCAGGTTCGCTCGTTCTTTACGACGCCGACACCGGGTCCGAGCGCCGCTTCGAGGGCGAGGCGCAGGAGACGGAGGCCATCGCATTCTCGCCCGATGGAGCGCTCGTGGCCACGGGCGACCGGAAAGGAGACGTTCGATTGTGGGACGTCTCGACGGGCCAGTCGAAGCGGCTCGAAGGCCACACCGCAATGGTGCGCGGGCTCGTGTTTCTCCCGGACGGCTCGCGCTTCGTCTCCGCGGGCAAGGACCGCGCCGTCCGCATCTGGGACGTCCGCACGGGGGAAGCCCGCGTGCTGAAGGGGCACGAGGGGACGATTTACACGCTCGCCCTGTCCCCGGACGGCAAGCATTTGTTGACCGGCTCCGCGGACCAGACCGCGCGCCTGTGGGACGTGGCCTCCGGGACGTCGCGGGTGTTCCGCGGCCCGAACGATTCCTTGTCGGATGTCGACTTTTCCCGCGACGGCGAGGGCGCGCTCGTCGCGAGTTACGACAACAGCCTGCGCGTCTATTCGCTCGAAGCGCTGCGCGACCGCGTCGTGGCCGTGCACGAGCACGAGGCGGGCGTGATCGCCGTCTCGCCCGATGGAACGTGTGTCGCCTCGGGCAGCGCCGACGGGGCGGTCGTCTGGACGAACCTCGCGGACGGGACGACGCGCACGCTCGGCAATCACGCGGGCGAGGTGCGGGGCGTCGCGTTTTCCCGCGACGGCGCGGCGATCGCCTCGGCGGGCGCGGATGGCCGCGTTCGTGTGTTCAGCACGCAGGGCGCGGCGCTCTCGTTCGAGGCCCACACGGGCGCGGCGAATGTCGTCCTGTTTTCGCCGGATGGCGCGCGTATCGTCTCCGCGGGCGAGGACGGGGCCATTCGGAGTTTTCCCACGAAGGGCGGCGAGGGGCAGGTCCTCGCGCGTCATTCGGCGGCGACGACCGCGCTCGCGTTTTCCCCGGACGGCGCGCGCCTCGCGTATTCGTTCGGCGATGGGCGGGTCGTCCTGCGTGAGTTCGTCACGGGCCGGGAAACGATTCTCGCCGGCCACCGCGACGCGGCGCACGTGCTCGTGTTTTCCCCGGACGGCGGCCTGCTCGCGTCGGGCGGCATGGACCATTCCGTGCGGCTCTGGGACGTGACCACGGGCGCCGCGCGCCACGTCATCGACGCGGCCGGAACAGGGCTCACGCGGCTCGTGTTTTTCCCGGACGGCAAACGATTCGCGACGCTTGGTGGCGAGGCCAACGTAAAACTGTGGAGCGCGGTCGACGGCCGATTGCTCGACGTCCTGCGAGGATATCGAGGCGTCGTCGCGGGGCTCGACGTCTCGCCCGAGGGCAGCCGGCTCGCGACGGCGGGCGCGGACGGCATCGTGCGGTTATGGGACCTCGAAGCGGGCGAGAGCCGGCTGCTCGAAGGGCACGAGGGCAACGTCTTCGCCGTCACGTTCGCCGAGGGAGGCCGATCTCTCGTCACGGCAGGAAAAGACCGGACCGTGCGGCGCTGGATGGATGATCTGCCCATGGAAGCGGCGAGCATTCGCGCGTTCGTCGAGGCCGCGACGCCGGAGACGGTCGCGTCGCTCGGCCTTCACCCGGACGAACGCTGATCGTTCAGGCCTCGTTTTGCCCGCTGCGCGGCCGTTTTCGCGGCAGCCCGCCGCCGCCGAACGACGCCTCGGCGCCCGGCTCGGGCGGCGCCTCGTGGCCCGTGCCGTAGGCGCGCAGAAATGCGTCGACGTGCTCGTCGGCAAACTTGTCCCATTCGAGCGGGCGTGTCTTCGCCCCGCCGAGCGAGCCTTGATGCAGGAGGACGAGCAGGGGCGGCGCGACCAGCGCGAGGGCCATCTGCCGCACGTCCCCCGCGCGGAGCTCGCCCCGCGCCATGTGCCGCGCGAGGCGCGCCTCCACGGATTCGAGCGTCGGATCGAGCACCTCGCAGAGGTATTTCGGGCCGAGCGTGGGCTCGCGCAGGCCGCAGGCGATGCCTATCGCGTGCACCTCCTCGACGCCGCCCCGGAAGCCGAGCTCCAGGTAAAACAAGAACCCCCGCAGCGACGCGCGCACGGGCAGGAGCGGCCCCGTCGCGACCTCCAGCATGTACCGCTGCCCGCGCTCGTGCCAATGCGACAGCACCGCCGAGACCACGCCCTCGCGCGAGCCGAAATAATGCCGCAGCGTCGCCACGCTCACCCCCGCGGATGCCGCCATTTCGCGGAAGCTCGCCCGCGGGCCGTCGGGCTCCGAGAGCCGCTTCTGCACGGCCGCGACGAGCGACGCGCGCGTCGCCTCGAAGTCCGGATTGCGTGAACCTGCGGGCCTGCCCATACCTTCGTTCGGTACTCTAGAACATCCATCCTCCAGTTCAAGCGTCGGGCGCGGCCTCTCTCGTGGACCAGGCTCGGCCGCCTTGACGAGCCTCGATTTTTTCGTAACTCTAACGTTCTACAAAACGGAGGCTTGCATGTTCGAAGGCTTCGCGAACGTCTGGACGCCGGTCTTGTCCGCGCGGGATCTGCGGGACGAGGCTCGGCGGGTGCGAGTCGCCGGGGAGCCGATCTTGCTCTTTCGCGACGGGCGCGGGGAGCCCGGCGCGTGTCTCGATCGCTCGTCTCCTTCGCCGTCCGAGGTGATCACGCTGGAGGCTCGCCTGCCCGCGCGCGAGGCCCTCGGGCTCGTCTGGATCTTCACGGGCCGAGAGGCCCCGGCCGAGGGCCCGCCGCTTCCCGCGATCGATCCGGTGCGGCCTCTCGTGGTCCACGGAGAGACCTGGTCCGCGCCGTTCGCGCGCGTGATCGAGGCGCTGCTCGATCCGGCGAATCTGCCCTTCACGTGGGCCCAGGGCGCACCCGACGAGCCCGTGCTCACGTTTCGCGCGCCCGGCTGCGTCGAGCTCCATTTGCCGACGAACGCGCCCGAAATGCGCACGCGCATCTACTGCTTCCCCGAGACCGGAGCGACGACGCGTGTCCTCTACTGCGCCACGCGCGCGCCGGGCGAGGACGACATGACCTCCTGGATCACCGAGTATTTCGCGACCACGGATCTCGCCCGCGAGCGCGCCTCCGCGACCGCCGCGATCGCCGCGGACGAGGGCTTGACAACGACCCGTGATTTATTAGAACACTTGGTGTAACAAAGCAGGAGGCAACCGTGTTCGAGAGCTTCGCCAACGTATGGACGCCGGTCATCCTGGCCAAAGAGCTCAAGAAGAAGCCGCTTTCGGTGAAGGTCGCCGGCGAGACGATCGCCCTCTTCCGGGATGGCAAAGGCGGCATCGGCGCGCTCCTCGATCGATGTCCGCACCGCGGCGTCGCGCTCTCGCTCGGCCAGCTCGACGAGGACGGCTGCCTCGCGTGTCCTTTTCACGGCTGGGCGTTCCAGAAGGACGGCGCCTGCGCGAAGATCCCGCTGAACCACGTCTCGTCGGACAAGCGCGCTCGTTATGGCGCGACGGCCGTGCCGGTGCGCGAGGTCGGCAGGCTGATCTGGGTCTTCACGGGCCCCGATCCCGCCGGCACGGAGCCCGAGCCGCCGCCCGCGCTGGTCGAGAAGGGGTGGCACGTCGGCTTCACCCAGGAGATCTGGAAGACGCACTGGACGCGGGCCATGGAGAACATGCTCGACACGCCCCACCTGCCTTTCATCCATCGCAAGAGCATCGGCCGCGACATCCGGAAAAAGCTCCGCCCGGACACGACGCTCGAGATGCGCGTCGAGCCCGCTCCCTTCGGCGGCCTCATTTACTCGAAATGGGACTTCGAGGATGCCGAGAAGCAATTCTTGAAATGGCGCAAGCCAAACGCGATGGAGCTCGTGATCATGGACGATCCGAAGCGCCGGATGCACCTGGCCGTCTATTGCATTCCGGTCGACGAGGGCCATACGAAGATGATGCTCGCCTCGTCGCGGACGTTCTTCGGCTCGGAGGTGCTCACGTGGATCGCCACGAAGTTCAACAACATCCTCGCCGAGGATCGGGAGGTGCTCGAGACCTCGAATCCGCCCGAGGTGCCGCCGCCGGGTGAGGAGCCGTCCGTCCCGACCGACGCGCCGACGCTGTTTTTCCGAAAGTATTACTTCCGCGAGCTGCGCGGCTCCACGTCGACGCTCGTGCCCACGGGCCGGCTCGTCCGGAGGCCGGGCGCCCCGCAGCCGGAAGCCGAAGAAGCGGGCATGCCCGACGGCGCCGCCGTCGTTCACTAACATCGGCCGCACATTCTTCATGTCCCGGGCGCCCGGAATGCGCTATCTCCCGGGCTGCCCGTGAGCCCGCCTGCCCTCGAACACACCCCCGCCAATCCCCTCCGCCGCGCCACCATCCCGCATTTGCCCGCGCTCGACGGCCTGCGGGGCCTCGCCGTGCTCGGCGTGCTCTTGTTCCACGATGGACGGCTCGACGGCGGGTATCTCGGCGTCGACCTGTTCTTCGTGCTGTCCGGATACCTCATCCACTCGCTCTTGCTCGCCGAGTGGAACAAGGCCGGGACGATCGATCTCAAGGCTTTCTGGATTCGCCGCGCGCGCCGCCTCTTCCCGGCACTCCTCGCGCTCCTGCCGGCGGTCGCGGCGTATGCGCATCACCTCGCGAAGCCCGAAGAGCTCGATCGGATCCGCAAGGACGGGCTCGCCACGCTGGCCTACGTGGCAAACTGGCGCGCGATTTTCTCGGGGCGCAGCTACTGGGACATGTTCCAGGTGCCCTCGCCGCTCGAACACACCTGGAGCCTCGCGATCGAGGAGCAGTTTTACGTGGTCTGGCCGCTGCTCGCGTTCGGCGTGCTCTACCTGTCGCGGGGCTCGCGGCGGGTGATGCTCGGTGTATCGCTCGCACTCGCCCTTTTGTCGGGGGCGGTGATGGTTTGGCTGGGCAACCGGGTGGATACGTCGCGGGCCTACATGGGCACGGATACTCGCGGCGTGGCGATCCTCCTCGGCGCCTCGCTCGCGTGCTTGATGGCCGAGCGGGGGACGTCGAAGAACAAGACGGTGGTGCGGGCGCTCGATGGGCTCGGGCTCCTCGCGGCGATCGGGCTCGGGGTTGCGTGGGTGAAGCTCGACGGGCAGAACCCGCTGCTCTATCGCGGAGGTTTTTTCGGGACGGAGCTCTGCGTGCTCGTGCTCATCCTGTGCGCGGCGCACGGCGAGCAGAGCCTCGTGGCGCGGGCGCTCGCGTTCCGACCCGTGGCGTGGGTGGGGCTCGTGAGCTACGGGCTCTATCTCTGGCACTGGCCGATCTACGTGGTCTTGCGGCCGGAGCGAATTGGTTTGTCCGGACTCGGGCTCTCGGCGCTCCGGTACGCGGCGACGTTCGGGGTTGCGCTGATCTCCTATCATTTCCTGGAGCAGCCGATCCGCAAGCGTGGCGCGCCGTTCGGGCGGCCGGCGCTCGTGCTCTCGTCGTCGGTGGCGCTCTGCCTCGGCGCGCTGCTCGTCGGCACGCAGCACCGCGCGGTGATGCGGGTGGGGCTGCAGCTCTTGCCGTGGCCGGCGGCCCCGAATGCGGTGAAGATTCTGATGATCGGCGACTCGGTGGCGGAGTCGCTCGGCGAGCGCATGCAATCGGTGCAGGCGGGCACGGGGACGATCGTGAGCCAGCGAGGCACGCCGAATTGCAGCATCATGGAGGGGAAGCTGCCGACGCGCTCGCTGACGAACGAGCCGCACGCCGGCGGCGATTGCGGCAAGCGCTGGGCGAGCGACGTGGAGGAGCTGCGCCCCGACGTGACGCTCGTGGTGCTCGGCGGCGGGTATTTCGCGCCGGTGGAGATCGATGGGCGCTGGCAGCACGTGTGCGAGCCGGAATGGGACGATGCATACGCGGACGAGCTCGAGCGAAAGCTGAAGGTCCTCGCGGACAAGAGCGGGCGCGTGTATCTGGCGCGCGTGCCGTATCCGGTGGGCGGGTGGCAGAGGCCGGGGCTGAACGCGCAGGTCGATTGCTACAACACGCTGCTGGAGCGGACGGCGAAGCGTGATGCGCGCGTGCGCATGTTCGATCTCGCGGCGCGCCTCTGTCCCGGTGGAGAATGCACGATGGAGAACGAAGGGGCGGCGATCCGGCCGGATGGAATGCATTTCGCGGGGCCCGGGGCGAAGGAGATCGCGCGATGGGTGATCGAGCAGGTCAAAGAGCCAGTGCAGTAGGGCTTCTCCTCGCTCTCGCCGGGTGTGCCGGGTCCCCGCCGCCTGCCGCGGAAAACCCCGCCGCGTCCGCGCCCCCGGCGCCGCTCACGCAGGAGCGCATCCAGGCGCTCGTCGCCGAGGTCGCGCATCTGCGCGGATTGCCGCAGCGCGCGCCCGTGCCGGTGTATTTGCTCGACGAGCCGGCGTTCCTCGCGGCGCTGCGCGAGCGGGCCGAGCGGAAGGCGGCGGCGGCCGAGAACGAGGCACGGAAGGCATTTCATCTGGCGTTCGATCTCTTGCCCGACGGAAAGCCGGGCGCCGCGCCGCCGAGCAGCACGCGTGAGGTGCTCGAGGAGCAGGTGCGCGGGTTTTACGATCACGAACAAAGGATCATCGTGGTGCGCGCGTCTCGGCCGCGGAACGAGGCCGAGGCCGAGAAGGAGCGGGCGATCCTCGCGCACGAGATCGAGCACGCATTGCAGGATCAGAGCTTCGGTCGGCCGGACGCGCAGAAGCAGGCGACGATGGGCGCGGACGAGGTTCTCGCGTACGGATCGCTGCTCGAAGGCGATGCGATGCTCACGATGTTCGCGTATCTCGCGACGGAGCGCGGCGTTCCGTTCCAGCGCATGGTGCGGCGAGCGGCGGACGTGATGCATGACGTGCCGGCCGAGCGGTTCGTCGCCGGCGACGGGGACGCGGCGCTGTTCCGCGCGCTGCCGATCGTGCGCGAGCGGCTCCTCTTCCGGTATCACGCCGGTACGGCCATGGTCGCGGAGCTTTATCGCGCGGGCGGGCTCGATCTCGTCAATCGAATGTTCGCGTCGCCGCCAGTGTCGACCGAGCAGGTGATCCATCCGGAAAAATACCTCGCCGGGGAGCGGCCCATCGCGCTCGCGGCGCCGCGCGCGCCCGAGGGGTATCGGACGCTCGACGAAGGGACGCTCGGCGAGCTGGAGACGCGTGTCGTGCTCGATCGATGTTCGCCATTCTCCGCCGCGGCAGCCGCGGGCTGGGGCGGCGATCGGTACACGCTGGTCGCGGCGCCGAACGGCGGGGTGGGATTGCTGTGGAGCACGGCGTGGGATTCGGAGAGCGACGCGGCCGAGTTCGTCACGGCGATCCAATCGCGGCCCGGATGCCTGCGCGCGCTGTCGCTCGGGGCCACGTCGATCGACGGCGGGATCGTGGTGCGCGCCGAGAAAAACCGCGTGGCCGTGGTCCGTGGTTTGTCAGGGCCGATCGCCGAGGCGGCTGCGAAGCAGATCCTCGACGCGCCGATCGCCGCGCCCGCGAGCCCTCCCGTGGCGCTACCGTACCGGCTCCTGCCGCGCGCGCCCTTGCCGCAGCGCGAGCGTGGTTTCCTCGTCGATCACGATTACGTCAGCCGGTGGCTCGGCATCGGCGGGCGGATCCCGTTCGGACTCCACGCCGTCGTGGGATACGAGGGGCTCGAGCTCCGGATCAGCCGCCCCGACGTGCTCGTCAGCGGGGCCCTGTTCGTCTCGGACCTCGTGACGACGCCACGATTCCAGGAAAAACTCTTCGCCGACGTCGCGGGCGGGATCGCGAAGGGCGCGGAAGGAAAACAGGTGGTGGCCGCGAGGACCGGGCCCGTGGCGACGCCGCTCGGGGCCGGGATCGAGCGGTGGTGGACGATTGGAGACACGGCGATCTCGATGCGAGCCGTGATGGTCCCGATCTGCGGCGGGACAGGGTCGCTCGTGTTCCTGCAATCTTTCAACGACCCGATGGCTCAGCGCACGCTCGACGGGTGGCTTCACTCGTTCCGCTGGAACACGAACGTAAAACCGCCCGTCTGCGAGGCGCTCGATCCGCGCTGAGGCGGCTATTTCTTCTTCGATTCCTCGTGGAACGCGCGGAGCAGCTCGGCCTCGCGCTCGGGCGAGAGGCCCGCGCGGCGCTTGGCCTGGCGCTCCGGGGGCAATGCATTGAACCAGGCGAGCAGGTCCGTGACCGTCGTGTCGATCGGGCGGAACGTGAGGCCCGCCTTGCGCGCGCGGTCGACGTTGACGAGGTGGAAGCCCGCGCTCTCGCCCTCGGGCGGCGCCCAGATCGGCAGGTCGATCGGCTCACCGCCGCCCGATTCTTTCGACTTCAGCCACGAGGCCGGGACCCAGGTGAGCTTGACTTCGCTCTTCGGCGAGGCCTTTTTGCTGGCCTCGATCACGCCGCCCATCGTGAGCGGCGCGCCCGGGCCCGTCGCATTGAAGACGCCGGTCGTGCCGTCCGCGACGAGCTTGACGAGCCACTCGGCGAGGTCGCGGACGTCGATCACCTGAATGGGGTCGTTCGGCGTGCCGGGGACGAGCATTTCGCCGCCTTTCGCGACGCGGAGCGGCCAGTACGTGAATCGATCGGTGCCGTCGCCCGGGCCGACGATGTACCCGGGCCGCACATTGGCGACGCGGCCCGGCATGGCTTTTTCGGCGGCCTGCTCGCAGAGCGCCTTCAAAGGTCCGTAATTCTCGAATTCCTTGCCCATGGTCTCGACCGTGGGATCGGGGATCGTCCCGACCGCCGCGGTCTCGTCCATGTTGGGCTTGGAGGTGTCCTTGTAGACCGAGATGCTCGAGATGAAGATGTATTGCTTGACGTTCTTCGCGAGCAGCTCCGCCGAGGCGCGGACGATGCGCGGGACGTAGCCCGAGGTGTCGATGACGGCGTCGAAGCTACGGCCTTCGAGGGCTTTGAGGCCCTCGTCCTTGTCGGGGTCGCGGTTGCCGCGGAGCTTTTCGACGTCGGGGAAGAGCTCGGGGCGGGTCTTGCCGCGATTGAAGAGGGTGATGGCGAATCCGCGCGCCCGCGCCGCCTCGACGACGGCGGGCCCGACGAACCCCGTGCCGCCGAGGATGAGCAGGCTCTTCTTCTGGTTCGTCGGGGGCGGAGGCGCCGCGCCCGCGCCCGCCGCGCCCGCAGGATCCGCGGGCGGCGTGGGGGGCTGAGACGCGCAGCCGAGGGTCGTGGACGCGGCCGCGGCGAGCGAGCCGACGAGGAACGAGCGACGTTTGATCATGGCGAGGGATGGACGACGGCGCAGGAGGGTTGTGAACGACGATCGCGCAGACAGCGATCAGCCATCTTCGTTGATGCGGGCGATGAGGGTCTTCAGGACCTCGTCGGCCTTGTCGTTGTCGATCTGGCAGGTGCCGGCCGCCTCGTGCCCGCCGCCGCCGTATTCGAGCATGAGCGTGCCGACGTTCGTCTTGCTGCTGCGGTCGAGGATCGATTTGCCGGTGGCGAAGACGGTGTTCTGCTTCTTGAGGCCCCACATCACGTGGATCGAGATGTTGCACTCCGGGTGGAGCGCGTAGATCACGAAACGGTTGCCCGCCCAGATCGTCTCCTCGTTCCGGAGGTCGAGCACGACGAGGTTTTTGTGCACCGTGGAGCAGCGGCGGATCTGCTCCTTGAACCGCTCCTCGTGCTCGAAATACATGTCGACGCGCTCCTTGACGTCGGGCATCTCGAGGATCTCTTCGACCGAATGCTGCAGACACGCGTCGATGAGGCGCATCATGAGGTCGTAGTTCGAGATGCGGAACTGCCGGAATCGGCCGAGGCCGGTGCGCGCATCCATGAGGTAGTTGAGGAGGACCCAGCCTTTCGGCGAGAGGATCTCGTCGCGGGAGAACTGCGCGGCGTCGGCCTTGTCGACGGCCTCCATCATCTCGTCGGGGATGTCGGCAAACCTCTCTTTGCCGCCGTAATGGCGCCAGACGACACGCGCAGCGGAGGGGGCGTGGGGGTCGATGATGTGGTTGTCGTGCTTGCCGACCCGCTGCGTCTCGCTCGCGTGGTGATCGAAGGCGAGGTGGACGCCCGCGACGTACGGGAGGTTCGTCGTGATGTCACGCTCGGTGACGGGGACCTTGCCGTCCTGCATGTCCTTCGGGTGGACGAACTTGATTTCGTCGAGGATGCCGAGCTTCTTCAAGAGGACGGCGCACACGAGGCCGTCGAAGTCGCTCCGCGTCACCAGCCGGTACTTTTCCGCCATGATCTTGCCCTCCGGACCGCTTTTCGCGCCGGAGGATAACCGAGGCCGCGCGCGCGGGGAAGCCCCGAGGATCAGGGGGCCTTGTTACTGCACCAGGGCTCGGCGCTCTCCGTGGAGATCACGACCTCGCCCGAGCCGGCCGTGAGGTCGACCATGCCCTCCCAGACGAGCGTGATGGCCGGCTTCTGGTCCGTCACGTTGCGCAGGATGCGCATCGATATCGTGGAGCTCTCGACGGGCGAGACGTCGGCCGCATAATCGAAGACACACATGCAGCTGCAGCGTGCCTCGCTGCCGTCCTCGAGTTTTTCCGGGGCGTCGGTCTGGGTGACGACGTGGACGCCATCCTCGACGGCGACGTCGATCGAGTGCTGGCCGCAGCAATTGAGCTGCATGCGCGCGTCGAGCAGGCCGAGCGTGCGTGTTTCGGGGTCGTAATTCCAGAGGAGGCGCTCGGCGTCGCAATACGTGGCCGGATCGGGGGACGGCGGGATCTTCGCGCCCTCCGAGCCGGCGGCGAGGAAGCCGCCACACGCGCTGAACGAGGGCTTGATGTCGAGCGAAGCGCCGGGCGGCGTATTGTCGCTGCTGCTCCCGCCCTCGCCGCTGCTACAGGCGAGGAAGGAGGTCGCGGAAAGGATCAAAATTCCAAGGATGCCAAGCATTTTCATCGTGCGTCTCCTGATCGAGCGGGCGCCGGGGTGCGGTGCCCATAACGAATGGAGGCACGAGCGGGAGCGACACGTCAAGGCGGTCGCACGGGCCCCGCGGCGAAAAGGCGTGCTCGACGCAGGCGTCGGGCTCAGGGGCGGAAGAGCCAGCCCCCGTCGACGGGCACCGTCGCGCCGGTGGTGAACGTGGCCGCGGTGCAGAGGTAGAGCACGGCCTGAGCGACCTCGTCGGGGTCGCCGATGCGCGCAAGCGGGTGATACGTCTCTGCCATCGCCTTGATGGTCTGCGGGTCGTGGTTGGTGAAGCCGCGAAACGTATCGGTATCGATCGAGCCCGGAGCGATCGCATTGACGCGGATCCCCTGGCGAGCATATTCGAGGGCGGCCGTCTCCGTGAGGCTCTCCATCGCGCGCTTCGTCGCGCCATAAGGGCCGAGGCCCGGGAAGGAACGCTTCCCGACCGCGGACGAGACATTCACGATCGCCCCGCCGCCTCCCTGGGCGAGCATCTGGCGAATCTCGGCCCGCATGGCCCAGAAGACGCCCGTGAGATTGGTCTGGAGGATGGCGTCCCAATTCTCGTCGCTGCACTCGACGATCGGAACGACCGCGCCCGTGATGCCGGGGACGTTGACCGCATAGTCGAGCCGGCCGAAGGTGGACACGGCCGCCTGCACAGAAGCCTCCACGTCGGCCTTTCGCGTGATGTCGGTCGGCACGTAATGCGCTCGCCCGCCCGCGCTGGTGATCGCGTCGGCCACGGCCTCGCCCGCGCCTTCGCGCCGCGCCGCCACCACGACGGCCGCCCCAGCCCGCCCAAACGCCAGCGCAGACGCCTTGCCGATCCCGCCGCTGCCGCCGATCACAAGCGCAACCTTGCCCGTGGCATTCATTCGTATCCTCCTCGTATTGCTCCGCGCGGCGAAGCAGGCACGAGCTCGGGCGACGTTGTCAAGGCAGGCGCACGAGCTCTACGGTGAAAGGGCGAGCTTGACGCGAAGGCGGGGGCTGAGTACCGCGAGAGATCGTGCACGCCGAAGATCCGATCTACCTCGACTACAACGCGTCGACGCCGCTCTTGCCCGAGGTGGTCGACGCGATGCTGCCCTGGCTGCGCGGCGGATTCGGCAATCCATCGAGCAGCCACGTGTACGGCAGGCGCGCGCGGGCCGCGATCGAGGCGGCGCGTGTGGAGGTCGCGGCGCTCGTCCGATGCACGCCGGAGGAGCTCGTCTTCACGTCGGGCGGGACCGAGGCGAACAACCTGGCGATCCGAGGCGTGGCCGAGGCGCTGCCCGATCGAAGGCACATGATCACGTCGTCGATCGAGCATCCGGCGACGTCGAAGCTCTGCGCATGGCTCGCAGGGCACGGGCATCGCGTCGATGTCGTGGGCGTCGACGCGGAGGGGCGAGTGCGCGCGGAGGAGATCGCCGCGAAGCTCGGGGACGAGACGGGCGTGATCACGGTGATGCACGCGAACAACGAGACGGGCGTGATCCAGCCGATCGAGGAGATCACGCGGGCGGCGTGGCGCGCGGGCGCGGTCGTGCACACGGACGCGGCGCAATCGGTGGGAAAGGTGCCGATCGACGTGGGCGCGCTCGGGGTGGATCTGCTGTCGATCGCAGGGCACAAGCTGTATGCGCCGAAGGGCGTGGGGGCGCTGTTCATCCGGAAAGACATGCCGATCGCGCCGTTCATGCTGGGCGCGGGGCACGAGCGGGGGCTCCGTCCCGGGACGGAGAACGTGCCGTCGATCGTGGGGCTCGGGGTCGCGGCGAAGGCGGCCATGCGGGACCTCACGGCGGAGAGCGCGCGGGTACGGGTTTTACGGGACAAGCTGTTCGTCCTGCTCCGGGAGCGGGTGCCGGGGCTCGCGTTGAATGGTCATCCGGAGAAGCGATTGCCGAACACGCTGAACGTGCGATTCCCGCGGGTGAGCGGGACGGCGCTGCTCGCGCAGGCGGAGGAGGTGGCGGCGTCGACGGGTTCGGCTTGCCATGACGGGCACGAATCGGCGTCGAGCGTGATCCTCGCGATGGGCGTGAAGCCGGAGGAGGCGATCGGATCGGTGCGATTGACGCTCGGGCGAGGGACGACGGAGGCGGAAATCGTGCGGGCCGCCGAGGTGCTCGCGGCGGCGTGGGTGAAGCTCTCGCGATAATCCTCAGCGCGGCACGCAATGAAGCGAGTGCGCGTGGGCGAGCTCGTCCCGGCGCGTCGCCGCGAGCGAGGGCCCGAGCTTCGTGACGAGCTGGTCCTCCCGCCGGCAATACGCCGTATCGCGAAAACTCGCATTCGCGGAGAGCAGCGCCGTCGCCGCGTCGTCGTGCTTTTGCTGCTGCACGTAGAGCTCCGCGAGCGCGGCGACCATGGCGAGAGCATGAGTGCGCTCTTCGCCCTCGTCGCCGCCCACCTTCCTGAAAAACGCGAATGCGGTGCTCGGCCGGCCCACTTCGGCGTACACGGCGACGACGTTCGCGCGGACGGGGGCGGCGAACGCGGCCGCGCAGGGCGCGTCGGGATGTTTCGCGATCGTCCCGGCGATCTTCCCCAGCGAATAAAGCGCCTGCGTGTGGCGGCCTGTTCGCCGCTCGATTTCGGCCATCCGGAAGTTCGCCGCGAGATGGACGGTGCTCTCCGATGGGTATTGCGCCGCTCGAAAATAGGACTGCTCCGCCAGCGCGAGCTTCGACGGATCCTTGTCGGCCTCGCGGAGAAACAGCTCGCCGAACGCGAAATAGACGAGCGGAACGTAGTCGGACGCCGGGGATTGCTGAATGAGCTGCAGATACCCTTTCCGCGCCCCATCCGAGTCGCTCGCCCGCTCTGCGGCGAGTGCCTCGGCATATTTCGCCCCCTCGGGCGAGGCCTTCACGCGCTCGGACAAACCCAGGCCCGCGCGCATCCGCTCGATGCAGGCGTCGACCGACTCGACCGCCTTCGCTTCCCGCGGCTCGGTCGCGCCGTCCTCCTCGGACCCCTGCGCGGGCAAAGGCGGCGCCTCGGGGCCAGATCCGACCTCGACGACAGGCGCCTTCGCCGGCTCCTGCTGCGCGGACGGCCCGCCGCCACACGCGGCGAGCAGGAACGAAAACGAGAGGAAAGCCGAGACGAGCGCGCGCATGGATTCGAGCCTAGAACATCGTCCCGCGCAAATCGCTCGTCCTCGGCGGGCTGGACGCGCGACTCGACGCACCCGAGCGAAGCGCGCAGTCCGTCCCGGGTGGAACGTAGACGTTGCGCACCGCGGCATACCCTGTCATTCTGAGGCGATGCAGCAGCCGAGCCGAACGGCGAGGATGGTGGCGGCCCTCCGAGCGCGAGCGACAGAGCGAGAAACGCCGCTCTGCGACGATCCGTTCGCCCGCGCGCTCGCCGGTCCCGGCGGGTTCGAGGACGCGGCGCGTTACGAGGAAGGTTATCCGCACATCGAGCTCTTCGTGGCGCTGCGCACGGCGCTCTTCGACCGCGAGACGCGGCGCCGGCTTTCGCGAGGGTGTACCCAGGTGGTGCTGCTCGGCGCGGGGCTCGATACCCGCGCAGCGCGGCTCGGGCAAAAAGGCGTGCGGTTCTTCGAGGTCGATCACCCGACGACGCAGGCGGACAAACTCGCGCGTCTGTCCGCGCTCCCCGGATATCCGTTCGAGAATGCGACGTACGTGCCGTGTGACTTCGCGGTGCACGATTTCGTGGAGCGGCTCGACTCGAGCGGGTTTCGCGCGGACGAGCCGGCGCTCCTGATCTGGGAAGGCGTGACGTATTACCTGGAAGAACCGGCCGTGCGGGCGACGTTGCGGCGCATCGCGAAAAAACTGCACCCGAGCTCGGTGATCCTGTTCGATCACGTGGGCAAACGCATGGGCCAGGGGGACGTGCGCGATGCGTCGTCGGTCGCGGCGCGCGACGGCGTCGCAAAGATGGGCGAGCCCGTGGTGTTCGGGATCGATCACGTGCTGCCGATGCTCTACGAAGAAGGGTTCCGGCGCGCGCGGTGCGCTTCATTCGACGAGATCGCGCTGAACCTGACGGGGACGTACGACCGGGCGCGGACGTTCCGATTCCAGCACGCGGTCGTGGCGAGCGTGGCCGAAGACGTGTGGGCGTGAAGGTCAGCCGCTGTTCTTGATCGCGGCCTGGAGCTGCTCGAGGTAGCGAATGATCTCGGGCTCGCGCGTGGCAGGGATGTCGAGCCAGGCGAGCGCCTGGCGCAGGTCGGCCCGGGCAAACATGCGGTACACGCGGGACGACTCGGGCGCGTGGCTCCCGCCGAGCGCACCCAGAAACCGGCCCGCGCGCGCATGCTCCATCACGCTCAAGGCGTTCGCGACCACCCGCGCGAAGGTCGATTCGCTGACGATCGCGGCGCGCGCGGTGTCGGGCCCGAACTTCCGGATGCGCTCGTCGAGGCGGTGACGCTGGGCCGCCGTCGGCGCGCCGCCCTCGGTCCACACGAGCAGACGAGAGCGGTTGTTCGCGGCATGATGCGCCACCCAGGCGTCGACGTAGGCATTCCACTCGGGGTCGGTCGGCGATTGCTCGACGTGCACGAGCACGATCAGCTCGCCGAGTGTCCCGAACGCGAGCGTCTTCTTCATCGCAGCGCAAGATACCACGCAGGGCCGTGCTCGCCCGGCGGCGCATTTCGAGCCGCCTCGGCGCGGGACAACACCACGCGACTCGGTCATCCTCCACGCGACGTGCCCCTGCCCTTCCTGCTCCCCGCCCCCGTGCTCTTCCTGATCGCCGCAGCCGTCGGGGCCATGTTCACGCTGAACGCGCTCCGGCCGGCCCGGAAGTTCTGGCCGCTGGTCGGCGCGGGGTTCTTCGCGTCGTGGCTGACCGGCGAGCTCGCAGCGCATCACCTGTTCTGGCAAGCCGTCGCGACGGCGCTCTTCGTGTGGGCCGGCGGGCTCGACGGATGGCCCGGCTGGATGGCGCTCTCGATCGTGACGCTGTCGTGGGTCGGGCTCGTGCGCATCGTGATCGACGCGCGCAAAGCGCGCGACGTGACGGAGGCGGCGCTCTGCGAAGGGCTCGGGACGGAGTATCGGAGCGTGATCCCCGAGGAGATCGGCGCGCACGTCGACGAGCATTTTTCCCTCCGGCAGCGCCTGTTCCCGCTGCCGGTGCTCGACGGGCGCGTGGAGGTCGTGCGCGACATCGTCTTCTCGCGCGCGGGCGGCGTGAACCTCAAGCTCGACGTCTACAGGCCGCGCGGCAACACGAAGCCGCGGCCGACGGTGCTGTTCGTGCACGGCGGGGCGTGGGTGATCGGGAGCAAGGACGACCAGGGCAAACCCCTCGCCTACCGGCTCGCCGCGCACGGGTGGGTCGTGGTGTCGGCGAACTATCGGCTCTCGCCGCGCTTCACGTTCCCGGATCACCTGATCGACGTGAAGAGCGCGATCCGCTGGATCCGCGAGCACGGCAAGGAGCACGGGGCGGACCCGAGCTTCCTCGTGATCACGGGCGGATCGGCGGGCGGTCACCTCGCGGCGCTCGCGGCGCTCACGCCGAACGATCCGCGCTACCAGCCGGGCTTCGAGGACGTGGACACGCGCGTGCAAGCCTGCGTGCCGTTCTACGGGGTCTACGACTTCACGGACCGGCGCGGGATCTGGCGGGGCACGCTCTTGCGGACGATCCTCGAGAAGAGCGTGATGAAGAAACAGCTCGACGAGGATCGCGCGGCGTTCGAGGAGGCCTCGCCGATGAGCCTCACGCGCAAGGACGCGCCGCCGTTCTTCGTGGTGCACGGCGATCGCGACTCGCTCGTGCCGGTGCAGGAGGCGCGGCTCTTCGTGGAGCTTCTGCGCGCCGAGAGCCGCGCGCCGGTGCTCTACGCGGAGCTGCCGGGCGCGCAGCACGCGTTCGAGGTGTTTCCGTCGGAGCGCACGGGGCACGCGCTCGCCGCGGTGGAGCGGTTTCTCGCGTACCAGTGGGCGAGGCATCGCCACGAGGGCGCGAGCATCGAGGTCGCGCGCGCGCCGCGTACGCTCGACGAGCCCGAGGGCGCGACGTCGGTCGCTTAGTTACAACGTCGCCGCGACGATCTCGTCGAGCGAAGCCTCGTCCACGAGGCCCGTCATGTACCGGACGACGCGGCCCTCACGATCGATGACCACGAGGCTCGGCAGGTTCTGCACGTCGTACGCCTCCGCTGCCTCCTGGCCCGCGTCGATCACGATGGGGTACGAAAGTCCCTTTTTTTCGGCGTAGCTCTTCGCCTTCGCGGGCGGGTCGTGCGCGTTCACGCCGAGCACGATGAGGCCCTGCTTCTCGTACCTTCGCGCGATGCGGTCGAGGATCGGGGCCTGCGCGGCGCAAGGGCCACACCAGGTCGCCCAGAAGTCCAGGACCACCGGGTGGCCCTTGAGGCTCTCGATCTGCATGCGCGCCCCGGGATCACCGTTCGCCGCGACCGCGAAGACCGCGTCCGGCGCCGGCTTGCCCTCGAACGGGCTCCCCCCGCCGACGACGCGGGGCAAGAGAGAAACCCCCCCGAGCGCGCCCAGGCCGAGAAGGCCCGCAAACACCCAGGAGCGAACCTTGCCATCGGAGGGAGCAGGGGCGGGCGTCGGCACCCGTTCTCCTTAGCAAGTTCTTTGCGGCTGCGCCCGAAAGGCGTCCCCTGGTATGTTCGGTCCCCGCAAAGCGGCGCCGCCGCTCCGCCGGTCGCACGAGAGCGACGCGGGGAGGAACCATGCTCGATCGTCCGAACTCACAGCCCGAACCGTCTCCTCTTCCCAACGGAAAACAGCCTCCTCCCCGGGGGATCGGGGGCACCGAGAGGCCCGTCAAGCGCAGGCTCCGCACGCCCGATCGGCTCGACCTCGCGAAGTGGCCGCCCGACGACGACGATCTGCCCGGCGGCGCGCCCGGCGGCGGAGGCGCCGTGCCCCCCGCGCCCACGGGCGGCGGCGGCGGCGGCGCCGACTTCGGCGACGGCGACTTCAAGAAGGGTCGCTTCAATCCCGTCACGATCATCGTGGCGCTGCTCATCGTCGCAGGCGGCGCGGCCGCGCTCTTCTTCGGCATCAAGCAGGGCCAGGAGAAGATGACGGTCGAGCAGGTCGTCAAGGAGAAGAAGAACATCTTCGTCCTGCCCGTGAAGGATCAGATCCCGCGCTGGCGCACCTGGGCCGCGAACCCGAACGAGTGGGCCCTCCAGCAAGAGGCGCTGATCCAGCTCGCCTACGCCGAGGATCCCGAGGGCGTGACGCACGCGATCAAGGCGCTCGAGCAGCCCGATCACCGCGTGAAGGGCGTCGCCGCGCAGGTGCTCGCCTACTACGGCTCGCCGAAGGGCGACGCCGGCAAGGCCGCGCTGCTCGCCGCGCTCAAGGAGGCCGACGACAGCGACAGGCCGCAGCTCGTGTGGGCCCTCGTCATGCTGAAGGAGCCGCAGGTCTTCAAGGACGCGATGGACCAGTACAGGAAGGGCTTCCTGTCGAAGGTCGAGCGCCTCGGCGGCGGCACCGCGTTCGATCCGGAGCGGCTCGCGAGCCTCGTGTCGCTCGACGAGTTCGCGAAGCTCGCGGCGGATCCGAGCCCGTCGGTGCGTCAGCTCGTGGCCACGCTGCTCTCGCGCGACGCGAACCCGAAGTGGACGCAGACGCTCATCACGCTCGTGAAGGATCCCGACTCCGAGGTCGGTCGCGAGGCCGCGACGGGCCTCGGCAAGATCGGCGACGAGACCGCGCGCGCGCCATTGCTCTCGGCGCTCAGCAGCTCGAGCAAGGAGAACCGGCAGAAGTTCCTCGAAGCGCTGCGCGACGGCATCGGCGGCGAGGGCCTCGTGCTCGCGCTCGCCAGCGTGAAGAAGGACCCGGCCGAGACCGAGTGGTTCCAGACGAAGCAGCTCATGGAGATGATGAAGGACGTCGCCGATCCGCGCGTCGGTGACTCGCTCGTGAAGTGGCTCGAGGGGTCGCCGAAGCCCACGCTGCACTGGCAGGGCGAGGCCGGCACGCGGCTCGCCGAGGTCGGCGACATCCGCGCGGCGAAGTACCTCGGCGAGCGCATGCGCGTCGATCCCTCGAAGCTCTACGCGCAGGAGCGGTTCTGGGAGGCCGACGAGGGCGGCCACCTCTCGCGCACGGATCTGCCGCGCGTGGTCGCCAGCCGCATGCTCGCGGACCTCGCGATGATCCACACCGACAAGAAGGACGAGCTCAAGGCCGCGGCCGAGGACGGCGTGCTCTTCTGGATCAAGGACCGCCCGCAGCCGCACGCGAACGGCCTCAGGTTCCTCAGCGCCGTGCAGAGCGAGAAGGTCAAGAACGATCTCCGCGACTGGGCCTTCCCGAAGGATCCGCTGCCGAAGGAGGGCGCGCAGCCTCCCTTCCCCACGGCCTTCGAGACGGCGCAGAGCGCGCTCCGCTACGTCGGCATGATGAAGGACGAGCCGACGTTCCCGAAGCTGCTCGAGCAGTTCAAGCGCAAGCCCGACAAGAAGATGGACATCACGCAGGAGGCGCTGAACGGCGCGGGCCTGGCGATGCTCGGCATGGCGCTCCGCGCGGTGGCCTACGGCGCGGCGCAGGGCCTCGGGCAGTGGGGCGACGGCAAGGCCTCGAAGCCGCTCATGGAGCTCATCGAGGACGAGTCGTGGCACGAGGAGGCGCGTCAAGCCGCCTGTGACGCGCTCGCGTGGTGCGCCGACGACAAGACGATGAGCGAGGTCGCGAAGAAGGCGAAGGAGTACGGGGCGAAGAAGGAGCCGCGCAAGCAGCTCATCGGCGCCTGCTACGCCTCGACGCTGTCGCTCAAGCCCGTGCCGTCGATCTCGGGCGAGCTCGCGGACCTGCTCACGCCCGACCTCGACATCGGCCTGCGCATGGCCTACGCCCGCGCGATCGGCATCGGCGGCTTCGATCAGGGGACGGAAGCGAAGCTCTTCGAGAAGCTCCAGAACCCGGAGATCCGCAACGCCGCGGCGCTCGCGCTGATCCTCGGCGGCTCGGGGGAGACGGCGGCCCGCACGGTCGCGATGTACGGCGACTTCGGCCCCGACGCGCTGAACGATCTGAAGGACCACTACTTCCGCGCGTTCGGCTACTGGTCGGACGAGGACTTCAAGCGCGGCAACATCTACCGCTGGGTGGCGAACGCCGAGGCGATCGCGCGCATCAAGGTGGCGGACGTGCCGCAGGAGTGGTCGCGTCAGCGCCTGCAGTCGCAGTTCGACAACCTCAAGTTCGACAACGGCCCGCACTCCGAGACGCGCGTCGTGCTTCGTTACCGGCTCTGGCAGGACGCGAAGAACGGCGACGCGGCGCGGAAGAAGGGCGCGATCCAGACGCTCAAGTTCATGAAGGAGCGCGGCGTCCTGATGGCGCTCCGTCAGGAGCAGGGCGAGACGGGCGAGATGGCGAAGCGTGCCTTCTTCGAGATCATGAACCCGAAGGCGATCGTCGCCGAGGACCTCTCGAAGCTGCAGCCGAAGGACAAGGGCGCCAAGGAGCAGTGAGTCGCGCCCACTCGTGAGCCCGAGACCCCCTCTCATCCGCGTGATGGGAGGGGGTTTCGCGTTTCGAAGGGATCAGAACGCGACGGGGAGCGCTTCGAGCCCACGCACGATGTACGTGGGGCGCCAGCGCAGGGTGTGCGGCGCGGCGTCGAGGCGGAGATCGGGCAGCGCGCCGAGGAGCGTGGCGAGCGCGATTTGCCCTTCGAGCCGCGCGAGCGGCGCGCCGAGGCAATAATGGATGCCCTGGCCGAACGCGACGTGACGGTTCGGGTCGCGCGTGAGGTCGAGTTTGTCCGGATCCTCGAACTGGGCGGCGTCGCGGTTCGCGGAGGCGAGGACCACGAGCACGAGCTCGCCGCGGGGGATCGTGACGCCGGCGAGCTCGACGTCCTCGCTGGCATAACGCTCGGTCGCTGTCTCGACGGGGTTCGTGAACCGGAGCAGCTCCTCGATCGCCGATTTGATCAGCGTGGGATCCTTCCGGAGGCGCTCGAGCTCGCGCGGGTGCTGGAGGAGCGCGAGCGTACCTGAGGCAATGAGGTTCACCGTGGTCTCGTGCCCGGCGACGGTCAGCAGGATGATCATCGCGAGCAGCTCGTTCTCGCTGAGCTGACTGCCCTCCGCCTCGGCTTGCGCGAGCGCGGTGATGAGGTCGTTTCGAGGTCGCGCGCGCTTCTCCGCGATGAGCTTGCGCAGGTCGCGCACCGTGAACCAGAAGAGCGGCAGCGAGAGCAGCATCTTCACGTTCGAGGTGGTCTGCATGAGCGCGTTCGAGAAACGGTGATACCGCGGGCGCGCCTCCTCGGGGATGCCGAGGAGCTCGGCGATCACGGTGAGCGGCAAGGGGAGCGCGAAATCACGCACGATATCCATGCGGCCGCGGGAGGCGACGTTTCCGATGAGCTCGTCGGCGATCGCTTGCACGCGCGCGCGCATGTCCTCGACCATGCGCGGGGTGAACGCCTGGTGAATGAGGTTCCGCAGGCGCCGATGATCGGGCTCGTCGACGTCGAGCATGTTGCGCTCGAGCGGCTTCAAGAAGGCCGGGACCCACGGCTGCTTCGCCTCCTGCTCCGGGGTGAGGACCTTCGTGCGGTCCTTGACGAAGCGGGGATCCTTGAGGACGGAGACGACGTCGTCGTAACGCGTGACGAAGTAGACCGTACGCCCGTCTTCGAGCTTCGTGCGAAAGACAGGCGCCTCGGCCCGTAGGCGAGCATAGTATGGGAATGGATCCGCCTTGAATGCGGGAGCGATGATGTCGACCGGCGCGGGAGGCATCACGATCGATCGTATCACGCGCGCGAGAACGAGGCAGGCTGCGCCGGAGCGGGTGACAGGGGCGGACGAGCCGCGATAGGTTCGCGGAATGAAAATGCTTTCGCTCCAGCTCCGTGTTCTGCCTTTGTCCCTCCTCGCGCTCCTCGGGTGCCCGGAGGATCTGGATACACCCCCCGTGGGCCCGACCGACCCTTGTGTCCGGCCCGCCGAGAATCTGCCCGAGCCCACGCGCCACACGCCGCGCTGGGCGTTCGAGCCTTGGATCTCGAAGGACATCTCGGACGGCCCGGACACATATGCCTTCGTGTCCGGCTTCCGCGAGCGAGACATCCCCGTCGGCGCCGTGGTCCTCGATAGCCCCTGGGAGACCCATTACAACACGTTCATCCCGAACCCCTCGCGCTACCCCGATTTCGGCAAGATGGTGGAGGACATGCATGCAGACGGCGTGCGGGTCGTCCTGTGGATCACGAACTTCGTGAACGGAGTCTCGTACGACCTCGAAGAGGGCGGCGACGCGTACGAGGGGGCCTCGCCGAACCTCGCGGAGGGCGAGGCGTGCGGCTATTTCGTCGAGGATTCGTTCAGGTTTTCGTGGTGGAAAGGCACGGGCGCCGCGGTCGATTTCATGAACCCGTCGGCGCGGGCGTGGTGGCACGAGCAGCAGAACGGCGTGCTCGACATGGGAATCGACGGCTGGAAGATCGATTTCGGCGACAGCTACCTCCAGCTCGACACGGTCATGACGGCCGCGGGGCCGGTGCCGCACCAGGAATACTCGGAGGCCTATTACCAGGATTTCCTGGCGTACGGCGTGGCGCGGCGCGGGCCCGAGTTCGTCACGATGGTCCGGGCGTGGGACGAGTCGTACGATTTCAAGGGCCGGTTCTTCGCCCGCAAGGAGCACGCGCCCGTCGCGTGGATGGGCGACAACCGCCGCGATTGGGTGGGCCTCGCCGACGCGCTCGATCACACGTTCCGCTCGGCGGCGGCGGGATACGTGGTGCTCGGATCCGACATCGGCGGGTATCTCGATCGGGACGACAAGAACTTGCTCGGCGAACAGATCCCGCTCGACCCCGTGAATTTCGCGCGGTGGACGGCGATCGGCGCGCTGTCGCCGTTCATGCAGCTCCACGGCCGCGCGAACATCACGCCCTGGACCGTGCCGCAGAATGGCACCGAGATCGCCGACATCTATCGATACTGGTCGAAGCTCCACCACGAGCTCGTTCCCTTCTGGTACAGCCTCTCCGAGGAGGCGTATGCCGGGGCCGCGGTGCCCCTGCGGCCCATCGGCGCGGAGGCGAGCTGGGCCGGCGATTATCGCTATACGATCGGCGACGCGCTCCTCGTGGCGCCGCTGCTCGATGGCACGGGGAAGCGGGACGTCGTGCTGCCAGCAGGAGCGCGTTATTATGATTTCTGGACGCCGTCGGCGGCGCCGCTCGAAGGCGGGACGACGGTGGCCGCCGATTTCGCGGCCGATCTGCAGAAGGTGCCGCTGTATTTCCGGTCCGGCGCGATCGTACCGATGCACGTCGCGGACGACGTCACCGGGCTCGGCAATGCAGCCTCGGCCGGCAAGCTGACGGTGCTCGTGTTCCCGGACGCGACGTCGACGAGTTTTTCCCTGCACGACACGGACGACGTGGTCACCACGCTCGAGGCGAGCGCGACGGCGAGCGGCGCCTCCGTGACGATTTCGCGCACGCTCGTCGATACGTTGTTCCGCGTCCGCGTGGAGGAGGAGCCCGCGAGCGTCACGGTCTCCGGCAATGTGGCGACCAAACACGCCACGCGGGATGCGTTCGATGCGGCGCCCTCGGGCTTCTTTTACGAGGCGGCCGCGCGCTCTCTGTGGGTGAAGGTCCCCAAGGCCGCCGGGGAGAGCACGATCGAGGTGCAGAACCCCTGACGTTCAGCTCGTCTTCGGCTCGCGCAGCCGCTGGTGAAACCACCAGTGGTGACCGCCGATGTCCACACACTCGTATCCGCGGTCCGACCAGTATTCCTCGCCGTAATCGACCGTCTCCGGCTCTTTCACGATCCTCGCGCCCGCGGCCCGGGCCCGCGCGCAATGCGCCTCCACGTCGTCGACGTAGACCATGATGTTCTGCGTGTTCGCGCCGCCGAGCTGGTTCGGGGTCTTCATGTACGGGAATTTCTCCGGCTTGGGATGACCCACCATGATGAGCCCTTCGCCGTAGACGAGCTCCGAGTGCTCGACGGTCCCGTTCTCCCCCTCGACGAGCAGCCGCACCTGGAACCCGAACGCGCGGCAGAGCCAGTCGATCGCGGCCCTCGAATCCTCGTAGTAGAGCGCGGACGAGATGCGGGGCCAGTTCGACGGTGCCGGCTTCGACGGTTCTTGCGTGGTCATGTCGTTCCCTCCTCTTGGACGAGCGGGCAGAGCTTTCCCAAGGCCCGCGCGAGCGTCAAGGCGCTCGGGGCCTGCGAGGAGGTTTTTCTGGGAAATGGGCGGGGCAAAGGGGAGCGCAGGAAAACCGCGCTCCCCTGCGCTCGAATCACTCGAGCGTGATCGAGAGGTTGTAGAGGGCGCCGTTGTAGCCGTACGTCGAGTTCGTGACCTTGATGAAGTACTTGCCGGGCGCCGTGATCGGCTCGCTCGTGAAGTCCTCGTGGTAGTTCGAGTCCTCGCTCACGCCGAGCGACGTCGTGCAGTCCGAACCCACGACCTCGACGACCGTGTCCGTCTGCGCCTCGCCGGGCGACGTCACGACGTGGATGACCTTGCCCACGTCCGCCTCCAGGGCGTCGATGACGAGCCAGTCCTGGTCGTCCTTGTCCGCCATCTTGAACGCCTCGAGCGTCGCCGGCAGCGTCGCGACCGCTTGCGCCTCGCCGCAGGCGTTGTTCGGCTCGACCTCCGCCGGGACGATCTCCTTGACCGTCACGTCGATGTTGTAGCCCGACGTGCCGGAGTTATCCCAGTACACGAAGTAGACCGGCTCGGCGCCGACCTCGATCGTGGGCGCCGTCTCGAACGCGATGAGCTCGGAGAACTTGCCGCTCGCCGGCAGCACCGCGAAGCCCGTCGTCGCGTCGGCCGAGTCGGCGAGCGCCTCGATGGCGATGATCTTCCCCGCGCCCGAGGGCGTGTACGAGTAGAGCAGCGAGCCGAACGGCTGATCGACCGTGCCGCTGACGCTCATGCCCGCCGTGAGCGCGACCGGCTCGCGCGCCGCGATCTGCAAGGCTCCCGTCGCGGGCGAGATGATCTCCTCGCCTTGCAGTCCGCTCGCGATCGCGACGTCAGCAGCCCCCGCGGCCACCTTCACGTCGGTGAAGACGATCATCGAGGCGCCGTAGAGCTGCGCGTCCTCGACGCTGCCGAAGACGCCCTCCGAGCCCGAGACGGCGAGGTTCGTGTAGACGATCGGCTCGAAGAGCCCGTCGCCCGTGGTCGTCAGGTCGAACGGCGTCGAGAGATCCTTCTGCTTGGCGCTCGCGAGGAGGATCGAGCCCTGCGCCTGCGTGCCCTCGAACGAAACGTCGAGCGGAGCGTCGAGGGAGAAGGCGCCCTTGTAGGTGACCGTCGAGCCGCCCTCGGTGACGTTCACGTCACGCGCGCCGACCGCGGCCTTGTTGGAGACCTCGATCACCGCGACGATCCCCGTCGGGCTCGCGATCTTCTTCTCGACGACCGTGATGTCCGGCCCGAAGTCGAGCGTCGCGGCGTCGGTCCAGGTCGTGTTGAAGCCGCTGATCGTGACCTCGGCGCGGCGCGAGACGAACGCCTTGCTCGGCGTGATGGCGCTGATGCTCGGGTCCGCGCTCGGCCCCTCCGTGCCCGGCTGTCCCGCGGGCCCCGCCGGACCGGTCTCCCCGGCGCAACCGAGCGCAAACAACGTGGCGAGAGACAACGACAGAAGACCCACTCGGCTCATTCGCATGGGAAGAAGCTCCTCAGTAAGGGGGATTGGAGGCCTCCCTCGGAACGTCCGAGGCGAGAACCTCCAAGCGTTGAGAGTCGTAGAGTAACGAAGTCACGGCGACGGGGGGGCCGACGCCGACGGCCATGTTCAGCGCAAACGCCGCGCGCTTTCAACGGCCGTGCAAGATTTCTCCGGCTGTGAGGTGTCCCGCGCGGGACGGATTTTCGTTATGCGCAGGACTACGCTGTCGCGGCGTATCCACGCCGACGGACGACACCGAGCAGAATACGGCCGATTTCCACGATCTGATCGAAGCGGCGGGGCGGCCATTCCACCTGCGGGAACGGCGCCTGGCCCCAGAACGAGGAGGGGCGCGGGGGCGAGGCGTCGCGGGGCGCGGAGGCGCCTTCGGTCGTGCCAGCGCCGAGGCGCGGCGCGAGGTGATTCGTGAGGGCCTCGCCGATGACGTTGCTCACGTCGCGGTCGTGCTGAATGCAATGGACCGTGAGGCGCTCGGCGAGCTCGGGCGCGAGGTAAATGGTGACCGCGCGGAGCGGCACGCCTCCCACGATCGTCGGCTCGGGCAGCGGCGCGGGCGCAGGCGCAGGCTGAGCGGCGGGCTCGGCCGGCGCAGCGGCAGGCTCGGCCGGCGCGGAGGCGCGTGCCTCGACAGCGACGACGGCGCTCTCGGGGACGGGCGTGACGCTCTCGGGGACGGGCGTGACCTCGGCGGCCGCGCGCTCCGATTTCGCCGACGCGCGGCGGGCGCGCTTCGGCGCGGCCGCGACGGCGGGCGGATCGTCCCCGCTGACGAAGGCGTCGATCGATTCAGGCGACGGCGGCTTGCGGAGCGAAACCGCGACTTGCTTCTTGGCCATGGTGGAACCTCGTGAGCTCGTCGAGCAATTGGTAGATCTCTTTCGCGGAGGCGTCGCGCGGGGCGTACGTGGTGACGCCCTTCCCCACGGCGATCGCCTCCTGGTAAGCCACGCGAAAACCGAGCTCGGTCGCGAGCACCGGCAGGCCCGAGCTCTCGAGCACGGTGCGCGCGCTCTTGGCGAGCGCGGTGCGGCCTTGCTTGCGCGTGATGAGCACGCAGCCGGAGAGTTTTTCCCGGAGCGCGCGCGCCTCCTGGAACACCTCGATCGCGGCCGTCAGCGCCCAGGCGTCGGCGGCCGTCGGCCCCGAGGGGAAGACGGCGACGTCCGCGACCATGAGGGCCGAGCGGGAGATCTCTCCGTGCCGCGGCGGGCAATCGATGATGGTGATGTCGTACGCGGGGGAGACCGCATCGAGCTGCCCGGGACGATGCATCTGCGCGCCCATGGCCACGATCGTCGGCGTCTTGTGCCCCGCTTCGCTCGCGACCTCACCCCACGTGCGCACCGTGCCCTGCGGATCGGCGTCCACGAGGAGCACGCGCTGTCCTCGCGAGAGCGCCGCCACGGCGAGGCTCACCGCCGTGGTGCTCTTGCCGATCCCACCCTTCTGTCCGGTGAGCGCGATGATCATGAAGCCCCCCTACCGGAAGCCACGCCCGAGGGCCCAATTTTTGGTGACGCACCTCGGACGCGTCGCGCCATGCAGGGCCCGTGGACAGGTCGGAAGCAGTGGATCGGCCAGGCGAGAAGGCCCTACGATGCGTCCTCGTGGCGACCGAGGCCGAGCGCAGCATCGAGGAGCGCGTCGCGGCGCTCGAACGGGCCCTCGCCGAGAAGGAGCGCGAGGCCGAGGTGCTGCGCGCGGAGCTCGCGCGAACGGTGGCCCAGCACGAGATCGATCGACGCAAGGCGAGCGGTGAGCTGCGCATCCTCGCGGCGCTGACGGAGCATACGCCGGACGCGGTGGTGCTCGCGAACCCCGAGGGGGACGTGACGCACGTGAACGGCGCCTACCACCGGCTGTTCGGCCGTGACGAGGCGGTGCTCGGCACGCCGCTCGTCGACGCGCTCCGGCCGGGCGACGCATCGACGCGTGAGGCGCTCTACGCGGCGCTCGTGGACGGCAGCACGTATCGCGGGATCCTCACGTTGCGCGGCGCGACAGGCGCGCCCTTGCCGGCGCAGGTCGACTGCTACGTGGTGCGCGCGGGCCCCGAGGAGGTGCTCGGCCTCGCCGCCGTCGTCCAGGACCTCTCGGAGGAGCAGCGGGAGGAAGTGGAGCGCGCGGAGCTCGAAGCGAAGGTCATCGCCTCGCAGGAGGCGCTGATCCGCGAGCTCTCGACGCCGCTCGTGCCGATCGCGGAGGGCGTCATCGCGATGCCGCTCGTCGGCTCGATCGGCGACGCGCGCGCGCAGCAGATCCTCGAAGCGCTGCTCGCTGGAATCCAGGAGCACCGGGCGGAGGCGGCGATCCTCGACATCACGGGCGTGCCGACGGTCGACACGTCGGCGGCGAACGCGCTGATCTCGGCGGCGCAGGCGGCGCGGCTGCTCGGGACGAAGGTGATCCTATCGGGGATCGGGCCGGCCGTGGCGCGGACCTTGGTGGAGCTCGGCGTGGAGATGCGAGGGATGACCACGAAGAGCACGCTTTCGGCCGCGATTGCGGAGGCGATCGGGCCGGCCTGGCGGAGGCGGTAGGGCACAGAACGCGAGGGGCGGCAAGGGGGAATCTGGGCACAGCGAGGACGCGGAGCAACGTCCGGGCTGTGCACGATGCGCGCGTCACGACGGCGCCGATCCCTCTTTCCTCGCTCTTCCCTCGATTGGCACCGAACGGGCTGCGTCGACCATTGCCGAGGAGCGGCGGGGGGAACGGACAAACTTCGCTTGACCCCCGGAAAAACCCCCGGTAAGGCCCGGGGATGCGGGTTTGTCGACGTCTGGCCCTGAGCGTAGGGGGCGCGGTTTTTCTCGGGGCCCTGGCTTGCTCCGCCGCGAACGCAACGCCCAGCGCATCCCCCCGACCAACCCCACCCCCCGCGCCAGAGGCCCCGCGGGGCCTCAAGGCGTTCTCGGTCGCCGCAGGCCCGCTCGCCCAGATCGGCGGGCCCGTCCCCAGCCTCTATCACGCGGGGGGCATGGTGAACCTGAGCATCCGGAGCCCGCTGTGGTTATGGGACCTCGGCACGACGTTCGCCGTGGCCGTGGTCCCGGAACCGCGCTTTCGCGCGCCGATGCGTGGATACAATGTCTCGCTCTTCGCGCACATCGGCGTCCGTCCCTGGGAGTTTTTCAGCGTCTTTGGCGGCGTCCGGATCGGCGACTGGTACGGCTGGAACGAGACGCCGAGTGGCCCCCTCGAATCCAAGGGGTCGAGCGCGGCGGGGCTCCTCGGCGCCGAATTCTACCGGCGGTTCGCGCCGAGGCTCGCCTTTCGCGTGCTCGCGGAGGGCGGGTACACCTTCGCCAAACCCACGCTCCGCGTGGACGCGCGCTTCGACCAGATCTGGGGCCCGCCTTTTCCTGTGTTCGGCATCCTCTCGATGCAGATCATTTACGACATCATGCAATACGGAACGAAGGATCCCACGGAATGAAGACTTCACGCCTCGTGCTCGTTTTGCTCTCGATGTCGGCGCTCGTCCTGGGATGCGAGGAGGAAACGGAGGACGTCGTTTATTCCTGCGACGACCCGGACATCGGCCACTTCGATTCCAAGGGAAACCCCGACCCGTGCCATCTGGAGGGGAAAGGGCAGCAGCAATCGGTTTGCCGGGGCGGCTGCGAGGAGGTTTCCCTGGAGTTCGAGCGGACGATCGTCGCATTGTGGGTGGGCCCCGAGGGCCGGGAGCCCGCGTGCCCGAAGCAGGCGCCCAAGGCGGTCTTCAATGGTTATGCCGGGCTTTTGGCCCCGAACACGTGCCCGCCGTGCCAATGCTCCGAGCCCTCGTGCGTCTTGCCCTCGGTGAGCGCGACGGCGGGGGACGCGTGTGCTGGGAGCATCGTCGGCGCGTTCGAGCCGCCGCCCGCGTGGGAAGGCGGGTGCCTCGCGGGGCCGCCGCTCGAGCCTGGGACGTTCAGCTCGGTGCACATCGGGGCCCCGAGCACGGCGGGGTGCGAGCTCGTCGAGGATCCCGTGCCGCCCCCCCATTTCGCCTATGCCTGGCCGGCCCAGTGGGCAGAGGCGGCGCGGGCTTGCGCGGCTGAAGAAGAGGAGGGGGCGCCCGCGTGCGCGGGGGCGCCGTGCGTGCGTGGGATCGAGGAGCTTCCGGCCGGATTCCGGCGATGCCTCCGATACCCCGAGGGGACGGCGGAGAGCGAGTCGCAGGCGTGCCCGGCGGCGTTTCCGGAGCGGCGCGTGTTCTTCGCCGGCCTCTCGGATACGCGCGAATGCGCTGCGTGCTCGTGCGCGCCGCCGGAGGACGCGATCTGCATCGCGTCGGTGGACGCCTTCCAGGACGCGACCTGCGCGGGCGCACCCATGCCGCTCTTCCAGAACGTGCCTGTCGGGATGAACAGCCCGGTCTGCTACGACACGTCCATGCCCCTGGCCCTCGGCTCGATCTCCGCGACGTGGCTGGCGGAGGAGCCGGGGTCCTGCGTGGTGACGGGCGGCGAGACGATCGGCGAGGCGGTGCCCACGGACCCAAGCGTGTTCTGCTGCGAGCCGCTCGTGATTCCAGCGGAGTAGGTCGGCGACCTCGTGCTCGTGGTCCAAGGACCTCGTGCGCATGGTCCAAGGACCTCGTGCGCATGGTCGGCGACCTCGTGCGCATGGTCGGCGACCTCGTGCTCATGGTCGGCGACCTCGTACTCATGGTCGGCGACCTCGTGCGCATGGTCGGCGACCTCGTGCGCATGGTCGGCGACCTCGTGCGCATGGTCGGCGACCTCGTGCGCATGGTCGGCGACCTCGTGCTCATGGTCGGCGACCTCGTACGCATGGTCGGCGACCTCGTACGCATGGTCGGCGACCTCGTGCTCATGGTCGGCGACCTCGTACGCATGGTCGGCGACCTCGTACGCATGGTCGGCGACCTCGTGCTCATGGTCGGCGACCTCGAGTACGAGGTCCGAAACGCCGCGACCTACCCCCGCTTCCGCGCCCCCATCGCAAACGCGATCCCCGCCTGCAAGCTCCCCTTCGTCACGATCCCCGTCAGCTCCGCCGAGCTACCCACGAGCGACCGCGCCACGTCCGCGCGCATGCCCGTCAGGATCGCCTGCGCCCCGAGCAGCCGGAGCGCCGACGCCGTCCGCACGAGCGCCTCCGCGATGTAGATGTCGCCGCCCTTCACGCCCGTCACGTCGAGGATCACCGCGCGCGCCCTTCGCTCCGACGCGCCGCGTAGCGCCGCCCCCATCACCTCGTCCGAGCGCGCTCGATCCATCGTCCCGATGAGCGGCATCACCACCACGTCGTCCGTGATCGGGATGATCGGCGTCGACAGCTCCGCCAGGCGCTCGCGCTGCACGTCGATGATGTGCTGCTGCAGCGACTCCCGCTCGAGCTCCGCGATCATGCGTTGTTCGAGCTCGAGGCGAAGCTGTTCCGCCGTCTCGTTCGCCTCCCGCGTCCGTCGCCCGACCTCCTCTTCGAGGCCCTCGTTCGTGCGCAGGAGCTCCTCCGTCACGCGCTGCACCTCCGTGTAGAGCAGCGCGCTCTCCACTGCGGCGCCCGCCTGCGAGGCGAGGAAGTCCACGAGCACGAGCCGCGCCGGCACGAACGCCTCCGTCGCGAGCGCGTGCTCGAGGTAGATGATCCCCACGAGACGGCCCTTGTGCAGCATCGGCGTGCACAGGATCGAGCGCGGCGCGCGCGCCACCATGTACCGATCCTTCGCGAAGCGCCGATCCGATCGCGCGTCGCCGAGCAAGAGCGGCTCGCGCGTGCGCCGCACGTACTCCACCACCGAGAGCGGCAGATCCTCCGTCTCCTCCGCCAGCACGCTCGGGCCCGCCGTCAGCCGCTCCGGGTCCACCACCATCGTCGCCTCGACCCAGAGACGACCGCCCCGCTCGATGAGCAGCATCCCCCGGTCCGCGCCCGCGCTCTCGATGACGGCGCGCACGACGCGCAAGAGCACGCGCTCGAGGAGGATCTCGCCCGCGATCGCCTGCGCCGCGCGGATGACCGTGGCCGTGTCGAGCGTCGCGAACGAACGCTCGCCGGGGCTCGAGTTCGCCGGCATGTCCCAAGGCGGCGTCTCGTTCTCCCAGAGATCCTCGTACCGCGCCGCGATGTTCTCCACCTTCGCGCGCGCGCCCCAGCGCAGGTAGCCCTTGCGCGCGTCGAGCACGTAGGCGCGCGCGAGGCGCTTGCGGCCCCGGGCGATGTGATGCTCGGCAGCGCGCTCGCTCGCGAGCGCCTCGTCCTTGATGTACTTGTGCTCGCACGCGCCCGCGATCGCCGCCTCGAAGAGGTCGATCGCCTCGGCGTCGCGTCCCTCCGCGCGCGCGCGCTCGGCGCGGACGAGGTCGAGCCGGTGCTGGTACGTCTCCGGGCAGCTTCGCGCGAGCGCCGCGAGCTCGGCCTCGCGACGATCGAGGTCCGCCCGCCTTCGCGCCTGATCCCCGGGCGTGCCGGTGTTCATGAGCGCCGCCGCGACGATCGCGCCGTGGAAGACGACCTCCGCCGCGAAGTACTGGGCGACGACCGTGGGGAGGAGCGCATCGGCCTCGGCGCACGCCTTCTCCGCGAGCTCGAGGTCGTGGAAGAGCAGGGCGAGTTCGAGGCGCGCCGCGTGGTAGCGGCACGCGATGAACGGGAGCTTCCGCTCGACGAGCGAGGCGACGAACGAGACCTCTTCGAACTCCCGATCCGACAGCGAGATCCGACCCCGCGTCCGGCCGCGCAGGCAACGGATGAGCTGGTACATGATCCGCAGGTACGCCTCCGAGGTCGTGTCCCGCGTCTTCTGCATCAGCGTGAGGAAGCCCTCGGCCTCCTGCTCGACGACGGCGAGGTCTTCGCCGATCCCGAGCCGGAGCCCCGTCGTCGAGAAACACGCGTACGAGAGGAACGAGAAGTCGCCCGTCGCGAGCCCCTCGCGCTGCGCGCGTTCGAGGAACGGCAAGCACGCCGAGAGCGGGCGGCGGAACGGGTGCAAGGTCGCGCCCTGGTTCAGGTAGACCTTGCACGCGATGGTCGGGCTCGGCAGGCGCTCGTGCAGGCGCAGCGCGATCTCGCCCATCCGATGGGCCTCTTCGTACCGCCGCGCCGCGACGAGGCTCATGCCGTGCGCCGAGAACCCGTACGCCGAGAGCTCCGTCGGGCCCCACGCGAGCGTCGCGCGCACCATGCGCGCGCACACGAAAAACATGAGCGACGGCGACGTGCCGTACGACGCCGACACGAGGTGCATGAGCGTCCGCAAGGTCGCGCGCTTGCGCGCGTCGTCGAGCGGCGGCGCCGAGGTGATCGACTCGACCGAGCGCGCCTCGAGCTCGGCCGCGAGCTCGGCTTGCTCCTTCGCGAGCGCCTCTTCGAGCGTCGCCTCGTCGGGGAGCGTCTCGCCGAGGAGCGCGAGCGCCTCGCGGCCCACGCGCACCGCGTCCGCGAACCGTCCCTGCGTCACGTAGAGCACGACGAGCAGGTCGTGCACGCCCGCGCGATCGAGCGCGGAGGTCGCGTGCGAGAGAAGGAGCGCGAAGAGCTGCTCGGCCTCGTGGAACTGGCCCGTCAGGTACGCGCACGCCGCGCGGTCGCGCGTGAGCGCGAACGTGAGGAACGACTGCTCCTCCCAGCCACGCTCGCCGACGAGCTCCATGCCCGTCGCGAGGTAGCCGATCGCCGCCTCGTACGCGGCCGCGCCCTTCGCTTGTTGTCCGGCGTCGAGCGCGAGCTTCGCGACCTCCAGCCGCTCGGCCGGATCCGTCATCACGGCGATGCCGCGGCTCATGTGGAGGAGCAGCTCGAAGAGGCCCTCGCCCTCGGCGCCGATCTCGTCGCGCAGCCGCCGCCCGATCGCGAGGTGCAGGTGCGGCACCTCCTCGGGGCGCAGGAGCGAGTAGGCCGCCTGCTGGACCTTGTCGTGCGAGAACCGGAACGCGCGCGGCGCGAGCGGCTTGGGCGGGGTCGACTTGCCCGATCCGCGCGGCGAGAATTGTCGCACGCGCACGGGGAGCACGAGGCCTTCGGTGAGCGCCGCGGCGAGGTCCGCGCGCACCTCGGACTCGGGGCGATCGGCGAGCGCCCCGAGCGCGTCGATCTCGAACTCGTGCCCGAACACCGACGCGAGCACGAGCGTGCGCTGCGCCGCCGGCGAGAGGTCGCCGATCTTGTCGAGCAAGAGCGTCACGATGTCGTCGGTGACCGTCTCCTCGATGCGCGCCTCGTCCGAGACCACGGCGCCCGTGGCCGGATCGACCTCGACGAGGCCCTCGCGCACGAGCGTGCCGAGGAGCTGCCGGATGAAGAGCGGGTTGCCGCTCGTCTTGCTCCACAGGAGCACGCCGAGCGACTCGACGTCCGCGAGGTCGCAGCCGAGCAGCCCCGCGACGAGCGCGCGCACGTCGGACGGCCGGAGCGGCCGGAGCTCCACCTTCGACACGGGCACGCCTTGCCACTCGATCTCGTCGATGACGCGCCCGATCGACCGGAAGCCGTCGCCGTCCTCGCGGCCGCGGAACGCCACGATGACGAGCAGGTAGCTCGACTGCGGATCGGCGAGCAGGTCGCGCAGGAGTTTCAACGAGGCAGGGTCGGCCCACTGCAGATCGTCGAGGAAGAGCAGCACCGGGCGGCGCCGCGTGAACACCGACAAGAAGCGCTGCACGACGAGCGCGAAGCGGTTCTGCGACTCGATCGGGCCGAGGTCCGGCGCGGCCTCCGCGGGCCCGCCGAAGAGCAGCCCGACCTCGGGGACGACGCGCGTGACGAGCTCGGCGTTCGGCCCGAGCGCCGTGTCGATCTCGCTGCGGATGCGCGCGAGCTCGGACTCGCTCTCGGCGAGGGCCGCGCGCACGAGCTCGCCGAGCGCGTGGCCGAAGCCCGAGAACGGCAGGCCTTGCCCGATCGGATCGAACTTGCCCGTGACGATGTAGGCGTCGTCGGGGCCGATGCGCGTGGCCGCGTCGAGCACGAGCGCGGTCTTGCCCATGCCGGCGCCGCCCTGGATGGCGAAGAGCTCACGCCCGCCGCGCCGCGCTCGCTCGATCGCCGAGGCGAAGTTCTCGCGCTCCGCGTCGCGGCCGTAGAGGCGCACCGCCGACGCCAGCATCGTCGGTCGGTCCTGGCCGCCGAGCGGGAAGGGATCGATGCGACCCGATTTGCGCAGGCGCGTGAGGCATGTCTCGAGGTCGGCGACGAGCCCGCGCGCGCTCTGGTACCGATCGTCGGCGCCCTTCGCGAGCAGCTTGAGCACGATGCGCGACACGGCCGGCGGCACGTTCGGCTCGAGCTCGTGCGGCGGCTTCGGCGTGCGCGCGAGGTGCGCGTGCACGAGCGTGACCGGGTCCTGCGTGGTGAAGGGCGGCGAGCCCGTGAGCATCTCGTAGAGCACGGCGCCGAGCCCGTAGAGGTCGGCGCGATGATCGACGGGGCGGTTCGTGCGGCCCGTCTGCTCGGGCGGCATGTACGCGAGCGTCCCCTCGGGCGCTTGCGGGTTCGGCGCGCGCAGGGACTCCTCGCCGACGCGCGCGGCCGAGGTGAAGTGCAGGATCCAGACAGCGTCGTCTGCCTCGCGGAAGAGGATGTTTTTCGGGGCGATGTCGCGGTGGACGATGCCGTGCGCCGCGAGCGTCGAGAGCGCTCGCCCGAGCGCGGCCGTGATCTCCAGCGCGGTCTCGATGCGCAACCTTCGCGACGCGAGCAGCTCCGCGAGCGTGCTTCCGCCGGGGTCGGCGCGGAGCAGCGCGAACACGTCGCCGTGCTCGACGAGGCCGAGCGTGCGCGGGACGATGGAGTCGCCGAGGTCCTTGGCGATCGCGTGGGCGCGGCGGATCCTCGCGCGTTCCTCGCCGCGGGCGCGGGCACGAGCCGTCTCGACGAGCACGGGCGTGCCGTCTTCGAGGTGGCCGCGATGCAGAGCGAAGCGCGCGTCCTCAGCGAGCGTTGCGAAGATGGTACAGCCGGGGAACTCGGGAACCATGCGGGGGGAGCCTCCGCCGGAGCGGTAAGTTCGACCGAACCATACGGCGGGTTCGGGCGCGGATGGAAGGGCCGAGGGGCTCCCGGATCTTGCTCATGACGGGGAAAAACCTCCCCGCGTCCCCGAGCCCCCCCGGTCAGGGTTTGGGGGGAGACGGCTGGTGGGGCGCGCGTGTCTTCGGCGTCCACCCCTTGGAGAAGGCGCCGTGTTTCTTGGGGGTGGGCTGGGGCGGCGGGCGCCAGAGCGTCGGATCGGCCTCGGCGGCGGGGTCGGGGGCGGCGTCGGCGCAGCAGCGGAAGGAGACGAAGTAATAGGTGAACTCCGGCTCGTGGCTCACGGTCATGGGCCGGCAGGCGTTGCGCACGTGGCCCCAGGCGCCGCCTTTGAGCCCCGCCCACTTCGACTTTTCGTAGTTCTTCTCCGCGTTGACCCACTCGTCCACGTTCCCGGTTTGATCGTGGACGCCGAACCCGCTCGCGCAGCCGGGCATCTCGCCGCTCGAGACGCTCTGGTCGAGCCGAAAGAGCTCCTGATCCTGGATCCAGGCCTCGCGCGAATAGATGTTCTTGAGGACGGGCTGATACCAGGGGTTGTCGATGTTGCAGGTTTTCGGGTCGCGCTTGTACCCATAAGGGAAAGGCGTCTTTTTCGGCCCTTCACAGGCCGCGACCCACTCGCTCTCCCAGCAGAGGCGTTTTCCCTGCTCCTGGCACATTTGCAGCGAGTCGTACCAGTCGACCATGACCGGCGGGTGCGCGCCCTCTTTGTTCGGGTACTCGTATTTGTCGATGCAGTATCGCTGCCGCCGGAGCTCCGTCTTGCACTTCTGCGCCTGCTCGGCGAACTCGTGGCAGATGATGATCTTGTTCGGCTTGTTGTGCTCTTTTTTCAGGCACTCGAGCTCGACGTCGGGGCAATACGTCGTGTCGACGAAGGCCATGCCCTCCGGGCAGGGCGACTTCGGTTCGGCCTCGCTCGCTGGCGCCGCGCTCGCGCTCGGCGCGGCCGTTTCCGCCGCGGGAACGAGCTCCGGCGGAGGCGCGCTCGGCGCCGCGCTGGGCACGCCCGTCGCGTTCGCCCCTTTTGGTAACTCCGTCGGACCGCCGCAGCTCGATGCCGTGAGGGACATCACGGCAGCTGCGGTCAACAAGCTCAAATTCGATCCCATGCTGGACTCATGCGTGTGATACCTTGCCCGCCCTCGCATGAAAATCCACGAGTATCAAGCCAAGCAAATCTTCGCACGCTACGGGATCCCCGTGCCGAAGGGTGAGCCTGCCTTCTCCGTGGCGGAGGCGGAGGCCGCGGCGAAGCGCCTGATCGAGGCGACCGGGATCCCGGTGGTCGTCGTGAAAGCCCAGATCCACGCCGGTGGTCGCGGCAAGGGCGGCGGCGTGAAGGTCGCCAAGGGCGGCGTCGCCGAGGCGCGAAAGCTCGCCGAGCAGATCCTCGGCATGCAGCTCATCACGGTGCAGACGGGCCCCGAGGGGCAGAAGGTCCGCAGGCTCTACATCGAGCAGGGCCTCGACATCGACCGCGAGATCTACCTCGCGCTCACGCTCGACCGGGATCGCCGCCGCATCGCGGTGATGGCCTCGCGCGAGGGCGGCATGGACATCGAGCAGGTCGCCCACGACACGCCCGAGAAGATCCACACGCTGCACATCGACCCGGTGATCGGCCTCGCCCCCTACCAGGCGCGCAAGCTCGCGTTCGCGCTCGGGCTCGGGGCGAAGGAGCAGATGCGGCAGTTCACGAAGCTCGTCGACGGCCTCTACAAGTGTTTCCTCGCCGAGGACTGCTCGCTCGTCGAGATCAATCCGCTCGTCGTGACGAAGAAGGGCGACATCGTCGCGCTCGACGGCAAGATGACGTTCGACGACAACGCCGAGATCCGCCACCCCGAATGGGCGGATTTGCGCGACGCGGACGAGGAAGATCCGGTCGAGCTCGAGGCGAAGAAGGTAGGCATCTCGTACGTCTCGCTCGACGGCGACATCGGCTGTCTGGTGAACGGCGCGGGCCTCGCGATGGGCACGATGGACATCATCCTGCACTACGGCGGCAAGCCCGCGAACTTCCTCGACGTCGGCGGCGGCGCGACGCAGGAGCAGGTGAAGAAGGCGTTCCAGATGATCCTTCGCTCCGACAAGGTGAAGGGCATCTTCGTCAACATCTTCGGCGGCATCATGCGCTGCGACGTGGTCGCGGCGGGTATCGTCGCGGCGACGAAGGAGCTCGGCCTGTCGGTGCCGCTCGTGGTGCGGCTCGAAGGCACGAACGTCGAGGCGGGTCGCAAGATCCTCGACGAGAGCGGCCTGAAAATCGAGAGCGCCTCCTCCATGGGCGACGGCGCGCAAAAGATCGTCGCCGCGGTGAAGCAGGGCGCCGCGGCCTGATGCCGGGGATGATTTTCGTCACGAAAAGGAACCAGTTGCGATGAGCATTCTCGTCAACAAGGACACGCGGGTCGTCATCCAAGGCATCACCGGGGAGTACGGCTCGCAGCACGCCCGCGCCTGCCTCGCATACGGCACGAAGGTCGTCGCCGGCGTCACGCCCGGCCGCGGCGGCCAGCGATTCGAGGACAAGGTCCCGATGTACGACACGGTGGAAGACGCCGTGAAGAAAGAGGGCGCCGACGTCTCGTGTATCTTCGTCCCGCCCGTCGGCGCGGCCGACGCGATCGTCGAGGCCGCGGACGCCGGCTGTCGGCTCGTCATCTGCATCACGGAGGGCATTCCGGTGCTCGACATGGTGAAGGTGCGCCGATACCTCGAAGGCAAGCCCACGCGGCTCATCGGGCCGAACTGCCCCGGCATCATCACGCCCGAGGAATGCAAGATCGGCATCATGCCGGGGCATATCCACAAGAAGGGCCATATCGGCGTCCTGTCGAAGTCGGGCACGCTCACGTACGAGGCCGTCGGTCAGCTCACGGCGCTCGGCGTGGGCCAGTCGTCGTGCGTGGGCATCGGCGGCGACCCGGTCGCGGGCATGGACTTCATCGACGTGCTCGAGCTCTTCAACGAGGACCCGGACACGCACGGCGTGATCATGATCGGCGAGATCGGCGGCGGCGCGGAGCAGAAGGCCGCGGCGTGGATCAAGGCGAACATGAAGAAGCCGGTGGCGGCGCTGATCGCGGGCCGCGCCGCGCCTCCCGGCAAGCGCATGGGCCACGCGGGCGCCATCATCTCGGGCGGCAAGGGCACGGCGGCCGAGAAGATCGAGGCGCTCGAAGACGCCGGCGTGAAGGTCGCCCCGACCCCGGCCGACATGGCGTCGACGCTGATGAGCCTGATGAAGTAATCGGCTCCGCCCCTCCCCTCCCCCCTCGTACTTCCCTCCCCCATTCTCGCGTGACGCGTCCGGTGCGCATCGGTCGTGGATGCGCGGGTTTGTCCGACGTTCCAGACATCTCCGGCGCTCGTGTCCGTCGCGCTCACCGAAGCCTGGCCTGCGTATGGCAAGCAGCGGGGATTGCTTCCGGCTCCTGCCGGATCAGGAAGGACGTCCCATGAAATCCGTGGCCATCTGGAGCCGCCTGCTTTCGCTGGTGACATTCCTGTTTGCACTCCCCGCGTCCGCGGACCAGCCCGTCGAACAGGACCTCTTGCTCCCTGTGGAGCTGCGCCTTGAGGTGACGGCCGATATCGAGGCCCAGGTACTCGTGAATCCAGGCCATCCGAACGGAGGCCGCACGTTCGTGTTGCTCCACGGCCTGGCCCACACCGGCGACGCCCTTCGGCCGCTGGCCGAAGCCGTATTCGCGAACCCCAAACTCAAAGCGTCGAGGGCGGTGCTCCTGAGCCTGCCCGGACATGGCGGGAGCTCATTGCCTCAGGGCCAAGGCGTCCTCTTTGGAGACCTCTCGCTCGAGGACGACGCGGCGGCCCTGATCGGCGCCCTGGATGCGCTCGAGGCTCGCGGGCTTCGCCCCGATGTCCTCGTGGGCCACAGCATGGGCGCGGGAATCGTCGAGCTCGCGCAGGACCGGCTGATCGACGAGGGGACGGACTTCCGGACCCGCTTTGGCGTCAAGGAAGTCGTGCTGCTCGCCTCCACCATCCCGAACGCGGTCCCGCCGAGCGTGTTGCCTTGGGCGCTCGCGGACTCCGGCGCGGGCGCGGCATTTCTTGCGCCCTTCGTCCTCTTTTCGGATCCGATCCTGGGCCCACATCTATCCATCCCTGCCGAGGTCTGGCCGGGCCTGTTTTTCACGAACACGATCGGCGACCTCGTGCCGGGTACGCCGAGCGCCGCCGACGTCGTCGCCCAAGGATACATCGCGCCCGAGGCGCTGATCGCCAGCCTGGAAATGCTCGGGGCCGGCGGATGGAGTCGCCCCACGGTGGGTCCGGGAATCTTCGGTCGACGCCACGGGAGCGAGCCTTGCGTCATTGCCTTCAGCGAGGACATCTTCATCGCCGTCGACGAGGAGGTGGCTCTTTATCGCTATCTCACGGGCGATATGCAGGACAAGCGCTTCGTGCTCGTGACGCGCCCCGATGCCGTCCACGACATGCTGATTTCCGACCCCGGTGCCGTGGCCAGCGCGATGGAGACATGCTCGAAATGAGCTCGGGCTGAGGCTCGGGCTCGCTTGCCGAGCCGACGAGGCCGTCTCATGGAGCCCCCGGGAGGCCACGACCATGAGGCATTTCGCGCTCTCCTTCCTCGCCTTTCCCGCCGCGATCGCCTTCTCCGCGGATGCGCGGGCCGAAGCGCCGGAGGCGTTCGCCATTCGCGAGCTCAAATACGCTGGCCCCGGCTGCCCCCAAGGATCCGTCGCCTACCTCGCCTCGCAGGACGCGGAGGCTTTCACGATTCTCTTTTCCAAGCTCTACGCCGAGGTCGGCCCGAACGTGGCCCGCGGCGACGCCAAGAAGCGTTGCAACCTCGACATCCACTTCGATTTCCCGCCTGGCTGGTCCTTCGCGATCGAGGGCGGCGACGTGCGCGGTTATGCCTTTCTCGAAGCGGGCCTCAGCGGCATCATACGCTCGACGTATTCGTTCCCCGGCCTGCCCCGCGAGGAGCGCGCCTTCGAGATCGTGCTCCAGGGAGAGATGGACGACAACTACGAGAAACACGACGTCGTCACGCCGGACCGCCCCGTCCCCTGCACGGGCCGAAAAAACCTGCTCATCAAGACCGACACCGTCATCGACGACCGCTTCGCCCGCGGCAAGAGCGGCCTGCTCACCGTCGACAGCGTGGACGGCGTGGTCCGACAAACGTATCGATTGCGCTGGACCCGCTGTCGCTGACGAGGCTCAAGGAAACCGGCTCCGCCGCCTCCGTGAAGGCGCGCCCGAGCTCCGCTTCGCGCCTCCGGTGAGGATCCTCCGCGGGTAGAGCGAGATCCGCTTCCGCGCCGCGGGGTTTGGCGGCAAAAACGAGATTGCCACCGCCGCGACGTCCACCTCGGTCGCCCCGTGCCGCGCCGCCGTGAGCCCGCCGTCGAGGAAACGGCTCACGAGGCCCACCATGGCCTCGTCCGCGCCGGACGCGAGCAGGCCGTCCGTGAACAGAAGCAGGTGCCGCACGCCCGCGAGCTTGCGCACGCCCGCGCGCACGTGCGCCTCGGCCGAAGGATCGCCGGAGAGCACGTGCTCGTCCTCCGGCGCGAGCCGTTCGAACGAGCCGTCCGCCCGCACCACGACGACCTGGCTCCTTCCGGCCATCAACCACTCGAACGCGTCCTTCGCCACCCGCACCACGGCCGCCGCGCTGCCCGTTTGCGCCCCACCTCGAGCCCGCGCCTCGCCGATGCGCCGATTCGCCTCCTGGCAGAGCTCCGCGAGCGGCGCGCGCGTCCGCTCGCCGAACACCTCGCTCGCGATGGTCCCGGCGAGCCCCCCGTCGAACACGCCGTAGACGTGCCCCGACACGAGCAGCACGTCCTCGTTCGGGGTCGTGTCCCCGTACGCTCTGGGCGGGGCCGCTTCGAAAAGCGTCTCGACCGTCATGGCCAGCGCTTTCCGGGGGGCCTTTCGCTTCATGTCCTCGACAATGAACCAGGCTCGCGGAGCGGCGTCAATCGCCGGGCACGCTCACTTCTTGCTGCGAAAAGCGTCCGTCGCCGAGACGAGCTCGTGAACGATCCCCGGCTCGAACGCCGAGTGCCCCGCGTCGGGCACGATACGCAGGTTTGCCTCGGGCAAGGCGCGGTGGAGATCCCAGGCGCTCTTCGCGGGACAAACCACGTCGTAACGGCCTTGCACGATGACCGTGGGGATGTGCCGAATGCGAGCCGCGTCCGTGAGGAGCTGCCCGTCGTGCTCGAAGAACCCGCGGTTCACGAAGTAATGGCACTCGATGCGGGCGAATGCGTCCGCGAACGTGTCGCCCGCGCACCGCGCGATGTAATCCGGGTTCTGCAAGAGAAAGCTCGTGCTGCCCTCCCACACGCTCCACGCGCGGGCCGCGGCCTGCCGCACGGACGCGTCGTCGCTCGTGAGGCGCTTGTAATACGCGGACACGATGTCGCCTCGCTCCGCCTCGGGGATCGCGGCGAGGTAGGCCTCCCACGCGTCGGGGAAAAACGCGGCCGCGCCGATGTCCTGGTAAAACCAGTCGATCTCCCACTTGCGCAGGAGGAAGATCCCCCGCAGCACGAGCTCGGTGACGCGCTCGGGGTGCTTCTCCGCGTAGGCGAGCGCCAGCGTCGATCCCCACGAGCCGCCGAAGACCTGCCAGCGCTCGATCCCGAGGTGCTCGCGCAATCGCTCGATGTCCGAGACCAGGTGCCAGGTCGTATTGTCCACGAGCGAGGCGTGGGGCGTGCTCTTGCCGCAGCCGCGCTGATCGAAGAGGACGATGCGGTAATGGGCAGGATCGAAGAACCGCCGCTGCTTCGCGTCGCTCCCGCCGCCGGGGCCGCCGTGCAGGAAGACGACGGGTTTTCCGGCGGGATTGCCGGACTCCTCGAAGTAGAGCTCGTGCACGTCGGAGACGCGCAGGCGCCCGGTGCGATGAGGCTCGATTCCGGGGTACAGCGTCTTGAGAATGGGAGGAGATCCGGCCATGGGCGCGCGAGCTTGCCAGACAGGCTCACGTCTGTCCATCAGGGGAATCTTCCAGGCGGTTCGAAACGCGTGGTATGTGTCGGCCCCCCCAGGGAGGGAGAACGCTCCACCATGAACGAACCCATTTCCTCGCACGCGGCCGATCACGAGCCGCCTCCGCCCGAGCCGATCGACGAGCTCGTGGAAGATCGCAAAAAGCGCGGGCGTCGGCTCCTCACGTTCGGCGCGCTCGCGCTGGTGCTCGGGGGCGGCGGCCTCTTCGGGCTGCTCCGGTATCAGGACGCGCAAAATACGAAGGCGATCGCCGCGGCGTGGAGCGCGTTCGCCACGTGCACGGTCGGCCCCGAGCTCGAGGAGAACGAGCCCGCGAGCAAGCGCTTCCGGCGCGTGCAGCTCGAAGCGATGACGATGACGGACGCCGAGCGGATGACGCCGGGCGTGGACAAACCCTGGCCGGCCGCGTGCGCGCCGCTCGGCCACGCCGTGGCCGAGGTTTGGAAGAGCGCGGGCCGCGTCGAGGAAGGCGGCAAGGATCTCGGCGCTGCGGCCGAGTCCCTGGCGAAATCGCTGGGCGAGCCGACGGCGCGCACGGACGACCTGTCCGAGGCGATCGACGCGGCCTTCGCGCAGGCCAAGAAGGCCGCCGTGCAGCGCGTCGCCGTCGAGAAGGGACCCCGCGCGCCCGAGCCGGTTCGTCCCCTCGACGCGACGCGCCTCGACGAACTCACCGAGCCCCTCTCGCGCACGGCGTTCACGTTGAGGGCGGCCTACACGGACGCGCACCCGGCGGGCGTGATGCGGCTGCTCATCGAGGAAAAGGGCGTGGAGAAGGCGCCGTTCCTCTGCACGTTCGCCGCGAAGGACGCGAAGGCCACGTGCAAATCGCTGCCGAGCACGCTGCCGAAGGGCCACGGCCTGCGCCTCTGGGGCACGGCCGACGACGACTCCGCGCCGCTCGTCTTCGCGGGGGAGCGCGGCCAGGCCGGCATCTTCCGCGCGGACAGCGGCGACAAGGTCGACGCGATGTACAGCTACGGCGGATATGCCAAGAAAGACGGCGCAGCCGCGGCGCTCGGGTTCGACGAGAAGACGAAGGACCTGCTCCTCACGCGGAGGGCCTCGGGCGGTGAGCCCGGACGCACCAAGCTCGAGCCGGATTTCCGTGTCGGCAATTATTATTATTCGACGCAGATCCTCTGGGATCACCTCGTCCTGCGCGGCGTGACCAAGCAGAACGAGCGCCGCCTCTTCGTCTCGCCGTATGGCGTCGCGGGCAAGACCGAGCCTTCGTTCGCCGACATCGGCGAGCTGCCCGAGCCGGGCCTCGTCGAGGGCGGCGCGGACGAAGCCCCGCACATCGGCGGCTGCCGATCGTCCGAGGCCATGGTCGTCCGCGTGAAGGGCTACGACAACGATTTCATGAGCTTCCTCGTCGGCGGCAAGTGGAGCCCGCCGATGTCGCCCAAGGTCAGCGACGGCTTGCTCTCGTGCCACGGCACCGAGGCCGTGGTCACGCGGCTCTATCCGGGCGGCCCGGACAAAGGCTGGGCCACGAAGATCGCCCAGAGCCAGTGCACGACGGCCGGCTGTCGCGTGCACGACGTCTCGTTCGACAAGATCCTGAAGGGCCAATACGAGTTCGGTCCGCGCGAGAGGAAGGTCGACGCGGTCGACGTCAACGGAAAGCTGCTCGTCGTGTGGGCGGCGGGCGAGCGTGGCGGCGTGCGCATGCGTTATGCCAAGGCCGAAGAGATCGAGCGCGCGGACGACTCGATCCTCTACGACGACCTCTACAAGGACGGTCAGGTCCAGAAGCTCTCGACGCTCTTCGACCTGCGGCTCTTCTCCCGCGATGGATTCGCGATCCTGCTCCTCTCGACGGTGACGGGTGTGTATGCGCTGCGCCTCGACACCGGCGGCGGGATGACGCCGGTCGACGTCACCTGGGAGTGACGGCGCCACGCGAGCTCCACCACCCTTCATGTTTGCCGCCGCGTGTCACGTCCGGGCGGGGCAAGCAGCCGCCTGAGGAAGGACCGTAGGCACGTCGGGCCCCTCCGCGGGCGAGCGACTCGAAACGCGACCGCGCGCTGGAAAATGCCGCGTGCGTGAGGAGACCCTCTTTTCACTGTCGCTGGCACTCGCTATATTCGTGTTTGCCATTGGATTCTGGGGCGGTCTGACCGCCTCTCACGGTCACCGGCGCGCGCGCGGCGTGCGTCCATGGAGGAGCGTGCGATGGGAGCTTGCACGAAGGTGCTGGGAGCGGTCGTCGCGATGGGAATCGCGCTCGGCACGCCCGCTTTGGCTTGGGCGCAGGCGCCTCTGGCGCCGCTGTCGGAGAGCAGCCTGCCCTGGCAGCCCGGTCAGGTCTTTACACAGGCGACCCCGTTCGGGGACGGCTACCGCCGTGTCCTGCGCGATACGTTCGAGGCATTCGAGGCATTCGCGGATCTCTCCCGTTATGGCGCGCCGCCCGCCATAACGCCGGCCGTACAGGTGAGCGTGCCCTCGCAACTCTGGGGCGCGGACATGCGGACGTTCATTCCGCCGAGCCCCGAGCAGCCCACCATTTACGTGGGGCCGGCGCGGGCCCAGCTCATCCCCATCGAGACCGCCTCGACGGTGGTGGCCGAGGCCCGCGGCATGCAGGGCGTGCTCGTGGGCTTTCAGTTCGAGCTGCCCTGGATGATTCCGTAGGAGCTCGAACCCCAAAGCTACAGTCCGCCGGGCGCGCGTGGTGATCCCCCTGGCCACGCGCGCCCGGTATTTCTTTCAGGCCGGTCCGATCATGCGCTCGGGCCGCACGATCGCGTCGAACTCCTCGCCCGTGAGGAGCCCCAGCGCGAGCGTCGCCTCGCGTAGCGTCGTCCCCTCGGCGTGCGCCTTCTTCGCGATACGCGCGGCCGCGTCGTAGCCGAGCCGCGGCGCGAGCGCCGTCACGAGCATCAGGCTCTTCTGGAGGTTCTCCGCGATGCGGACGCCGTTTGGCTCGATCCCGCGCGCGCAGTGCTCCTCGAACGAGGCCATCGCGTCGCCGAGAAGCCGGATCGACTGGAGCGTGACGTGGAGCAGGAGCGGCTTCATCACGTTGAGCTCGAAGTTCCCGCCCGCGCCGGCGATCCCGACGGCGACGTCGTTCCCCTGCACCATCGCCGCGACCATGATCACGGCCTCGCTCTGCGTCGGGTTCACCTTGCCCGGCATGATGGAACTGCCGGGTTCGTTCTCGGGGATGGTGATCTCGCCGAGCCCGGCGCGCGGCCCGCTCGACAGCCACCGCACGTCGTTCGCGATCTTCGTCAGGCTCGTGGCGAGCGTCTTCAGCGCGCCGTGGGCGAACACGATCGCCTCGTGCCCCGCGAGCGCCTGGAACTTGTTCGGCGCGGGCACGAACGGCAGGCCCGTGAGCGCGGCGATCTTCGCGACGGCGCGCGTCGGGAACTCCGGGGGCGTGTTGAGCCCCGTCCCGACCGCGGTCCCGCCGAGCGCGAGCTCGAAGAGCGGCGGCAGGGCCCGCTCGATCATCCCCTTCGCGTGATCGAGCTGCGCCACCCAGCCCGACATCTCCTGCCCCAGCGTGAGCGGCGTCGCGTCTTGCAGGTGCGTTCGTCCGATCTTCACGACGTCCGCGAACGCCTCGGCTTTCCGCGCGAGCGTCTCGCGCAGCGTGGTGAGCTTCGGCAGCAGCGCGGCCGTGATCTCGGAGGCGATGGCCACGTGCATCGCGGTCGGGAACACGTCGTTCGAGCTCTGCCCGAGGTTCACGTGATCGTTCGGGTGGATCGGCTTCTTCGAGCCGAGCACGCCGCCGCTCGTCTCGATGGCGCGGTTCGCGATCACCTCGTTCGCGTTCATGTTCGTCTGCGTCCCGCTGCCGGTCTGCCAGATCGAGAGCGGAAAATGCGCGTCGTGCTGGCCCTGGATCACCTCGTCGGCGGCGGCCACGATCCAACGCGATTCCTCGGGCCCGAGCAGCCCGAGCTCGGCGTTCGTGAGCGCGGCGGCCTTCTTCACGAGGCCGAGGGCGCGGAGGAACGGCCTCGGGAAGCGCTCGACGCCGATCGCGAAGTGATGCAGCGATCGCTCCGTCTGGGCGCCCCAGTAGCGGGAGGCTTCGACCTCGATGGGTCCGAAGGTGTCGGTCTCGATGCGCGTCGTCATGCCGCTGGCTTAGCAGCGTACGCGCTTGTCATCTGTCCCGATCTTTGCCACCTTCCGCCCCCGACGATTCTTACGTGGAGCGAGTGATGGCCGGACAGGGCATGGACGCGGTACCCCGGGAGATCTTGCGCGCGGCCTACGAGCGCAAGCCGATCTACCTGCTCAAGATTCCGCTGCATTATGGTCTCTGGGCGGGCCTCGCCTGGGTCCTCTACGCGACGCAGCATCATCGCTTCGCGATCCCGATCGGCGTCGTGGTCTCGTTTACGATCGCGAACCTGATCCGCGGGCTCGGGGCGGCGGGGCACGACGCCGTGCATGGAAACCTCTCGCGGTCGAAGACGATCTCGTACTGGCTCGCGCTCCTGTGCTGGTCCCCCTCGGGGTTTCCGGTGACGCTCTACGCGAACTATCACCTGCACCATCACAAGATCACGAACACGTATCCCGACGTCGACAACGTCGTGGTCACCGATTACACGAAAAACCCCACGCTCGCGAAGATCTTCCTCTTCTGCGTCTACACGTTCGCGTACCCGATGTATTTCCTCGGGCAGATGATGAAGTTCTACATGAACCGCCTCACGCTGGGGCAGCAGCTGCGGACGCACCTGGAGACGCTCGGTTACTTCTCGCTCGTGGGCCTCGCGGCCTGGAAGATGCCGTTCCAGGTGTGGTTCTTCTGCTTCGCCCTGCCGTTCATCTTCGGGGCGATCCTGGCCAGCGTGACGTCGATGATCGAGCATTTCGAGATGCCGGCGACGGACGACGACGCCTACAGCTCACGCACGTACGGGACGAAGAGCGATTTCCTCAACTTCTTGTGGAACAACGTCACGTACCACAACGAGCACCACAAGTACCCGGGGATCCCGTTCTACAACCTGAAGAGCTTCCACCACGCCGCGTACCCCCATTACGACGAGCGGGTGAAGGCCGAATGCTACGGCTCGGTCCTCGGCCCGATGTTCATGCTCTGGGGCCGCATCCGGAAGCTCGACGTCGAGAAGCTCGAGGAGAAGTACCGGGACCTCGACAAGCAAAAAGAGCGCGAGAAGATGCTCGCAGTGCAGGGCATTCAGCCCGGCGCGGCCTGATCTCGCCTCACGGTCCTCCGGGCACGCAGATCGCCGTCGGCCCGCCCGCCCCCAGACACGAAAACCCCGGATTGCAATCCTGCGCCGAGCCGCAGGGCATCGCGCACCGTCCGACCTGGGCATTGCACCGATGACCGCCGCACACGATCGCGGTCGCCTCGGTGCAGAGGGGCGAGAGCGGGCTCGGCGGGGGCGTGGCCGTGCCCGTGGCCGCCGTGGGCGTCTGACCGTATCCGGCGGCCTGCCCCTGGGGCGTGGGGCCATAAGATCCGGCGACGGTGCCTTGCCCGGGCGCGGCCGCAGGCGCGTACGCGTTGCCGCCCTCGACCGTCGGGGGCGACCCGTCGGCCTGGCTCCCGCCACACGCCGCGAAGAAGAGCGCACCGACGAGCGCGAACCCGCCGTGGAAGCCATCTCGCCCACGATGTCCTAGCCCCATGCCCACAGCCTAGCGGAGACGAGGGCCCGTGGAAAACCCCAACGAGAGGCGGGGGCGTGCTCGACGCGGTGGGTCAAAAGGCGGGGGATCGTGCCCGCCGGGCAGCCTCTTTCCCATTTCATGGCGGAAACCTCCTCGTCGCGTGGACTTGTCCGGCAACTCGATTGCGCCCCGCGAGGACGCAGGTTTTTCCCAACCTAGCCCGTCCCCGTTGTACCCTCCCGCCCCCCGATGCCCACGAAGCGCCAAGTCCTCGACATCCTCACCCGCCAGGAGCTCTGGGAGCTCGTCGACCGCCACCACGTGACCGTCACCGATCGCCGCTCGAAGGAGAAGATCGCCGCCGAGCTCGACGCTCACGGCCCCGCGCTCCCCGAGCTCCTCGCGGGCTTCTCGCGCGACCGCCTCAAGGAGCTCTGTCGCGAGCTCGCGCTCGACGACGGGGGCCGGGACAAGGCCGTCATCATCGCGCGGCTCGCGGGCGCGGCGTGGGCGAACGGGGCGCCGGTCGAGGGGGAGGTCGCGAAGGCCGCAGCCACGGAGCCGAAGTCGGCCCAGATCGAGCTGCCCCTCGGGCCCACGCCCCCGGCCGTGCCCCCGCGCAAGGCCGCGACGAACGTGACGCCCACGCCGGTCCCCCCGTCGCCCCGCAATTTCCAGAGCTTTCGCGAGATCACGGATTTCCTCTGGCAAAACGCTGAGCGGCTCCGGGGGGTGTACAAGCCGAACGAATATGACAAGGTCATCCTGCCGCTGCTCGTCGTGCGCCGGCTCGAGTGCGTGCTCGCGCCGACGAAGGACAAGGTCCTGAAGAAACTCGCGGAGCTCCAGGGCAAGGGGATGAAGGTGGCGGATCCGATCGTGGACTCCGTCCTGCGCAAGACCTCGGGTGTGCCGTTCTACAACACGTCGCCGCTCGATTTCGAGCGATTGACGGGCGACTCGCAGCAAATCGCGCAGCACCTCCGTAGTTACTTGAAGGCGTTCTCGCCGAATGCGCGGGACATCATCGAGCAGTTCAAGTTCGACGAACAGATCACGCGGCTCGACGAGGGGAACCTGCTTTTTCAGGTGGTCAAGCTCTTCGCCGAGGTGAACCTGCATCCGGACGTCGTGTCGAATCACGTGATGGGGCGCGTGTTCGAGGAGCTGATCCGGCGGTTCAACGAAAAGAAGAATGAGGAGGCGGGTGATCATTACACGCCGCGCGAGATCATCCGGCTGATGGTCGATCTGCTGTTCATCGAGGACGACGACGTGCTCCAGAACCCCGGTATCGTGCGGACCTTGCTCGATCCGGCATGCGGGACGGGCGGGATGCTCTCCGTCGCGGAAGAGTACCTGTTCGAGCTGAATCCGCAGGCGAAGCTGGAGGTGTTCGGACAGGAGCTGAACGCCGAGACGTATGCGGTCTGCAAGTCGGATATGATTATCAAGGGGCAAAACCCCGACAACATCGTTCGCGGGAACTCGTTCTCGGACGATGGGCACGCCGAGCGGAAGTTCGACTACATGCTGTCGAATCCGCCGTTTGGCGTCGACTGGAAAAATGTCCAGACGAAGGTGCAGGCCGAGCACGAGAATCTCGGGTTCGCGGGGCGGTTCGGGCCAGGATTGCCGCGGATCAACGACGGGGCGCTGCTCTTCCTGATGCACATGATTGCGAAGATGAAGCCCGTCGACAAGAAGACGGGCGAGGGCGGGAGCCGGATGGCGGTAGTGTTGAATGGGTCGCCGCTGTTCACGGGGGACGCGGGGTCGGGGGAGAGTGAGATCCGGCGGTGGATCCTCGAAAACGACTGGCTCGAAGCGATCGTGGCGTTGCCGGATCAGCTCTTCTACAACACGGGAATCGCGACGTACGTCTGGGTGATCACGAACCGGAAGCCGGCGCATCGGAAGGGGAAGGTGCAGCTCATCAATGCGACGGAGCTGTACCAGAAGATGCGCAAGTCGCTCGGGAACAAGCGGAACGAGCTCGGGGCGGGGCACATCAAGACGATCGTCGACACCTTTGGTGATTTCGTCGAGAGCGAGGTCTCGAAGGTGTTCGACAACGAAGACTTCGGGTACCGGCGCATCATCGTGGAGCGCCCGCTGCGCTTGAACTTCCAGGCGTCGCCGGAGCGGATCGATCGGCTGCGGGAGGAGTCCGGGTTCGTGAACCTCGCGAAGGCGAAGAAGGGGGCCTCGGGCGAAGGGCGAGCGCTCCAGGAGGCAATCCTACGGACGCTCACGCACCTCGATGCGGCGAAGGTGTACAAGAGCCGACCGGCATTCGAGGCGGCGCTCGAGGCGGCGGTGCTGGCGGAGGGGGTGGATCTGGTGGCGCCTGCGCGAAAGGCGATCCTCGCGGCGCTGTCGGAGCGGGACGAGACGGCGGAGGTTTGCCTGGATGCCAAGGGGCGGCCGGAGGCGGATTCCGAATTGCGGGATTACGAGAACGTGCCGCTGAAGGAGGACGTCGCGGTCTACTTCGAACGGGAGGTGAAGCCACACGTGCCGGATGCGTGGATCGCGGGGGTAGAGATGCGGGGCGGGAAGGCCCTGGTGGTGGATGAGGACAAGGTGAAGGTTGGGTACGAGATACCGATCACGAGACATTTTTATAAGTATACGCCGCCGAGGCCGCTAGAAGAAATCGAGACCGACATCCGGGGGCTGGAGAAGGAGATCCTAGCGCTACTCGGCGAGGTGCTGAAATGAACAGCACGCAATACGTTGGAGGTTGGCAACGGCTTCGCCTCAAATTCATCACAAGACTGGCCTACGGAGATTCACTCCCCTCCGAACTGCGGCGGGAAGGATCGGTTCCGGTATTCGGGTCGAATGGCATCGTCGGCACGCACGATTGCCCCAACACCCGTGGACCAGTGATTTTAGTAGGACGCAAGGGCTCTTTTGGTAAAATCCAGTGGTCTGAGCAGGCCGCATTCGGCATCGATACAACTTATTTTATTGATTCTCGACACTCTCGGGCCAGTCTGAGATGGCTCTACTATGCGCTTCAAACGCTCAACCTGGATGCGGTCTCGCAGGATACGGGCGTCCCTGGGCTGTCCAGGGAGGTCGCGTACGAGTCAATTCTGGCCGTACCTCCCGCAGAAGCTCAGGCAAAGATCGCTGCATTTCTAGATCGAAATACCGCTGCAATCGACGAGCTCATCTCCAAGAAGGAGCAAGCTGCGACACTACTTGCAGAGCAGCGACAGACGATCCTCACGAGGGCAGTCACCACGGGTCTGGATAGCGACGTGCCTACGCGGCTGAGTGACGTCGCGACTCTAGGACGAACGCCGTTGCACTGGGACACAGTACGCCTCAAACACGTCGTCGCCAGGATTGTCGACTGTCCTCACTCGACTCCAGAATACGAGGACGACGGGGACTGTATCGTTGTTAGGACGTCGGATGTTGATCGGGGTCGTCTTGATCTCGAAAGAGCACGACGATGCTCCTGGGCAACCTATTGGGAACGCACAGCTCGAATGGCGCCGGCTTTCGGTGATATATTGTATAGCCGTGAGGGCGAGCGGTTCGGAATGGCAGCACTGGTTCCAGACCGTGTCCCAATCTGCTTAGGCCAACGCATGATGATCTTTCGTGTCGGCGCTCGCGTGGATCCGATGTTCCTAATGTGGTTCTTGAACAGCGCATCAGCATACGCGCAAGTTGTTCAAGACACGGTAGGCGCAACTTCGCCCAGAGTAAATATTCCTACCGTTGCCAACATCTGGATTCCGCTTCCGCCGCTCGATGCACAGCGCGCAATCGCTAGTTTTGTGTCGACTGAGGTTGGGCGGATTGACGCAATCCGTGACAGGATCGACGCAAGTATACATACACTAAATCAGTACCGCCAATCCCTCATCACCGCCGCCGTCACCGGCAAGATCGACGTCACCCGCGAAGAGGCCGCATAACCATGCCCGGCGCGCACACCGAAAAGGCCCTCGAATCCCTCATCGAAGCAAGCCTCCTCGGCCCCGGCGGCTGGACCAAAGGCGACCCCAAGACCTTCGACCGCGAGCGCGCCCTCCACCCCGCCGACTTCTTCGCCTTCCTCGCCGCCACCCAGACCGAACTCTGGGCCGACCTCAAGAAGCAACACGGCTCCGGCCTCGAGCCCGCCGTCCTCGACGCCCTCGCTAAGGCTCTCGACACCCGCGGCAGCCTCGACGTCCTCCGCCACGGCTTCAAGTTCTTCGGCAAGAAGCTCGATTGCGCCTACTTCCGCCCGGCCCATGGCCTGAACCCGGACGTGCTCGCGAAGTACGCGCGGAACCTGCTCACCGTCACCCGGCAGGTCAAATTCCGGCCCGACAGCGACGACTCGTTCGACATCCTCCTCTCCCTCAACGGTCTCCCCGTCGCCACCGTCGAGCTCAAGAATCAGTTCACCGGCCAAAACGTCCAGCACGCGATCAGGCAATACCGCGACCGCGACCCCCGCCAGCGCCTCTTCCAGTTCAAGAAACGCGCCCTCGTCCACTTCGCCGTCGATTCCGATGCCGTCTACATGACGACCAAGCTCGACGGCGAGAAGACCTCGTTCCTCCCCTTCAACCGAGGCAAGGACGGCGGCGCCGGCAATCCCGAGCACCCGAGCGGCATCCGCACCGCGTATCTCTGGGAGGAGGTCTGGCAGCGCGATTCCTTCCTCGACATCGTCGGCCGCTTCGTCCACGTGCTCATCGAGGAGAAGACCACGGGGGGCAAGAAGACCACGAGCGAGAAGATCGTCTTCCCCCGGTATCACCAGCTCGATGCCGTGCGCAGGCTCGAAGCCGCAGCGCGGAAGGACGGGCCTGGAAATAGCTACCTCGTCCAGCACTCCGCCGGCTCGGGCAAATCGAACTCGATCGCGTGGCTCGCCCACCATCTCGCGAGCCTGCACGACGCGAACGATCAGAAGGTCTTCGACTCGGTCGTGGTCATCACGGACCGCCGCGTCCTCGACAAGCAGCTCCAGGACAACATCTACCAGTTCGAGCACAAGCAAGGCGTCGTCGCGCGCATCGACGAGCACTCGGAGCAGCTCGCCAAGGCGCTCTCGTCCGGCACGCCGATCATCATCACCACGCTGCAGAAGTTCCCGTTCGTCACGGAGAAGATCGGCAAGCTCCCGAAGCGCAGGTACGCCGTTATCGTCGACGAGGCGCACAGCTCGCAGACCGGCGAGGCCGCGCGGCAGATGAAAGAGGTCCTCGCCGTCGCGACCCTCGAAGAGGCCGAGCAAGCGGACGAGGACGCCCCCGAGGAGGACATGGAGGACCGGCTCGCGAAGGTCATGGCCTCGCGCGGGCGGCAGAAGAACCTGTCCTTCTTCGCGTTCACCGCGACGCCCAAGTACAAGACGCTCGAGGTCTTCGGCCACCGCGACGCCGAGGGCAAGCCCGCGCCGTTCCACCTCTACTCGATGCGGCAGGCGATCGAGGAGGGGTTCATCCTCGACGTGCTCAAGAGTTACACGACGTACCGCGCGTATTACCGGCTCGTGAAGGCGACGGAGGAGGACAAACGCGTCCCGAAGAAGGAGGCGACGCGGCAGCTCGCGCGGTTCATGAGCCTGCACCCGCACAACATCGCGCAGAAGACCGAGGTCATGGTCGAGCACTTTCGCGCGAAGGTGCGGCACAAGATCGGCGGCAAGGCGAAGGCGATGCTCGTGACGAGCTCCCGCTTGCACGCGGTCCGCTACAAGCTCGCGTTCGAGAAATACATCAAGGAGAACGGCTACACGGACGTCGGCGTGCTCGTGGCCTTCTCCGGCAAGGTGAAAGACCCCGCCGACGGCGTCGAGCGCACCGAGCCGAGCATGAACGTCGGCAAGGACGGCAAGCACATCAGCGAGCGCCAGCTCACCGGCGCGTTCGATTCCGACGCGTACCAAGTGCTGCTCGTCGCGAACAAGTACCAAACCGGCTTCGACCAGCCGCTCTTGCACACGATGTACGTGGACAAGCGGCTCTCCGGCGTGCAGGCCGTGCAGACGCTCTCGCGGCTGAACCGCACGCATCCGGGCAAGGAGGACACGTTCATCCTCGACTTCGTGAACGAGGCCGAGGAGATCCGCCGGAGCTTCCAGCCCTACTACGAGCGCACGACGATCGCGGAGAGCGCCGACCCGCAGGAGCTCTACGAACTCGCGCACCGGATCGAGTCGGCCCAGGTGTTCTGGGCCTCCGAGCTCGACGCGTTCTGCAAGGTCTTCTTCGCGAGCAAGGGCAAGCAGACGGGGGACGACATCGCGCAGCTTTACCGCCACGTGGACCCCGGCGTGGACCGCTTCAAGGCGCTCGACGAGGCGAAGCAGGACGAGTTCCGGAACGCGCTCGTGGCGTTCATCCGGCTCTACGCGTTCCTGTCGCAGATCATGCCCTTCCAGGACCCGGACCTGGAGAAGCTCTACACGTTCAGCAGGTTCCTCGAGCTGAAGCTACCGCACGATCCAAAGAAGACCCCGCTCTCGCTCGATGGCGAGGTCGCGCTTCGGTACTACCGGCTCGACAAGATCAGCGAGCAGCAGATCTCGCTCGACATGTCGAATAACGTGCCGCTGAAGGGTCCGACGGACGTCGGGACGCGGAAGGAGAAGGACGAGGAGGTCAACATCTCGGAGATCCTTCAAGTGTTGAACGAGCGGTTCGGCACGGACTTCAAGAAGGCCGACGAGCTCCTATTCCACCAGTTCGTCGAGGAGGCGAAGCAGGACGCGGAGGTCGTGCAGCGCGCGAAGGCGAACCCGCTCGACAATTTCGCGCTGTCGATGAAGGGGAAGATCGAGGCGAAGATGATCGACCGGATGGAGCAGAACCAGGAGGTGGTGTCGCGGTATATGAGCGATCCCCAGTTCCAGGACGTGCTGTTCCGGTGGATTGTGCGGCGGATTTATGAGGATGTGAGGGGAAGCGAGAGCGCAGCGTGATCGAAAAGGGGCGCCGCCCGCGGGTGGGCCGCATCCGTTTCAGGGATTCGGCTCCCCCGCCTCCTTTTCGGCTGCCCCCGGCGAAGCGCGGAGATGAATCCTCCGGTACTGCTTCGACCCCGGCCCATACGCATTCCGCACGACCTGCTTGAACGACAGGTACTTCTCGTACGTGGGCCCATACGCCTGGGCGCGCGCCATCTGCGCCTTCGAGAGCGCCTTGTTCGCGGCGATGGATTCCGTGAGCTCCTTGATCGCCGTGGGCGCCCGCTGGCCGAAATCGCCTGCGAGCAGCGCGTCCGCCCACGGCTTGCCGACATGATCGTCGATGAGATCGACGAGCCTCCCGATCGCCTTGAGCTGGTCGGTGTCGGTCGGCTGCGATTTCAGCGTATCGGGGAGCTTCGTATCGGGCAGGACGGCGAGGAGCGCGGAGCGTGCGACGCGATAAGGAGCGTCCAGGTTGCCGAGGGCATCGAGCGCCTCCCGGTTCTCCTTGGCAAAGGCCGTCATCGCATTGGCAACCGCTTCCTCGGCGGCGAGATATGCGATGGCGGAATCGGCGAGCGTCTCCTTGAAAACCGCGACGACGACAGGGTTTGCGTCAGGCTCGTCGGCGATTTCGATCGAGCGGGCGATGACGCGCGCGAAGCGCTCGTAATCAATGGTCACGGAACCTCCTCCGTTCTGGGGTGGTGTTGTACACGGCGACATTACAACCGGGACAGGCCGGACATGCAAGGGCATCGTGCGCGCGAAGGTCGAGCACGGACCGGCGAAGCCTCGGCACCTGGCGGCGAAGGTCGGGAACGCGGGCGCGAAGGTCGGCCGCGGCCCGGCGAAGCTCGGAAGCGGCCCGGCGAGGCTCCGTCACGCGTCAGAGAAGAAAGTCAACTCACCAGCAAAGCATCTTCACGGACCGGCGAAGCTCCGCCACGGACCGGCGAAGCTCCGCCACGGACCGACGAAGCTCCGCCACGGACCGGCGAAGCTCACTCCCTCACGTCCCCTCCGCCTCCTTGCAGCAGCGGAACCCTTCCTCGTAGCCGTAATCGTCTTCCTTGTGGAACCCCACCGTTGGCCGGCAGCGGCCGCGCACCGGGCCCCACCAGCCGCCTTTCAGGCCGCTCCGGTTCGGGTATTTCTGCTTCGGCCGCACCACCCATTCGTTGATGTTGCCGTTCAGGTCGTACACTCCGAACGGCGACACGCAACGCGGCATCGAGCCCGTCGGCAAGCGCTGGTCGAGCTTCTCGAGCTCTGCCTTGCACTCGGGGCGCTTCATGCATCGCTCGTACTTGAACAGCTTCTTTTCGCGTTTTCGATAGACCTTGTCGATGTTGCACGCCGTGGGGTCGCGCTCGTAGCCGTACGTGTACGGCAGCATCGCCTCGCCCTCGCACGCGAAATTGAACTCGGCCTCCGTGCAGAGCCGCTTTCCCTTCGCTTCGCAGAGCTTCTGCGCGTCGCCCCACGAGACCAGAAGCGCAGGCAGCTCGCCTTTCTGGTTCGGCCATTCATAACGGTCCATGCAATACCGCATCGGCGTGCGCTTCTTCGAGAGGCACACCGACGGCTCCTCGTACTTCATGCACCGCTCGCTCACCGTGCTCGGCCCGGAGCCCTCGCCCCCCTCGGACGCCTTTTTCTTCTTGGCCTGGTCCTTCTCGAATTCGTCGTGGTGCTCGACGCACCGCTGCTGCACGAGCGGGCAATACTCGCCCGCGACGAGCACCATATCGGACGGACACCCTTCGCTCGTCCCGGGGAGCGACGCATTCGCGTCCATCGCCGCGTCCGCATCCGCATCCGCCGCCGCATCCGCGTCGGCTTCCGCATCCAGCGCCGCATCGGCGAGCGCTGCGTCGAGCTCCGCGCGCGCCTCCGCGGCTTCGATCGCAGCGTCGGCCGACGCGTCGGGCGCGGGCGGCGTCGAGCCGCCCCCCGAGCACGCGGGCGCCGTCGCCGAGGTGGCGAGCGCGACGCAGAACAGAACGCCGAGGCCCAGCCTCGACGGATTCGAAAAGCGCTCGCTCATCGGCCCGGGGCGGGGATGATCTTCAGAGCCACGCGCTTGCCGTCGCGCTCGACCTCGACCGTGATCTCGCGCCCCGGCTCCAGATCGCCGAGCGCGAACACGTAGTCGTGCACGTTCGTGATCTCGTGCTTGTCGAGCTTCACGATGATGTCCCCCGCTTGCAAGCCAGCGCGCGCGGCGGGTGCGTCCGGACGCACGCCCGTGAGTTTCACGCCCTTGCCCTGCCACGCGTAGTCCGGGATCGAGCCGAGCGACGCCCGGAACCCTCGCCCGCCGCCTCCGCCGCCCTTGTGCGGATCCTGCGCCGCCGGCGCCTCGACGAACGCGAGCCGCTCGGGCCGGTCCGCGACCGCTTGCGTGAGGCGCGCGGCGAGCGTCGCGATGAGGTCGATGCCGCCCACGTCGACCTTGTCGGCCGTGTCACTCGGCTTGTGGTAGTCGTCGTGCACGCCCGTGAACAGGAACGCCACGGGCACGCGCGCCGCCGTGAACGAGGCGTGATCACTCGCGCCGAAGCCCTCGGCGCCGAGCTTCAGCGTGAGCGAGAGCCCCGCGTTCGCCGTGTTCACGAGCTCCGGCCACGCCGCCGCCGTCCCCGTACCGTCGACGACCAGCGTCCGGTCACGCATGCGACCGACCATGTCCGCGTTGATCATCGCCGTCACCGTGCCGATCGGCATGGGCGGGTGCTCCACCCAGTGCTTTGATCCCAGCGTGCCGAGCTCCTCGGCCCCGAACGCGATGAACACGACGTTCCGCGCGGGCTTCTCCGCGAGCTTCGAGAAGCGCCGCGCCACGTCGAGCAGCAGCGCCGTCCCCGAGGCGTTGTCGTCCGCGCCGTGATGGATCTCGCGCGAGCCCGGCGCGCGCGAGTGCGACGTGCCGCCCTTGCCGAGGTGATCGTAGTGCGCCCCGACCACCACGTACTCCTCGGCCGTCTTCGAACCCGCGCGCGCAGGCAGCCTCGCGACCACGTTCCACGCGTCCGCGAACGTCGGCTCGAGCCGCGTCGCCACCGAAAGCTCCGTGCCCGCGAGCGCCTTCGGCTTCGCTGCGGCCTTCGACGAGCTCACCGCCGCGTCGTCCCACTTGATCTCCGGGAACAGCGCCTTCGCCGCGCTCCGCTTGATCACCACGGCCGGGATGCCCATCCCGCTCGCGTTCTCCGGCGCGGCCGGAAGCTCCTCACCTGCGGCCACCACGATCGCCGCCACCGCCTTGTGCTCGCGGGCCGTGCGCAGCTTGTACCGCACGCTCTTGAAGTCGCGCAGCGCCTCGGCGTTCTTGCCGCCGGACTCCGGCTTCGGCGCGCCGTCCACGATCAGCGCCACCTTCCCGGCGATCTCCTTGCCGGCGTAGTCGTCCCACGACGCCGCGGTCGCCGTCACGCCGTGCCCGACGAACACGACCTCGCCCTTCGCCTCGCCCGTCTGCGCGCCTTCCGCCGTGATCACGTCGGCCGCCGCCGGCGTCTTCGCCGCCTTCTGCCCCTTCTTCGCGAGCGAGACCGTCGGCGCCTCGACCTTCGCGCCGACGCGCGCGGAAAACTTCTGCTTGAAGCCCTTCCCGCTCCCGTCCGCATCTCCGAACGGCTCGAGCCCGAGCTCGCGGAAGCGCTTCTCCACGTGCTCGGCCGCTTGCTGCGCGCCCGCATCACCCGTGCCGCGACCTGCGAGCTCGTCCGACGCGAGCCGCTTCACGTCTTCGCCGATCCGCTGCGGATCGCCCTTCTCGATCGGGTTTTCCGCCTTCGGCGCCGGCGCAGCGGGCAGCTCCGGCGGCGCGGGCGGCGGCGGGGTGACGGGCTCGGCTGTGGGTCCACAGGCGGCGAGCAGGGCGAGGATGGACGCGGTGATCGCGAGGCGCCCACGAAGGCGCAGGAGGGTCGGCTTCACGCCAACGCCTCTACCACGAACGGGGGATTGGGGGCAGAGCTCGGCTTGTCCGAGCGGAGCCCCCAAGCGTCGACGCGAGGATTGGGGGCAGAGCTCGGCTTGTCCGAGCGGAGCCCCCAAGCGTCGACAGCCGTGGGATCACCAGGGCGATGCCTTCTGGGCCGTACGTACGAGCTCGACGGCGCGCCGGCCGATGTACTCCTCCACGTCGGCCGGTGCGATGTGCCGGTCCTTGGCGAAGTCGAACTCGCGCGGCTTGCCGTCGCCGAACGTCACACGCACGACGGCCGCGTCTCGGGCGAGCTCCACGCGCAGGCCGAAATCGCCGAGCTTCAGCTTGAAGTCGTCGGCCTGCTCGGTGAACGAGGGCGACTGCCCCTTGTCGCGCAAACGGTCGCGGGTGAAGCGCAGCGCCTCGGCGCCCAGCGAGAGCGCGGCCTCGGCCGTGTGGAGCGCTTCTTGGACGCGCTTTCGATGCCGTTCCTGCTCCTCGGCGTCGCGCTCCGCCTTGGTCTTCGCTGCCTCGATGAGCTCGTCTCGCCAGCTTGCCACGGGGCCTCCTCGTCTCGGACTTTTGTCACGTATCCTTCAGAACGGTCCCGCTGTAAAGCCTCACCGCTCGAACCTCTTTTCGGTCGGGCCCTGCTGCGGAGGGGACGGATACGACGCCACGTGGATCGTCTGCGTCGGAAACGCGAGCGCCGAGCCGTTTTTCTCGACGATCTCCATCAGCCCGAGCAGGACCTCCTCCCGCCAGACGGTGAACTCCGTCCACTCGCGCGAGTCGAGCCACACCATCACCTCGAGCGTGAGCGCCGAGTCGCCGAAGCCGATGAAGTTCACGTTGATCGCGTCGGGATAAATGCCCGGCCGCTCGGCGAGATAGCTGCGCATCTCCTCCACGATCCGACGCACCGCCGCGGGGCGCGTCGAATACACGAGGCCGATCTTCGCGTGCAGCCGCAGCCGGTCGCGGGCGCTGTAGTTCTCGATGCGCATGTCCGACAGCCGCCCGTTCGGCATCGTCACGAGCGTCCTGTCGAGCGTCCGGATCCGCGTCGAGCGCAGGCCGATCTGCTCCACGGTCCCCACGAGATCGTCGACCTTCACGAAATCGCCGATGTGCAGCGGCCGGTCCACGCCGATCGTGAACGAGCCGAACAGGTTCTCCAGCGTCTTCTGGCTCGCGAGCGCGACGGCGATACCGCCGATCCCGAGGCCCGCGATGATCCCCGTCACGTTGAGCCCGAGCTGCCCGAGCACCAGGATGAACCCGAAGACCACGAGCAGCACCTTCGCGGCCTTCGTGGAGATCGCCACGAGCGAGAGCGCGCCGCCGCGATCCTTCGTGTCGCCCGCCTTCGCGATGCGCGCTCCCACGCGGTGCGCGAGCACGTCGAGCAGTCCGAACAGGCCCCAGAGCAGGCTCGCGACGAGCAGCGCGTCGACGCCCCGGCCCACCACGTCGCTCGCCGCGCGGCGCAGCGCGATCGCGGGCTCCACCGACCAGAACGCCGTCGTCCCGAGGAAGAGCGTCGCGGGTCCGCGCAGCGCGACGAGCAGCTCGTCGTCCCAGGCCGTCGCCGTGCGCCGCGCGATCGGCGACGTGAGGCGCACGAAAATCGCGGACAGGAGCGAGCCCGCGAGCATCGACAGCACGAACGCGAGCGGCAGCGCGACCCACTGCCACGCGGCCACGCCGTAGACCGACTTCGTGTAAGACCAGGCGGGCAGGTTGCGGATCACCCATCCCGGCGTCACGCCGGGCTGCGCGGCGAACAGGGTGATCGGCGGTTCGTCCAGCATGGCGCGCACTGTAGCGAAGGATCCGGGGCGTGGTAGCCTCGTCCCCATGATCGCAATCGGGCCCGTCTCCGCCCGGACCGACGACGGCTGGCACCTCTGCGGCGAGGTGCTCGCCGAGGGCCGTCGGCCCGCGGTGGCGCTGCTCCTGCACGCGATGATGGCGAACCGCCGGAGCATGGACAAACCACGCGGCGCGGGCCTCGCCACGACGCTCGCCGCGGCCGGACTCTCGGTCGTTTCCATGGACCTGCGCGGCCACGGCGAGAGCGGCCCCTCCGCGCGTGAGGGCGCGCGGTACACGTACGATGATTGCGTGCTCTTCGACGTCCCCGCGCTCGTCGGGCTCACGCGCTCTCTGTTCCCGGGCAAACGCGTGATCGTCGTGGGCCACAGCCTCGGCGCGCACGCCGCGCTCGCCTCCGCCGGCGTTTTTCCGGACAAGGCGGCCGACGCCGTCGCCTCGATCGCCGGCAACTTCTGGTTCCCTTCGGACGAACCGAGCCTCGCGCGGCGCGCCGCGAAGGCGGCCGTCCTCCGGACCTGGCTCGCCGCGGCCGAGACGCTCGGTCACTTCGACCCCAAACCATTCCGCATCGGCTCGGACGCCGTCGCCTTGCCGTACATCCGTCAGTTCTGGAAGGTCTGGTCCTCCGATCGGTACGGCAGCGTCGACGACCGGTACGATTATGCCGAGGCGCTCTCGCGCGTCACCTGCCCGGTCCTCGCCGTGGCGAGCGAGGGCGACAAACTGCTCGCGCACCCCGAATCCGTGACGCGTTTCTTCGCGCGCATCGGCAGCCCGAACAAAACTTTGCGCATCGTCACGCACGCCGAGCACGACGGCCGGGCGCCCGACCACATGGGGCTCGTGACCGATCCGCGCTCGCTCCCCGTCTGGCGAGAAATCGCGGAATGGGCGACGTCAATCGCCTGACGCTTTCAATCGATCTGCAAATGCCAGTGCGGCGGGGCCGACTCTTCGAGCAGGGTCACGCCCTTCGCCTCGTTCACGGCCGCGACGAAGGCCTTCTTGTCGGCGGACGACATGTCGCGGTTTCGCACGTCCACGGCCCCGGCGCGCAGGTGGGCCGAAATGTACACGCCCCGGGCGATCTGCGATTTGAGCACCTCGTGCATCGCGGCGACGACGTCGTCCGGCTCCTTGCGCCCCGCCCGCCCTCGCTCGTACGCCTGCTTGATCTCCCGCGCGGCTTCCTTGTTCCGGTAGAGCTGCATCGGATCGCCGCCGAGGCGCAGCATCTTGTACATCGCCTTGGCCTGCCGCGCCGCGTCCCGCGTCCCGCTCGTGACCGTGATGTGTTTTCCCGTCCGCTTGAAATACGCCTCGTCGATCGCGTCCACCTTGTCCGCGACCGGATCCGGCAACGTCACGTCCGCGAGCGCGCTCCACGCCGGCGGCTTTCCTCGCGGCGTCGACTTTTCGAGGCGCGGCGGCGACAGCGGCGGGCGAGCGGCTTCCTCGGGCGACAGGGGGGGCAGATCGTCGCAGTCGAGCGCGAGCGCGGCGCGCGGCTCGGCCGTGGAGATCGGCGGCAGGAGGAAAGACGCGTCGAGATCCGCGACCTCGCGCGAGCAGCCAACGCCCGAGACGAGCGTGCAGGCGAGGGCGACCGTTCCAGCGAGCGAGCTCCGCATGAGGGCGCCCGCGATGCTCGCATCGGCTGGCCGGACGCGCCAAAAAAGCGACGTCTTTTCGCTGCGCTGTGGAGTATTCTCGGCGAAATTTGCCGGAGTTCCGGCAGACCGGTCTACACTACCGGGCTTGCCCAGGAGACGACTTCATGAGCGCCCCTCCCACGAATGGCACCGCGGCCCCTCGCACCCGCCCGCTCACCGGCGCGGAGTACCTCGAGAGCCTGCGCGACGGGCGTGAAGTCTGGATCCGCGGCGAGCGGGTCATCGATCTCCCGAGCCACCCGGTCTTCCGCAACGCCACGCGGATGCTCGCGCGGCTCTACGACGCCCTGAACGATCCCGGAAGGCAAGCCGCGCTCACGGCGGAGCCCGAAACGGGTTCGGGCGTCCGGACGCACCGCTTCTTCTGCATCCCGCGCAGCATCGACGACCTCGTCGCGACCCGCGACGCCATCGCGGAATCGGCGCGCATCACGTACGGCTGGATGGGACAGAGCCCGGAAGAAGGCGCGAGCGTCGTCGCCACGCTCGGCGCCGCACCCGAGGTCTATGGCCGATTCGCCGAGAACGCGCGGAGCTGGTATCGCAAAGCGAGCGGACAGGCGCTCTTTTTCCACCACGCGATGCTCGATCGCAGAAGCCCCCCGCCGAACGCCCCGGCCCCGGCGCCGCTCTACGTCGAGCGCGAGACCGACGCGGGCATCGTCGTCAATGGCACGACGCTCGTCCCCTCGGTCGCGGCGCTCTCCCATTGCAGCTTCGTCGTGCACCCGGGCATCCTGCGCGACGAGGAGATTCTCCTCTCGTTCGTCGTGCCCCTCGGCAGCCGCGGCGTGAAGCTGCAATGCCGCCCGAGCGCCACCACGAACACCAAGCTCCATGGAAGCCCCTTCGATCATCCGCTGACGAGCCGCCTCGAAGAGGACGAGGCCGTCCTCTCGTTCGACGAGGCGCTCGTCCCCTGGGAAAACGTGTTTCTGTACCGCGACGCGACCGAACGGGCGGCGGCCTTCCAGCGCACCTCGTTCGCCGCGCGCGCGAGCTTCCAGGAGTGCACGCGCCTCAGCATCAAGCTCGAATTCCTCGCGGGCCTGCTTTTGCGCTCCGTCGAGGCGGCGGGCACGGGCGGCTCGCCGGAGGTCCGCGCGTCGCTCGGCGAGGTCCTCTCGTATCGCAATCTGTTCTGGGGCCTCACGGAGGCGCAGGCGCGGGTCCCGGCCCCGTGGGCGCAGGGCGCATTGCTGCCGAACCCGGAGCATGGTTTGTCCTTCCGCATCTTTTCGACGCTCGCCTATCCACGGCTTCGCGACGTCATCGAGCGGGCGGTGGGGAGCGGCCAGGTCTTCCTCACGGCGAACGCGAGCGACTTCATGAACCCCGAGACGCGGGCGTACCTCGAACGTTTCGTGCGCGGGGAGAACGGCTACACCGCGCTCGATCGGGTCAAGCTCACGAAATTGCTCTGGGACGCGCTCGGCGGCCAGATCGACAGCCATTTCGCCTCCGGCGATCGCCTGGAGAGCGCAGACGACATGCGCATCGACGTGCTCGCCGCGGCCGCCACGAGCGGGCTCGCCGATCGCTGCAAGGCCTTCGCAGGCCGCTGCCTCGACGAGTACGATCTCGAAGGTTGGCGCACCAAGGATCTCTTCACCCCGAACGAGCTCATCCCGGTCGTCTCCTCACGGAGGCGGCCGTCGTCGTGGTGAAGGCGGGGCATCACCTCAGAAAAACCCCTCGAGCGCGATCACGCAGAGCTCCGCCGGCCGCTCGGGATCGTCGGGATCCGTGACGGCCCAGATCGTCTTCCGCGCGGGATCGAACGTGATCCCCTCGACCTTCCGGCACGATCTTTCTCCTGAGGGTTCTTCGAGGAACGTATACCTCGCCTGCTCCCCCGCGAGAAATCCGACGGCGGCGCCCACGACCGGACCGTCGTCGATCGCGTTCGGCGTGCCCTCCGCGACAGCGAGATAAAGCGTCTGCCCGCCGAACGCCGCCGCGTCCGTGAAATGCAGCGGCACGCCGCCCGCGAATCCGAGGTCGTAAAACGCGTGCCCGACGAGCTCCACGGCGCGGCCTTCGAGCACGCTCCCGGCGACGTCCACGGTCGCGCTCGCTCCGGGCCCCGCGCCGCGATGAAACAGCCGCAAAACCCCGCCGGCGAGCACCGCGCCCTCGACGTTCGGCCGGACGCCGATCCGCGCCTCGACGGCGTCGAAGAGCGGCCCGAGGTCCGTGACCTCGACCCGGCCAGAATCGAGATCGACCGACGCCTTGTGCCTGCGCCTGTCCGAAGACCCCGACCCGAGGACCGTCACGGCCCGCCCCGGCCCCACGAACGCCGCCTCGAAATCGGGCTTTCGCGCTTTGGGCAGCTCCTCCCCACGCCCTTCGAGCGTGACGCGCGACATCGCCCCCGACGCCGGATCGATCCACACCACGGAGAACGCGTCGTCCTGGATCACGAGCAAACGTCGGTCATGCCAAACCACAGCCGAACCCGCCCGCACCCCGGGCAAGGGTCGGGACGAGAGGATGCGGGCGCGCAAATGGGGATCCGGGGAGGCGTTGATCACGCGTCCGCCACTACCCTGGACCTCGGCCGGACGACAACCTTTCTTTTCCCGCGCCCGCCCGCTCGGACAACCGCCCTCCCGCGCGGCGCATCGAAGCGCCTTGGTGGATCTCGACAAGCTCCCTGAAGAAGGCCGCCGGCGTGTGCAGATCGAGCGCGTTCGTCCGGAGATCGACGGCGGACGCTTCCCGATCAAGCGTATCCTCGGCGATCGGATCGACATCTCGGCCATCGTTTATGCCGACGGGCACGATCTGCTCGCCTGCTCGCTCCTCTATCGCCCCGCGCCGTCCATCGGCGACCCCGATCCGCCCTGGCTCTCCGTCCCCCTCGAGCCCACGGCGGAGCCCGATCGATTCGTCGCGTCGTTCACGCCCGACACGCTCGGCCTCTGGCAATACACCGTCGAGGCCTACATCGATCGGTACGGCACGTTCCGCCGTGACCTCAAAAAGCGCGTCGAGGCGGCGCAGGACGTCTCCGTCGACATCCTCGACGGCGCGACGCTGCTCGAACAGGCCGCCAAAGACGCGACCGGCGACGACGCTCGCTCCCTCGCGGACGTGGCCGCGCGCCTGCGCGACGACACCATTGCGCTCACCGAGCGAATCACGCTCGCGCTCGACAGCGGCCTTTGCATGGCCGCCGCGCGCCACCCCGATCGCCGCCTCGCCTCGCGATATCCGGGCATCCTCGAGGTCGTCGTCGACCCCGAAAAGGCACGTTTCTCCGCCTGGTACGAGCTCTTTCCGCGGTCCTTCGGCGAGAGCGGCCGCCACGGCACCTTCGCCGACGCCGAGGCGCGCCTGCCGTATGTCGCCGACCTGGGCTTCGACGTCCTTTACCTCCCGCCGATCCATCCGATTGGCCAGACGAACCGCAAAGGGAAAAACAACACCCTCGTCGCGGAGCATGGCGACGTCGGCAGCCCCTGGGCCATCGGCGCGCCCCAGGGCGGGCATACCGCGGTGCACCCGTCGCTCGGCACCCTCGACGATTTCGACAGGTTTTTCCAGGCCGCAGAGCGCCTCGGCATCGACGTCGCCCTCGACATCGCCTTGCAGGCCTCGCCCGACCACCCCTGGGTCCACGAGCATCCCGGGTGGTTCCCGCGCCGCGCCGACGGCACGGCTCGTTATGCCGAGAATCCGCCCAAGAAATACCAGGACATCCACCCGTTCGATTTCGAGACCGAGGAGTGGCCCGAGCTCTGGCGCTCGCTCGAAGGCATCTTCCGGTTCTGGATCGCCCGCGGCGTCCGCTTCTTCCGGGTCGACAACCCGCACACGAAGCCCCTGCCCTTCTGGGAGTGGGTCATCCGCTCGATCAAGCGCGACCACCCCGAGGTCGTCTTCCTCTCCGAGGCTTTTACGCGCCCGGCGCTCATGTATGGCCTCGCCAAACGCGGGTTCACCCAGTCGTACACCTATTTCACCTGGCGTGTCTCCAAGGACGAGATCACGTCCTACATGCACGACCTCACGAAGACGGAGATCGCCGAGTTTTACCGGCCGAACTTCTGGCCGAACACGCCCGACATCCTGCCCGAGCACTTGCAGAACGGCCAGCCTGCGGCGTTCCTCGTTCGCCTCGTCCTCGCCGCGACGCTGTCGAGCTCGTACGGCATTTATGGCCCGGCGTTCGAGCTCATGGAGCACAAGCCTCCGCGCGAGGGCGCCGAGGAGTATGCGGACAGCGAGAAATACGAGCTCCGCCGCTGGGACCTCCGCCGGCCGGACAGCCTGCGCCCCATGATCGCGCGCATCAACCGCATCCGCATGGAGCACCCCGCGCTCGCGCGGAACGACAATCTCCAGTTCTTCCACACCGACAGCGACCTCGTCCTCGCGTATGGCAAGACGCACGGAGACGACACGCTGATCGTCGTCGTCAACCTCGACCCGTATCATCGCCACGGCGCTTGGGTCGAGCTCGATCTGCCGGGCCTCACGGACGCGGGGCGCGGCTTCGAGGTCCATGACCTCCTGAGCGGCGCGCGTTATACGTTCCGAGGGAAGCGAAACTGGGTCGAGATCGATCCGCGGACGTCGCCCGCCTGCGTCTTCCACGCGCGGAGGCTCGCCCGTAGGGAGAACGATTACGAGTATTTCCTATGAAGCGAGATCCCCTCTGGTACAAGGACGCCGTCGTCTACGAGCTGCATGTCCGCGCGTTCAACGATCAGAACGGCGACGGGATAGGGGATCTCCCGGGGCTCGTGCACAAGCTCGATTACCTCCACGACCTCGGCGTCACGGCGATCTGGCTCCTGCCGTTCTACCCCTCCCCGCTCCGCGACGGCGGCTACGACATCGCGGATTACACGGGCGTCAGCGAGAGCTACGGCACGCGCGACGACTTCGCCCGGCTGCTCCGCGAGGCCCACGACCGGGACATCCGCGTCATCACCGAGCTCGTCCTCAATCACACGTCGAGCGAGCACGCCTGGTTCCAGCGCGCGCGCCGCGCCCCGGCCGGCCACCCGCATCGCGATTTTTACGTGTGGAGCGACGCGCCGAACCGCTTCGAGGAGGCGCGCATCATCTTCCAGGATTTCGAGAGCTCGAACTGGGCCTGGGATCCGGTCGCGCGGGCCTATTACTGGCACCGCTTTTATGCCCACCAGCCCGACCTCAACTTCGACAACCCCGCCGTCCACGAGGCGCTGCTCCAGGTCGTCGACCTCTGGTTCGACATGGGCGTCGACGGCATGCGCCTCGACGCCGTGCCGTATCTTTACGAACGCGAAGGGACGAACTGCGAGAACCTCGCCGAGACGCACGCATTCCTGCGAAAGCTCCGCGCCCACATCGAGGCTCGCTACGACGGCGGGCGTATGCTCCTCGCCGAGGCGAACCAGTGGCCCAGCGACGCCGCCGCTTATTTCGGCGCAGGCGACGAGTGCCACATGAACTTCCATTTCCCGCTCATGCCGCGCATGTTCATGGCCGTCGAGCTCGAGGACAGCTTTCCCATCGTGAATATCCTCCGCCAGACCCCGGCGATCCCCGAGGCCTGCCAGTGGGCGACGTTCCTCCGGAACCACGACGAGCTCACGCTCGAAATGGTCACCGACGAGGACCGCGATTACATGGTCAAGGTCTACGCCGAGGAGCGCAACGCCCGCATCAACCTCGGCATCCGACGCCGCCTCGCCCCGCTCATGCGCACGCGCCGCCGCATCGAGCTCATGAACGCGCTCCTCTTCTCGCTGCCGGGCACGCCCGTCCTCTATTACGGCGACGAGATCGGCATGGGCGACAACATCTTCCTCGGCGACCGCGACGGCGTCCGCACGCCCATGCAATGGAGCTCCGACCGCAATGCCGGTTTTTCGCGGTGCAACCCGCAGAGGCTCTATCTGCCGGTCATCGTCGACCCCGAATACCATTACGAGGCCGTCAACGTCGAGGCCCAGCAGGCGAACTCCGCGTCGCTCCTCTGGTGGATGAAGCGCCTCATCGGCCTGCGCAAGCAACACGAGGTCTTCGGCCGCGGCTCGATCGAGTTCCTCCACCCCGACAACCACCGCGTCCTCGCGTTCGTCCGCTCTCACCGGGACGAGCACGTGCTCGTCGTCGCGAACCTCTCGCGGTATGGCCAGTACGTCGAGCTCGACCTCTCGCGATTCCGCGGCATGGTGCCCACGGAGCTCTTCGGCCGGACGCGATTCCCCGAGGTCGAAGGCAAATACCCGCTCTCGCTCGGGCCGCACGATTTCTTCTGGTTCGGCCTCGAGCGCACGGCGCCGCTCGCGATCGCCGAGCGCGAGAGGCTCCCCGTCCTGCTCGCCTACCAGACCGTCGAGAGCCTCGTGAAGCGGCCCGAAGGCCGGCGCGCGCTCGAACGCATCCTCTGCAATTACCTCGCGGGGCGCCGGTATTTCCGCAGCAAGGGCCGTGCGCGTTCGAGCGCCTCGATCCTCGATGCCATTCCCCTCGGCGATCCCGGTGCCCCGCTCGCGTGGCTGCTCTTCGTCCGCGTCGATTTCGCCTCCGGGCCCCCGGAGACGTACGTCCTGCCCGTCACCTTCGCCTCGGGCGAGCGCGCGCGCGAGATCGAAGAGAACGCGGGCCACGCCGTGATCGCGGCCGTCCGGCTGCACGTGAGCAATGGCCACACCGAGGTCGTCGAAGGCACGCTCATCGACGCGCTCGTCGACCCCGATCTCTCGAATGCGCTCCTCCGCTTCGTGCGTCAGGGCGCGAAATTCATCGGCGCGCGCGGCGAGCTCCGGTTCGTCCCGCACCCCTTCCTGCAAAGCGTCCCCGAGGAGGCCACCGAGCGCGGCCGGCTCCTCTCCGCCGAGCAATCGAACAGCATCGTCGTGTATGGCGAGTCCGTGATGCTCAAGCTCTTCCGCCAGGTCGAGGAGGGCATCAATCCCGAGTTCGAGGTTCAGTCGTTCCTCGACGCGCACGGCTACAAGAATGTCCCGCGGCTCGCGGGCGCGATCGAATACCAGGCCCCCGGGCGCGACCGGACCGTGCTCGCGATGGTCCAGCAATGGGTGCCGAGCCGAGGGAACGCGTTCCAGGCCGCGCTCGAATCCCTCGACCTCTTCTTCGAGCGGGTCCTCGCCGACGAGGCCACGCGCGCCGGCGCCACGCCGCCCCTGCCGAGGGGCACGTTCACCGAACGCGCGCGCACGCCGCTACCGCCGCTCGCGCACGACCTGCTCGGCGCGCAGGGGGTTTGGCTGAACAAACTCGGCCAGAGGACGGCCGAGCTCCACGCGGCGCTCGCGACGGACACGACCGATACCACGTTCGGCCGCGAGCCCTACTCCACGCTGCACCAGCAATCCCTCTATCAAGGCGCGCACACGATGCTCGCGCGCACCTTCGACGCGCTTCGCCGGCGCGCGCACACCTTGCCGGAGGGCGTGCAGGAGCTCGCGCGGGAGATCACGCGCCGCGAGGACGAGGTCGACCGTCGATTCAAGGCGATCGGCGCGCGAAAGGTCGACGCCACGCGTATCCGTTGTCACGGCGACTTCCACCTCGGTCAGGTCCTCTTCACCGGCGAGGATTTCGTCTTCATCGATTTCGAGGGCGAACCCACGCGCCCGCTCGCGACGCGCCGCTTCCGCCGCACACCGCTCAGGGACGTGGCCGGCATGCTCCGCTCCTTCGATTACGCGGCGGCCTCCGCCCTCGCCGCCGGCCGCGCGCGGCCCGAGGACCGGCCCGTGCTCGAACCCTGGACCCATGCCTGGGTCGCCTGGGCCGAAGCCGTCTACCTCGGCGGCTACCTCGGCGCCGCGGCGGGCAGCGAGTTCCTCCCGAAAAACGACCCCGACATCGACCTCCTCGTCGATTTCTACGTCCTGGAAAAGTGCATCTACGAGATCGGCTACGAGCTCGACAATCGCCCCGACTGGATCGGAATCCCGCTCCACGGCCTCGCGCGCATGCTCGAAGGATGAGGGCTCGCTACAGCGTACCCTCGCGCCTGAAATATGCGCGCGCGTGTGCGGCGATCTCCTTGTCGGTCGGACGATCCAGGGTCTCCACCGCGACGACCCTCGATTTCAGGTCGTGGTGGTGGTTCTCGAGGTGCCGGACGAACTCGATTTTCGCGTTCGCCGGGCCGACCACGAGGATCTCCTCCGTGCCGGCGAGGTGCTCCGCGACGTCGTGATAATAATGCTGGTCCTCGCCCGCGTGCCCCGACGAAGCCGTCGGCCCCGCCTTGCGGTGCAGCTTCGTGTGTGCGTGCGGCGACTTGATCACCTCCCCGGCATAACTCTCGGGCGTGAGGTGGAAAATGTGGGCCTCATTGTGATCGAGCCAGACGACGGCATGTCGGGTGTTCATGGGAAACCTGCCTTCGCAACCGCCGTGCCGCGAAGCCGGTTCGCGTAAAACACCGGGAACCCGCGAAGGCGCGGCGGATCGCGGCGCGAGGTAACGCAAGGCGTGCGTGGCGGCGCAAGGACTGCGACGACGGACGTGTCCGTTCGCTGGCCGGATGTCCCGCCGGGCCGCGGATGTGGTAGGGGGGAGACCGTGCAGGAAGGTCGAACCCCGATTCACGAGACCCCCGAGGGCGTCGTTCGGCGCCTCGTGGCCGCGCGCGCGGCGCTCCCGCGCGAGGAGGACCCGGTCCTCGCGTTCGACGCCGACGGTACGCTGTGGAACGGCGACGTCGGCAACGATCTCTTCGAAGCGCTGATCGCCGAAGAAGCGGTGCGCGAAGAGGCGCGCGCGGCGCTGATCGTCGAAGCTCGCGCCGCTGGCACGAGCGAAGCTGGCAGCACGACCGACATCGCGCAGGGCCTCTACCGCGCGCTTTCGGACGGCACATATGAAGAAGTCCGCGCCTTCGCGATGATGGCCTGGGTCTTCGCGGGGTTTGCCCTCGCCGAAGCGGAGGCGTTTGCCCGGCGCGTCATCGCCGCGCGAGGGCTGGATGCGCGGCTGCATCGATTTCTTTCGCCCGTCCTCGCCTGGGCCGAAGCGGAAAAAGTGCCCGTGTGGGTGGTCTCGGCTTCGCCGCGCTGGATCGTCGAGATTGGCGTCGCGCTCCTCGGAATCCCGGCGCATCGCGTGGTCGCGATGACGCCTCGGATAGAGGACGGCCGCATCGCGCCCGAGCTCGCCGGGCGGCCCGTGTATGGCAATGACAAGCCCGTCGCGCTGCGCGAGGCCTGCCCCGGCGGCACGCTGCTCGGCGCGTTCGGGGATTCGAGTTACGACGTGCCCATGCTCGCGGCTTCACGCGTCCCCGTCGGCGTGCGGCCGAAGGCGGGATTGCTCGCGCGCGCGGCCGAGGTGCCGAGCCTCGTCGTCGTCGGTACCTGAGCCATGGCTACGATCGAGCTTCGTGGCCTCGTCCGCCGGCACCCCGGCACCGAAATCCCCGCCCTCGACAAACTCGACCTCGACGTGCGCGACGGCGAGATGCTCGTGCTCGTCGGCCCTTCGGGTTGCGGCAAATCGACGACGCTGCGCCTCGTCTCGGGGCTCGACACGCCCGACGCGGGGACGATCCGGATCGACGGACGCGACGTCACGCGCGTGGCGCCGCAGGATCGGGACGTCGCGATGGTCTTTCAGGGATATGCCCTCTATCCGCACATGAAGGTGCGCGAGATTCTGGCGTTCCCCCTCAAGATGCGCGACGTGCCGCGGCCCGAGCAGGAGAAAAAGGTCCTCGAGGCGGCGGAGATGCTGGGTTTGTCGAAGCTGCTCGATCGGCGGCCGGGGGAGCTGTCGGGCGGGGAGCGGCAGCGGGTCGCGATGGGGCGAGCCATCGTGCGTTCTCCGCGCGTTTTTCTCTTCGACGAGCCGCTTTCGAACCTCGACGCCGCGCTCCGGGCGGAACTCCGGGTCGAGCTCGCTTCGCTCGTGCGCAGGCTCGGTGTCACGAGCATTTACGTCACGCACGATCAGGTCGAGGCGATGACGATCGGCGATCGAATCGCCGTGATGAAGGGCGGCGTGCTCCAGCAAGTGGGGACGCCCAAGGAGATTTACGAGGCGCCGGCGAATGTCTTCGTGGCCTCGTTCCTCGGCGCGCCGGCCATCAATCGCATCGAGGCGACGCACCACGCGGGAACGATCGAGGCGCCGAGCCTCCTTTTTTCGGTACCGATGACGCTCGGGCTCCCGAACCGCGTCGTCGTGGGGATCCGGCCGGAGCACGTATCGATCGTGCGTGACAAACCACGCGCCGACGACATTACAATCTCCACGAAGGTCGTGCACGCCGAGCCGCTCGGCGCCGAGACGTACCTTTACCTCGACGCCTCGGGGACACGCATCGCGGCGCGTATGCCGGGCTGGGGGGCCTTTTCGCCGGGCGACGCGCTCGTTGCGGCGGTCGATCTGCGCCATTGCTTGTTCTTCGATGCCCAGACGGGCCGAAGGGTCGCGGAGGCGCGAGGATGAGCGCGCGCCTCGGGCGCAGGGACGCGCTGATCACGCTCGCCTCCTCGTTCGCCGCCCTCGCGGGGGCGGGCTGCGCGCGCGGCGGCAGGGACGGCGAGGCGTCGCTCTGGTTCGCTTATGGCGGCACGAACCGCGAGGTCCTGCTCTCGCTCGTCGATCGGTTCAACGCCGAGCAAAGCACCCATCGCATCAAGGCCATTTATCAGGGCGATTATTTCGAGGCCCTGGCGAAACTCCGCACGGCCATCGCGGCGCGCGCGGCGCCGGCGCTCACGCACGTCGTCGGCGAGGTCGTGCCTTACCTCGCGCAGGCCGGCACGCTCCTGCCCATCGACGAGACGAACCACGTGACCGGCGACGTCGTCCCTGCCCTCGGGCAAACCGGGTGTTTCGTGCGCGGCGGCGAGCGTCCGATCGTTTGCGCGCCGTTCAATCGGTCGACGCCGATCGCGTATTACAACCGCGCGATGTTCGACGAGCTCGGCCTGCGCCCGCCGACCACCTGGAACGAGCTCGTATCCGTGGCCCGCGCGGCGACGGTCCGGGCGAGCGACGGGACCGTGACCCGCCACGGATTCGCCTGCCCCATCGATTGGTGGTTCTGGGTCGCGCTCGTGGGGCAAGCGGGCGGGGCCGTGGTCGAGGACGACGGGACGCCCTCGCTCGGCGGCGAGGCCGGGGTGCGGGCGCTCGAATTCTGGCAAAGGCTCGTCCACGAGGAGCGCACGATGAAGCCGCCGCCGGGCCGCGATTACAATGCCTGGCAAGCCACGAACACCGATTTTCTCGCGGGCCGGGTGGCCATGATCTGGACCTCGACGGCGTTCCTCAAGTACCTCGAAACGAACGCGAAGTTCCCGGTCGGCGCCGCGCCGCTGCCGGGGGACGTGCGGAAGAGCGTGCCCACGGGCGGCACGATGTTCGTGATCCCGGCTGCCTCCTCGGAGCGTGAGCGCCCCGCGGCCCGCGCGTTTTTGCAATGGATGATGTTGCCGCGGCAGGCGAACGAGTGGGCCACGCGGACGGGGTATCTCCCCGTCTCGCAGAAGGGGCTCGCCGAGCTCGAAGCGAGCGGGTATTACGGCGAGCATCCGAATGATCGGGTCGCGCTCGATCAATTGAAAGACGCCTTCGCGTGGCCCTGGGCGCCATCCTTGTTCCGCATCCAGCGCGAGGCGGTGCAGCCGCGGCTCGAAGAGGCCGTCCTCGCCCGCAAGGACGCGCGGGCGACGCTCGACGAGGCGCGCCGCGCCGCGGGGGAGCCATGAAGCCGAAGCGCCCGCTCGATCCGTACCTCTTCCTCGCCCCGACGGCGCTCGTGCTCGGCCTCTTCTTTTTCTGGCCGCTCGCGCTCGTCTTCAAGAACAGCTTTTATCGCTGGGACATGCTCACGCCCCCCGAATGGGTGGGCGCCGCCAATTACACGCAGATCCTCGCGAGCGGCGAGCTCTGGGGCACGATCGGGCGGACGCTCTCGTACAGCGTCGTGGTCGTCGTCGTTTCGCTCGCGCTCGGCCTCGGGCTCGCGCTCGCGCTCGATCGCCCCGGGAAACTTTATGCCTTCGTGCGGGGCGCGGTCTTCAGCGCGTACGTCGTCTCGTGGGTCGCCGTGGCCCTGCTCTGGATGTGGATCCTCGACGCGGACGGCGGGCTGCTCTCCACGCTCTGCCGCGCCGTCGGCATCGCCCCCAAAAATTGGCTCGGTGATCCCGCGGTCGCGCTCTACACGCTCGCGGCCGTGAGCGTCTGGAAAATCACGGGGTATTCGATGGTGATTTTCCTGGCCGGATTGCAGGACATCCCGCGCTCCTTGCACGAGGCCGCGGCGCTCGACGGCGCCGGGCCCTTTTCGCGATTCCTGCACGTCACCTGGCCGATGCTGCGCCCGAGCGCCTCGTTCGTCGGGACGACCAGCCTGATCCTCTCGTTCCAGGCCTTCGACGTGGTCCGCGTGATGACCCAGGGCGGGCCCGTGAAATCGACGACGGTCTTCGTCTACGCGATTTACGAGCACGTCTTCGTGAACCTGCGCGTCGGACGGGCGAGCGCGATGACCGTCGCGTTTTTCGTGCTCCTGCTCGTGCTCACGGCCCTGCAGCTCGGGTCCTGGCAGCTCGGCAAGACGGGCGCGAGGCGCGCATGAAGCTCCGCTTTTCGTGGATCCTGCTCGTCGTCGTGGCCCTGCTCTGGGTCGGGCCCTATGCGTGGATGGTGCTCACCTCGCTCCGGACCTTGCCGGAGATCGTCGCGGCGCCCGCGTGGCCCATCCCGAAATCGATCCAGTTCGAGGCCTATCGCGAGGTCTTCCGGACGATCCCCGTCGGCCTTTATTTCCTCAACACGACGGCCATGGCCGTGGCCATCGCGCTCCTCCAGATCCTGCTCGCGTTGCCCGCGGGATACGCGCTCGCCAAGCTGCATTTCGTCGGCAAGAAGGTCGCCTTCGCGCTCGTCCTCGCCTGCCTCCTCATCCCGGCGCAGGTCACGTTCGTCCCCGTCTTCTCGATGCTCGGCCCGATCGGCCTCGTGAACACGTTCGCGGCGCTCATCCTGCCATTCGGCGTGAGCGCGCTCGGGACGTTCCTCGTGCGGCAAGCGCTGCTCTCCGTGCCCGACGAGATGATCGAGGCGGCGCGCCTCGACGGCGCGAGCGAGCTTCGTATCGTCTACGGCCTGCTCGCCCCGATGGTACGGCCGACCCTCGCGTCGCTGTTCCTCTTCAGCTTCGTCTTCCATTACAACGATTATTTCTGGCCGCTCGTCATGACGACCGACGACGACGTGCGCACCTTGCCCCTCGCCGTCGCCCTGCTCCGCGAGCAAGGCACCGGCGTGCGCTGGCACATCGTGATGGCGGGGAACGTGATCCTGAGTTTGCCCGTCCTCGCGCTCTTCGCGGCCGTGCAAAAGCAGATCTTACGGGCGGTGACGGCGCGGGTCGGGTAGCGCGTTCATTCGTCTCGGTGCTCGGCGAAGCCGATCACGCGCATGCCGAACGAGGCCGCGAGGAGGATCGCCGTATCGAGCGGAACCTGAGCGCCCTTCACCTTGTTCTTCGCCGGATCGACGTACAGATCCGAGGAGCGGGGGAACTGCGCATTGCGAAGATCGCAATCATCGAAGCGCGTCCCCGCGAAACGGCACTCCTCGAACACGGCGCCGGAGAGGTCCGTCGCCGCGAAGACCGACTCGGTGATCCCGCACCGCGTGAAGTGCGTCTTGCGCAGCGCGAGCGAGTCCATCACGGTGTATCGGAGGTCGCAGTCCTCGAAGGATACGTCGGGGAACTTTGCGATCTTCGTCCAGTTGATCCCCATCAGCTTGCAAGACTTGAACGTCACGCCCCGCAACGAGAGCATGGTGACGTCGGCTTGCCGCAGATCACATTCCTCGAATGTACAGCCCTCGAGCCGCGTCCGCGACCATCGGCCCTCGCTGAGCTTGGAGCGTCGAAATACGCAGGAGGAGAACTCTCGATCACGCAGGTCCGCTCGTTCGAGAGTGACCTTGTCGAATGTCTCGCCGTCGAACGAATTCTTGCCTTCGAATGGGTTCATCTGGCGATCATCATAGGCCGGTCGCCATCCCGGTTTCAATGCCTAAGGCATTTTCGTGATCTCGTTCTTCTTCTCCAGCGCCTTCGCCCTCAGAGCCGCCTTCTTCGCCGCCTCCGCCTCCTCCGCCGCCCTCGCCTCGTGCATCAAGTATTGCTCCTGCGTGAGCTGGCCGAGGACATCGCTGCCCGCGTGCATGCGGGGCCGCTCCGGCGCGAGCCCGATGCCCCCCATCCTCCTGTCCACGGGCATACCCATTGACGCCCCCACCGCGCCCGCCCCCACGGCCAAGACGGCGAGGAACCGCCGCGCCCGACGACTTCGCACGCCCTCGGGGCAATCGGCCGTCATGACCGTGCCGTCCTTGCGCCGGTAGAACTTGGCGCAGAGGTTGCCCCCTTTCTCGTGAATGAGCTGCTCGGCCTCCTGCGTGGTCATCGCCGAGAGATTGTAAACCTTCTTTTCGCAGGACGGACAGAACCGCGTGCGGTCGTCGCCCACCATCTTGTCCCAGTCGGCATGGCAAGGGGCCGCGACCTCGACCCGCGACAGCAAGGGCAAACGCCGCCTTTCTTCGAGCCTTCGCTTCACGTCCGCGAGCTCCTTGCCGAGGTCGGCTTCCTCGCGTGACAGGCCTTCGAGCTCGCGCCGCTGCACCTCGATCTGCGCGAGGCGGCCCTCGATCTCAGCCTTTTTCGTCTGCAGGGCAAACTCGTCGTCGCGGTAGGCCATGCCCTTTGGACGCGCGATTGCGCGCCCGCGTTTGCTGGCAAGCGAATTTTCTCGACGGCGCGCTCAGTTGCGGCCGTTCAGCAGGTCCTTGCGCGTGGAGACCAGAAACGGGTTCACCACGCTCGCCGGCACCGTCGTCCCCGCCGCCTGCGTGGCCGGCGTCTCGTTCACCGTCTTGCGCGGAATGCGCGGCTTCGGCTTGGGGAGCGGCTGGGGCTCGGGCTCGGCGACGGGGCCGAGGGCGAGCTCGATCGAGGCCTTGGCCTTGGCGATCTGGGCGAGCGCGTTCGCGCGCTCCCGGGGGCGAGCGGCGGTGGCTTGCTCGACCTCCTGCTCGGCGCGCTCGAGGAACGCGAAGCCCCGCGCGAGCTTGAGCCGCGTGATCTGCTCGGCCGTCGGGAGATCCGCGTCACACGCGGCCGACTCCTGCACCGCGCCCCGACCGACGACGACGACGAGCGCCCCCGCGAGCACCAGCGTCGAGACCTTCCACACGTTCACCATCACGTCCTCCCTCCGAGCGCGAGCGTCGCGCGCTCGCCATGTGGCGAGGTCGGGTCTTTCTGTGACCAACTTTTTTTCGGGACGAGGATATCCTCGCCGCCATGACGGCCCTGTCCGCCCCGAAGGCCACGGGCGAGACGTCCGGGACGAGGCGCCGGTCGATGGAAGCGCGGCGCGGTCAGGGCGAGAGCTCGACGAAAAACCCGTCGAACCCGCCGGCGCTCTCGGGCTCGTCGAGGACGCCCGTGAGCTTGCTCTGGAAGCCGCCGACGAGGAGCGGACGGCCCGTCTTGGGGGAGACGTCGACGGCGGTGATCCCCTGGAGCCAGGCGTCGCCATAGTCGTGGCCCCAGACCACCTCGAGGGTCCCGCCGCGCAGCTTGAAGGCGCAGGCGTCGCCGTCGATGGGGCTCGATGTCTCGAGGACCTTGATGCCGAGCTGGATCTGCTGCGTGAAATAGCAGCCGATCACGACATCCCCGGCCGGATCGAATGCGACGCCGGTGCCGGAGTGGAGACCGGGTCCTTGGAATGCCGCGCTCCGGAGGAGCGCGCCGTCCGTCGACGAATAAAACGCGGCGAACATGTCCCAGACGAGCTGGTCGTCGTTCGTGTATTGCTTGCCGAGGAGGTCCATCGTCCCGCCGCGGAAATTGCCGACGACCGCGATTTCGCCGCTCTTCTCGGAGACGTCGATCGCGTCGACGACCTGGTCGCCCGACCCGCCCATTCTCTGCGCCCATTCCACCCCGCCCGACGCCGCGTCGAGGCGCGCGAGGAACATGTCGCTCCCCTGGGTGAGCTCGCCCTCGAGCGGCCCGAAGGAGCTCGCCCCCTCCATGCTTCCGGCCGCAAGGACGTCGCCGTCGTTCGTGACCGCGAGCGCGTTCACCGCCTGGGCCCCCTCGCCGAGCACCAGCGCCTGCCAGCGGAACGTGCCATCGCCCTTGTAGGACACCACGAACCCGTCCGCCGTACCCGATGCCGCGAGCGGTTCCTTGCCGTCGAAGCTCACCGACCCCGCGAACTCGCCGCCGAGGTACACGTTGCCCGCCGCGTCGAATGCGACGGCGTATGCCGCCTGGTGGAACTCGTCCCCGAAGGCCTTGATGTACCGGAGCGCGCCCTTCGCGTCGAACACGGCCAGGAACGCGTCACGCTCGTTCGACTTCGAGGTGTACGACTCGATCCCGATCTGGAGCGTGCCATTGAAAAAACCGGCCACCGCGACGTCACCGTTCGGCGCGATCGCGAGGCTCGCGACGTGGACGAGCGTGCCTTCCTTCCCCGGCACGAACTTGCCGGACCAATCCGAGACCTCTCCGTCGGGGCCGCGCCGGGTGAGCAGGGCGCGGCCACTTTTCGGCGCGCCCTCGGCCTCCGCCGCCCCCGACCCGAAGCCGCCCAGGAACACCACGCCGTCGCTCGAGGCCGCGACAGCGTGGAAGACGTCGTCCTGCGGGGTGACGACCCCATGCCCGAGGGCGACCGGCGACCCATCGCAGGTCACCTCCGCGCTGCATCCTTCGCCGAGCCCCGGCGGCGGCGGCGGCTCGTACTGCGTGACCGTGCATCCCCCCACGGAAGCGAGACCCGAACCTAGAACGACCGCAAGCGCAAGCTTCCTCATACGCCATCTCCCGTGGAGCGCCGGGTCGTCGCCTCCAAGCGGCGCGAGCTCGACGCAATGCGGCAGATTGTCGGGGCGCCTGGAAGCGGCGTCAATGACTGGAAATGTGTAATCTTTTTCGCGGGGAAGGCGCGAAGAGAGCGAGGCGGGGGAGATCAGCCGAGGGCGGCGATCGCGGCGTCGTAATTCGGCTCCTGCGCGATCTCGGGGACGAGCTCGGCGTAGACGACCTTGTTGTCACCGTCGAGGACCAGCACGGCGCGCGCCGCGAGGCCGGCGAGGGGGCCATCGGTGATCTCGACGCCGTACTCCTTGCCGAACGAGGAGCGGAACGCGGAGAGCGTCTCGGTCTTGTCGATGCCCTCGGCGCCGCAGAAGCGCTTCTGCGCGAAGGGCAGGTCCTCGGAGATGTTCAGCACGGTCGCGCCGATCTTCGACGCGCGCTCGTTGAACTTGCGCACCGAGATGGCGCAGACGGGCGTGTCGATGCTCGGGAAGATATTGAGGATCTTCTTGCCCGAGAACGACGCGAGCGAGGCCCGGGAGAGGTCCCCGCGAAGGAGCTGGAAATCGGGCGCCGCGCTGCCCTGCTTCGGCAGTTCGCCGGACGTGTGAATCGGATTGCCCTTCAGCGTGATCGTCGCCATGTGGATCGTCTCCCTGTTCGGTTTGGCGCGGAGTGTACACACAAGGACGAGCGCCACAAGGGGCGAAACTCTGCCTACGTGACGTCCGGGAGACCCTCGATACCCACGAGCTTCGCGCTGACCTCGTAGAGCCGGCGCTGGAGCGCGCGATCGTGCGAAGCCTGCGACGAGGCCTCCTCGTGCTCGTCGGAGAAATATTTGCAGGTGACCCCGGCGAGCGCGGGGTCGATCGCGAGCCGGACGGACGTCGCGGCGCCCTGCACGACCGTGCCCCCGCCCATCCCGAAGCCGCTGCGCAAAAGCTTCGTGCTGATGACGCCCGGATGCAGCGCATTCGACGTGACGCGCGTCCCCGCGAGGCGCCGCCCGATTTCGTAGGCGAAAAGCACGTTCGCGAGCTTCGACGTGGCGTACGCCGTATAACCGTGGAAATACCGCTCCGAGGTGAGGTCGGCGAAATCGATTTGCCCGCGAGCATGGGCGATCGAGCTCACGGTGACGATGCGGCCGCCGTCGCTCTTCTGGACGTGCGGGAGGAGCAGGTGCGTGAGCAGGAACGGCGCGAGGTGATTGACGGCGAACGTCGTCTCGAATCCGTCCTCCGTGAGCTTTCGCTCGTGCATGAAGACGCCGGCATTGTTGAGCAGCACGTCGAGGCGCTCCACGTGGGCCATGACGTCCGCCGCGAGCGCGCGGACCGCGGCCATCGACGAGAGATCCGCGGCGACGGGTACGAGATCGCTCGATCGGCTCTCCCGGGCGAGCACCTCGCAGACGGCCTTCGCTTTGGCCGCGGTTCGCCCGTGCACGAGGACACGGGCGCCGCGACGAAGGAGCTCGAGCGCGGTCTGGCGTCCGATTCCGTCGGTCGCGCCGGTGACGAGGACGATCCGCTGCTGGGACATGATGCTCTTGTGCCTCTGCTCCCCTCGCGCGGGAGCAAAAAGGGATCAGGGGAAGGGGATCAGGGCGTCAAGGTGCGGGGGCGGGCTCCGGCGGTCCGGCGTCCTTGACCGCGACGGAGCCGATGAGCGACATCGTGCGGCGTTCGTAGTTCGGGTCGTCGCCCAAAGACTCGAAATAGATCCGCGTCCCGTCCTCGGAAAAAACCGGATATCGCTCTCTCCAGGGGTTCTTGGTGAATCGACGGACGGCCTGCTGCTCGATGTCGAACAGGTACACGTCCCCGGCCTGGGTGAACGTGACGAGCTTGCCGTCGGGCGAGAAGCTCGGGTTTTCCGAGACCGACCCGGTCGCGAAGCGCTGGAGCTTGCCCGCCTCCACGTCGAAGATCGAAAGGTTGGTCCCCTCCATGACCAGCTTTTTCCCATCACGGCTCGCTTCGAGGAACGAAAAGCGCGTGTACTCGGGCACCTCGTAGAGCGGCTTCACCGCCGGCGGCGAGGCCCCGAGGTCGGCGACGTACAAGGTCTGGGGCGGGGGTTTGGGCGCGGGTTTGTCCGATTCCTCCGCGCCCGGGGCGGCCGGGTCGTCCTGCGGAATGGCCTTGTGCAGGAACGCGAGGCGGTTCGGGTCGAGCCAGGCGAAGCCCGAGAAGATGCCGCCCTCGGACGCGCGCTCGTACAGCGTCTTGCCGTCGTCGAGCGAGACGACGACCAGGCTGGCCGGGCAATCGCGGCAGGCCCGATCGTAGAGCGCGGTCGCTTTGCCGCCGGGCGCGACCTTGGGCTGGGAGTATCGATGGTCCTCGTCGAGGCGCAATCGCCGCGCCTTGCCGTCGGGGTCGACCACGGTGAGCGTCTTCGCCCAGCCGAACAGGTCCTCCGCGAACACGACGCGCCCGCCGTCCGGCGCGGCCGCCGGATAACTGAAGAGGTGATAGCCGCTCCAGAGCAGCTTTCGTTCGCCGCCGGGCGTTCGCCATTCGAGGGTTTCGAGCCCCGTGATCCACGAGAGGTTCATGGTGCGCGGCACGACGAACGGCGTGATGGCCGCCGTCTTCACGAGAAACCCGGGCGCGGCCGATCCGCCGAGGGCGTCGTCCGCGCCGATGACGCTGTGGTAGGTGACCTTCGCGGGGCCCTTGTCGAAGTCCTTGCGGCGCTTCTCCAGGTCCTCGTAGGCGCGCTGCGCGTCTTCGAGGCGGCCGCCGCGGACCTCGACGTATTTCTTCGCCTTGGCGACGTGGTCGGCGAGCTTGATGTCGTTGCCCTGGAAAATGCTCTGGATCGCCGGGTGCTTGACCAGGTGCGGCACGACCTGATCGAAGGCCTGGAGCGCGAGCGTGTCCGCGAGGTGGCGGAAGGCCTCGCTCTTCGTATGGCCGCCCGACCAGCTGACGAGGCGGCCGCTCTGCGCGACTTCGTCGCGGACGTGGCGCAGTTCGAACGAAGCGTCGGCGCGAAGCTCGAAGTAGCCGCCTTCGACCGGATGCTCGATCATCTCGGGGGTCAATTTGGCCTTGACGACGAACGCGGCGCGGAGCTTCTTCGCGGCCGCCTCGGGGCTCTCGCTCTCGCGCAGGACGTCGAGCACCTCGGGGTCGCCGCCGCGCACGGGCTCGAAGCCGATCGCGTCGAGGCGCTGGCAAAGCTCGTTCACGAGCGTGGCCGAGGCGCGCGAGCCGTCCCAGAAGTGACCGTCGAGGTCGACGGCGACGACGACACGCAAGGGCTCGGGCTCGCCGAGCGAGCGCAGGCCGAAGAACCCGGCCACGCCCACGAGCGCGGCGAGCGCGCCGACGACGGGCCAGAAGCGGCGCTTCTTGGGGACGAGCTCCGGCGGGATCTCGGTCTCGGTCTCGGCAGGCTCGGCGGGAGTGGTCATGGCCGTACGTTCGCGCATAACCTCGCAGCGGGCGGGAGGCAATGGTAGCGTTGCCGGCCCGAGGCGGGGGGAGAGGACATGCTCGGGATCGGAGACACCCTGGGGGGGCGGTTCGAGCTCGTGCGGCTCGCCGAGAGCGGCGGGATGGGCGAGATTTACGAGGCGCGGGAGCACGCGACCGGCGAGCGGCTCGCCGTGAAGGTGCTCCGGCCCGGCCGCGAAGAGGCGGCCGAGCGCTTCGAGCGCGAGACGCAGATCCTCTCCACGTCGTCGCACCCGCATATCGTGCGGTACGTGGCGCGCGGGGCCCTGCCGACCGGAGAGCCCTGGCTCGTGATGGAATGGCTCGAAGGGGAGGACCTCGCGAGCCGGCTCCGGCGCGGCCCGCTCGGCGTCGCGGAGGGCGTTCGATTGCTGCGCGTCGCGGCCGAGACGCTCGGCGCCATGCACGCGCGCGGCGTCGTGCATCGGGACGTCAAGCCGAGCAACCTGTTCCTCGTGGGCGGGCGCATCGAGGGATTGAAGGTGCTCGATTTCGGCATCGCCCAGCTCCCCGGGGCCTCGCGGCTGACGGATACGGGGCTGATCGTCGGGACGCCCGGGTACATGGCCCCCGAGCAAGCGCGGGATCGGGAGGCGGTGGGCGCGGGGGCCGACGTGTTTTCGCTGGGCGCGGTCCTCTTCGAATGCCTGACCGGCAGGCCCGCATTTCGAGGCGGGACGTTCCTGGCCGTCATGAGCAAGACGCTCTTCGAGGAGCCGCCGCGCTTGCGGGAGCTCGTCCCGCGCGCGCCCGAGGGGCTCGAAGAGCTGCTCGCGCGAATGCTTTCGAAACACCCGGCGGATCGGCCGGCCGATGGCCGGGCGGTCGCCTCGGCCCTCTCGCATGCGTGGATCACGGACGACGTCCCGGCCCCGGAGCGGCCGCGGCGCGCCATGACCGGGAGCGAGCGCCGCATGATCGTGCGGCAACCCATCGCGGAGGGCCCGCGGCTCCTGCTCGGAAAACCCACGCCGTGCGTGGGCCGGGAGCGCGACCTCGGCATGGTCCTGCAGATCTTCGACGAATGCGTGGAGGACGGGGTCGCGCACGCCGTGCTCGTGGTGGCGCCGCCGGGGATGGGCAAATCGCGCCTCGCGCACGAGCTCTCGAGGATGCTGCGCGCCCGGGGCGAGCCCCTCTCGATCTGGAACGCGCGGGCCGATCCGCTCCGGCAAAGCTCGGCGCTGGGCCTGCTCGGCCAGGCCCTCCGCGTCGCGTGTGGCCTTCGTGAAGGTCAGCCGCTCGAAGCGGCGAGGGACGCGCTCTCCGCGCGCATCACGACGCGCATGGGGCCCGCGGGGCGGCCCGTGGCCGAGGCGCTCGGCGAGATCGTGGGCGCGCCGTTTCCGGACGCGGAGAACACGCTTCTCCGCGAGGCGCGCAAGAATGCCCAGCTCCTCGCAGATCGAATCCAGGACGCCTGGCTCTCCTTCCTGCAAGCCGAATGCAGCGCGGCGCCGGTGCTGCTCCTGCTCGACGATCTGCAATGGAGCGACCGGCCCACGGCGCAGCTCGTGGACGCCGCGCTGCGGGAATGCCGGAGCTCGCCGTTCTTCGTGCTCGCGCTCGGGCGGCCGGAGGTCCACGACGCCTTCCCGAACCTCTGGTCGAAGCGGCGTTTTTACGAGCTCCGGCTCCGGAAGCTCGGCCCGAAAGCGAGCGAGGAGCTCGTCCGGCACGTGCTCGGCGAGGCGGCCTCGGAGGAGACCGTCGCGCGGATCTGCGCTCTCTCCGACGGCAATGCGTTCTACCTGGAGGAGCTCATCCGCGCGGCGGGGGAGAACCGGACGACGTTGCCGGAGACCGTGGTCTCCATGGTGCAATCGCGGATCGCGCAGCTCGACGGCACGGCGCGGCGCATGCTCCGGGCGGCCAGCGTCTTCGGGGAGACGTTCTGGGTCGGCGGGGTCGTGGCCTTGATGGGCGAGAGCCATCACGCCTCCGAGGTGCAGGCAGCGTTCGCGCGGCTCATGGACGGCGAGGTCGTCGTGCGGGTGCGCGAGAGCCGGTTTTCCGGCGAGGAGGAATATCGCTTCCGGCACGCGCTGCTCCGGGAGGGCGCGTATTCGATGCTGCTCGGCGAGGATCGCGCGCTCGGCCACCTCCTCGCCGGGCAATGGCTCGAACGGCACGGCGAGGAGGACCCGTCGGTCCTGGCGGAGCATTTCGAGCGCGGCGGCGACCTCGAGCGCGCCTGCCATTACGAGGCCCGCGCGGCCGAGCGGTCGTTCGCGCATTTCGACCTGGATGGCGTCCTCCTCCATGCAGCGCGCGGGGTCTCGTGCGGAGCGACCGGCGAGGTGCTGCTCACGCTGCGGAGCTGGCAGCTCATGGCCCATCATTACCGGTGCAGCATCACCGAGGAGGTCCTCTGCCTGGGCGAGGAGGTGCGGGCGCTCTCGCGGCCGGGCAGCGCCGCCTGGTGCAGGGTCACGTTCGTCCTGTGCTCGTACTGGATCTTCGCCGGCCGTCGGGACCGCGTGATCGAGTTTGCGGCGGACATCGCCACCACCCAGCCGGACCACGCGGCCCGCACCATGGCGATGGAAATGGCGTCGATGCTCGTCACCGGAATGGCCGTGGCCGGCGAGCAAGCGATGACGCGTGACATGCTCGCCTACGTGCGGCGCGCCGAGGACGCCCTGGAGGAGACGGACGTCCGGGAGCGCTGCCATGCCTGGCAGACCCGGGCCACGCACCTCATGTTGCTGGGGCTCGATCCCTGGAAGGCCCTCGCCCTCTTCCGCAGGGTGGCCGCGGGCTTCGCGGAGGTGGGGGATCTCCGGCAAATGATCTATCCGCAATGTGGCGCCGCGCTCATGCTCATGTGGATGGGGCAACGCAAGAAGAGCGAAGAGCTCGCCCGTGAAGCGCTGACCGTCGCCCGACGCGTGGGCGATCCGCTGATGATCGCGCAAGCCACGTGCGCCATCCAGTGGGTCCTGATGATGCTCGGCGACGTTCACGACGCCGAAGAGCTGAAGCGCCTGACGCGCGAGACCATCGACCTCTGCCCCGGCTCCACCCTGTTCGCCCGGTTCGCCCACGGGTGCCTTTCGAGCGCATTGCTCCACGAGGGGGACCTCGTGGGCGCCGAGGCGGAGGCACGCGTGGCGCGGGAGGCCCTTTCGACCATGCCGAGTTATCGGCTCCCCGCGTCGACGTTCCTCGTCACGTCCCTCCTCCGGCAGGGCCGCGCGGCCGAGGCGCGTGGGATCGCCGAGCAGGACTTCGAGCGGCTCTCGGCGCAGGGATGCATGGGGCTCACCGAGAGCCGATTTCGCCTCGCCGTCGTGGAGGCCCGCATGGCGACGGGGGACCTGGAGGCGGCGCGGGAAGCGCTGGCCCAGGCGCGAGAGAGGCTCCTGTCGACGGCGGAGAGAATCGGGGATCCCGCATTTCGACGGAGCTTCCTCGAAGACGTGCCGGCGCATCGGAGGACGCTCGCGCTCGCGGAGGAAATGGGCCTCGGAGGGGCGCATTGAACACGGACCAGGGTCTCTCGCAGGCCGAAGCGAAGAGGCGCCTCGCCCTCCACGGACGCAATGTGATCCTCGGCGCGACGCGCCGCTCCGCCGCTCTGGAGCTTCTGGCTCGTTTCAAGAACCCGCTCATTCTCCTTTTGCTCGCGGCGTGCGTCGTCTCGGCGGCGACGGGGGACTTCGAGAGCTCCACGATCATCATGGTCGTGGTCCTCTTGAGCGTGGTGCTCGATTTCGTGCAGGAGCACCGCGCCGGCCGCGCGGCCGAGGAGCTGCGCAAGGCGACGCGGGTTCACGCGACCGTCGTGCGGGACGGCGCGGCACGCGACGTGCCCACCGAGGAGGTCGTCCCCGGCGACGTCGTGCTCCTCGCGGCCGGCGACCTCGTCCCCGCCGATGGAACGCTGCTCGAAGCGCGCGACCTCTTCGTGAATCAGGCGCTCCTCACCGGCGAGCCCTATCCCGTGGAAAAACACCCCGGGCCGAGCGCGGACGCCACGCATGCGGACGGCGCCACGGCGGCGGTCTTCATGGGCACGTCCGTGATCAGCGGCAGCGGCAAGGCATTGATCACGCAGACGGGGACGAACACGGAGGTCGGCAAGATCGGCGTCGCATTGACGCGGCAGCAGCCGCCCACGGCATTCGAGCTCGGCACGCGCAATTTTGGCCTGCTCATCCTGCGCCTCGCGATGTGGATGGTGCTGTTCGTGCTGCTCGTGAACCTCGTCCGCGAGCGCACGTGGCTGACGTCGTTCATGTTCGCTCTTGCGCTCGCCGTGGGGCTCGCGCCGGAGCTCTTGCCCATGGTCGTGTCGGTGACCCTGGCGCGGGGCGCGCTGCGGATGTCGCGCAAGAAGGTGCTCGTCAAGCGGCTCTCGGCCATTCACGACCTCGGGAGCATGGACGTGCTCTGCACGGACAAGACGGGGACCTTGACCGAAGCACGCATTCGCCTGGAAAAACACCTCGACCCGCAAGGCCAGGACAGCCCGCGCGTGCTCGAGCTCGCCTACCTCAACAGCCATTTCGAGTCGGGCCTGCGGAGCCCGCTCGACGAGGCGATCCTGCGGCACGAGGCGGTCGACGTCCGGGGCTGGGAGAAGCTCGACGAGGTGCCGTTCGATTTCGAGCGGCGGCGCATCTCGGTGCTCTTGCGGCGAGACGGGGACGTGCGGCTCGTCGTGAAGGGCGCGTTCGAGGAGATCCTGCGGGTCTCGACGCATTACGAGGGAAACGGGCCCGAGTACCAGCGTCCCCTCGACGCGGCGGCGCGGCGCGCCTTTACCAAGCGATTCGAGGACCTCGGGCGCGAGGGATACCGCGTGCTCGGGATCGCCTGGAAAGCCGAGGGGCCTGGATGCCGGCACGTGGTGACGGGCGATGAGACCGAGCTCGTCTTCGCAGGCTTCGCCGCATTCGAGGACCCGCCGAAGGAGAGCGCGGGAGCGGCGCTCCGCGCGCTCCGCGACGCGGGCGTGTCCGTGGTGATCGTGACGGGGGACAACGAGCACGTCGCCGCGCACGTCTGCAAAACACTCGGCGTGGAGGTGCGCGGATGCCTGACGGGGACGGAGCTCGACGCGCTCGACGTGCACGCGCTCGGGGCGCGCGTGGAGACGACGAATCTGTTTTGCCGGCTCTCCCCGACGCAGAAAAACCGGGTGATCCTCGCCTTGAAGAAACGAGGGCGGGTGGTGGGTTATCTCGGCGACGGGATCAACGACGCGCCGTCGTTGCATTCTGCGGACGTGGGGATCTCGGTGAACAGCGCGGTGGACGTGGCGAAGGAGGCGGCGGACATCCTCCTGCTCGAACAGGACCTGTCGGTGGTGGCGGACGGGATCGTCGAGGGGCGGCGGACGCTCGGCAACATCCTGAAATACATCCTGATGGGGACGAGCTCGAACTTCGGCAACATGTTCAGCATGGCCGGCGCCGCGTTGTTTCTTCCCTTCCTGCCGATGCTGCCGGCGCAGATCCTCTTGAACAATTTTCTTTACGACCTCTCCGAACTGCCCATCCCGACGGACCGGGTGGACCCGGATTTCGTGGCCCGCCCGCACCGGTGGGACATGCCGTTCATTCGTCGGTTCATGCTGACGATCGGGCCGGTGAGCTCGCTGTTCGACTTCGCGACGTTCGCGCTGCTCTTGTACCTGTTCCAGGGCGACGAGCGGCTGTTCCAGACGGGCTGGTTCGTGGAATCGCTGGCGACGCAGGTGCTCGTGATTTTCGTGATCCGGACGCAGGGGAGCCCGCTTCGGGGAAAGCCGAGCGGAGCGCTCTTGGTGACGAGCCTCTTGGTGGTGGCATCGGCGATGCTCCTGCCGTTCACGCCGATCGGGCCCAAGGTGGGGTTCGCGCCGCTGCCGCCGATGTTTTTTGCTGTGCTCGTGCCGCTCGTGGTGGCGTATCTGGTGACGGTCGAGGTGGTGAAGCGGTGGTTTTATCGGCGGTTCGGATGGGCTTGAGAGGCCGCCGATCGATGGGGTGACGTGTGGTTCGTGTACATCCCGAGGCCGTTCGCCCTGGCATGCGAGCTGCCCTTCGGAACGCATGAAGACCAAACAACGAATGACCATGGCCATCATGGCCGGCGCGAGCTTGCTGCTCGTCGCGACCCTTGCGAACGCGCTGCCCGCCTACAGGATCGTGCGACTTTACTATACCTCCAGCAGTTATACGACCGTCGTGGGGCGTGAGACGGTCATGACCTGCTTCGGCCGGCCCAGGGGCAACACGCTGCGTGGAATACGCACGAACCATTTCTGCGAGCTCGAGATCCGGTGCGGGCCCCCGCGGCCTGGGGACTCGCCCTCGGAGTCGATCTGCGAGAGCATCGAGTGACGCGGGCTGCACCTCTCAGGGAATGACGTCCCACCTGTCCGACGCGCCGACCCCGGTCGTCACGAAGATCGGGGTGCCCAACATCCCCGATTGCGCGCTGCCGCCGTATGCGACGGAGAATGCGTGCGGCGCGGCGATGCTGATCCGCCACTGCTGGCCGCCCACGGAGCGATCACAACGCTGCATCGTGACCAGGTCTCCGGGCGATGGCTCGACCACGGTCATGCACATCGGTTCCCGCAGCAACCTGCTCAGGCCGACGGAGCGAACGGCATGGAGGCCCCCAGGGAGCTGGAAGATGTCCCATCGCTGAAGCAGCGAATCACCACAATCTCCGTTCCTGACGAATGTCTCCGTCGCGCGCATGCAATTGCCCGTCGTGCTGCTCTTCAATTTCACGGCGCTGGCGGTCAATGCCTCCGCTTCCTCCGCCACGCTCCCCGCTTCCTCGCCCGCCTCCCCGCATCCCGAAAGCGCGAGCAGGCTCGCCGCGACAGCCGCGTACCCGACCGATGTTCCTTCCTTCATCGCGCCCCTCCCTTCCAGGATCCATCATCCGAGGTCCGACGGTGGCAAGATGGCGCATGCCGTCGACCTCATGATTTCCTCCCCTATGGCACGATCCACCATTTCCACTTCTGAACGGGGGGCGGCGCCAGCGGCGGCGCGTTCACGGTGAGCGGCGCGCCCGCAGCGTTCCCCCGCAAGAACGACGCGGCAGCGCCCGCAGGGGACACATACCAGATGAAATGCGACACCCCCGGCCCCGTACCACCGCCGACCTGCCAGCGCGCGGTGGCAGGATTCGCACAGTTGGCCCGCATGACGGCGCCGCCGACGGGCAGCATGCATCGGTTGACGCCGGCGCCGGGTGCGGCCGAGCGGATCCTGTAAAGCCCCCCGGCACCCAGCACGAGGTCCCATCGAAAGGCTCGATTTTGCTGCTGGCAAGGGCGGTTGCTGCGAACGACCAGGTCGCCGAGGGCGGCGACATACGCGCAGTTCCCCGTGGATTCATTGCGCAGCAGCACGTTCGCGACCGTCTGCGGTTGCTCGGCTTCCGCCACCCTCTCCGGGGTCTCTGCCATCGCCACGCTGCACAAGGACAGCATGGCGGCGCCGGCTGCGACGACGAAACCCGCGCTCGATCCATATTGCATGACGTCCCCCCATTCTCTTCGGCCACGCGACGTACCCGCCGGAGCTCGAAGACCCTGCGAGTATTTCATCGAGGCGCGCCGGCTGGCCGTCAAGGACAGCGTCCGCTGCAGGGGCGACGGCCGCTGCCTCCGTCGGGAGGACGCGTATCTCGTTCACGCCCGCAACCGGCGATCGTCCTCCATGGCCTCGTACACCGAGTAGGGAATGGCTGGCCGTCCGCCGAGGACCTGGTCCCACGCCGCTCGCATCTGCCGCGCGCAGCGAGCGGGCGGCATGCGCCCGGAGGCCGTCGCGAGCCCCGGACAGAGCACCGTCCGAATGGGCTCGGCCGAGCTCTCGTTGTGCGAGAGCACCGCGAGCAGCGCGGCGCGCATCGCGAGGTAAGCATTGACGGTGTCGCTCACGTCCGCGGGGACGCGCATGGTGGGCGCGCTGATGCACCAGGGAATGGCCGGGTGGCCCGTCGGAACGACGAGGGCCTGGCCCACGGGAAGCTCGCCGCCGAATCGCGTCGCGAGCGTCGCCCGCAATCGCTCTTCGAGCTGGGGGCCCAGGTGGTACGTGTACACCGCGTCGATGCCGCCATCCATGAAGCCAAAACTATTGGCGGGGCTTACCACCGCGTCCGCGCGGAGGTCGATGGGATCACTCGCCGTGACCGGGCCGGGTCGATCGGTGAAAATATCGCCATGGGAGACGGTGACCCCCGGCACGCCGGCGAACTCCTCTTGCCAGGCGTGCACCAGCGCTCGGTTCAAGTCTCGTAGGTGAATCGAGAGCGAGATGGGCATGGGTTGAACGAGGATGCCTCACTTCGCCTCCACGCGCGACTCTAAGGCGGCGTGCAATCCACGGAGAGGAGAGCCGCCGTGCCGTCGTCGGCCATGGGGAGCGGGACGAGGTACCGTCGGCCCGTCCACACGGGGTTTCGAACGGCGAGGACGTTGGGCACGAAGGGCCCGAGGTCGATAATCTCGAGCTCCGCCGGCACGTCGGGCGCGGCGCCTGCCTTGTGCCGCCCGAGGATCCGCTGCAAGCCCTTCTGGGAAAACACGAGACCGAGCTCGTCCCCGTCCGCCATTTCTTCTTTCGGCGCGCTCGGCGGGACAGCAGGCGTCGCGCCCGCGCCGGGCGACACGGTGTACCAGGATTCGAGGAAGTGCGTATCGGGCCTGTCGAGCGCCGCGAAGCGAAGCTGGACGGCGCTGTCGGATTCCCAGTGCACACGATGGACGGTGGGCGCGAAGAGGTTGGTCTGGATGTGCGTGGCGCACGCGCGGGGCTGCGCCGCGGAGACGTCGAGCCATTGCAACACGAACGGCCGGACGTCGCGCTCGCTCGATGAGGGGGGCACCTGGACGAGGATGAATCCCCCGTCGTCGCGTGTGGCCGAGACTTCGACGCTGCTCGGCCCGTCGAGGTCGAGGAGGGTATCGGCGACCAGCGTCCCCTGCGCGTCGAGGAACAGGCCGAACCATTGGCGCGCCTCGACTTCGCGTCCCGAATGGACGAGCACGAGCGCGCTCGTCGAGCCCACGAGCACGTCGCATCCGCGCAGCCAAGGATAAGGCGCGGAGGTCCACGTTGTGCCGCGGGCCTTTCCCTCGGGGTCGATCAGGCGCACGGATACATGGTCCCCGTCCTTCGGCCAGCACGCGACGGCCCCGAGGGGGCCGACGCCGAGCCGCACGCCGTCGCCGACGAGCCCGATTCCGAGGGGGACGCGCTCGACGCGACAGCGCGGCGCGCCCGCGGTCGCGCGGGTCGCGGGAGGGATTGCCGCGAGGGAACGTGGTGCCGTGGAGGCGGTCGTGGGGACACACGGGGCTTCGGTTCGACGGGGTGCGGAGGGGGCCGGGGGCGATATGCTTGCCGAGGAGGGCACGGGCTCGCCATGTGGCGCGGTGCGGCCGGGCGCGGGCTGCGGGGCGCATCCGGGCGAGAGGGAAAGGAGGAGGATGGGGAGTAGGAGGGGCGAGCAGGGAAACGGGGGGTTCATTGGCGGTCCGGGTGGACCTCAGCGGCCGCCGCGTCCTTGAGGGATTGAATGTACGCGAAGCGCTTGTAGGCGCGGCTCATGTAGGGGCTCGATAGGGAGGGGATGCTTTTTTCGATCTGGAAGGCGCGCTCGGCGAGGCGGTCGGCTTCGTCGAAGTCGCCCTTCTGGGCCAGGACTTCGGCGAGGTCGCCGTAGAGGCCGCCGAGGAAGGGGTCGTCGGGGCCGAGGCGCACTTCCGCCAGGCGGATCGCGTAAAGAAGTGTGGACTCGGCTTCGCTGAAGTCTCCGCGGTCGGAGACCACGAACGCGAATACCCTGAGCGCACTGACATACTCCAAGCTGCGCGTCCCAGGGTCGCGGCTTGCGGAGACCAACGAGGCGTTCACCCATGCCTCCGCATCGTCCACGTTTCCGTGGAGAAGCGCATCCTTGGCGGCAAAAATAGTCACCCATACGTGGCGCTTTCCTCCATAGGGTTCACCCGCAGGCCAGATCCCGCGGCGACCGAGTCCGCGCCACAAGAGCGGACGCCAAAGTATATCCCATATGGGGGGGACGTGCGTCTCCACCAGGCGCGCCACGGCGGCTCCGGGATCTGCGGCACTTCGCATCGACCGCTCGAAATCGATCTCAGGAACGCCGCAGCGTAAGCCGAGCTCGATCGCTTCGACGGCCTCTGGCTCCAGCCCGGCGAGCGCCACAAGCCTCCCCGGAGAGCGCGTCCCCAAGGATGCAATTGCCGTCCGCGCCTCGACCAGATTGCGACAGCGACTGTTGATGGTCCATGGGTGACGCAAAGGCCAGTCACCAACCCAGAAGATTCTGGTCTTGACGCGAAATTCAGCGAGCGCCCGCGCCACTCGGCGTGGGTCATCGGCATCATGCGACATGAACCACGCGCGCCCGGCCCCGCGAATCGTCTGCACGAGCTTCTCATGTGAGCACTTTGCGCTCAAATGGATGAGCCGCCTACCCGGCAAGGCCGCATGAAAGCAGGCCTCCAGGTTGTCCCCTATCCATCCAATTTCGAGCACCCGCGCACAAAGCGCCGCCCGGATCCCAAACACGGCATGCATCGGCACCCCCGGCGGGCACTCGTGCCGATGCGATATCCAATCAAAAAAATCAAACGCCTTCCGGACGAGCGTGACCGACGTCTCCGCATCACACCAGAGGATCACCTTGAGCCTCCGCCGCGCGAACACCGGCCTCTGCATGTTCAGCCAGTCCGCGTCCTCCGCCCGCGGCGCGAGAACCATCACCGCACCCTCCGGCACCTCGTACACGGCCCGCACGTCCGTATAGACCTCGACGTCCGGATACGTCGGCAAGAGCGCGAGGACGAGGTCGCGCAGCCGCTCCGGGCGCGCGTGATCCACGAGGATGAGCAGGCCCCGACCCTGGCCCGCCAGCCTCAGCTCGCGGAGGATGGCGTCGAGCCAGGCTCCTTCACGAGGTGCATCGTCAGGAGGGGGTGCGGGTAATACCATTCCGACTCGTTGGGGTACGGGAGAAGCGTGCTATAGGTCAGAAGTTCCTGCGCCAGCGGATGCTCCGGCAAGCGGTGCTCGGGGTCGGCGGCGATCTCCTCCAGCATCTGGATGTGCCCCTTGTGCAGGCCTATCTCGTGCTGCCGCCGTATCGTGTCCAGCACACCCTTCACGGTCTTCTCGGACGCGACGGCCTCATCCGCGTCCCAGGCAAGCTCGGCGACCGCCTGCACGAAACGAATGAAATCACGCGCTCGACCGCCCGAACGATACGCGAGCCGCCGGAGGAGGTCGTCCGGGATGAGCCGCTGGTTGTTCCTTTGCTGAATGTGCTCGACCCGGCGCTCGAAAAGCTTGCAGAAGAAATCCACCCCCGGTCCTGGCTTTCGAGGGTCCGATTGGAGGAGAACCGGCTCGTTCACGAGGACGCAGACCGCGCTCCAGCCGCGGATGGCGGCCGTGGACGGGTGGTGCCGCAACGCAAACGGTCCGCAAACGATGCTCGGGCATTCGAGCTTCGAGATCATCTGCGAATCGACGAAAAGCGCCTTGGCTCGTTCGATGTCGCGAATCCGATCGAGCCCGTCGATGACGAAGAGCACCGGACGGCTCTTGCGGCGCGCCTCGGTGACGAGGTTGTTCACGCACCCGAGCATGGTTTGCATGTCCGGGTCCTGATCGGGCAGGTCACGCGCGCTCCGACCCACGGGCAAGCTCAATTTGAGCGCGCCGAAAGCATCCGCGACGAGCTTGCCCATCACCGGCACCGCCGCGGCCGACGCGCCCGTCGCAAGGGCGACGCCGCCCGAGGCCACCGTGAGCAGCGCCTTCGTCAAGACCCCCACGTCGACTTCGGCGGCCCTCGGCGTGTCGGTGCGCCGCGCCGCGCGGGACCAGGCCTCGGCGAAATCCCGGACGAGCGCCTCCGGCAGCTCCATCCCACATTGTCGGCGAAATGTCGCGATGAGGTGCAAACCCGCGAGGAAACAGACTTCCCACGGGCTGATCTTTTCGAGCGCGCTCGGGTCCTGGACGACGTCCGAGAAATGCCGTTGGAGGTCCAAGAACACGACGAGCTCGGCGTCCCGACGCTGCTCGGTGAGCCGTAAAAGCTCCGTCGTCTTGCCCGTCCCCGTCGTCCCCGTGAAGAGCACGTGCGGCGTACCGAACGGCCTTCCGAGCGCCTTCACGATCTGCGTGACGGGGCCATCGGTCCGATCCACCCGAATCCGGCTGTCGTACGCAGGCTGCTCGGGATCGAACAGCTTGTAGACCTCCTCCCAGTCCTGCCTCGCCGACATGCGCGCACCCTACCATGCCCCGGCCGGCAGGTCGCGCTTCGGCGCCGCGCCGAACGCCCCACTTCGCTCGCCCCTTCACGCCCGGCGCACCGGAAAATCCCTCCCCGACCGCCCGGACCTCCCTTCGGCGCGTCGCCAAGCGCGACCCGCGCCGCCCCGACCTCCGCTTGGCGCACCGGAAAACCCCACCCCGACCGCCCGAAACACGCCTTGGCGCTGCGCCAAGCCCTGATCCGCTCGCGCCGACCTCCGCTTGGCGCATCGCCAAGCCTTACCCCGACCGCCCGGAACACGCTTCGGCGCGTCGCCAACCGCGCCCCCGACCGCTCCGACCTTCGCTTGGCGCACCAGAAAACCCTTCCCCATCGCCCCGACCTCCCTTCGGCGCGTCGCCGCTCCGTTTTGGAGCACGCCCGCTCCGTTTTGGAGCACCGAGCCGCTCCGTTTCGGAGCACTCCCCCCTTGGTCCGCCCCATCCCACCCTGCTTTTCCGCGCATTCCATCCTGGCACTGCCCTTGCTGCATCACCTCCCGAACCCGCCGCGCGGCATCCCGCCGCGCGTGTTTCAGCGAGGTGTTCCCATGCCGATCAACAATTCCCCCGCCAAGCTCCCCCGCGCCCAGAAAGCCACCATCGGCCGCAAGCTCCACGACAACCTCACCCTCCGCGCGCAAAAAGGCCCGCCCGAGCCCACGCTCGACGCCTTCATCCCCCAGGTCGACGCGATCACCACGCGCCTCGAAACCCACGTCGTCGGCAAAGACGAGACGAGCGCCGCGCGCGCCGCCCTTGCCGACCGCGGCGAGAAAGCCGATATCGAGGTCGATACCCTCGCCCGGCACATCGAGGGATACATCGACATCGAGGCCAGCCGCCGGGCTGGTCCCCACGTCAGCTCGGCCCGCGCGCTCCACACCGCCGCATTCCCGCGCGGGCGCGCATTCCTCGATGATCACGTTCCCGACGAGAACCGCGAGATTCGACGCGTCCTCGCCGTCCTGCGCGCGCCCGAGCATGCGCCGACGCTCGCCGGGATTTCGTTTCCAATGGTATGGCTCGATCGCCTCGAATCCGCGGTCGGAGAGAGTGACCTCGCGCTCGCCGAGAAAGCCACGGCGCGCGGCGTCCTCGGCGATCACATCACCCTGGGCAAGGACGCGGAGGCCGCGTGGGTCGATGTCGTCGGGCGCCTGCGGAAATACCTCGATTGCCGCGCTCCGGCGGGGAACGTCGAGGTCGCCCTGGAGAACGGCGCGATCCTCGCCCCCCTGAACGACGCGATTGCACACGCCAAGGCCCTCGCCACCGCGCGCGCGACGCGCCGCAAGAAGAAGCCGGCCGCGCCGGCCGCCGAGCCCACCGCCTGACCTCACCCTCCCCGAGCCCTCCCTCTTCACGCGTGGAGAGGGAGGGAGTTTTTCCCCTAAGGCGCCCGATACCTCAACGTCACCCACACCGTCCGCCCCGGCAGCGGAAACCCCAGAAAGTCACTGACGGGCACCGCGACGCTCGTCCGCGAGAGCGGCGACGGCACGCGCAGCGTCCGCACGTCGAACAGGTTCTGCACCTCGACGCCGATGCGCAGCGACGGGATGTGCGGGACGTCGAGCGAGGCGCCCGCGCCGTGGAACAGGCGCGGCGGGACCAGGATCGTGCCCGCCGTGTCCACCGTCGTGCCCGCCACCGCGTCGATGCCGTAACGAAGCCGCACCGGGCCGAATCGATACGCCGCGTCGTACGAGAGGTCGTGCAGCGGACGGCCCGGTAAGGGTCTGCCACGCGCGAGCGGATCCTCGCCGAGGTTTTCCGTGTGCATGAGCGTGTAGCTCAGCGTGGTCGACAAGCGCGCCCCCGTGAGCGAGGCCGAGACCTCGGCGCCCGCGATGCGCGCGGCGTCGACGTTGCCCGCGCGGAACGTGCTGCGGCCGAGCGGCAAGAAGACGATGAGGTCACGCGCCGACGTGACGAACCCGACGAGCTCGTAGTGGAACGACACGCGCCCCGCCGCGACGTCGCCATGCACGCCGACGTCGGCCGCGAGCGCGCCCTCGACACGCAAGCGCGGGTCGCCGAGCAAGCTGCCACGATCGCCGTAGAGCTCGACGAAGCTCGGGAAGCGGCGAAGGGCGCCCGCGTGTGCCGAGAGGATCGCCGCGTCGGCGAAGCGGTACGAGGCGCCGACGTGGCCACTCGGGACGAGGTCCGTCGCCATGGGGTTCGTGTCGTCGGTCGGGGAGAGCGAGGCAGGGACGTCGGTCGCGCGGTCGCGTCGCGCGTCGAGGCGCGCGGTGGCGAAGAGGCGCAGCGGCTCGAACGGGCGCGCTTCGAGCTCGACGCCGAGGCCACCCGCGAGGCGCGAAGCCGTGACGCCCGCGAGCACGGTGCTCGTCTCGGGAGGCGCGAGGGACTCGCCGCGGAGGTCGAGGAAGACGCCGAGGCTCGAGCGCGCGAGGCGCGGGAACACAGCGCGGTAGCCGAGGGAGCCGCCCGCCGCGAGGATCGATTGCCGCGCGTCGATCGCGACGCGCGTCGGATCGATCTCGCCGTTCGGATCCGAGAAGGTCGCGCCTTCGCGTCGTCCCCACGCTTGCAAGCGGAGCGAGCCGCGGAGGACGTCACGCACGGTGGCGTCGACGCCGACGACGAGGCGATCCGTTTCGAGGCGCGGGAGCAACGTGGGGAAGGTGGCCGAGCCGGGCAAACCCACGCGTCGCGCGTCGGCGAGGAAGGTCGCGCCGATCGTGCCCCACGAACGCTCGAGCGCGACGCGGCCGATCGCACCCGCGGAGACGGCGCTCGCGTTCGTGCGCGTGCGCGTGTCGAGTTTTTCCGTGCGCGGGTTCGTGATCTCGTACGGGAAGTCGCCGTCCGAGCGCGCGCCGAAGACGCCGAGGCCGATCGTGACGTCGCCGATCTTGCGCGCATCGCCGGCGCGGACCTTGAGCGCGCCGAAGGAGCCGGCGAGCACGTGCCACTCGGTGCGCGCGCCCGCGAGCGGCGTCGGCGGGTCGATGACGAGGACGCCGCCGAGGTAGCCGGTGGCGCCGAGCGAAGCAGGCGCGAAGCCGCGGTAGACGCGGAAGCTCGCGCCGGGCCAGAGCGGGAGCGAGCCTGTGTCGAGCGAGGGATCCGCGCCGCTCGTGAGCGGGATGCCGGCGAGCAAGACGCCGACCTGCGTGGAGGCCGAGCCGCGGATGGAGAGCGTGGACTGCGCGCCGTCGGCGCCGAGGCGACGTACGTGCACGCTCGGCAGCTCGGCGAGCATGGAGGCCGCGTCGACGGGCTCGCGGGCACGTTCGTCGCTCGATGCGCGGGTGACGAACGCGGGCGCGGTGGAGCCACGAACGGTGACGTCGAGCGGCGCGGGCTTCGCCGGTGCTTCGTCCTCCTCGGCGGCCAGACCACGCGCAGGAGCCACGAGCGTCGCGACGAGCGCGGCCGCGACGAGGGAACGTGCGCTCGCGCGAGAGGACATGCCGATCCGGGTCGAGGGTCACCCGTGATGCACGGGGACGAACCGCGCCGCTCGTAGATCGATCCTCACCGCGAGGCGAGCATTCGCTGCGTGGTTGCCGCCCTCGACGCAAAAAGCCGCGAAAAGCGGCGTCTTTCTGGAAACACGAGTTACCACCGAGCGAGCGAGTTGATGCTGGTTCCTTCCTTCCCGGAAATTCTCTTGCTACGAAGGTTCCATGAAGACGCGCACGACACACCGCTTGCTCGCTGCAGGTCTCGCTGCTGCTGGGGCCTTCGTGGCGTACTCGCCGGACGCCCACGCCGTCGACTGGGTGATCAAGAGCCCTTCGCAGCACCCGGAGTACCGGGCCGAACTCGAGCCGCACGCCAACTTCATCCTCTTCCGGCGCCGCTACAGCGGCGTGTACGGGCGAGGCGCCGAGCTCGGCGGTGGCTTCCGCGCCACGATCGAGCTCGCCGATCCGATGTTCATCAAGAAGATCAACAACACGATCGGCATCTCGTTCGGCGTCGACTTCACCGAGTGTCGCTACTGCCGCTACTACCGCGACAACTACGCGATCTGGTCGCCCGTGGCGCTCCAGTGGAACTTCTTCCTCACGCGGAGCTGGAGCGCGTTCGGCGAGTTCGGCGGCATCATCCGCAGCGAGGGCGCCTTCCGCTACGTCGACATCGACCCGGCCATCTGGGTCGGCACGCGTATCCACTTCAACAACGACATCGCGCTGACCTTCCGCCTCGGGTACCCGATGTTCAGCGTGGGCGTGTCCTTCTTCGTCGGGAGCTGACGGCCCCCTCCAGGCGGCCCGGCTCCCCGCCCCCCGGGGACGGGCCCGCCCGCGCGGGGCCTTCGCGCGCCGCGCGCCTCCCCTCGCCCCCTCGTTCGAGCCAGAAAGCACGGTAAAGCTGGTCATCCGAGCTTATCTCGCGCGTGCGGATCGTCCGCCGGGCAGGTAAACTGACGTCGATGTTCGGGATCCTGGCCCTCGCCTTGCTGATGGTCGTCCACGAAGGCGGGCACTTCCTCGCCGCGCGTGCGTTCGGGATGCGCGTGCTGAAGTTCTCGATCGGATTCGGACCGACGTTCTTCAAGGTCTCCCCGAAGGACGGTTACTACTGGTTCACGTCGGCCGCCGAGAAGGTGAAGCTGCGGCTCTGGAAGCACGACGCCGAGAAGCAAGGGCCGACGGTCTACCAGGTCGCGATGATCCCGTTCCTCGCGTACGTGCAGATCGCCGGGATGAACCCGCTCGAAGAGGTGGACCCGAAGGACAAGGGCAACTTCTCGAACGGGAGCCTGTGGGGCCGCATCGTCACGATCTTCAGCGGCCCGCTGGCGAACTACCTGTTCGCCTCGGTGTTCTTCTTCGGCGCGACGCTCTACGGCGGCAAGGCGGCCGAAGCCGTCATCAACAACGAGCGTCAGCTCCTCACGTACGTCGACGCAGTGCCCGGAAGGCCGGCGCAGGCGGCGGGAGTGCAGCCGGGCGACAAGATCGTCGAGGTCGCGGGCACGCCCGTCACGACGTGGAACGAGATGGCGGAGCAGATCTCGAAGCGTCCGGGTGAGCCGATCAAGGTGGTGATCGAGCGCAAGGTCAACGAGAACCACGAGGAGCGGAAGACGCTCGACGTGACGCCCGAGAACGAGGGCGGCAAGGGCAAGATCGGCGTCGCGCCGCACAAGCTGCCCGTGCCGATCAAGGAGGCGGCGATCTTCGCGCTGACCGAGCCGCCGAAGGTGGTGAAGAGCATCGGCGCAGGTCTGTCGCAGCTCTTCCGCGGCAACACGGAGGACCTCGGCGGCCCGCTGCGGATGATGAAGGAGACCGAGGACGCCGCAAAGCAAGGGCTCGCCGCATACCTGTGGCTGCTCGGGGTGCTGTCGGCCTACATCGGGATCTTCAACCTGCTGCCGTTCCCGGCGCTCGACGGCGGGAGGCTGGTGTTCCTCGCCTACGAGGCGGTGACGCGGCGCAAGCCGAACGCGATGGTCGAGGTCTACACGAACGGCTTCGGGATCCTGACGCTGCTCGGGCTCGCACTGTACATCACGGTCTTCAAAGACGTGCCGCACATGCTGTCGAAGTGATCACGATGGAACGCACGCTGCTCGGCGCCACGCTCGCGGTGAGTCTGCTCGTCGGGGCCTCGGGCTGCGTGACGCCACGCGTGAGCCTCGCCGAAGGTCCACGCGAGTACGTCGCGACGGACTACGAGAGCGTGCTGCGGAAATGGACGCGCACCGAAGATCTGTTCGCGGTGAGCGAGCTCGAAAACTACCTGACCGCGACGGCGACGTTCGAGTCGTGGGACTTCCGCTGGGCCTACGTCGTGCGGTACGTGCAGGACTACCGGCTCACGATCGATCAACGGAAGAAGCTGCTCGAGCGGACGCTCGAGGAGACGCGGCAGCGGCATCAGTTCTTCGTGGCACTCTACGGCGGCGAGCGTCGGTTCAACGATCTGACGAAGCCCGACAGCGCATGGATCGTGCGGCTGATCGACGACACGGGCAACGAGACGGCGCCAGAAGAGATCATCGCCATCACGAAGCCGAACGCGCTCGAGCGGACCTACTTCCCGTACAGCACGGTGCACCGGCAAGCCTTCCGGATCCGCTTCCCGCGATCGACGCCAGAGGGAAGGCCGACGATCTCACCACAAGCGAAGTGGTTCGGAGTCCGCTTCGCCGGCGCCCAAGGCAACAGCGAGCTCGTCTGGACGATCGAGGAGACGGGTCCCACGGATGGCGCGAGCGCGAGTGATCCGGCAAGCCCGAACGCGCCAGCCGCAGATCCGCGCAGCACGACGACGGCCGTGCGCTGAGGGTTGTTGTTCTGGGGGACGTCGCGCCGGGGCTCTGCCCCGGGCCCCGCGGGGGCTGTTCGCCCCTCGACCCGAACCAGCGCAAGCGCTGGACTCGGGATGGAAGAACCGCGCGATGCGCGGTTCTTCCACAAGCCGGTGGCAAGACCGTCTCGGCCCGTTCGATGAACTGCGCATCGCGCAGTTCATCGACCCTGGGTCCAGCCCCTGGCTGGTCCGGGTCCAGGGGCGGACAGCCCCTGGTCGGGCCTGGGGCGAAGCCCCAGCGCAACGGCATCAGCGCGAGAGCAACTCGGCGACGAGCGGGATATCCGCCGCGAGCTCGAGCGCGAGCTTGCGGTCCGCGACGAGCAGGAGCGCGCCCGAGGCCTTCGCGCGTGACGTGAGTGGCGCGGGAACGCCGGCCCAGAGTGCGTCCGCGAAGAGGAGCTCTCCTGCACGCGCCTCGCCGACGACGGCCGGCGGCTCGCCCTCGACGATCTCGACGCCGCCTCCGACCACGAAGATCAGGCCGGGCATCGGATCGTTCTCCTGCGTGATGATCTCGCCCGGCTCGACCACGCGCATGTCGAGACGCGTGGCGAGGCTGTCGCGGGTCTTCGCGTCGAGCCCGCCGAGGGCGCCGAGCGCGAGACCTGCGCGCGCCTGCAAGCGATCGGCGGTCGCCTTGCAGTCGTCGAGGACCCACGGGCACGAGCGCAGCGCGTGGTCGAAGGTCGCATCGTCCCACGAGGCGATCTTCGCGCCGCTCGCGCCGGTGACGAAACGCATGGAGAAGCCGCCTTCGAGCGAGCCGCGCGACGTCGAGAACGAGCGCGGGCCCGCGACGTGGCCCGGCACGGTCGCGTCGGCCGCGTAGACGGACGCCTCCCCCGCGATCACCAGCATCACGCCGAGCGCGCGCGTCTGGCCGGGGCCGAGCTCCTCGAGCTTCGCGGCGCGCGAGAGGGCGCGCTGCACGTCCTCGGGCAGGTCCGTGAGCGGCTCGATCGCTTCGAGCATCACGTCGCCGATGCGCGGCGGTCCCGAGGAGAGCGGCGCAGGTTCGGCAGCGGCAGGAGGCGCCGCGGGCTTGGGCGCTTCGGCCGGGGGCTGCGCCGCGTCGGGCTTGATCGCGGCGAGCGCGGCGCGACCGGTGGTCGCTGCGGCGGAAGGGCGCGGCGGCGCGGGCGGCGGCATCGTGGTGCCGGACCTCTTCATGGCGTCGGGGACCGCGGGCGCCGTCTTCGCCGGCGGAGGCACGGCCCAGGCGGGCTCCTTGTCCGGCGCCGGTTGTGTGGCGACGGTCGGGGGCTTCGGCACGCGGAGCGCGCTCGCCGCGATGGGGCTCTGGAGCGTGTCGGCGAGGGCGCGACGCGCGGCGGGGTTGATGCCGCCGATCGCGGGCTTGGTCGGGGCGGGGGCCTTCGGGGCTTCGGGCGGCGGCGCATCCGCCTTGATGACGGGCGGCTGCGTTTTCGCCTCGGGGCGCGGTTCGACGACGGGCGGAGAAGGCGTGGTGGCGGGCCCCGCGGACTTCTGCAAGGGGGCCGCGGCGGGGGCCTTCGGGGGCACGCTCGGCGCGCGCGGGCCCTGCTTTTGCGCGACGGCCTGGGCCTGGGCGGCGAGCTGTCCGGGCTGCGGCGCGGCGGCGGGCTCGGGATCGACCGCGCCGGCCGCTTCGGCTGCGGGAGCCTGCGGCGCGGCAACC
>NZ_JASBQE010000210.1 GCF_029960785.1 Polyangium sp. 15x6
CGGCTCGACGCGCGAGGACGGCCGCGAGCGCTCCCCATCGAGGCGCCCTGGTCCTCGGCCTCGCTCGGCTCGACCATGACCCCGGCGAGCGCCGCGAGCGCCGCGAGGACGGCCGCGAGCTCGTGCTTGTGCTCTTCCCCCGGGCGGCGCGGCTCGACGCGCGAGGCCGGCCGCCCGGATATTCGTCGACGGTAGCCCCGCGGATATCTGTCAATCACCGGCGATTCACGCGTCCGCGTGCCGCAAACATGCGCGATCAATGCTGCATGCGTGCGGCGTGGCATATCGTCTTCGTGCAACACGTGGCCAGGAAAAACGTTCGTCGTACGCAAATGCGCTTGCCACCGGGCCACGGCCGCTCGTAAATCGAGCCTGGGCCGTCCTACGCGGCCGGGAGCGATGCACAATGCAGCGCAAGGGACCCGAGCGCCCGACGGGCGCGAGCGGGGCGGGATTCGTCCGCCTTTTTGCCAGAGAACGGCCGCGAATTGTCGCGAAGCTGCGCCGGCTCGGTGTGCATGAGGCCGACGCGAACGACCTCGCGCAACGTGTGTTCTTGCAATACTCCCAGCTAAGCAGAGCGCCGCGTAACCCTGCCGAATGGCTCATGCGAACGGCGTGGTTCCTATCGATGAATTGGCGACGCCTCGCCCGTCATAGGGTCGAGGTGCTCATGCCAGGGAGAGACCTGCAAAGGTGCGCTCTCCACCCGTCGCCCTCGCCCGAGGAGCGCGCCGCGCTTGCGCAATGGTGTGACCGCGCCGAACGGCTGCCGCCCGTCGAGCGCGCCGCGCTGCGGCTCCACCTCGAAGGTTATTCGATCGACGAGATAGCACGCAGGCTCGAGACCTCGCGCGCTACCGCTTGGAAACGATTGCACGCTGGACAAGAACGGCTGAAACGAACGGAGGGACGCCATGCAACGGCAATGGGTGGTCAACGAAGAGACGGGCAAGCATAGCGAACGGATCACGCTGGATCAATCCGATCTAGAGAAGCTTCGGCCCTACGTCTGCGGCATTGCTCGCCGGGTAGGCGTTGTCGCTGCCGACCGTGACGATTTGGCGCAGGACGTGCTTTTTGCATTCTGGCGCTATTCCGAGGAGCGACGGATCCGCGTCATCGAGGGGAAGGCCGACGTGGACGCGGCACGGACGCTCATCGCGGCGTTTGCAGTCCGGGCCGCCCGGCGCTATCGGCGGAGCGCAAGGTGGAGCGGTGGGGGCCCGGCAGACGAAACACCCTCGCGCGAGGGGGATCCCGCTCTCCGTTTCGAGGCTCGCGAAGCTCTTCGGATGGTCGAGCGATTGCCTCCGAACCTGCGCAGGGTGGTCGAGCTCGACGCGCTCGAGTGCACGACAAGCGAAACCGCCGAGAGCGTCGGCGTGGTGCTCGGCACGGCCAAAAGCAGGCTGTCTCGAGCGCGTGACTTGCTGGCGATCATGAGATGATCCACGGGAGCACGGCCGCGCAATAACGGGCGCGCTGCGGCGGCGCTCCTCGCGCGTCGGCTACGCCGCGAGCGCGCGCCGCTCGGCGCGACGCGCACATGGTGCAGGGGGATCGGGAAGGGGTGAGCCCCGGGCGAACCCTCACGAGCTCGCCCGGGGCCATGGGAGCGGCCTACGCCTTGCGGCGCTTGCGCGTGCTCTTGACGGCCGAGACGGGCGCATCGTGGCCCGACGTCGGGGGCTCGCCGAGGAGGGCCTGTAGGGCGACCGTAGCGCGCCGCGCGCCCTCGATGTCACCCGACGCAAGCGCCGCGTCGAGCATCGCACGGACGGCCGCGGTCGCCTGGACGAGGGGGCTCGACGGGGGGGCCGTGGTCCCCTCGGGTTCTCGTCGGGATTCTGTCGAGCGACCAGGAATCGCGGGGTTACGCTCGCCGATCGGCCCGATCGGCTCGACCGTCTCGGGCTCGATCTCCGCGGGTTCGAGGTCGATCGGCTCGATCTCATATCCTCGGAGACAGTACACCGACCACCCCTCAAGCCCGGCTCGCTTGGCCACACGTCCGAACGCCTGGTCGAGCCCCCACTGGCCCCACGGCTTGCGGCGATCGTTCACGGCCACGTGCCCCTCCCGCTCGCCCTTTGCCAGCGGGGCGAGGAGCTTCGCGAGCTCCGGTGAGACTGGGATCTCGCGCTGGCCAGTCTTGGGCGTGTGGATCTCGCCGTGGGACTTGCCCTCGCGCACGCTCACGAACCCACCGACCGGCTCCCCCTTCTCCCATCGAAGCAACACGTCCCTGCGAAGGAGCGCGCGGACCTCGTTGGGGCGAAGGCCGGCGTCTGCCATGAGCCGGAAGCTCGGGCGGTGGGAAGCGCGGGCGCTGGCGATGAGCTTCTCGACCTGCTCGTCGGAGGGGATCTCCAGGATGGCCTGCCCGAGGGGCTTCAGCTTCGGCAGGTTCTCGGGAACGGCGTCCACGTACTTCTGCGCCTTGGCGAACTTCATCACGGAGCGCAGGACGATCTGCACGTTGTTGCGCGTGCCGGGCTTCAGCTTCCGCTTGGACAGCTCGAGATCGAGCTCGGCGGCGGCCTTGCCGTCTACCCCGGCGATGGGCAACGCCCCGAACTTCGGGAGCAGGGTGCTCGCGAGGACCGACTCGTAGCCCTTCCGGCTCGTGACCTTGAGATCGGTGATCATGAAGGTCTGCCGGAACTCGTCGACCACCTCGGCGAAGGTTTTCACCGCCTCTGTGGGCGGAGGCGGCGCCTCAGACGAATTGCCATCGGACCCAGGCTCATAAGGCGAGCCATACTTGGCGATATTCATCTGATATCGCATCTCCTCCGCTTTGGCTGCCGCCATGGTTTGCACTTGGGCATCCTTGCGAAATCGCTCCTGGCGTCCGTCTTTCGTCGTATATCGGATGTCAATGAACAGGCACGGTTTCCCGCGCCGCTGGGACTTGCGAACCGGCATGGTCAACTACCTTCCTGCCCGTCCCAGCCACGGCTGCGATGCCCGTCCTGTAGCACGACGCGCGCGTTCACGGGACCCCCCACGCCTCGGAGAACCGGACCCGCCAGATTCGGCCGAACTTGCGCGCCCGCACGCCGTCGACGCTGGCCTCCGTCCCGCCGTCGGCGGCACGCATGGCGCGGCGCTCCAGCGTCTTGCGCAGCGCGCCGGCATTCATGCCGAGATGCGCCGCGGCACGGTCGAGAGGAACCCACGCCCCGACCCCTGGATGCACTTCTCCCCGCTTTCCCGACATGCCGGTACCTCCTTCCCCTGCCGCCCATGGCCACCTCCCCGACGCGCGCGAGGGCTCCGCGGCGTCGCGTGAATGGACGACCGGCGAGGGGGCTCGAGCTCTCGGCGAGCGGCCCCTCTGTCGGCGTCCGTGGAGCGGAATCTACGGTATGCGCGAGCGTCGCTTCAAGGTATTTCGCAAGCGATCTCGAATATTTGCTGCAATCATCGTATTAGATGCGGGATCGGGCAAGGCACCCCTTGTTTCAAAGGGGCTCGATCCAGGAAGGGCCTGGGAAACGATCCATATTTCGCACCGCCGGGCGCACACCTCGGGCCGCGGTTCCGGGACGAACCGGGCGGGCGCGCCGCACGGCCGAAAATCGCGTGAAGAACTTCACGTTAGTGCCCGGGATGCACGGCGCGGGCCACGCGTGATCAGATCCGGCAAACTGCCGCGATCTGGCGGCATCTCGAAAATCGACGCTTCATTCCTGGGGGTCGAGGGCCAGCTCCGCCTGGAAATCGATCCACATTTCGCCCCGTCGCTCGAGCGACCCGACCGCGTTCGCGCGCCTTCCGGCCGGATCGTTCGTCGTTCCAGCACGTTTCCTGGATGGATTTTCACAATAGGCCCTCCCCGAGCCCCGTAGGGTCACCGCCCGCGATCATCAAAACGCCGCGCTACTCCACGAGTGGCGCGCGGCGGCCCTTATTTCCAAGGGTCAACCGGAGAGAGAGCCTGGGAAACGATCCATATTTCGCTCAACCGAGTGGGGTGGTGCGCGAATGATCCAGGCTCCGAGGCCCCAAACAGACTCGCTCGGCGAGCTCGACGCCCGCCCTGTGAGCGGCTCGTCAACCCCGCCAGCGGCCGATCCAGGCTACCCGTCAGGCTGACCTCGTGGCTCTTCCAGGCTTTCACCGCAAAAATGCCGCCAACACCATGCATGCTTTGAGGAGTTTCGTTCTGTACGGATTTGCTTCCGTCCACTTCGCACAAACGAGCACGGGGCCCGAACACGAACGTGTGTCTCTCGCGCCAGGCTGGGCACCAGCGAGTCACGGCATCGGGAGTTCATCATTGCGAACTTCGCAGAGCCCTTGGAATGATGCCGGATCGCGCACCTCCTCCCCACGTACTACTTTAGTAGAATCCCGCGCCGCGTTCTGCAGTGCCGAACCGCGGAGGCGCCGATTTTCGACAAAACGCCGATCGTCGAGGCCGCATGGGCTGCCCTACCGCTGCGGCACGTGCGGGGGCGCAGGTGGACACGCGCACCTCGACCGGCATCCGATCTGCGGGAATTGTCGCGTTGCGTCCCACCGATGCCCCGCCAAGTGCCGCTCGCGCGTGAAGAGGACCTCCGACGGTTCGTCGCCACGTCGGTTGCTGACTCGACCTTAAAACAAGCCGTTTGCCGTGTTTGCAATGATATTGTTTGTGATCAAACCATTGTGCCGACGGCGGGTTTGCCCAATAGGCACGCCAAATAATCCACTGGATGACCGAAAAGGGGCTTGCCTTTCGATCGCATTCTCCTTCATGATGGCACCGCGCCAAGAACAAGGCGGATCCGGTTCGCTCGACCGGACACCAGTCGAGCCAGACCCGGGGGGACATCCGCCATTTTCCGCGCCAGGGAATCCAACGAGGAGGCCCGAGCCATGACCGAGGCCGAAGCTACGCCCGCCGTCGAACCCGATTACGGAGGCCATCCGCTATTTCCTCGGCCGGAAACCGAGAGTGGCAGAGACCCCCGGAAGTTCGACCTCATTCAGATCATTCGATACCTCCCGGACGGATCCAGGGAAACGTGTCCCCGGACCTTCAAGGGCTCGGAGCTTCGCTCCTGGCAACACGTCTATGACATGTTCGGCGGCGGCATCTATCAGGCCGTCTCGCAGTGCGAAAAGACGCATCGTTACCAGGCTCGGTCCGAGAAGGTGAATTTGCCCGGCCCATCGAAACCGTTCAACGACGACGGGAAACAAGTGCCGAAGCAGGACCACAACCAACCCGTTGCAACGCCGCCGACCCCGGTTCCGGGCGCGCCCGTGCCTTATTACGTGGCGGCCCCCGCGCCTGCGTCGAGCCCAGACATGCTGGCGCTCATGCGGCTCATGTTCGAGAGCAACGCGAACGTGCAGAGCGCGATTCTCCGGGCGGCCCTCGAGCGGCAGACGACGACGACTCAGCCGAACCCGCTGGAGATGATCCGGGAGATCGTGCCGCTGCTCCAGGGGAACGGTTCGAGTACGAAGGCGCTCCTCCAGGGCGTGCAGCTCGCAAAGGAGCTGCTCCGCTCCGTTGGGCACGCGCCTGCCGCCGCGAGCAGCGGCGGGGACGACCTCTCCGAGCTCGCGGGCATGGTAAAACTGCTCATGAGCGCGAAATCAGGCGCATCGTCGAATCCTGCGCCTGCCGCGGCGCCTGCGCCGCCGCAGTCCGCGCCGGGATGGCCCCCGGCGGGATGGGCGCCCCCGGGCTGGCCGCCTCCGGGCTGGCCGCCCTACGCCATGGGAGCCCCGCCGTGGCCCTGGTATGGCCCGCCTGGCTATTACCCCGGCATGCCCCCGCAGGGGCCGTATGCCGAGCCGGCGACCCCGCATGCGCCGCCGCCCGCGGTCGCTGCGCCGACGCCCGCCCCCGTGGCGCCCACGCCGCGCCCCGTGGCAAACGTGGCGCCGCCCGTGGCGCCGCCCGTGCCT
>NZ_JASBQE010000211.1 GCF_029960785.1 Polyangium sp. 15x6
CCGTCGGCCGCGGGCGTCGGGGTCGCCGTGGGCCGCGGGCCCGATTTGAGCCCACGCAGGCGGCCGATCGGCGCGCGCTCGGGCGCGGCGTCGGCCTCGGGCGGGGCGGATTCGTGGGTCGTGATGGGACGCACGTCGCTCGGCTCGGCCTCGGGCGGCGGCGCGGGCGGCGTGAGGGGCGGACGGGCGACGACGCGCGAGTGCTCGGGCAGGGCGCGGCGCGTGGGCGCGGCGTCGGCGACGAGCTCGTCGAGGCGGACGGGCGCGAGGATGCGCAGGCCCCGGTCGCCCTCGTCGAGGACGAGCGCCACGGGGCCGGCCTGGGCCGCTTCGTTGAAGACCGAGAGCACGGCGCTGTCGGAGGGCCCGAGCGCGGGCGCGTCGCCCGAGGTGTCGGCGAGCGTGGCGAGCGGGGGCAAGGCGAGCGCGAGGCCGAAGGAGCCGAGGCCGCGGGCCCGGACGACTTGATCGCGCAAGGAGGCGGCGCCGTCGACGTCGGCGCTGACGGACGGCGGGGGCGCGCCGCGCATGGCGAGGGCGCTCTCGACGGCCTCCTCGACGGCCTGGCGGAGCCGACCGGGCGCGGGGGGCCGCAGGATGCTGGCCACCACGTAGCCGCGGCCGCGCAGCTCCGAGAGGAGCTCGGACTTGCGGGAAGCGGCGACGAAGAACGCACCGAACGACGGTCGCACGGGCGGAGAGGGGGAGCCCGACGGCGCGGGGGCCTGCACCAAGCGCATGAGAGGTCCCTTGCCAGAGAGGACGAGAAACGGACGAATTTTCGGCGAGCCGAAGACCCGGCAGGCTAGTCCGGGAAAGAGGAGACCTTCCCATGCATGAGCTTCGACGCTTCCCGATCGCACGCTTTTTCAGCTTCCTCGCGCTGACCCTCGCCGCCGGCTGCTCGGACCCGGCGCAGGCGCCCCCGGCGCCGGCCGGGGATCCCTTCGGCCCGATCGGCGATCGCGCCGATCTGCCCGTCACCGAGCGCATCAAGATCGACAGGCTCGCCGCGCCCGTGGACATCGTGCGTGACAAGGACGGCCGGCCGCACATCTTCGCGTCGAGCTTCGAGGACGCGGTGCGCGTGCAGGGCTACCTCGTGGCGCAGGACCGGCACCTGCAGATCGAGTTCTACCGCCGCGTGTCCGAGGGCCGGCTCGCCGAGATCCTCGGCGACGCGGACGCGAGCGTGATCGACAACGACATCGTCTTCCGCAACCTCGGCCTGCACCGCGTGGCGAAGAAGCAATACGAGGTGCTCGGTCCCGAGGAGAAGGCCCTCGTCGACGCGTACGCCGACGGCGTGTCCCAGTACTTCCGCGCGCTCCGCGAAGGCGAGGCCGGGCTGCCCGCGGCGGCCTTCCTCGTCCCCGCGGCGGCCTTCAGCGACTTCACGGGCATCGACGCCCTCGCGATCGCGCGTCTGCAGTCGTACCTGCTCTCGCACTCGGCCGACGGCGAGCTCGCGGACACGATCTCGATCCAGACGCTCGGCGCGGCGTTCCCGAAGGACGCGGGCGATCCGCTGGTCGCCGCGCGCAGCGGCATTCTCCGCGAGCTCTATCGCTTCGCGCCCTACGAGCCGGCGACGACGACCACGGGGTATCCGATGGGCCAGGGCGGCGCGAAAGCCCCCGCGCCTTCCCCTCTCCTGCCCGACCTCGGCGCGCGGACGGAGCGTTATCGCGAGTCGCTGCGCAAGGTGAAGGATCTGTTTGCCCCCGAAGGATTCGGCTCGAACAACTGGGCCGTCACGGCGGGAAGGAGCAGCACGGGGCACGCGCTGCTCGCGAGTGATCCGCACCTGACGCTCGCCGCGCCCGCGATCTTTTGGCCCGTGGCGATGGAGGTGACGCCGAAGGATCCGGCGGCGCGGGTGAAGGTCTCGGGCCTCGCGTTCCCCGGCATCCCGGGGATCATCCTCGGGCACAACGAGAACATCGCCTGGGGCGCGACGGTGGCCGGCTACGACGTGACCGATCTCTACGCCGAACAGATCACGCCCGATGGCAAGTCGGTCGTGTTCGAGGGAAAAAACGTCGCGATCGAGACGATCGACGAGGTGATCCAGATCCAGGGCGGCTCGCCGTACACCTACAAGGTCCCGGTCGTGCCGCACCACGGGGCGATCCTGCCGGAGATCCTGCCCGATCACACGGTGGCCCCGCTCGACCCCGCGAAGGGCGCCGTGAGCGTGCGCTGGACCGGCGACGAACCGACGAACGAGATCGCTGCGATCATCGCTCTTTTGAGGTCCAAGAACGTCGACGAGGCCAAGCTCGCGCTCGACGGGTTTCAGGTCGGCGCGCAGAACTGGATGATCGCGGACACGCAAGGCAACGTGCTCTGGACCTCGCACGCGAAGCTGCCGACGCGGAAGCCGGCGGCCGTCGCGTGGAACCCCGCGACGTTCTCGGGCACGCTGCCGTGCCTCGTGCTGCCCGGCGATGGTTCGGCCGAGTGGACGGGCGCGCTGCCAGACCATCTCGTCCCCTGGGAGAAGAACCCCGCCGCGGGTTTCCTCGCGACCGCGAACAACGATCCGATCGGCGACTCGCTCGACAACGATCCCTCGAACGGCGCGCTGCCCGACGGGACGCCGATGTTCCTCGCGTGCTCGTGGGACATCGGCTTCCGCGAAGGTCGCATCCAGGAACGGCTCGCGGAGCTCGACAAGGCGACGCCCGAGGACATCGCGAAGATCCAGGGAGACGCGAAGTCGGCGCTCGGCTCGCGGCTCACGCCCGCGCTGCTCGAGGCGATCGATCGAGCGGAGGCAGAACGAAAGACACCCGGGACGCACCCCGATCTCACGACCGTGGTGGCCGATCCCGGCTACGACGCGGCGGCCATCCAGACCGTGCGCGCGCTGCTCACGGCGTGGGGCACCGAGGCGGGCTACGACGCGGCGAGCGGCATGGATCCGGACACGAACAAGCCGCTCCCGGAGGAGGGCGACACGGCGATCGAGGCGCGCGCGGCGCAGGCGACGCTCGTGTTCAACGCGTGGCTCCTCCGGCTCGTCGAGCGCGTGCTGGGGGACGAGCTCGAGCACGCGGGCAGGCCCTTCGTCCCGCGTGATCAGAAGGCGAAGGCGATCCTCGCGATCACGCGCGACACACCCGAGTCGCTCCCGACGTACGACACGACGACGAAGGAGAGCGCGCTCTGGGACGACATGGCGACGCCGGAGATCGAGACGAAGCACGAGCGGATCGTGCGCGCGCTCCTCGACGCGCTCGGGACGCTCGCGGCGGATGTCGGGACGGACATCAGCGCGTACCGCTGGGGCGCACGGCATCGCGTCCGCTTCGAGGCGATCCTCCCGGTCCTCGGGCAGCTCTCGATCCCGCCGCTCGGCGATGCCGTTTTCCCGGACGGCTTTCCGCGGCACGGGGACAGTTTCTCGGTCGACTCGTCCGACTTCTCCCTCACCGCCCGGCTCGACGTGACGCCTCGCTACGATTACGATTTCGGGCCGACGCAGCGCCTCGTCGTGGACCTCGCTCCGGAAGGTCCGCGGTCGTGGAACGCGCTGCCGGGAGGCGTCGTGTGGGACTCGCAGAGCCCGCACTTCCGCGACCAAGCCGAGCTCTGGCGGAGAAACCAGACGCGGCAGGTCCCCTTCTTGCTTACCGACGTCGTAGCAGCCGCCGCGTCGCGCATCGTCGTGACGGGGAGGTAGGCCGAAGAGCGAACACGTCAAACACGCCAATCAAAGGAGGGCGGGTTGGTCCTGCGCCGCATCCTCACGACCGCTGCATCCGGGTTCGACAAGACCGTCGGCACGGCGATGCTCGTGCGTGGTGACAGGATCCGCGCCTTCGATCCCTCGGGCCTCGGCCCCGAGGCCCGGATCGAGATGCTCGACACGATCCGCGGGATTTACGACAAACCCGCGCACTTCACGGCGCCGAGCTCGTTCTTTGGGGAACCAACGATCCCCAACGTCGAGCTCGCCCGGGTGCGCCTCATGGCCGGCCCCGACCCCGGCATGGTGCTCGACGCGACGTGGCCGAGCGAGTTCGAGCCGCTCGAAGAGAGCGTGCGAACGGACTACCTCGGCCACGCGTTGAACCGCACCGCGACGGCGCGGCTGTTTCTGCACACTACGCCTCGCCCGGTCGTGATCCTGGTGCACGGCTACCGGTGCGGGGCGTTCGCGCTCGAAGAGCGGCTCTGGCCCGTGCCCTGGATCTTCGAGCTCGGCCTCGACGTGGCGATGGCGGTGCTGCCGTTCCACGCATGCCGCGCGCCGAAAGGAACGGCGCTGTTTCCTTCGCCGGACATGCGCTTCACGATCGAGGGGTTTCGCCAGGCCCTCATGGATCTCCGCGCGCTCGCGGCGCTCCTCTGCGACCGGGGCGCGCCGTCCATCGGCGTGATGGGGATGAGCCTCGGCGGCTACACGACGGGGCTCTGGGCCACGATCGATCCGACGCTCGCGTTCGCGGTGCCGATCGTGCCGTGCGCCTCGATCGCCGACGTGGCGCGCGCGGTGGGGCTGCTCGTCGGCACGCCGGAGCAGCAGGCGGCGCAGCACCAGGCGATCGAAGCGACGCTGCGCGTGGTGAGCCCCCTCGGGCGGCCTTCAGCGCTGCCGCCGGAGCGATTCCTGGTCGTCGGGGCGGCAGGGGATCAGATCACGCCGCTCGATCATGCGCGGCGCATGGCCGAGCATTTCCGCGCGCCGCTCGAGACGTTCCACGGCGGGCACCTCTTGCAGTTCGGCCGGGCGGATGCGTTCCGCGCGGTACGGCGCATGCTCGCGCGGATCGGGATCATCGAGACGCGCCACGCCGCGGCGTGACGCGCCTCGCGCCCTAGCCGAAAATCACTGCACGCACTTGTCGACGCCGGCGCCCGTGCAATCGGCATCGGCCGAGCACTCGCACGCCTTCGACGTGGTGTTGCACTTGCCGTAGCCGTTGCAGTCCGCGTCGCTCATACACCCGCCCGTGGCCTCGGAGGTGCAGTACTTCGCGCCGCTGTCGTCCTCGCCGATGCACTTGAGGGGCATCGTGCAATCCGCGTCCGCCGTGCACGGCGTAACGCAGGTCTTGAGCCCGTTCTCCGCGACGCACTTGTTGTTCGGCAGCGCACCACCGAACGTGCACTCCATGTCCGTCGCACACTGCCCGGGGCCGCAGACGCCGTTGTCGCACGTGTAGTTGAACGGATAGTCGCCGGGGCAGTTCGGCGCGCCCTGACAGCAATCGGCGGGCATCGCACACGACTTGCCGCAATAACCACCCGCGGGCGCACCGCCGCCCGTGCCGCCCATGCCGCCGCCCGCGCCGCCCGTGCCGCCGCCCGCGCCGCCGCTGCCGGCGGAGCCGCCGTTGCCGCCCGCGCCATTGC
>NZ_JASBQE010000212.1 GCF_029960785.1 Polyangium sp. 15x6
TATTGTGCGGCTGCGACGAACCCGCCGAGCGCACGCCGGCGCGGCGAGCATGCGCGTGCCGCGCACGTGGCGCCTGCCATGGGCGCGGATGGTCGTCCAGACGGTGGTGGGCGAGGACTTACGGACGAACGGCTCAGCGGGTCGCCGGTATCGTTATCGGCAGCGTGGGGCTCGCGGGGCTCGCCGTGGCCGGAGGGTTTTCCATTGCAGCGGTGACGACTGATAAGGAATCGCAGCAGTATTGCCCCGAAGACCCGAACAAGTGTTACCCTAAAGGCGTCGCGCTTCGGAACCAGGCCATCACGTACGCCGATACCGCAACGGTGGTGGTAATCGCGTCAGGAGTCGTCGTCGCCACGGGCGTTACGCTGTTCCTCCTCGCGGGGGCACCGAAGTCGCCGAACAAGGCCGCCCGTACGTGGGTCCTCGCGCCCCACGCTTCGCCGCAAGGCGCAGGCCTCGTGCTCGGTGGTGTCTTCTGACGCTTCCGCCCTCCGGAGCCCGCATGCAAACCGCCTTTCAACCCGGGCAAATCCTCCTCGACAAGTACCGCGTCGAGCGTGTGCTCGGCGCTGGAGGCATGGGCGTCGTCGTCGCGGCGAGGCATCTCGCGCTCGATGAGCTCGTCGCGATCAAGTTCATGCTCGGGCCGGGGAATCAGGCGGATGTGACTCGCTTCGTGCGCGAGGCGCGCGCCGCGGTTCGCCTCCGGAGTCAGCACGTGGCGCGTGTCCTCGACGTCGCTGCGCTCGAGGATGGGACGCCGTACATGGTGCTCGAGCACCTCGACGGGAACGACCTCTCGCACGTGCTCCGCGAGCGTGGACCGCTGCCCGTGGAGGAAGCCGCGGACGCGATCCTTCAGGCGTGCGAGGCCATCGCAGAGGCGCACTCCATCGGCATCGTGCACCGGGACATCAAGCCCGCGAACCTGTTCCTCACGCGCGCACTCGACGGATCGTCGTGCATCAAGGTGCTCGACTTCGGCATCGCGAAGTGGGCGAACGCGAGCACGGCGAAGCTCGACCCTTCGCAACCCATGGGATCCGCGCCTTACATGGCGCCGGAGCAGTTCGCAGCGACGACCCACGTGGATGCGCGCACTGATGTGTGGGCGCTCGGTGCGACGCTATTTCACCTTCTGACCGGCAAGATGCCGTTTCACCACGAAGACGTCGACTCGATCCCGTCGATGATGCACGCGGTCTTGCACCGTCCGCCATGGAGGCCGCGCGATCTTCGGCGAGATCTCCCCGAAGCGCTGGAAGCCGTGCTCCTGCGTTGCCTCGAGAAGGACCAAGCCGTGCGGTTCGCCAGCGTTGCCGCACTCGCGGCCGCTCTGGCGCCCTTCGGCTCCGAGCACACGGCGATGTACGCGAAGCGCGCGGCGAAGGTCCTCGGCGAGCCGGAGCACAGCGCACGTCTGCCATCACGTCCCGAGCTCGCGCCAGTTGCAGCGGCACTGACGGCTCCGTCGCAAGCGCAGACGGCGCCATTGCCGGAGCTTGGCGCCACGGCACGATCCGCGGAGCAGACAGGCCCGCTCCCGCAGATCAGCCGCGTGTACGAGGCAGCGACGCCACCGCCCGCAGCAGTCACCGCTCCGCAGCTCGACGCATCTACCCCGAGCAAGCTCCGCGGCCCACCGGTTGCTGCACTCGTAGCCCTTGTCGTGGCGCTGGCAGCCCTCGCGATCGGCATCCGTGTGGGCCGTGAGTCTGTCTCACCGGCTGCGGCCTCCGATGCGCCCGAAGCGAAGGTGCAGCCAACGATGGAGCGGCCGCCCGAGGCTGCCGCCATTCCTCAACCGCCTCTGCCGCCTGCCTCCGATGCTTCGTCTGCGAGGGACACACCCCCACGCGTCGAGACGGCGACGACGAAAGCCATTCCGGCGCAGATTGCACCGCCGCCTCCGCGACGCACGAACTCCCCTCCGCCCGCGACCACGCCCGCCGCGACGACCGCACCGAAGGAGGACCTCTATGGCCGCCGTCGATGACCCGCGCACGCCTGAACAGCAGAACCCGCCGCGCCGACGAGCGGGCTGGGGACGCGCGCTCGCGGTGGTGCTCGCCGCCGGCCTGGTCGCGACCTTCTCGGGATTCTCCTGCAAGTCGTCGACGTGCTCGCAGCCCGAGGACGATCACAACCCATGCACGATCGACGCCTGCGGCAACGGCACGCAGACGCACACTTACCTCGGGGACGGGCATCCGTGCTTCTACGGCGCGCTCAAAGGGAGCTGCGCCGGCGACCTGTGCATGGTCCCGTGCAGCACGAACAAGGACTGCGAGACCGGTTTGCCGTGCGCGTGGAAAGCGTGCACGCAGGGGTACTGCGCCATCGGTCCGAGCGAGCTCACGCCGCCCGACGACGGGAACGCGTGCACCGAGGATAAATGCTTCGACGGGGAGCCGAAGCATTGGCCGAAGCCCGACGGTGCGCCATGCGCGGGAGACCAGGCCGAGTGCCTGATAGGCATTTGCGGGCGATGCGAAACCAAGGCGGATTGCGGGTCCGACACGGCATGTACGACCTGGGAGTGCGAATTTGGCTCCTGCGCTCCTTCGCACAAACCGGAGGGTAGCGTCGTCGTGGCCCAGGAGCTCAAGGGTGATTGCCGGACCTGGATCTGCGATGGGCACGGCGCGATGAAGCTCGATGTCGATCTGGCGGATGCCCCAGCGACCTACGAACCCTGCTTCCAATGGATCTGCGATGGCTGGACCCCCGTACGTCTGCCGACGATCCACCAGCCATGCACGATGAGCGACGGCGATCTTGGCTATTGCGACGATGCTGGCGTTTGCGTCGAATGTGTTCTGGACAAGGACTGTGCCTGGAATGAGCGCTGCGATCACGGCGCTTGCATCACTTGCGGGGATATCATATCGGACGGCCAGGAAATCTGCGGCGGGAGCTGTGGCTTGTGCCTCGGTCAGCCGTGCGAGGAGGACCTGGAATGCGCGGCCAAGAAATGCGTCTTCACCAACGTCGGCGCGAGCAAAGTATGCTGTGACAAGCCGTGCGACGGCCCCTGCGAAGCGTGCTCGGCGTCCGGAGCCTGCCAGGCCGTGTCGGCAGGAACGATCGATTACGAAACGTGTAACAGCCCAGGCGAGGTCTGCAACGGTAAGGGGCAGTGCAAGGTACAGACAGGTTATGCATGCAAATCCAGCGTGGACTGCGCGAGCAAGCTGTGCGACCTCGCCACCGGGAAGTGCAAGCCCTGCGCATCCAACGCGGATTGTGCCGTCTACAACACCACGTGCGACCCCGTGCTGAAGTATTGCAAGTGAAGCCATGCGAGCGCGCCACGTCATCGCTCTGATCACGATTTTCGCAGTCGCGAGTTGTCGACAAACGTTCGGCATCGAGGAGGCTGCCGTGCTCTGCCCGCCGGATGATCCGGCCTGCAAGTACTGCGATACCCCCAACGACTGTGGCCCCGCAGGGGAGTGCCATTCATGGACTTGCGAAGAAAACTCCTGCCGACCCGTCAATGCACCGGCACGGACGAAATGCTCGACGGGCGTTTGCAGCGACGACGCCGTCTCGGAGTGCGTCGCCTGTGTGGCCTACGAGGATTGCCCTCACGGACACTGCAAGGACCACGTCTGCTCCCGCTGCGATGATGGCATCCAGAACGGGTACGAGTCCGGCGTGGACTGTGGCGGGGGAGGCGCCTGCAAGCGTTGCCTCGGATCGGCATGCAGCACCGATGACGAGTGCAAGAGCGGCATCTGCGCGGAAGGGACGTGCTGCAACACGCCCTGCGACGAAGTGTGCGTCTCCTGCAGCATCGCGCCGGGGAACTGCTCGCCCTTGCCCGCAGAGTTTGCCGATACCAGTGGCGACCCGCCGTGCGCGGGGAACAATGCCTGCAACGGAGCGGGGGCATGCCAGACCGCGACAGGCGCATTTTGCACCTCCAATGTCGAGTGCATCAGCGGGCGATGCGTGACGAACCGCTGCGTCAAGCCGCAGGGCGAGCCGTGCACCCAGCCCGAGCAGTGCGCCGATTTTTCTTGCGTCGACGGCGTCTGCACGAAGTAGAGAATCAACGTCGGAGGCCGATGGTCAGGAAAGAGCCCGGAGCCGGCTAACAGCCCGTGGACCTATCGCGAAGGACGATCGACAGGGACTGGAGACGATGGTAGGTTTGTCCGCGTCATGTCGATGGGGCGAAGACGAGAGAAGCAGGCGTCGCTCTTGGGTGGCAGCGCCTTCGCTGCCGCGGTCGCCGGGGCACCGGTTCTACGAGAAGCTAAACGAGCTTCTGCGCGAGAACGGGTTTGACCGGGCCATGGAGGCGACGTGCGCGAAGTATTTCGAGGCCGACGGGACGGCGGGCAGGCCGTCGATCCCGCCGAGGCTTTACTTCCGGATGCTGCTGGTCGGTTTTTTCGAGGGGATCGAGTCCGAGCGCGGGCTCGAATGGCGGTGCTCGGACTCGCTGTCCCTGCGGGAGTTCCTCGGGCTGTTGCCCGGCGAAACGGTGCCCGATCATTCGACGCTGTCCAAGATGCGCAAGCGCCTCGGCAGTGAGGCCTTCGAGGCGATGTTCGCCTTCGTGCTTGGGGTCGTCAATCGCTCCGGGCTTCTCCAGGGTAAAGTCATGGGCGTGGACTCGACGTATCTCCGCGCGGATGCCTCGATGAAGGCGATCGTGCGGCGCGAGACGGGCGAGGTGTACGCGGACTACATCAAGCGGCTGGCGAAGGAGGAAGGCATCGAGAATCCGACCGTGGAGGATGCCCGGCGGCTCGACCGCAAGCGCAAGGGAAAGAAGACGTCGAATACCGATTGGAAAAGCCCCACGGACGAAGATGCCCGCATCACGAAGCACAAGGATGGCCGCACGCGATTGGCCTACAAGAGCGAGCATGTCGTCGACATGAGCACCGGCGTCGTGGTCGCCGCAGAGGTCTATTCAGCGGACCAGGCTGACCCAGCGACGATGGCGCAAAGCCTGGAGCAGGCGCGCACGAATGTCGAGCAGACGAAGAGCAGCAAGGACCGCGATTCGGACGACGATTCGCCCTCGGAGGGCGGCATCAGCGACGCACAGCCCGAGCGTACCGTGCTCGAGGTCGTGGCGGACAAGGGGTATCACAAGGCCGAGCTGCTCCTATCAGCCCGTGGACTTATCCCGAAGGAGGATCGACAAGAACTGGCGACGATGGTAGTTTGTCCGCGTCATGTCGATGGGGCGAACACGTGAGAAGCAGGCGTCGCTCTGGGTGGCGGCTCCTTCG
>NZ_JASBQE010000213.1 GCF_029960785.1 Polyangium sp. 15x6
ACCGCCCGCGCCGCCCTCGCCACCGGCACCACCAGCGCCGCCAGCACCACCCGCGCCACCCGCGCCACCCGCGCCACCCGCGCCGCCAGCACCGCCAGCGCCACCCCCGCCGCCAGCACCGCCCCCGCCGCCCTGCCCCGACGACTCGGTCTTGCAGTCGGACGCGCAGCCGTCATTGGACGCGGTGTTCCCGTCGTCGCATTCCTCGACGCCGTCCTGCACGAACCCGTCGCCGCACGTGGCCGTCTTGCAGGTGCTCGTGCATGCGTCGTCGTTCGATTGATTCGCGTCGTCGCAATCCTCGCCCGCTTGCACGACGCCGTCGCCGCAGCCCGGCAGGCTGCAGTTGTTCCGGCAGGCATCGTTGTCGATCTGGTTGCCGTCGTCGCACGCCTCGACGCCGGCCTGCAAGAAGCCGTCGCCGCACGCCGCATTCTTGCAGGTCACGAGGCACGCGTCCGTATTCGAAGCATTGCCGTCGTCGCACGCCTCGACGCCCGTCTGCACGAAGCCGTCGCCGCACGCCGCGTTCTTGCAGGTCGTGGTGCAGGCGTCCGCGTTCGACGCATTGGCGTCGTCGCACTCCTCGACGCCCGCTTGCACGTAGCCGTCGCCGCAGCCCGACGTCTTGCACGTCGTGAGGCAGCCGTCCGTGTTCGACGCGTTCCCGTCGTCGCACTCCTCGGCGCCGTTCACCACGCCGTCGCCGCAATAGAAGGGAGGCACGAATTCGTACGCGCCCATGTCGACCGCGGGGCCATTGGCGCCGTCCCCGTCCATCGGCCGCATATTGCCGTCGAGGTCCGTGAGGGGGGCGCCCGCCGACGTGCCCATGTCGATGCACGGGCTGCCCATGGCCAGGTGCAGGTCCGAGGGCGCGTTCACGAAGCCCGGATTCTGCGAAATGCAGCCCGTTCCTGGCACCACGTTATCGTAGTTCTCTTCGGTGCCGAGGACGTTCGTGTACGTGACGGTGGCCGTCGTCGTGCCCGTCGTGTTGTCCCGGTAGATGCCCGACGTGGTCCCGATGATGATGCTGTTCTTGACGTTCACGATCGCCGTCGCATTCGCAGCCGCCCTCAGGGTCACGCCGAACGCGCCTGGACCGTGGACCGTCGTGTTCGTCACGTTGAGCGTGCCGGTCGCGGTGCTCGTGGCGTTGAGGCTGATGTTGTCCCAGTTGTTGCGGAAGAGCCCGTTCTCGATCGTCATCGTGGCGGTGCCGCTCTCCGGGCGGAACTCAACGCCATCCCACTCGTTGTCGCTCACGGTCAGGCCCGAGAAGGTGGGGGACGCATTGCCTTTCACGGTGATCCCGTAATCGTTGCTCCTGGTCGTGAAATTCTTGATGAGCGGCGCCCCCGCGTCGAGAAGCAGGCCGTAGAGCGACGTGTCGGTCGTGACGTTCAAAAGCCCGAGCACGTCGCCCGCGGCGCTCGAATGGATCGCATTGTACCCGTACCGCACGTTCACGTGCGTCAGCGTCGCCGCCGTCGCGCCCGACAGCACCCGCACGCCATACCAGTTCTGCGCTGCCGCCACGAGGGCGCGCAGCGTGATGGGCGCGGCCGCCGTCCCGATGGCTTCCAGCGTCCCCCGCACCCGGATCTCGGCGCGCTCCGTGTCCGTGCCCGCCATCATGATGTCGCCGTTCGAGAAGTTCACCACCACGCCCGGCTCGATCGAGAGCTTCCGGCCCGGCGGCACCGTGATGTCCCCCGCGACGGTATACGGCGAGCCTGCCAAGGTCAGCGTCGTATCGGTCCAGAGCGTCCCGTGATACCCCGGCGTCGCGTCATTCACATACGGCAGCGCCCCGATGTCCTGGCCCGCGTCCCCCGCGAACCTCGACGGCGAATTCGACGTGATCCGCAGGTCCGACAGCGGGTTCACGTACAGCGGGTTCGCCGAAAAGCACCCCGGGCCGGGGGTCACATTCGAATAGTTCGTCGTGTTGTCCCAGACGTTCGAATACGTGACGTTCACCGTCGCCGCGCCGCCCGCCCCGTAGATGCCGGTGGTGTTGTCCGTCACGTTCGAGTTTTTGAGGTTCACCGTCGTCGATGCGCCCGAAGACGTGGAGACGGACACGCCGCGGGACTGCTCGTGGATCGTGGCGCCCGTGATGTTCACCGTCGAGATGCCGTTCGACTCCGCCGACAGATCGAGCCCGTAAAAGCTATTCCGGACCACGCAGTTGTTGATGGTGTTCACCGCGGTCACGCCCGTCGTCAAGATCCTGATGCCGCGGTTGGTATTGTTATTGATCGTGCAGCCGTTGATCGTCGCTGCGGCGGACCCCGCGATGTCGATGCCGACCGAGCCGCCGCTGACGCTCACGTTCGTGAGCGTCGGCGTGCCGGCGAGGAGGTAGAAGCCATACGTGGTGGCGGTGATCGTGGTATCGGAGACGGCGAGACCCATGCCCGCCGCGCTCGAGGTGACGCCTTGCCTCGCATGGGCGATCGACGCGCCGGAGATGGTGACGGTGCTCGCCGCACCGGCGCGGATGCCAAACCACGTGCCCACGGCCGACCCGTTCTGGGCCAGGAACTGCACGGGGCTCGCCGCCGTGCCATTGACGTTGAGTTGCCCCTGCACGATGAGCTCGATGCGGGCCGTGTCGGTGCCGCCGGATTGCCCGTCGCTGCTCGCGAACCGCACGACGGTGCCGGCTTCGATGGTCAACGAGGCGCCGCTCGGCACCGTGACGTCTCCCTGGACGTTGTAGGGGCTGCCCGCGGCGGTCCAGGTCTGGGTGGCGATGGTGCCGCCGGCGATGGTCGTCGCGGCAACCGCTTCGCGTGGGAAAACCAGCGCGACGGTAAGCGCAAGAGCGAGCGCAATGCAATGCAGGGCGCTCGCAAAGGAACGAGGCGACATGATTCGAGGCCCTCCGAGAGGTCTTTGGTTCATGCTCAGCTACCCCGGGCGTCAGTGTGCTCATGGCGCCGCACGGCACCGCGAGCACAGGCCCAGCGTCCGGGAGATGCTCGGCGCGTCCCTGCGTCGCAGTTTTTTTTCGGGGGCCTCGATCTCGCCCTCGGAGGGGGACGGGGCGGAGAAGTCGGGCGGGAATTTTTCGATGGCCCGGGCGCTGCCGTTAGCAGGTCACCTCGAACAGGTGCCCGTTCGCGTCCACGAAGTAGACCCGGCCCGCGCCGCCGAGGGGGTCCTCGGTCTTTCCGTTGCGTGGATCGTCCGGCTCGTTGCCGAACGGCAAGCCGCGCGCTTCGAGCCGCTGCACGACCTCGGCGAACCGACGCGCGTCGACCCGAAAGGCAATGTGCTCCGGGTTCACGGTCGTCGCCGCATTGAAAAGGAGGAACGCGCCGTGCTCCAGGTCGATGCGGTACATGTCATCGTCGGCGCCGTCGACGGTCGGCTCGGGCGCGCCCAGGATCGCGGCCAGGTCTCTGGCCGACGTCTGCGCGTCGTGGGCGGCGAGGCCGATGTGATCGATTTTGAGCATTTCAGGGATCCTCCGGCGGGGTCTCGTCGAAGATACTCGTTCGCCAGGCGAACACGGCTTCTCTTCCGCGGTCGGCCCAGAAGATCGTGTCCCCATCGACCGCGACGCCGCAGGCTCGTTTCGCCTCCGGGGCGCGCACGCGGGCGACCATTCCGGTCGTGACGTCCAAGCGAGAGAGGGTATCGTCGCCATCCGCCCAGTAATAGTAGCGGCCGCCGGCGAACGCGCCGTTTCCCCGGTCGCCGTAGGGTCTGATCGTGAACCGCTTTCGCACCGTCTTGCCATCGGCGGTGATCACGAGGATCGCCTCGGTCGTGCGGACGAGCCAACCGTTTGCGAAGGCGCTGCCGTCCATGGGCATTGCGTCGAGCGGAGCTCCTCGGGTCGTCGAGCGCGTGGCGAGGTCGGTGAGCGCGAGCTGCCAGCTCCGGTCGGTCCACGCGAGCCTCCGCCCATCCGCGGCGATGAGCCAGGGCTGCTCGTTGTCCGGCAAGATCGGCTCGCCATCGGGATGCGCCTCGTCGACGCGGAGCGCGCCGCCCTTGCCGAAGCGATCGGAGACGAAGACGCTCGCCTCCGAGGCGATGATGCCGAGATAACTCCGATCCTTGGCGCCAATCGTCGTCGGTTCGGACGACGCGCCGTCGCGATAGGACCAGAACCAATCCGGATCGTCCTGACCGCGCGCCCCACCGGTGCACGGCGCGCCGGTCCAGTAGAGGGTCCCATCACGCGCGGTCAAGTCATAGGGGCGGTAGTCGAGCTTGACGAGCGTGACCTTCTCGCCGTCACGTCTCGACGTCCGCGTGAGTGTGCCGCCGGCCTCGTCGCACATGAGGGCCGCGCCATAGGCGCCCGAGCCGCCTCCCTTACTCGGGGGAGGAGAGGAGCGCCGATCGTGGATCTCGAGCCAGTAGACATGCGACGGGGTCACCACGAGATCGCAGAGCCCGCTGTCGTACGAGGCCATCCGCAGCGGCATCGACGGCGCAGGCGGTGGCTTCTCGGCCGGCGCAGGAGCCGCGGTCTCGACCGAAGCGGGAGCCGCGGTCGAAGGTGCCTGCACGACGGCCGGCGCCGCGACGGGAACAGGCCTTTCTGCATTGCAGCCCGAGAGCACGGCGACGCCGATCGAGACCAAGCCGAGCGAGATTCGAATCACCGCGGCAGTATAACCGAGTCCAAGCGTCCCGCGAGCTCGTAGGCCAATCGAAACGGTTCCCCCGGATCGTCGAGCTCATCGTTGCCGTAGAACAGCTCCCAGCCCGGACCGAGCGCGCGCAGATCGACCGAGCCATCGAACGTCTCGCCACGCAACCTCTCCAGGGGATCGCCGCCATGACGAGGATCTCCGCGGCGGAGGGCGACGGTGAGGCGCCCTTGGTGAAGCGCGAAGATACGCGCTGTCCGCTCGTGAGCCATGACGTTGAACAGGCCGAGCGTGCACCGCGACGCGTCGGGGCAGTCGCGGCCATAGTCATGAAAAAAGATCTGGCCCCCTTCATCGAAGGGGCTCCCATCCGTGCCCGCCTCGAAGCACCGGACATCCCCCGGGCCCCGGAGCCCGAGACATCGAAACACGCGGTGGTTGTCTGGCTGCGCGAAGAGGGCTTCGAGGGTCAGCATGGTCCGACGAACGTCTTACCACCGATGGGGGTGCTTTGGGGTCGCCGCGCCGGGGCGCTGCCCCGGACCCCGCGGGGGCTGTCCGCCCCTCGACCCGGACCAGGCACGGCCTGGACCGAGGGTGGAAGAA
>NZ_JASBQE010000214.1 GCF_029960785.1 Polyangium sp. 15x6
CGGCGCGGGCGGCTCGGGCGGCTCCGGCGGCGCTGGCGGCGCGGGTGGCGTCGGCGGCTCCGGTGGTGCCGGTGGCACGGGCGGCTCCGGTGGGTCCGGCGGCGCCGGCGGCGGTGGCCCGGCTTGCGCCGATTTCAATGGCACCTACGTCGTGACGGAGCAGACCTCGTGCCCCATGGCGGCGCTCCTCAAGAGCGCATGCGTCGCGCAAAACGACTGCACACTCACCGTCGGCACCAACATGGGCGTGATGACCGGCACCGTGGACGGGGACATCGCAACCTTCTCGGGCGAGCTCTCCCACCTCTCCACGAAGTTTCCCTACGAATGCACCGCCAAGCGCGAGAATGGAAGCCTGGCGCTGAATTGCACCGTCACCATGGCGGACAGCACCTGCACCACGGCCATGGCGCTCCCCGCGCAGGCCCTCCCGGCCGGCGCCACGAGCGCCTGCTGCGACCTCGTGGGACAGAACTGCGGCGCCGGCAGCGAATGCACGCTGGTCGACCCCGCCGGGCAAAAGAAGACTTACTTCTCGGTATGCGAGGCCGTGGGCGGCGCCGTCGCGGAGGGCGCTGCGTGCACGCGGACCGCCTTCGGCGAAGACAACTGCGCCCCGGGCCTGCTCTGCACCGACGACGCCAAGGCGCCGAACAACTTCGCCTGCCGGGAGTACTGCGCCAAGAAGAGCGATTGCGACGCCAACGAGCTGTGCCTCGCCTACTGGACCGGTTCGCCCCTGGCCGGTGTCTGCATCCCGACCTGTACGCCCTTCAGCAATGGCTGCGAGGCGGGCTCGACGTGTCGCGACCGCAATTCCCTCACGAACGACGGAATCGTGGACATCTCTGGCGCCGGCGGCTTCGCGTGCGGCCACGCCGGCCCCGTGGCCGTCGGCGAGATCTGCCAGTGGGACGCCGATTGCGGCGTGAATGCTCGGTGCGGCGTCCAGTTCTCCGGGGGCGACGGCAACAAACGCTGCCTCGCGTATTGCGACGACGCACACCCCTGCTCCGGTGGGAAGTCCTGCTCCCCGTACTTCATCGACGGCTACACGGACTTCGGCGAATGCCAGTAGCGGATCGGGAGGCTTTTGCTCCGGCAAAAGCCTCCCGATGTCGGGGGGTGGGGAAACGCAACCGTTGGACGCGGCAACTTCGAGCTCGGCTCTTCCTTCTCGCTAGCATCCTCCGGCTCACTGATGGGGAAGAGGAGGAAGAGTCTGGAAGACCCTGCCCGGCTCGTCGAACGCCAGGGAGGGCACGGTTCGACTCAGCGCTGTCCACCGCCCTGCGTGGCGCCGCCCTGCGTCCCCGAGCCTGCTTGCTGTCCAGCGCCTCGCTGGCCAGAACTGCGCTGCCCCGCGCCCTGCTGCCCGGCCCGTTGCTGCACAGCGCCTTGCTGCCCGGCCCGTTGCTGCACAGCGCCTTGCTGCCCGGCCCGTTGCTGCACAGCGCCTTGCTGCCCGGCCCGTTGCTGCACAGCGCCTTGCTGCCCGGCCCGTTGCTGTCCCGCGCCCTGCTGCCCGGCCCGTTGCTGCACAGCGCCTTGCTGCCCAGCCCCTTGCTGCCCAGCACCTTGCTGCCCAGCGCCTTGCTGCACAGCGCCTTGCTGCACAGCGCCTTGCTGCCCAGCACCCTGCTGCCCAGCCCCTTGCTGCCCCGCGCCCTGCTGCCCAGCCCCTTGCTGCACAGCGCCTTGCTGCCCAGCGCCTTGCTGCCCAGCCCCCTGCTGCACAGCACCCTGCTGCCCAGCGCCTTGCTGCCCCGCGCCCTGCTGCACAGCCCCTTGCTGCACAGCCCCTTGCTCCTGCGCGGCGCCTCGTGGCTGCTGCTGGGAGCCTTGTTGCGCGGTGCCCTGTTGGCTTCTGTCGGCCCCGAGTGCCCTCCCTTCGCCGCGCTCGGTCCGGCAGCCCACGAGCAGCAGCGTAGCCGCCGCTCCCATCACGACCACCTTTCTCATGATGCCCCCCTTTCCGCGCGCGTGCGTTTGGCTAGCTCGCGCGTCCGCTTCCCTCGCAGCAATCCCCGAGCCACAAGGTACCGTGTGCACGGATCTCCCCTCGGACCGAGCGCCCTTCCGGCAAGCGTATCCGCCCCGGCGCCATCCCCGTCCGCCGGGCGCGCGTTGGCGGTTCCCACCTCCATGCCTGGAGGCTGGCACCTCCAACGTTCGACACGCCCCGACGCCGCGCCCCCCGTCCCGACCCCCAAAACCTCATTCCTTCCGCCGGGATAGCCCCGTCCACCCCGCCCCCCGCCGCCGTGGCATGCCCGTTGCGATTAAGGCTGGCATCCCTCGCATACGGAGAATGAATCCCATGGCCTCGACGAACCGCTTCGACTTCTGCCTCGCTCTTGTTCTCGCTCCCCTCGCCATTACCGCCACGACGACCTTCGTGGGATGCGCGGGCGACGACGTCACGACGCTCGGCGACGAAACGGCCCTCGATTCCGAGGCCTCGGCGGGCCTCGGGCTCGGCGCGCGGGGTGAGGACGTGCGCGCGGTCTACGAGTACCTGCGCAAGTACGGTTATTATCAAAACGAGGAGCTCGCCGAGCATTACCCCGACTGGACGCCCGCCGTCTCGCGCGAGCCGGCCGATCCGGAGCTCTTCGACGAGGCCCTCGAAGAAGGCGTGCGCCTCTACCAGGCCCAGCAAGGCCTGCCCGTGACCGGCGTCGTCGACGCCGAGACGCAGCGGATCATGCAGATGCCGCGCTGCAGCCACCCCGATTATTACGATCCGCCGAGCGTCGTGCCGACCTTCGACATCGAGAACCCCTACACGCACTTCGGCGGGACCTGGTCGTCGACGGCTCTGACCTATCGATTCGCGAACTACACCTCGGACTTCAGCCAGGCCTCGGTCCGCTCCGCGATCGAGAACGCGCTCTTCTCGTGGCGATCCTCCTCGAGCTTCAGCTTCTCCGAGGTGAGCTCGGGCGAGAACATCTCGTTCGGGTTCTACACGGGCAGCCATGGCTGCAGCAGCGCATTCGACGGCTCGTCCGGCGTCCTCGCCCACGCCTATTCGCCGGGCGGCGGCCTCGGAGGCGACGTGCATTTCGACGACGCGGAAGGCTGGTCCTCGGCATACCTGGAGACCGTCGCCCTGCACGAGGTCGGTCACGCCCTCGGCCTCGGCCATTCGGCCGAGTCGGCCGCGACCATGTACGCCTATTACACCGGCAACGACACCTCGCTCGCGGACGACGATCGCGCCGGCATCTGGTCGCGTTACGCCGCGTATGCGTCGCCGTCGGGCTGCGGCTGGCTTTCTTCCGGCCAGGGGCTCGGGGCGGAGCAATCGGTCTGGTCGTGCGACGGCCGCTTCCAGCTCAAGTTCCAGGGCGACGGTAACCTCGTGCTCTACCAGGGTGGCAGCGCGCTCTGGGCCTCGGGCACGAACGGCAAGGGCGGCGACCGAGCGATCATGCAGGAGGACGGCAACCTCGTCATCTACAAGTCCTCGGGCCAGCCCGTGTGGGCCACGGGCACGGCCGGGTCGTCGAATTACTACGCCAATCTCGCCGTGCAGAATGACGGCAACGTCGTGATCTACCGGGCCGGCGGCGGCGTCGCCTGGGCCAGCAATACCTGCTGCCATTGAGCGAGACGACATGCGGCGGCGCCCCCGTTCGCCGCCGCTGAGGTGAGGCCAGGCGCATGCGCGGGGGGGCATCCTCCACCCCCCTGCGCGTAGCCTGGGTTCCCCCTCGCCCTCCCCGCCCACGCGAGGGCCGTCCGCGGGAAGAATCGCGGCGTTGACAAGCTCCCCCCGCCCCGCCTAGATCTTTTGGAGGACCAATGAAAATCGTCTCGAACGCCCCGTTCCCTTGTGCGCCTTTGGTCTGGCCGAACCGCTCGCAGGGGTGGGTGTTCACGCTCGTCTGCAAGGCGACGTTCTCCCTCGCGCCGGGCACGTCCCAGCTCGCCGAGGCGCAAGAAGACATCACCTCCGCCGACGAGCACTGGGACGACGACTCGAACCGGAGCCTGCGCGCGCCCGGCGACCTCGTCCCCTTCAAGCCCCGCGCGGACGTGCTCCTCGTCGGCTCCGCGCACGCGCCGCAGCAGGTCCCCGCGCGCTCGGTCGTCGCGCGGCTCATCGTCGGCGAGGTCGACAAGTCGATCGAGGTCACCCTGGATCGATGGTTCCAGCCCGACGGATCCCTCGCCGAAGGTCAACGCTTCACGCGCATGCCGCTCGTCTACGAGCGGGCCGGCGGCGGCCCGGACACGGCGAATCCGGTCGGCGTGCGCGCGGGATGGGCCGACGGAATGGGGCGCGTGCGCGTTCCGAACATCACGTGGCCGGGCGTCACGGTCCGCGCCCCCGCCGATTTCGTCGAGCCCGTCGGGTTCGGCCCGCTCGCGCCTGGGTGGCCCTCCCGGCGCGAGCGACTCGGCGCGCTCGCCCGGAGCAGCTTGCCCGAGCGCTGGTACGAATCGCACGTCCCCGACGGCTTCGATTTCCGCTATTTCAATGCGGCGCCGCCGGATCAGCAGACCGATTTCCTGCCTCCGAACGCGCGGCTCATCCTCGAAAACCTGCACCCGAGCGTGCCGCGGCTCGTCACGAACCTGCCGGGCCTTCAGCCCGTGTTCCTGGTCGAGGGCCGCGGCGGGGCCGCGCAGCCGATGCGCGCCGATACCTTGTGGATCGACACCGATCGGCTGCTCTGCACGCTGACGTTCCGCGCGCAGATCCCCATGCGCCAGCGCGACGAGCCGGGCGACGTGAGGATCTGGCTCGACGGCGGGCCGTCCGCGGCCGCGCCCGAAGCGGCCTCGCGACCGCGGAAATCGATCCCGCCGAACGACGAGGCGGAGGCGAAATCCACGAAGCCCGGGCCGCCGCAGGCCATGACGATCGCCGACCCGAGCCTCGCGCAGGCCGCCGCGACCGGGCGCGTCTTGCCTTTCCAGTCGACGCCCGGCGCCGCGCCCGAGGCGCCGGCCCGCCCCCCCGCGCCCGGCGGGCGCCTGCCCTTCCTGAGCGCGCCGGCCTCGTCGCTCAGCGCGCCTGCCCCTGCGTCTCCGGCCGCGCCGCCGCTGTATGCGCCACCGC
>NZ_JASBQE010000215.1 GCF_029960785.1 Polyangium sp. 15x6
TGTCGCTCCTCCTTCCGACGTTTGCCGTTTCCGGGGCGAGTGGCTGCTACGTCACAGACATCATCATCGAAAGGCCCTTCGAGGACGCAGGCGCAGATGCCGGAGGGGCAGACGCCGGCAACGGCGGCGACTCGCCCGATGCGTCCGAGGAGGACGCCGGCCCAAGTTGCAGCGGCGACTGCGCTCCGATCAACCACCCCGATTTCGACCTGCCGATGCTTCTCTGGTTCGGCGCACCCAACCCGATCCCCCAATGCCCGGGCCGTGCACCGGTCCGACACGACCTTCTGCACGCCGACCTGCTCATCCCAGCGGACGACTGCGAACCCTGCACGTGCAAGCCCTCCACGGGCTCGTGCGGACTGCCGGAGACGTTCACGGCGCACGCCGGTCTTTGCTACTCCGGTGCCGCGGCCACTTCGTTCGATCCTCCCCCGGACTGGGACGGCTCCTGCACCGCTGCGAACTCCATACCTGCGCAGGCGCAGTGCCCTCCGGGGAGCGGCATTCCGTGCGTCCAGTCGCTCATGATTGGAGCGCTCACGAAGCTCGACGAGAAGTGCGAACCCGACCTGCCGGAGGTGCCGAAGGTGAAGCACTTCTCGGGCGTATCGTGGGGACTCGCCGCGATCTCCTGCCAGGGCTACACGAACCCGCCGCTCGCAGGATGTCTGGATCCCGGCGAGATCTGCGTGCCGGCCGCGGATCCCGAGGCCGGGTTCCGCCAGTGCATCCGCGCTCGGGGGGACGTCACGTGCCCTGGGCAATCCTACACGAAGAAGTTCGTGTTTTACGAAGGGTACGACGATCAGCGAACCTGCACGGCCTGCACGTGTGGTGCGCCCGCTGATAGCGTGTGCACGGCGTTCGTCTCCGTATTCAAGGACGCGGCCTGCACGGATCCGGTCGTCCCCGGTGTTGCCGCGTCCTCGGACGACCCTGCGTGCGTCGACGTGACCCCGAAGGGCCAGCCCCTCGGCAGCAAGTCCATCTCCGGCGTCACGTACCACTCGGGGACTTGCCAGGCGGGCGGGGGAGAGCTCGAAGGGACGGTTGTTCCAGTGCGTCCGATCACCTTTTGCTGCCAGCCGTAAAAATTCTTCGGCCCCGTGCAACAAAACCCACCCCTCACGACATAAGGGGGTGTGACGTCCCAGGACCAACCGGAGCATGAGGCCACCTTCTCGGCCCTGTACCGCGACCACTTCGACGCGGTCCTGGCCTGGTTGCTGCGGAAGGCCGTTCCCCCGCGTGACGCCGTCGACGTCGCGCAGCTCGTGTTCATCGCCGCCTGGCAGCACTTGAGCGAGATCCCAAAACCCGCCGGTGAGGCTCGGGCGTGGCTTCTTGCAGCCGCGAACAATCAGTTCTCGAATTACCGGCGCCGCCAGATCAACGCGAAGCTCCTGTCCGAGGACGTCGTGCCGTGCCTCGCCGACGAGGAGGTGCTTGAGCAGCGCTTGATCAAAGCGCAGCTCATCACGAAGGCGATCGACGCCATGGAGGATGGGCCCAATCGGGCGGCGTTCGTGGGCGTGTACATCGAGGGAAAGACAACCGCGAGGATCGCAGCCGAAACACGTGTGAACGAGACCTCGGTGCGGAGCGCGTTGAGTCGCGGTCGGGCGGAGTTTCGAGAGATCTACGAGCGTCTCCACGGCGAGAAGGACGACCTCGATGCGCTCGATGCGGCGACGATCGCCATGGTCGCGCTTCTCCTTTTGTCGAGAAGTCGCGTATGGGGCTACGTCGATCAGGTCCTCGGCGTCATCAATCCCTCCGGAAGAACGCTGCCGAAAAGCGAGCTCTCTGCGCGTTTACCCTGGCGACGCTTTGCGCCCGCTCTCGCGGCGCTGCCGCTTCTGCTGCCGTTCATTCCTCGCTCCTTGTCGTCAGAGCCGGTTCCCGCCGAAGCCACTCACCTCGCGGGAGCGGTATCTCATATCTCGGTCGCCGCAGGTACCGCCGGACGCCTCGCCGTTCGACCGTCGCCCCCCGCCGCGACGCCGTCGGCCTCGACCACGTCCCAGCGCTCACCCGCGCGGAAACGCGCCGAGCAGCAGCTCGAGGATTCCCGAGAAATCGAGCGCAACATGTTGCAGCAGGCGGCCTCGCTTCTCGTCCGCAAGCACCCAAGGGGCGCCTTGGTCCTGCTGCGCGAGCATGCCAGGAGATTCCCCGAGAGTCGCCTGGCCGAGCAACGTGATTCCTACACTCGCCAAGCCATGTTGGCGCTTGGAGAGGATGTTGCTGCTGCTGCTGCGAAGCGCATAGGCGAGTAATGTAGGCGCGGCGCGATTGCACGCGTCGCAGGTGGCCCGAATTGCAGGGTGTCATCCCTGGAGAGAGGAGTATTCCATGCGTCGGCTCGGGAACCGGTCTCGATCAGCGGCACTCGTGGCTTCCTTCGCACTCATCATGGCCACGCTGTTGGCCGCGAACTGCAGAGAAGCACTCGGCATCGACGAAGCCAATCTCGTCTGCCCTGCCGACTTGCCCGATTGCGTGCCGTGCGAGGAAGTCGAGGACTGCGGCCCCGGGACGGAGTGCCACACGTGGACCTGCACGAACTCGCTCTGTCGACCCATCAACGCGGCTCCAATGACGGAGTGCTCGACGGGCGTTTGCAGTGAGGAGCCTGTCTCGGAATGCATCGCGAGCGCGGCTGACGGCGGATGAAACATCCAGGAGAGGCTGCGCCAATGCTACCCGTGAGCAAGCGACCAGCACCAATTCCGACAGGCGAGGACGAGGAGTGCGAAACGCAGGTGTGGAGGGGAGGGCCCCTCTTGGACGGCGGCGCTGGAACGGCTCCTGCCTGGGCGAGCACGATGCCGCCCAGCGCCGCCGTCCAAGGGGGGTCGTCCGTCGATGATGAGCCGGAGTTCCCGCGCGATACCCGCGTGGATCCTCCGCGCGTCTTCGACGAAAACGCGCCCCCCGAGAGCAGCGTGGTCCCCGTTGTTGCTCGCCGGCAACCCTGGTGGACGCGGTTCTTCGCTGCGCTCGCGGACGCCTTCGGGAGCCCACCGCTATGGAAGCGCCTTCCGCCGATCCCGCCGCCGCGCTCCCCCGAGGCGACGCGCGTCTCCGCGGGGGCCGTGGGACACGACGAGCACGGCGAGTTCATGCTGTTCGCCTTGCTGCGAGCGCCTCGCGTCTACCAGCGTGCCGCGGTGCACGTCGCTTACCGCGCTCTGGACGCGCGACGGCAGGGCGACGACGCGTACGCCGAGTTCGTCGTGCACTTCGCGCTGTCTCGGATGCGCCCCGACGGGGACGGGAGGATTTCGATGCAGCGGCTGCAGGACTCCCTCTGTCATCTCGGAAATGCCGGAAGGATTGCGCTTATGCTGAGGCGGCTCGAGGAGCAGGGGATCGTGGAGCTCGTTGTGAAAAACAGCGACGACCCGATGGCCGCCATTCTCCGGTTGGACATCACGCACGTCGTGCTCCGAGTGAGGGCGTGAAAGGGAAGCACAACATGTCGGAACAGAAAACCGAGCAAGAGCCCGTCGCCGAAGAAGTCGCCAAGGCAACCGAGCAAGAGCCCCTCGTCGAGTGCGCGGCCCCGTTCGCGCTCGCAAGCGACGGGTACGTCTACATCCACGAAGACGAACTGCCCGCCGATATGCGGCACGGCAGGAAGGAATGGCACGGATTTCGCCTGTCGCCCGCGGAGATGGGGCTCTTCGCCGAGGACGTCGAGCTCGTCATGCCGAACGTGGCGCTCTCGCTCCGGTGCGCGATCCAAGGCAAGACCAGCGCGCCGGAGCAGCCCCAGGATCCCGAGCCGGTGACCCCGGAATCGGAGCCGGAGCCGGAGCCGAGTGCAAGCACCTGACAGGGCAGCCCATCCATGCAAACGCGCCGCGGCGACGTCTTTTCCATAACGCTTACGGGGTTGTCTGCATCGCTCGTCCACGTCAACGTCACCATCGAGCACGACGAATTCGGCACATTCGAGCTCGCGGGTCTCGACGAAGACTCCTGCGAGCTCACGCGGCGTCGCGTGGCACCGGCCATTTATAACACGCTCAAGAGAAACGACCTCGAGATCGCCGTCGAGGTCACACCCACCGGCACCAACAATCACGGGGGCCAACTCGACCTCGCAGTCGCCGTGGCCGTCCTGCTGGCATTCGAGCAGAGTTCGCTACGGTCGACGGTTGTGCTCGGCGAGCTCTCCAGATCCGGCGAGGTGCGGCACGTCCGCGGCATCTTGCCGGCGTTGAAAGCTGCGTCCACATCCCACGCCATCCGGCACGCGATCGTCCCTCGCGCCGACACCGCGGAGGCGGCACACGCCGGGCTCGACGTGCGCGTCGTGGATCACCTTCGCGACGTGCTCGACTCCCTGCGCGGCACCCGCGCGCTCGACCCCGCGGGCCCTCGTCGCTCGACACGGTCGTATGAGCGTGATCTGGCAGAGAAGCCATTCATGATGGCATCCGTCCGCCGCGCGCTCGAAATCGCCGCGGTCGGCCAGCATCCGCTCTTGATCATCGGGGGAGCGGGGCGCACGTCGGCGGCTTTGAAGCTACCCGGTCTCCTCCCCTCGATGACCACGGACGAGGCGATCGAGTTGACGAGCATCTACTCCATCGCCGGGTTGCTGGAAGCGAAGCAGGGGCTAAACGCGAGCCGCCCGATCCGCTCGCCGAATTACCGCGACGCGACGCTCGAGAAGTTGCTCGGCAGGGGCGATCCAGCTTGCCCTGGTGGGGTGCGTCCCGGGGAGATCTCCCTCGCGCATGGAGGCGTGCTCTTCCTCGACGAGCTGCTCGAGTTCCGTCGCTCCCAGCTCGCCGCCCTAGCCGTCGCGCTCGCGAAGGGCGAGAGCTCCGGGTTCCCGGCGCGGCCTCTGCTCGTCGGCGCGGCGT
>NZ_JASBQE010000216.1 GCF_029960785.1 Polyangium sp. 15x6
CACACCTGCATATGTCGCCAGCACGAAAAATGTACCGACCGCTGGACCGCACCTCGTCGATTGATCCTACAAAGTGGGATGTTGGAGCTGATGGACCTACTGGACGGTTTATGGGATGAGTTCTAGTATCAAAGATGGTGTGAATCTCGATCTGCGCATCGCGATCGTGGGGGACAATGCTCGGATCCGGGTGAAACCTCTGCTCGTGCTCGATCGCCAGGCGAATCAACTCCACCACGGCCTCCGCGACGGTGTCCGGCGTGAGTGGTTGAGCTTCTTCGCGGTGCACGCCTTCCGTGGGACGCCCTGCGGGTTGAGGGCTTCGCTCAGCACTGGCCGCATACGTCCCGGTTGATGTGTCGCCTTGCTCGCTCATGGGGTCTCAGCCTTCCTCGCCCCCGCAACCTACCACCTTGCCGTTGCAGGAGACCAGCGCCCGCAACGTGGGAAACGTGGGCCGTCCGGGCCGGTGGTTCGGCCCGAGGAGAGGTTCCCCCATGGATGACATGCTCGACTACGCGGGCGCGGCGGCTCTGACCGGGCTAGCACGCGGCACGCTGCGGTCGATGGTAGCTCGCCGGCAGATCCCCCACATCCGAATGGGCGCGCGTCTCGTTCGGTTCCAACGCAAGGATCTCGAGCGGTGGCTCCGGCAACGGTTGGTTCCGTCCAAGGACGGTCGCACGCAGCCCCAGGTTCCCGAGGTACCCGCCTCTGCGGAGACAGGCGCCTTCGCTCGCCGCCCGGCGAAGAGGAGTGCGTGATGAAGCACCTATCATACGACAGCTATCTGGCCATCCGCGCCGAACTCGAGGGCAAGCTCGATCAAGTTCCTGAAGGAGAGAGGGTGTGTATCAATGCATTCTTGGTAGCAGTCGCCGAGCTCGAGTTGTTCTACGGGGACATCGACGCCGCGGAGATCGAGTCCCGTCTGCTTGACATCGAAGAGAAGCGCCAATCGGCGCTGTGGGAGATCCCCCTCCTCGTCGAGCAAGGGCGGCTTCCTGCTGCGGTCCTCGCAGCGGCCGGACAGCCTATTGTAGCGGCTCTGCCTGCCAGCCGCCCAGCGACTCTGCCTGCCAGCCCTCCAGCAACTCTGCCTGCCAGCCCCGCCGTTACAATGGCGTCCGTAGCAATCGATGTAGGGACCGCAATCGCGGTTTGCGTCTCGAAGGTGATGGGCACCCTTCGGGAGGAAGGAACGGACGATGAAAACGCACTGGTGAAGGTGTTCGACGAGGCTCATAACCAGTACAATGCAAGTCACCACGATCCGTCGATGGAGGCTCGCCAAGGAGCGGAACGCGCTTGGATGGACGCAACGCGCGCGCTGCTGCCCGCTATTGCACGACGAGCCCCAGAGTTTTACGCAACCCTCTCAGGGCACGTGCCGGGGCCGACGCCCCCCACGCGCGTAGCCGTACCCCCCGCTCCTGCCCCTCCTCCGTCTGCCCCGCCGATCCCGAGCTGCCTCGGACAAAGGCGGTTTCGCACAGACGTCCTGGATCCGAGGAAGCTCGGGCAGTATTGGCGAAACAACGAGATCTTTCCGCTCGCCTCCGAAAACGACGCGCGCTTCCGTGAGCTTGTCCAAGATGTACGAGATCACGGCATCACGAGGCCGCTCGTCGTGACAGGGGAGATCTGCGCGAGCGCGCCGGGCACCGTACTCGGTGGTCACCGCCGCCGCCGCGCCGCGATCGAAGCGAATCTGCGAGAAGTACCGGTCGTGGTCCACGATGGCCTCACCGCAGACGAGGAGTACGAGATCTTCCTGCGCGACAACCTCGCCGACCTGCACGGACGCAAGCTCTCGCCCAAGCAGAAGGCCGAGCTCGAGAAGCGGTTGGCAGGGCTTCACTCTGTCGGAAAGGGGAAGCGCACCGACCTGAAGACCTCGGTTAAAAATAACCAAGGTGACGGGGCACCGGCGTCAGCACACGGCGGACCGCAGACGACCCGTGCCAAGGTCGCGGCCGAGGTGGGCGACTCGCCGAGCACCATCACGGCACGGCAGACGTGCTTCTTCTCGCCCTTATCGACGGAGGCCTTGCGCGAAGCGGTTGACGCGCGGAAGCTCAAGGAAAACCCGGCGGCCGCGATCATCCGCAGCGTGCAACGCGAGCCGGGGATCCGCGAGGCTGTGAAGGCCTACGAGGCCGGGACGGTGACCGCTACCGACCAGGCCAAGCTGGAAGAAGCGCAGCGGCGTGTCGATGAGGAGCTGGCGAAAAGGCTGGCGACGCCAAGGAAAAAGAAAACACCGAAGGCTGATGCGGCGGCGGCCGAGACCGAATCGTCAAAGCCACTTCCTGCCGGCGGGGATGCGCCTCCGGCAGGGGCGCCGCCCATCTTCCAAGACCGACCAGAGCTCGAAGAGGGATTGCGCCATCTCGAGGCGAGCCACGCGCTCTTTGTCTCGGTTGCCAAGTATCCGTCCCGCCACCCCCATCCTTCCGCTTCCCTCCTCGGCTATGCATGTATGCCCGTCGAAGGGAGGCTCGTCATGGCTACGAGGACGACGAAGGCCGAGCGCCGGTGGCGGCGCATCGTGGAGAAGTGGCGCGGCAGCGGCCTGTCGGCGCGCGCATTCGCGAAGCGCCATCGAATCAGCCCGGTCACGATGTACTGGTGGAGCAGCCGGCTCGGCAGACAGGATGCCGCGCAGGACTCCGAATTTGTGGCGGAAGCACCGACGTTCTTGCCTGTCGAGATCATCGACGACGCACCGCCTGCCGCCCCCGGGCCGACGGCCCTGGAGGTCGTTCTTCCGCGCGGCGAGGTGATCCGCGTGCCTCCTGGCGCTGACCTTTCCCAGCTCGGCCGTGTTGTCTCGGCGCTGCGCGGAGCGCTCGTATGATCCCCGCGCGGATGGCCATTTACGTCGCCGCCGAGCGGCTCGATCTGCGCCGCTCGTTCGACGGGCTTTCGGGGGTCGTACGTGAAGTGCTGCGCGAGGATCCGCTCTCGGGCGCGCTGTTCATGTTTTTCAACAAGGCGGCCGACCGGGTCAAGATCCTCTGGTGGGATCGGACGGGCTATTGCCTGCTCTACAAGCGCCTCGAGCGGGGGACGTTTCGCGTGCCGCAGGGGCTCGAGCCCGGCGCGACGCGCATCCCGATCGAAGCCTCCGAGATGGCGAGGATCCTCGAAGGGATCCAGCTCCCGCCGGCGAAGCAGCGCACCCGCGCGCTCGAGCCGGGTTCCATCAAGTAAAACTTTTCTCTTTACACGAGAGCCACGGGGCGTGTATGGCACGTCCCGTGACAAACCCTGAGCTCGAGGCCAAGGTCGTCGCTCTGGAGAGCCGCCTCGCGGGAGCCTCCCGCGAGCGGGACAAATTCCGGCACGAGCGTGACGAGTATCGCAAGCTCTACGAGCTCGCCAGCATCGAGCTCGAGCGATTTCGTCGCCATATCTTCGGTCGGAAGGCCGAGCAGGTCGATCCGGCGCAGATGCAGCTCGCGTTCACCGCCGTCATCGAGGCCCTCGGCGGCCTCGAGCGGCTCTCCGAGCAGACGCCGGATGCGGCTCCGCCTTCCGATCGGCCTGCCGGAGAGAAGCTGCCGGATGGCAAGAAGCCGAAGCAAAAGGACCGCAAGGTCACGCCGCATGGGCGGCAGATCCTACCCGAGCACCTGCCCGTCCACGAAATCGAGCTCCTCCCGCCCGAGGCCAAGGGCGAAGGCGCCGCGTCGCTCGTGCGGATCGGCGAGGAGGTGAGCGAAACGCTCGAATGGCGGCCCGCAAGCCTCGTGAGGGTCCGGGTCATTCGTCCGAAGTTCGCGACGAAAGGCAAACCCGAGGAAGGCGTGCGCATCGAGCCCGCGCCCGAGGCGCCGATTCCGCGCTGCATGGCAGGCCCTAGGCTTGTCGCGCGCGTGGTCGTGAATAAGTATGCCGATTCCTTGCCGCTGCACAGGCAGGAGAGGATCTACGAGCGAGAGGGCGTCTCCCTCGCGCGCTCGACCCTGTGCAACTGGGTGGGGGCCTCTACGGGCTTGCTGAAGTACGTCGTCGACGCGATGTTCCTCGACGCGAAAAGCGCGCATTGCATCGCCATGGACGCGACCGGCGTGCTCGTGCAGGCGAAGGAGAAATGCCGCAGGGGCTACTTCTGGGTGCTCGTCGCCGACCAGGACCACGTCCTCTTTCGTTTCACGCCGCGGCACACGCAGGATGGACCGAGGGAATTTCTGCGCGGTTACAAGGGGTATGTCCTCGCGGATGCGCACAACGTCTACGAACTGCTCTATCGCACCGAGGAAGTGACGGAGGTCGGCTGCTGGGCCCACGGCAGAAGGGGATTCTTCAAAGCGCTCTCGTCCGACAAGGAGCGCGCGCTCGCGGCGCTCGGGTTCATCGGAAACCTCTACGCAGTCGACGCCGAGACCAAGGAGCTGCCGCCGGCTCGCCGGACGGAGGAGCGCCGGAGGCTCGCCACGCCCGTGCTCGAGGCCTTTCGCATCTGGCTCGACGTGGAGGCGCTCGTCGCCTTGCCCAAGAGCCCCATCGGCCAGGCCATCGGATACGCCCGCAATCAGTGGGTGCCCCTCACGCGATTCCTCGACGATGGCCGGCTGCGCCTCGGTAGAGTCGAGCGCTGGCGCGGTGGCCGTAGGACACGGGGAGTCGCCGTTTCCGGCTGCTTTCGCGTACGTCGCCGGTGCCTCAATCCGTGCCGTGACTCCGTTTCCAGCG
>NZ_JASBQE010000217.1 GCF_029960785.1 Polyangium sp. 15x6
GGCCGGGGTGCAGGGGGCGGACAGCCCCCTGCTGGGGTGCGGGGCAACGCCCCGCGCACGCGCACCGCTCAGTCAGCCTTCGCCTTTGCCTTCCCCGGCGCGTCGAACGCCTTGAGCACGGCTTTCGGCGCCTTGAGGCGCCATGCGCGTTCGAGCCGCAGCCGGCACTCGGCCACCGTGAGCTTCGGGAGCCGCGCCAGCACGGCCGGCCAGCCGCGGTAATGGTCCGTGATGAAGTAGATATCGGGACGATTCTCGATCAAGAACTCCTGCTCGTCGACGCTCTCGGTCAAAAACACGATCACGTCGCCTTCCTCGCGCAAACGACAAAAACCTTTGCCGCGGACCTTCATCGCCGGGGTCCGGAACCAGGTGTCTTCCTCGACCTCGGGTAGCTCACGCGCGAGCTTGCTGACTTGCTCCCACTTCATGCGGCCATGGTACACCGGACGACGCCTCGGTAAAACCGCCGGGCTTGCCTTGCGGAATCCTACGCCGACCGGCGGGGCGCGGCGCTTGGATCATCGGCCCTGGGCACCCTGCTTGCCCTTTTGCGGCGGAACGTTCCGTTCAGCGAGAAGGAAGGAACCACATGGCAAACCAGGGACCTCAGGGCGGCGCGCGGATCGATCCCGTGTCGCGGCGCATCGTCGAGCACATCGAGCAGGTCGGCGGGTTGCCGCAGAAGGTACGCACGCCCGAGGCTGCCGCGGCCGTGCTTTGTGTTCTCTCGCGACGGCTGAGCAAGGGTGGGGCGCAGGATCTCGCGAACAGCCTGCCCGAGGCGCTGCAGACCCTCGTGCAGCCGTGCGCGGCGCACCGTGGGTTCGAGAGTGACGTATTCGATCGGGGGGAGTTCCTGCAATTGCTCGCCGATCACCTGCAAATCCAGGTCGGCGAGGCCGAGCTCGTCGCGCGGGCCGTGCTGCAAGGCGTGCGCGCCGTGCTCCCGCAGGGGGAGCTCGAGCACATCCGCGGCCAGCTCCCGTCGGAGATCTGGGAGCTCTGGGGCCCGCGCCGCGTGGCCGCTTGAGGCGTTTTACCTGCGGCGGCGCAGGAAGATGCGCGTCCCCTGCGAATAGGGCGAGAGGGACTCGTCCAGGTGGACGAGCGGACCCTCGACGCCGACGATCAACCGATCGCCGTCCTTGCTCTGCGCCATCGCGAGGGCGAGCTCGTCCGCTTCGGCGCCGAACGTCGCGACGGTGTTCGCCGCGTCGTCCCATTCCACGCGCACGTCGAACCCGTCGAGCCCGCCGTTCGAGCCGGCCATGGTTTTTCCGTGCACGAGCAGCGTGTCCTCGAACCAGCCGACGGCGCGGACGCCGCTGGTCCCCTCGGGCGCCACGGCGGTGACCATGGCGGTCGTGTCGCCCGTGACCGAGACGCCGAGCACGGGCTCGCCCTTCGAATCGAGCCGGGCCACGAAAGCCGGACCGAACGTGCCGATGCCGCCGAAGACGAGCCCCCCCTCCCCGCCGAGGACGAGGCCGCCGTCGTCCGTCACCACCACGCTGCCGCCGAAGCCGGCCAGGATCGACTCCTCGAAGACCTTGCTCCAGACGATGTCGCCGCCGGGCGAATACTTCTTCACGTGCAAGCCGATCGGCTCGCCGGCGCTCTCCGGGATGCTGACTTGTGTATACACGAAGACCACTTCGCCGGCCGGGGTCACGTCGAGCCCGGCCGGGTAGTCCGAGATGTCGCCGCCGTACTTCTTGGCCCAGAGGAGCTCGCCTTGCGTGTCGTATCTCGCGACGAACACGTCGGGCTTGTAGTTCACGAAGAATTCGTCCCACGCCTCGGGCACGCTCGTCACCGTGACGCCGCCCAGATCGAGCGTGCCGACGAACCTGCCGCTGATCACGAAGTTGCCCTCGGCGTCGAACGTGACGCCCTCCACGACGCGGGCGAAGCCGCCGCTGAAATTGACGTCGTCCGGCAAGTTGCCGGGCAGGCGACGGCTCGAGACGTGGTTGCCGTCCGCGTCGAGCCGCAGCAAAAACGGGTGGTTCGCGCGCACGTATTCGCCGCCGAGCGGACCTCCCCCGAGGTCCACGTCGGCGCGCAAGCTCCCGGCGAGCAGGACTCCACCTTGCGGGTCGACGGCGAGGACGTCCTTTCCTTCGAACGTGGCGCCGGTCGGGAGCGCGCGGCTCCAGACGTGTTTGCCGCTCGCGTCGAGCTTCACCACGAAGCCAAAGGGCGCGTCGGCGCTGCCGAGGGTGCCCCCGCCGAAATTGATGGGGCCTTGCGTCGTGCCGGCGAGGATGGTGTTACAAGCGTCGTCGACGGCGACCGAGAGGCCGGTGATGTTCGTTCGTGATTCCGAGGTGCCAAACGTGAGGTCGAGCGACTCGCCGCACACGGAGGTCGGCGTGGGATCGGGCGGCGGAGGCGATTCGGTGACCGTCTCCGCGCAGCCGAGGACGAAGAGAGGGGCGACAAGGAAGAATCGAGCTTTCGTCATGGGGCCATCGTAGCGCACCTATCGCCAGCAGAAGTAGGAGCGTCGTTCCCATGAATGCTAGCCGCGAATGCGCGTACGCCGCACGGCGATGTCGGTGGCCTCGCCCGTGCCGCCACGGCGCACGGAGAGCCTGACCAGGCTGCCCTCGGGGCCGCGGATGCGCTCGACGGCGGCCTCGAAGCCGATCTCGACGATCGGGGCGCCGTCGATGGCGACGATGGCGTCGCCCGGGCCGAGCCCCGCGTTCGCGGCGCCGCCGCCGGGAAGGACCTGGCCAATCACGAGCGCGTCGCCCTTGGGGCCGAGGACGGCGCCGATGCCCGTGAGCTCCATGCGGGCCTCCTCGCCGTCCTTCAGCTTGGCGAGGGAGATCCTGACCGGGCCGATCTCGCCGCCCTCGGTCACGACGAGGCCGGAGAGGACGCGGCCGTGATGTCCCGGCGCCGTCGCCGTGACGGAGCGCGCGCCCTCGGCGAGGCCGAGCAGCGAGAAGCGGCCGGAGGCGTCGGTGGTCGCGTCGGCGACGACGGGGACCGGGCCAGCGCCCGCGCCGAGCTGGCCTTCGATGGTGACGCGCGCGCCCTGGATGGGCTCTTCCGTGTCATCCTCGACGACGATGCCGTGGAGGCGGCCGCCGGCGCGGAGGACGAGGTCCGCGGTGGCCTCGCCACCCGCGGGGACGGTGACGTCGACGGTCGCCGAGGGGGCGTGGCCGAGGGCCGCCGCGGTGACGGCGTAGGTGCCGGGGAGGAGGTCGCCGATCTCGTAGGCGCCCGTGGCGTCGAAGAACGAGGTGGAGGCGGAGTACTCGCGCTCGAGGGGGCCGCGGTGGCGCGCGGCGACGACGGAGAAGGAGGCGACGGGCGTGCCGGTGCTGCCGCCGCGGACGGTGCCGCGGATGCGGCCGGTCGCAGTGAGGCGGAGGGTGACGCCCTCGGCGCCGGCCGCGACGCCCTCGGCGCGGGCGATGCGCGCGCCTTCGCGGGCCGTGAGCTCGTACGTGCCGGGGTCGAGCCCTTCCAGCGTGAAGGCGCCGCGCTCGTCGGTGGTGGCGCTCGCGCCGGGGTGGAGGTCGTCGTCGCGCACGATGTCGCGGTGGAAGCGGGCGCTCACGCCGGCAAACGGCACGGGCGCGCCGGCCGCGTCGACGACCACGCCGGTGATGGACGCGAGCACGATCGCCTCGCCCTTGGGCCGGAGCCTGAGCGTGACGCGGCCGCTCGCCTGCGCGCGCATGTCGAGGCGCGCCCGGGCGGGGGCGTGATCCGGGTGCGTGGCTTCGAGCAGGGCGTCGTCGGGGGCGCTGAACGTGAAGGCGCCCGTGTCGTCGGCGACGAAACGTCCGCCCGCGCTGGCCTCGCCGCCGGGGGCTTCGAGGATGCGGACCTCGGCCTTGGGCGCCGGTTCGCCGGCGGGCGTGAGGACCACGCCCTCGTAGCGGCGCTCGGGCTCGAGGGTGATGGTCAGGCCGCGGACGACCTCGCCGGCGCGGGCAATCAGCGTGATCGGGCTCTCGCCCCACGCCGGGGCGAACGGGTGGAAGCCCTTGGCGGTCACCATCGCGAGCGCATAGACGCCGGGCGCCGGGGGTTCGAAGAGGAAGGCGCCGTCCGCGCCCGAGGTGACGGCGCGAGCCACGCCCTCCTGGTCGAAGGTGAGCGTGGCGCCTGCGATGGGCGCGCCGGTGCGAGCTTCGACCACGCGACCGGAAAAAGCTCCGGCGCGGCGGGTCTCGTCGACGGCGATCTCGCCGCTAGGGAGGCGCAGAGGGCCGGGGCGCTCGGCGACGGCGCGGGACGTGCGCGGACGCGGCGCGGGCGTGGGGTTCGTGCTCGGAGCCGGGAGGGAAGCCGACCGCTCGGGGCCACTCCCGCCGAGGCGCGAGAGCAAGAGCGCGACGAGCGCAATGGCGACGACGATCAGGATCGGGCGCACGAGCCGGTTCGGCTGCGACATGCGCCTATCGTACGCGTCTGGCTGGGAATGTCCTGAGCATTGGTTTCATCTGGGGGGCGCTTCGCTGGGGCGTTGCCCCAGGCCCCACCGGGGCTATCCGCCCCTGGACCCGGACCAGCGCAAGCGCTGGACCGGTGGTCGATGAACTGCGCGATGCGCAGTTCATCGAATGGGCCCGAGGCAAGACCGCAAGCAGCCCTGCCAGCCAAGACAGCCGCGCTGCCCTTTCGACGGGCACGGCGCACGCCC
>NZ_JASBQE010000218.1 GCF_029960785.1 Polyangium sp. 15x6
GCAGGCGGCAGCGGCGGCGCGGGCGGTAACGGCGGCGCGGGCGGCAACGGCGGCTCGGGCGGCGCAGGTGGCTCAGGCGGCGGCGTGGGCGGCGCAGGCGGCGCAGGCGGCAGCGGAGGCGCCGATACCGTCGATCCCGCGGCAGACGACGACGCCTGCGGCTGCCGCGTGGTCGGCGCGCCCCCCGCGGGTCGACAAACCACGCCTCTCGCCTTGCTCTCGCTCCTCCTCGCCGCGGCAGCGCGCCCCTTCCGGCCACGCCGCGCCCGATCCTAACGAATCCGCTCCCGCAAATCCGGCCGCGTCCGCGGATCCTTGAAGGTCACCTTGCTCGTCGAATGGCCGGCCGAGATCCCACCGAGGACGCTGGAGACGGGCAAGAGCAGGACGAGCCCCGTGAAACCCACCGCCGAGAGCGCGGTCTGCGTGCCTTTCTCCTCGGCGAACGGCGTGCCGATGGCGCCCGTCAGCATGAGGGCGCCGCCCGCGATGATCGTGCCGAGGAAGACTCGATACAGCGCGTCGTGCGTCGATTGCGAGGTCGTCTTCACGTCGAGCCAAACCACGGGATCCTGCGGCGAGTAAAGATCGAGGCTCCACGTGGGGCGAGCGCCGAAGGCCTCGACGTGGAACCGCGCGCCCTTTCGCACGGAGATCACGCGATTGCAGGGCGCGGCGCAGACGGGGACATCGTTGTCCTTGCGCTCCTCGACGAGCTTCGCGGCGGGGTGGTCGGCGTCGATCCGGACGAACACCCGCTGCTCCGGCGCGGCGGCCACGCTCTCGGGCTTCGGCGGGCTCGACGGGCGGCGCGGCGGCGCGCAGGCGGCGAGCCCGAGGAGGAGCGTCGCGCCGAGACAAACGGTTTTTCCACGCAGGCCGAAGGTCATCGCGCGCCTCAGAACCGGACGGTGACCATGCCGCGGGCCGCGCCGCGCGGGAGATCGGGGAGCACATCGACCGTGGTGTTCGAAAGCACGAGCAGCGGAACGCCGACCGCCATGGCGACGCCTCCGCCGATCGCCGCGCCGAGGCAGCCGTATTTGATCCCGTCGTCGACCCCGTCCCCGCTCCCGAGCGCGTCACCGACGGCCGCGAGGACGAAGATGAACCCGGACATGACCAACGCGCCGCCGCCGAGCGCCGTGGACGCGATCCCCGTGTAGAGCCTCGCGTGGCTGCCCGTGTCGACGCGCAGGCGGACACGCGGGCCCGCGTCCCCGATCGAAAAGAAAGGCGCGCTCGGGAAGGAGCCCTCGACCGAGAAACGGTCCGCCGGATCGAAGCGAATCACCCGGTCGCAGGGCGCCGCGCAAACGACGTCGCCGAAGCGGCCGACGTTGCGCCGCAGCGAGAGCGGCGCGTCGGACTCGATGTGCACGAAGGCCTCGGCCGTGGGCGTAGGGCGCGGATCGGGCGCGTCTTGCCCGAACACGAGCGGGGTCCCGAGGACGAACGCGAGGCCGAGGAGGAGGGAGGGCAAACGCATGGAGGCCCGGGGGCCTCCATTCTACATGGGAACGAAGGAATCAGTCGATCGAAGGCTTCACGCCGAGCTCTTGCAGGACGTTGTCCGCCCCCTCGACGTCCATCACCCAGAGCACGTACCGCAGGTCGACGTGGATCGTCCGCGTGATCTCCGGCAGGAAGATCACGTCCGAGGCCATCGCCTCGTAATTGCCGTCGAACGCGAGGCCCACGAGCTCGCCCTTTCCATTCAGCGTCGGCGAACCGGAGTTGCCGCCCGTGATGTCGAGATCGCTCAGGAAATCCACGGGAACCTCGCCGAGCGCCGCGTCCGCGTAGGCCCCCCACTTCTTCGCCTTCGTCGCCGCGAGCAGCTTCGAAGGCGCCTCGAACGGCTCCTTGCCCGTGTGCTTCGCGGCCATCTGCGAGACGGTCGTGAACGGCGTGTAGACCGGCGCGTCCTTCGTCGGGCGATACCCACGCACGCTGCCGTACGTCACGCGGAGCGTCCCGTTCGCGTCGGGCGCGATCTGCTGCCCCATCATCTTCTGGAGCGCCTCGAAATACTTCGGCCGGAGCAGCGCCATCGCGCCGTCGAACGATTTGCCCCGATCCTCGGAGGCCTTGTACACGGGGCGCAGGGCCACGGCGAGCTTGATCAGCGGGTCCTTGCTCTTCTTCAAATCGTCGAGCTTCGCCGTTTTGAGGAGCTCGAGCCGCGCCTTCTCGTCCTCGAGCTTCGTCCCCTCGTAAAGGCCCTTCACCGCCTTGTCGATCGACGCCGCGTCGAGCTTCTTGCCCGCGATCGTCGCGACGAACGCCGGCCGCTCCTTCTCGGAGAGCTTCGCGATCCGCTCGAGGGCGAGCTTCAGCATCGCCTGGTCGATCGCCCGGTCATACGAGACCGCGAGGCGCGCCATCTTTTGCTCGTGGCGCTTCCAGGTGCGCTCCTGGTACTCCGGGTCGCGATCGGCGTCGGCCTTCGGGCGCTCCTCCGCCAAACGCACGATCGTCGAGGCCGCCTGGAACAGGCTCGCGCTCATCATCACGTCGCCGAGCGCCATGTCCTCCTCGCGCGTCTTCTTCCGCTCCGCGACGAGCGTCTCGATCTTGGCGATGACGTCGCCATAAGCGGCCTTGCGCTCCGCGTCTGCGCCAATCCACGACGCGAGCTCGGCGTCCTTCTTCGCGCGCTCCGCGGCCACGCCGCCCTTGCCGAGCCCCTCGGCCAGGCCCTTGATCTTCGTGAGCGCGTTCGAGATGCCGCGCAGGAAGGGGTTCGCCTTGATCGCGATCGCCTCGCTTTGCTTGCTCACGGCCTCGAGCACCTGCACGCCCTCCTCGAAGGCGGCGATGCGGCGCGGATATCCCCATTCGAGCGCCTCTTTGATCTCGAACGAGGTGCGCAGCCGGTTCGTGGTGCCCGGGTACCCCGCGACCATCACGAAGTCGTTCGGGGCGAGGGGCTTCTGCGCGAGGCGCAGGTAGTGCGCCGGCTTGTACGGGACGTTCGCCTCCGCGTGATCCGCGGGCTTCTGATCCTTGCCCACGTAGGCGCGCAGGAACGCGAAGTCGCCGCCGTGGCGGGGCCAGCGCCAGTTGTCGATCTCGCCGCCGAAGTTGCCGACGCCCTCCGGCGGGGCATACACGAGGCGCACGTCGCGGATCTCGAGCTGCTCGACGAGCAGGTACTGCGCGCCGCCGAAGTAGCTCTTCAGCGAGCAACGCACCTCGGGCCGATCCTTCTCACACGCCGCGACGAGGCTCTTCTCGCGCGCCTCGAGCTGGTCGTTCCGGGCGCGATCGTTCGGCAGCTTGTCGAGGCCGTCGCGGACCTCCTTCGTGACGTCCTTGAACGAGCGGGTCACGAAGATGCGGTTCGTGGGGCCGGCCCACTTCTCGTCGGCGCGCGTCTTCGCGAGGTAACCGTCGTTCACCACGTTCTGCTTCGGCGTCGCGTTGTACTGAAGGATGCCGGTCACGCAGTGGTGGTTCGTGACGATGAGGCCATCGGGCGACACGAACGAAGCCGAGCAGCCGCCGAGGCTCACGACCGCGGCGAGCGGCGGCTGCATCGGATCGGTGAGCGCCTTCGGCTCGAGTTCGAGGCCTGCGCCCTTGAGCTTCGCTTCGTGCTCGGCGAGCTGCGAGGGCACCCACATGCCACCGGGGTTCTCGAAAGGCTTGCGCTCCGGCCCCTTCACCTCCGCCGCCTTCGTGCCTTCGTTCTGCCCTTCCTTCGCGCCGTCGGTGGGCGACGAGGACGTGGCCGATTCGGCCGGAGGCGGGGGCTCGGCGCCGCAGCCGAGGCCGAGGCCGAGGGTGGAAACGAGCAGCGCCAGTGCAGAAAAAGAGTTCGTCGGGCGAGGCATGGCGAGCCCTGTAGCACCTTTCTCCTGTTGACGCAGTCCCGCGCAGGCGGCGATCCTCTCGGACCATGCGCACCCTGACGGCGATCCTTGCTTCCTCGTTTTTCCTTGTCGCGATCCCCTTCGTCGGCTGTTCGGGAGGCGACGCCAATAACAATAGTTCCGCGGCGAGCAACTTCTCGGGCGCCGGCGGCGGAGTCCAGAGCAACGGCTGCAACAACAACCAGCCCGATGGTTTTTGCAACTACCACGGCCAGAACCCCGAGACCTGCGCCTGCCCCGACTGCGTCGATCAGGCCGCGTGCGTCGGCACCTGCCAGGACAACGACGCCTGCGACAACGGGGAGATGGGTACCGAAGATTGCACGTGCAACGATTGTTACTTCAAGGTCGCCAGTTGTCCTCCGGCAAACGTCGGCTGTGACGACGACGGCGAGTGCTTGATCAACGAGGACTGCACCTGCGGCGATTGCACGAATACCGACCGGTGCACGACGAACTGCACGAACAACGGCTCGTGCGTCGAGTACCTCGAAGGTTGCTCCTGCAACGATTGCAAACCGCTCGAGAAGTGCGGCGGCAGCGGCGCCACGTCGAGCACGAGCGCATCGTCGAGCACCGCAGCGAGCACCGCGGCCTCCACGGGCTCGGGCGGGGCCGGCGGCGCCGGCGGCGCGGGTGGAGCCGGTGGCGCCGGTGGGGCCGCCGGCGCCGGTGGTGCGGGCGGAGCCGGC
>NZ_JASBQE010000219.1 GCF_029960785.1 Polyangium sp. 15x6
GCTGCCACGGTGCCCATTCTGTCACCGCACCGGCGATGTCATGCACGGGTCCTCCTGTAGAGAGCCGCCATCCCACGCCACCAACATGCGCCAACCCCTCTTGCTTGATTCTAATGTCCCGCAGTAGTGTTAGCCACGGGGAACGTTTACGAGCGGCGCGGCAAGTGGTTCGCGCGGCTCACCATCGGAACGAAGAAGCGGCAAAGCTTCATGCTCGAAACATGCAAGGACGAGCGGAGCGCCGTCACGCGTCAAGCCATCCTCGCGGAGCTGGCAGCGAAGCTCCGCAAATGCGGACGCGACGACATCGCGCCGGACATCATCAAGCGCGCCGCGGTGCGTGACGGGAAGGCATTGAACGAGGTGCGCAAGGCCGTTGACATGATCGCATCGGGACAGGTGGTGCAGAAGAACCTGACGCCGACGATCGAGCAAATCGGCAAGCGGTGGACGAGCGGCGAGCTGGCGGATCTTTATCCCGATCGAGTCAAGCGACGACGAAGTGCAAAAACCAACAGGTACGTGCTCGACAAATACGTCTATCCGATGGTCGGGGACGTGGCGATCGACAAGTTCACGCTCGACCACGCGGAAGCCGTCATGCGGAGCCTGCCACCGAAGCTCTCGCCAAACTCGCGGCGTTCTGTCGCGCAGCTCGTGTACCGGATCTGCTCGCTGGCGGTCCTTCCACTGCGCCATATCGCCGTGCATCCGCTGCCGCGGGGATTCGTGCCGCGGTATCAGGCAGGAAAAGCGAAAGGGTGGCTTTATCCTGACGAGGACGCGATGTTGCTTGGCTGCACGCAGGTTCCGCTGGAATGGCGCCTGTTTTACGGCTTCCTTCATCGGGAAGGGATGCGCCGCTCGGAAGCCCTTAACACGACCTGGTCTGACATCGATCTGGATCTCGGGGTGATTGTGCTCGATGTGAATAAGACGGACGAGCCCCGCGCGTGGGCATTGTCGCCTGGGGTCGTTGCCGCGTTGCGCGCTTGGCGGGAGCATTGCGCAGCGAGAGGCGTGCGAGTGTCAGGGGACGCGCCCGTCTTCGTGTACGACGAAGGAAGCCAGAAGGGACAGCGGCTCACCACGAGCGACACTGCCGGCCGGTTCCGCGGACATCTGGAGCTGGCAGGTATTCGCCGGCCGGAGCTGTTCGCGCGGACGGAGACGAGGATGCGGATCCGGCTGCACGATACGCGGGCCACGTTCGTCACGCTGGCGCTCGCGAACGGACGGACGGAGGCGTGGGTGCAGGACAGAACGGGGCACAAGTCAAGCGACATGATCAACCGCTACCGACGCGCCGCCCGCACGGCGGCCGAGCTTGGGCTCGACGTGTGCCGTCCGCTCCATGAGGCGATCCCCGAGCTGGCCCCCCGGAGCCCCGAGAGGACCCGCACGAAGGAAAAGGCGACGGAAAGGGCACCGCGTTCGCGGCGGGGGGCCCCCGTATCCGTGGAGATCCAGCCAAGATCCGCGGGGTTGGCGACCCCGGGTCAGGATGGCCAGAACTTCTCCCCGAGGGAGCTCGCTTCGCGATCTCCCGCAAACATCGTTCAGTCGTGCTGAACGACGTCCGCGCCAATCGCGCCAGGGACCGCGAGCGCGCTGGCGACGAGGTGCGCGACCCGGACGGGCTCGGGGAGACGGCCGTGGACGGCCAGCCGTCGGATCACCGCCGTGGCCTCGTCCATGCCGAGGCCCGCGCGCTGAATGAAGAGGTCGGCGCACGGCTCCATCGGCCCCGCCTTCTCGACGAGCTTCCATTTGCGCGCGCCGCCCGGGACCTTTTCGAGCAGCGCGTGCCGCACGGCCGGGACGTTCGGCTCGCGCTTCGACACGACCAACACGGCCATGCCGAGCCGCGCGGCGAGGTCGTGGATGTCGACCACGTTGAAACCCGCGAGCGCGATGCCTTCCATCATCACGAGCCGTGTATGCGCGGCGAAGCGCGAGCGGCTGATCATCGAGGCGAGGACGTCCGTGGCGTTCGCGCCGTCGCGCCGCACCTTCGCGGAGAGCACGCCTTCGAGCCTCGTTCCGGCGAACGCGACGCCCACGATCGGCACGTCGCCGCGGTGCGCGCGCGGGAAGGGCGCGTCGTCGACGCCGATGACGTGGGAGAAGATGCTCATGAGCCCGAGGGATGCTCGCGTCGTTCGAGATGTCAACCGTCTCAGACTGAGCATTGGTCTCATCTGGGAGGCGCCTCGCCGGGGCGCTGCCCCGGGCCCCGCGGGGGCTGTTCGCCCCTCGACCCGAACCAGGGCAAGCCCTGGACTCGGGATGGAAGAACTGCGCGGAGCGCAGTTCTTCCAACCGGCCGGTTGGACCGCGTTGCCCGTCGAAAGGGCAGCGCGGCTGTCTCGAGTCGGCCTGTTCGATGAACTGCGCGGAGCGCAGTTCATCGACGAACGGTCCAGCGCTTGCGCTGGTCCGGGTCCAGGGGCGGATAGCCCCGGTGGGGCCTGGGGCAACGCCCCAGCGCAGCGGCTTCGACATGAGACCAATGCTCAGCCACACCGTGGAGAGGGAGGGTTGGGGGGCTCAGGGCGTGACGGTGAGCACCGGGAGCTTGGCCGGGTCGAACCTGAGACCCGGGTTCGAGCCGGCGCCGTCCATGTCGCAGTAGGTCCAGCGCCCGCCGTCGAGGCTCACGCGATAGGTGTAGCGGTAGGTGCCCGCCGCGGGCGCGGTGAACGAGCCCTTGTACTCGTCGTCGTTGCCGTATTGCATGTTGAACGTGGCCGGGAACCATTGCCAGCCGCTCTGGCTCGTCGGGTTGACGTTGGCCGGGCCGTACCCGACCTCGGCCTTCACCGTGGCATTCACGCCGTTCAGATTCGTGATGTCGGCCTCGTAGACGCGGCCGTAGACGACGGGCGTCGTCTGGCCGGCGGCCACGGTGACGGACAGCGGGAATTGCAGATTGCAGTAATCGATCTCGGCGGGCAGATCCGACTCGTTGACCGTCGCGTCTTCGGCGCCGCAATCGCAGATGTGGGCCGCGCCGAAGCTGCTCCGCGGGGCGGCGGTGCCGACCACGAAGTCGGCCTCGTTGTTGTTCGTGTCCGTGCAGCCGTCGCCGACGCGGAAGAGCGATTTTTTCGGATCGGGCGTGTAGGGCCCGGGCGTATAGTCGTCCTCATCCTCGTACTCATAGCAACTCACGGAGCTCCCATAGCCGATGAAATCGACGAGCGACGTGTTGCCGAGGGGGCAATCGCCACTCACCTGCGTGTAGCTGCTCACGAGCGCTACCTTGCCCTGGCCGCCGTAGACCGAGGCGGTGTGCGTGACGTCCGGCGGCACCGGGAGCCAGGTGCCATAACTCCCGAGCCCGGAGCCCTCTTGGACCAAGAAATAACCACCGGGCGGAATCGTCTTGCTGGTCAGGTACGACGACGTGTAGAAGAGCCCGGTTCCGGACGCGAATTGCAGCGACCACTCTTTCAGGGACACCGGCGTCTTGCCGCGGTTGTGCAGCTCGATGTAATCGTACAAGTACGTCGCGCCGAACTCGCCACCATAACCGTAGACCTGGCTTATCACCACGGAGCCGATGCACGAAGGGGGCGGCGCGCCCGTCGCGAAGCCCGTCATCTGCGTGTACGCCGCGCCGAGGGCATTCCCATACGGATCCTTGGCCGCCGTGGTCACGCGCAACTTGTACGTCGTCCCGTACGAAAGCGCTGGCGCCGGGACGAGCGTCGCGACCGTGCCGCCGTTCGACATCGTGGGCGTCGCGGCGGCGAAGCCGAGGCACGTGGCGAAATCGTCGGTCGAGAGCTGGATCGTGCCCGTGCACGGGCCGATGTCCGTCTGCGCGCCGAGCGTCGCCGGGGCCATGGGCATGCTGAACGTCACGGCCACCGTCGCGCCCGCGGCCACGCCCGTCGCCGCGTCGGCTGGCGTCGTGCTCACGACCGCGGGGGCATCGCAGAGGCCGCCGATGCACGCGCCGGTCTGGCAATCGGCCGCCGTGGTGCAGGCCTGCCCCGAGGCGCAGGGCAAGCAGGTTCCGCCGCCGCAATCGACGTCCGTCTCCGTTCCGTTCTTCACGCCGTCGTCGCAGCTCGCCGGCTGGCAGACGTGGCCCATGCACACGCCGCTCGGGCATTGCGGGCCGGAGTTGCATTCGACGCAGGCTCCGTTGCCATCACAGAGCTTGCCGTCATTCACGTTGCAGGCCGTATCGGCGGGGAGGGGCGGATGCAAGGGGATGCCCGCGTCGCAAAGATCGCTCGTGCAGACGTTCCCGTCGTTCGGCGTGTCGTTCGCATCGACGGCGCTCATCGTGCTCCCGGCGCCGTCGCATTGCTCGACGCGGCAATCGCCGGCCTGCTGATTCGCCGTGGCCGTCCCCGCGGCCACGAACGAAGTGCCGCACGCGCCGGCCTCGCAGGTGGCCACGGCGCACGGGGTGCCGGGCGAGGGGCAATCGGCCGGGGTCACGCACATCGGGCCGCCGCCGCCAGCGCCGCCGGAGCCGCCCGCGCCCATGCCTCCAGCGCCGCCAGCGCCACCCGCGCCGGCCATCCCGCCCATGCCGCCCGCGCCCATGC
>NZ_JASBQE010000021.1 GCF_029960785.1 Polyangium sp. 15x6
GAACTGCGCGAAGCGCAGTTCTTCCACAAAAGGTCCAGGGCTTGCCCTGGTCCGGGTCGAGGGGCGGATAGCCCCCGCGGGGCCCGGGGCAGCGCCCCGGCGCAACGCCGTGGAGCACCCACTCAGGCGTGCGCCCGTACGGATTTCCCGTTTCTGGCCTTCGCTTTGACCTGCTCGCGCTCGAAGATCTCCGCCAAAAACCGCCCCGTATGGGACTCCGGCACGCGCGCCACCGCTTCCGGCGCGCCTTCCGCGATCACGCGCCCGCCGCGCGCGCCGCCTTCGGGGCCGAGATCGAGCACCCAATCGGCGAATTTGATCACGTCGAGGTTGTGCTCGATCACCACGACCGTGTTCCCCGCGTCGACGAGCCTCGACAGCACGATGAGCAGGCGCCGGATGTCCTCGAAATGCAGGCCCGTCGTGGGCTCGTCGAGCACGTAGAGCGTGCGGCCGGTCTGGGTCTTTCCGAGCTCGCGGCTCAGCTTCACGCGTTGCGCTTCTCCGCCGGAGAGCGTCGTCGCGCGCTGACCGATCTTCATGTAACCGAGGCCCACGTCCACGAGCGTCGTCAGGATCCGCTTCAGCGCCACGTGGTGCTCGAACATCCCGAGGCATTCCTCCACGCTCGACTCGAGCACGTCGGTGATGTTTTTCCCTTTGAAACGCACGGAGAGCGTTTGCGCATTGTAGCGTTTTCCGCCGCAGACCTCGCAGGGCACGTACACGTCGGCGAGGAAATGCATCTCGACCTTCACGACGCCGTCGCCGTGGCAGCTCTCGCAGCGCCCGCCTTTCACGTTGAAGCTGAATCGCCCCGAATCCCAGCCGCGCGCCCGCGCCTCGGGCAAGAGCGCGAACACCTCGCGGATGTGGTCGAACGCTTTTGTATAGGTGCCCGGGTTCGAGCGCGGCGTGCGGCCGATCGGCTGCTGATCGATCGCGATCACCTTGTCGAGCGCGTCGAGCCCTTCGATCGAATCGTGCGCGCCCACCGGGCCCGTCGCGTCGTGCAGCGCGCGGCTCAGCGCCGGGAGCAGGATGCCATTGACGAGCGAGCTCTTGCCCGCGCCGGACACGCCCGTCACGGCCGAGAGGACGCCGAGCGGGAGGCGCGCGTCGACGTTCTTCAGGTTGTGCTCGCGTGCGCCCTTGATCTTGATCCAGCCATTCGGCTTCCGGCGCTCGCCGGGGATCTCGATGCGACGGCGGCCGGAGAGGTAATCGCCGGTCACGTTGCCTTTCGCCTCGGAGAGCGCCTCGGGCGTGCCGGCGAAGAGTACGCGCCCGCCCTCGTGGCCGGCGCCGGGGCCGAAGTCCACGACGTGATCGGCCGCGCGGATCGTCTCCTCGTCGTGCTCGACCACGACCACCGTATTGCCGAGGTCGCGCAGGCGCCGCAGCGTAGCGATCAGCCTTTCGTTGTCGCGCTGATGCAGGCCGATGCTCGGCTCGTCGAGCACGTACATGACGCCCGAAAGCTCGCTGCCGAGCTGGCTCGCGAGCCTGATGCGTTGCGCTTCGCCGCCGGAGAGCGTGGTCGCCGAGCGATTGAGCGTCAGGTAATCGAGCCCCACGTTCATCAAGAAGCCGAGCCGCGCCTCGATCTCGCGCTTCACGCCCTCCGTGATCCGGGCCTTCCCGCCGGGCAGCGTGAGTTTTTCCACGAAATCGATCGCGCCGCCCACCGTCATCGACGTCACGTCGGCGATGTTCTTTTCGGTCACGAGGACGGCGAGCGTCTCCGGGCGGAGGCGTTTTCCTTCGCAGGCATCGCAGGGCATTTCCCGGAAAAACTTCCGGTAGAGATCCCGCGCCATGTCGCTCGCCGTGTCGCGGAAGCGCCGCTCCAGGTTCGGGATCACGCCCTCGAACTTCATGCCGAAGGTCCCGTGGCTCTCCGAGCCCTCCTTGCCCCATTGCACCGCGATCTTCTTGCCTTCGAGCCCGTACAGAATCAGCTCGCGTTTTTTCGCCGGGAGCTTTCCGAACGGCATGTCGAGATCCACGCCCGTCGCTTTGGCCACGGCGTCCGCGATGCGGAACGTCCAGCCTTCGCCGCGCGACATCGCCGAGGCCCACGGCGCGATCGCGCCTTCCCGGAGCGAGAGCGCCGGGTTTGGCACGATGAGGTCCGGATCCGCTTCGAGCCGCGTGCCGAGGCCGCTGCATTTCGGGCACATGCCGAGAGGGCTATTGAACGAGAAGCTCTGCGGGCTGAGCTCGGGATAACTCTTGCCGCAGCACATGCGCGCCTGGCTGAAGGGTCGGGGTTTTTCGCCCTCGACGTCGACGATCATCTCGCCTTTGCCCTCGCGCAGCGCGAGCTCGATGCTCTCGGCGATGCGCGGCCGATCCTCGGCGCGCACCGTGATGCGATCCGCGACGAGCGAGATGTCGTGCCAGAGCTTCTTGTCGAGCTTCGGCAGCGGATCGAGCTTCTCCATTTTGCCGTCGACGATCACGCGGGAAAAGCCGCGCGTCGCGAGGTCCTCGAAGATCTCCTTGTGCTCGCCTTTCCTGTGCACGACGAGCGGCGCGAGCAGGGTGGCGCGGCTGCCCTCGGGCAGCTCGAGCAGCGTCTCGACGATCTCGTCGACGCTTTGCGAGGCCACGGCCTTGCCGCACGTCGTGCAGCGCTGCTCGCCGGCGCGGGCGTAGAGCACGCGCAGGTAATCGTAAATCTCGGTGATCGTTCCGACGGTGGAGCGCGGGTTCGAGGAGGCGCTCTTTTGCTCGATGGCGATCGTGGGCGAGAGGCCGGAGACGTGCTCGACCGACGGGCGATCGAGCTGGCCGAGGAATTGCCGGGCGTAGGCCGAGAGTGTCTCGACGTACCGGCGCTGGCCCTCGGCATACAGCGTATCGAACGCGAGGCTCGACTTGCCCGAGCCGCTCGGCCCGGTGAACACCACGAGCTTGCGTTTGGGGACCTCGAGCTGCTCGATACGGAGGTTGTGCTCGCGGGCGCCCTTCACGACGATGAAATCGGGTTCGCGGGCGGCGGGGATCTCGTTCTTCGTCCTGGTCTTGGGCATGGGCGGTGGTTTGTCCTCGGTGGATCGCGCGCGCGTTGCCCATAGCACGTTCGTCCGTCCGTGTCTTCCCGAAACGCCATGTCCGTTCCCATTCGAATATACGTTCGTGTATACCGCGTTACGAGAAACACGGTAGAATGGCACTTTCGTGACCACCCCGGAGACTTTGGGGACCAGGAAGCGCGGTGCGTCCTGACCCAGGGGGGGCTCTGAGGGACTTGGGGGTGTGGCATTGGGCGCGCTCGTTTGGCTCCTGCGTATCCTCGATCTGGTGATCGTCGGGTACGTAACCGTGTTTTTCCTGCTCAACCTTCGGTTTGTCTTGGTCAGTTATCGAAGGATACGACGCGAGCTCACGGCCGAGCTCGTCCGGCCCGCGGCGCTCTCCGAGCGCGACGCATTCTTGCCCGTCGTTTCCTTGCTCGTGCCCGCCTACAATGAGGAGGTCACGATCGTCGAGAGCCTCAAGTCGCAGCTCCGCCTGCGATATCCGGCCTACGAGATCGTGATCTGCAACGACGGATCGAAGGACCGGACGGTCGAGGTTCTGCTCGCGGCGTTCCCGTTCGTCCCGGCCGTGCTCGAGCGGGCGAGCGGGCTCGATACGGCCGAGGTGCGTGGAATGTGGGAGTGCCGGACGGGCCTGCCCGAGAACGTCAAGCGGATGGTCTTGATCGACAAGGAGAACGGCGGCAAGGCGGACGCCCTCAATGCGGCGACGAGCGTCGCCGCGGGCGAATTCGTGACCAGCATGGACGCCGATAGCCTGCTCGTCCCGGACGCGCTCCTGCTCGCCGTGCGCAAGGTGATGGAGTCGCCCGACGATACCGTCGCCGTCGGCGTGCAGGTCGGGCTCTCGAATGGATCGATCATCCGTGATGGCGAGGTGAAGGAGCTCGCGCTGCCCACGAACCTCATAGGAAAGCTGCAAATCGTGGAATACATGCGCTCCTTCGCGAAGGGGCGGACGGCCCTGTCCGAGGACAACGCGGTGCTCATCCTCTCCGGGGTTTTCGCGCTCATCCGGCGCGACGTGCTTTTCGAGGTCGGTGGCTTTCTCACGCGCCACGTTCGCTCCAGGATCTGCATCGAATACTGCACGGAAGGGGCGCACACGGTCTGCGAGGACATGGAAATCGTGGTGCGGCTCCACCGGTATCTGCTCGACAAGGGCAGGCCGGGGAGAATCGTCTGTTTGCCCTTCGCGGTCACGTGGACGGAGGCGCCCGAGAATTATCGGGACCTCGGAAAGCAACGAGCAAGGTGGTACCGAGGGCTCTGGGAGGTCATGAGTTATCACCGGGCGATGCTGTTCCGCCCGCAGTTCCGGCAGATCGGCATGTTCGCGATGCCGTATCAGCTCGTGTTCGAGGCCCTCGCGCCGCCGATCGAGTGCGTGGGATATTTGCTGCTCGTCTTGACGACGATCTTCGGCGCGCTCTCCGGAAAGGCATTGCTCGCGTTCCTGGGGCTCGCGATGGCCATGAATTTCTGTCTGTCGACGCTGTCGGTCGTGCTGTGCACGTTCTCGGCGCGGCCCGGGCGGGGGCTTCACGGCGCGGCGTCGCTCGTTCCGTATCCACGGGCCTGGGACGCGGTGGTGCTGGTTTTCGTGGGGTTCTTGTCGAACCTCGGATATCGCCAGTACCTCGTGTTCTGGCAGCTCCGGGGGCTCTACGATTTCTTGAAGGGGAAGAAGGGCTGGGACAAGTTCGGGCGCAAAGGGTTTGCGCCCGCGGCCCCCGCCGCGCAGCGTGCCTGACGTCGGTAATCGAAAGGGATCGAGGGAGACGGTGAGTGTCCTTGTCTTGGTCCTGTACGTGGGGCTCGGGATCGCGGTCCTCGCGCTCGTGCCAGGGATCTCGGTGATCGGGCGCGAGGCGCTGCGGAGGCGGCGCGAGCGGCGCGCGGTCGAGCGGCTCGCGGCCGCGCGGAAGGTGCTCTCGAGGCTACGCGCGGAGCCGGCCGCGCGTGTGGCGAGATCCCTCGCGCAAGGCTTCGATCGGAGCACGATTCAGGCCGTCCTGGAGCAGGCGCTCGACGAAGAGGCGCGGTGCGCGCTGGTATGCGAGGAGCTCGGGCTGCGCGCGGCCTGGGAGCGCACGCTGCGCGCGTCGAAATCGTGGAACGAGCGGGCTCACGCGGCGCGAATGCTCGGCAAGCTCGGCGTCGCGTCGGCGAGCCCCGTGCTCGCGTCGGCGCTCGCGGACCCGCACGAGGATACGACGGTGCGGCTCGCGGCGGCCGAGGCCATTGGATCCATCCCGGACATCGCGGTCCTGCCGCACCTCTGCGAGGCGCTCGCGTCGCAGGGCGAGGGGGGCGCGAAGGTCGTGGCCGAGGCGCTCATTTCGTTCGGATCGGACGCGGTGCGGCCGCTCGTGGGGATGCTCGACGACGAGCGCGCGCAGGCGCGGACCTGGGCCGCGCGGGTGCTCGGGAAAATCGGGGATCCAGGGGCGACATTGCCGCTCGTGGCGCAGCTCGGCGACGGCAATGCGGCGGCGAGGACGGCCGCGGCGGAGGCGCTCGGCCATATCGGAGATCTGCGGGCGACGCGGCCGCTCGTGAGCGCGGTCCTCGGCGATCCGTCGAGCGCGGTGCGCGCGCGGGCCGCGGCGGCGCTCGCGCGTGTGGGCGACGAGGAGGTCGTCGGGACGCTCGTGGCCACGCTCGGCGATCCGGATCCGGAGGTGCGATCGCGGGCGGTCGACGCGCTCGCGGCATTGTCGCCGAAGGATCGGTCGGCCATCGAGCGGGCGCTCTTCGATCCGTGCGACGACGTGCGGCGGAGCGCGGCGCTCGCGATGGATCGGCTCGGCACGGTATCGGCCTGGGCCGCGGCGCTCGGCGAGGGGACGGCCGAGGGGCGCGCGGCGGCGCGCGCGGCGCTCGTGGCGGTGGGGCGCGCGGGTTTGTCGGAGGCGATCGTTGCGGCGGCGCGGCACGAGTCGGGGGCGGTGCGCGCGGGCGTGTTCCGGATCCTCGGGGAGATCGGCTCGGCGCGGCACGCGGCGTCGCTCGGGCGAGCGCTCGACGACGCGGCCGTGGAGGCGCGCGCGTGCGCGGCGCTCGCGCTCGGGCGGATCGGCGGCGAGCAGGCGATCACGATGCTCGGAAGGGAAAAACCCGAGGGCATCACGCCGGCGGCGTGGATCGTGGCGCGCGCGCTCGCCGGCGTGGAGACGTGGGTCGCCGAGGCGAGGGCATTCATGGCGGATTCGACCTCCGCGGCGGCGGCGCGGGCCGTCTGCGAGGCGGAGGGCGAGGCGATCGCGCGGGCGTTCGAGGCGAAGGTGGGCGCGGTGTGTCCGGCCGAGAGTGGCCCGAGGACGGTGACGCTGTCGCGCTTCGCCATTGCGGCGCGGCGCGCGGCGCGGCTCGAGGATCGGCTGCGGGCCATTCTGGAGCTCTCGGAGCGGCGAGGGCCCGAGGCGACGGCGGCGCTCGCGGAGGTCGTGGTGAGCGATCCATCCGCGGAAGCGCGTGGGCTCGCGGCGCGGAGCCTCGCGCAGGCGGAGGAGCGGTGGCTCGCGGTGCCGGCGCTCGTGCGGGCGCTGTCGGATCCGTCGCCGGAGGTGGTCTTCGAGGCGTCCCAGGCGCTCGGGCTCGGGGGCGCGAGCGAGGACAAGAAGGGGCGGCGATCCTCGGAGGCGGCGCCGTCCGAGCGGAATGGTGCGTCCCGACGAACAACCGGAAAGCTGTTCCTGGAAGAGGCCGGCGAGACCGCTGCTTGACGGCGCCGTCCCGGCGCCGTCGGGACGTTCCTCCGCCGTTTTCCACCCGAGCTCCGGCGCGGCCGCTCTCGCGCGACGAAGAGCGTCCTTCCCATTCCGCGCATCGTCCGGCCGCGGCGGGCGCGCGCGAGCCGCGGACGAACCGTGATGGGGCCTCGTCCATGCCATCCGTGAGATCCTGGCTGAGGCAATTCCCGTCGTAATCGGGATCATCCTACCTTTACAGAACCCATTTTGCGGGCAATCCTCCCGCTGCGCTTTTTCTTCCTGTATCGATGGCGGCGTGTGCATGGCCGTCGCCACTGCCCTGGGAGGTCTCATGCGATCCGTGCTCCGTGGATTGAAAGGCTTGGTTTTCTTGGGGACCGCGCTCGGCGCGACGTTCTCGCAGAACGCGGAGGCGGCCGTGGCGGCGCCTGCCGCGTCACCTTATACGTTGTTCGAAAGCGGCCAGGTCCGTCCGGTCGCGATGTCCCCGAGCGGGCACCTCTTGTTCGTGGTCAATACACCCGACAATCGCCTCGAGATCTTCCGGCTCACATATAGCGGCATCCTCGAGCATACCGGCTCCGTGCCCGTCGGACTCGAGCCCGTCGCGGTCGCGGCGCGCAGCAACAGCGAGGTCTGGGTGGTCAACCACCTGTCCGACAGCGTGAGCATCGTCAACGTACACGGCGCGGGCAGGGGCTCCGTGGTGCGCACGCTCCACGTCGGCGACGAGCCGCGCGACATCGTCTTCGCCGGGCCGAGCAAGAGCCGCGCGTTCATCACGACGGCCCACCGCGGCCAGAATGCGCCCTTCGACCCTCAACTCACGACGCCCGGCGTGGGCCGCGCGGACGTCTGGGTCTTCGACGCCTACAACCTCGGCACGACGATGGGCGGCACGCCGCTCAAGATCCTGAACCTCTTCGGCGACACGCCCCGCGCCCTCGCGGCCACGCCCGACGGCTCGCGCGTCTATGCGGCCGTCTTTCATTCGGGCAATCGCACGACCATCGTCGACGAATCCCTGGTGCCGAACGGCGGCGAGGACGCAGGCGGCGTGCCCGGGCCGAACACCAATTTCCAGGGGATCCCCGCGCCCGAGGTCGGCGTCCTCGTGAAGCACGACGGCACGTCCTGGCGGGACGTGCTCGGCCGCCCCTGGGACGACGCGGTGAATTTCTCGCTGCCCGACAAGGACGTCTTCGTCATCGACGCCAACGCGAACCCGCCCAAGCAGCTCGCGGGCGCCGCGGGATCCTTCGCGGGCGTGGGGACGATCCTCTTCAACATGGCCGTCAATCCCGTCAATGGGAGGGTGTACGTCAGCAATACCGAGGCCCGCAACGACCTGCGCTTCGAGGGGGATGGGCTCTTCGCCGGCGAGACGCTGCAAGGCCACCTTCACGAGAGCCGGATCACGGTGCTCGGCCCCGGGGGCGTCGCCCCGCGGCACCTCAACAAGCACATCGATTACGATGTCCGGCCGGCGCCCCTTTCCGTGAACCAGAAGAGCCTCGCCCAGCCGCTCGGTATGGCCGTGTCGAACTCCGGCACGACCCTGTACGTGGCCGCGTTCGGGTCCTCGAAGATCGGCGTGTTCAATACGGCCGCGCTGGAGAACAACAGCTTCGTTCCCAGCGCGGCGAGCCACATCACGCTGAGCGGCGGCGGACCGACGGGCATGGTCCTCGACGAGGGCCGGGGGCGCATGTACGTCCTCACGCGCTTCGACAATGGGCTCTCCGTCGTGAATCTGTCGACGCAAAAGGAAATCGCCCACATCGAGATGTACAGCCCCGAGCCGGAGAGCATCGTGGAGGGGCGGGCTCTCCTTTACGACGCGCGGCTCTCCTCCAGCAATGGCGAGGCGGCCTGCGGGAGCTGCCACGTCTTCGGCGACATGGACGACCTCTCCTGGGATCTCGGCAATCCCGACGGAACGGTGCTGAACAACCCCGGCCCGTTCAAGGGGCCCTTGTTCGTCGATCCCGATTTCCATCCGATGAAGGGTCCGATGGCGACCCAGAGCCTGCGCGGAATGGCAAACCACGGCCCGATGCACTGGCGCGCCGACCGTACGGGCGGCAATGACGAGCCGAGCGCGCAGCCGGGCGAGGGAGCGTTCGACGAGGAGGCCGCCTTCAAGAACTTCAACCCCGCGTTCGTGGGTTTGCTCGGCCGGACGGCGCAGCTCAGCAACGAGGACATGCAGAAGTTCACGGACTTCATCCTCCAGGTCGCCTATCCGCCGAACCCGATCCGGAACCTCGACAATTCGCTGACGCCCGCGCAGCAGGCAGGTCGCGATTTCTTCTTCAACACGCCGGTCATCGGCCCGGCTGCCTGCGCGACGTGCCATCCGAGCAATCCCAATGCGAACCCGGATGATCGCTTCCCGGGGTTCTTCGGGGGCGATGGATTCTCGGGGTTCGGCGGCGCGACGCAGATCTTCAAGAACGTGCACCTGCGCAACGAGTACCAGAAGGTCGGCATGTTCGGCTCCGCCGTCGCTTTCGGCTCCGAGCAGCCCGATCCCTTCATGGGCGACCAGATCCGCGGCTTCGGCTTCACCCACGACGGGAGCACCCCGACGTTGTTCCACCGGAGCGGCGTCTTCGACGCGGGCACCCCCGTCCTCCCCGAGATCCTTCCCGACTTGATCACGGTCCAGCCTGGGATCCCCGTCGGCGCCGCGGGGGACCAGATCAAGCGCAACATGGAAGCGTATCAGCTCGCGTTCGACACGAACTTCGCGCCCATCGTCGGGCAACAGGTGACGCTCACCGTGGCGAACCAGGCGTCGGCCGCGGCGCGTATCGAGCTTCTGCTGCAGCGCGCGGACGCCCTCGAATGTGATCTCGTGGCGAAGGGGGCCTCGGGCGCCTATTCGGACGTGGAGGTCGGCTACCTCTACCTCCCGGAGATCCAGCGCTTCGCCGTCGATCGGCAGGCGATCGCGCCGGTCCCCGACGCGATCTTGCGTTCGGTCTACCTCGGGACCAACAAGTCGCTCACGTATACCTGCGTGCCGCCCGGCTCCGGCGTGCGCATCGGTATCGATCGGGATCTCGACGGATACCTCGACGGCGACGAGACAGCCGCGGGCAGCAATCCCGCCAATCCCCTGAGCACGCCCTGAAGCGCCGTTTTCGCCCGAGGGGGACGCCTCGCGTCCCCCTCTCGTCCGGGCACTGAGCATTGGTTTCATCTGGGGGCCGTTGCGCTGGGGCGTTGCCCCAGGCCCCAGCAGGGGCTGTCCGCCCCTGCACCCGGACCAGCGCAAGCGCTGGACTCGGGGTCGATGAACTGCGCGATGCGCAGTTCATCGAACGGGCCGGGTTGTACACGTGTCAGGTGGTGGTGCTGTGCCGGCGAGGGGTCTGACACGTGTGTCGATCGCGAGAGCCGTTCGGGTCGGGCGGATGACACGTGTGGCAGCGAGCGGATCCGTGCTCGTCGCTGCATGGGCACACGTGGCAGGCCGTCCCGGCGCTCGGAAAGGGCGGGGGACACACGTGGAGAGGTCCCGCGCGGGTGTGGCTCGGCGAGGTGACACGTGTGGAACATGGCGATCCCGGTCCGCAAGAGCGGGTGACACGCAGGACAGGTGCGCGGGGAGGCCAGGGAGACCGAGTGACCGGTCGGTCTCATGGCAAAGGCGCAGCGCTAGCCTTTCAACCGAGAAGTCCCGTTGGAAGAACTGCGCTCCGCGCAGTTCTTCCACCCTCGGTCCAGGCCGTGCCTGGTCCGGGTCGAGGGGCGGACAGCCCCCGCGGGGCCCGGGGCAGAGCCCCGGCGCGGCGGTCCGGCCCCCCGCGCCCGCATTCACCAGCGCACGAGCGCGCCGATCTCGAAGGTGTGCAGCGCGGCGCGCTCGGCGCCGGGAGGCCCACGGAACGTGAGGCTGTAGAGCGGCATCACGCGCAAAAAATCGTACGGCCAGAGGTCCGCGCCGACGTGCACGGTATCCGTGACGAGGTCGAGGATCTGGAACGCAGCCGGGAATCGCTCGGCCTCGGCGCCATGCGCATATCCGGCCCGGAGCGCGAACCACGGCAGAAACGTGCGGCCCGCCGAGAACGAGAATGCATGCACGAGCCGGCTTTCGCTCGCGCCCTGCGGATCCTCGACGCGGACGTGCGTGAGCCAGTACGTGGCGTCGAGCCGGAGTTGGTCGCCGATCGTGACGCCGAGCGTGGGGCTCGCCCCGTGCGTGGCGATGCCGCCCGTGTATCGACGGTACGTGTACGAAAGACCGCTCGTGAGCCACGGGCGGATCGGCGCCGTGCCGTGCGCGCGGAGGCGGAGCATCGGGACACTCTCGGCCGGCGCGCCGAACGCCGCTTCGCCGCCCAGGGAAAAACCATGCCCGAAGAGCCACGTGGCCCGGCCGCCCCAGGTCGCGCCGTAGGCCCAGCCGCCCGATGCGGTCGAGGGGCGGCCGCCATGCTCGGTCTCGACGCCGAGGATGAGCCTGCGCCACGCCTGCGAGACCTCGACCTCGACCTGCCCGAGCGTCGGCATGGGCGCGGGAAAAACGAGGACCCGTGTGGTGACCCGCGCATACCCCGTGGACAGACGCCGCGCGAGCGCGCGGAGTTCGGTGTTCCCCCCGGACGCGGCATACGCTCGCTCCGCGAGCCCGTGCGCCGTCGTGAGGTCGCCCCGCGCGTATTCGAGCCGCGCTCGGCAAGCGAGCAGGGTAGGGGAGTCCTTGCGTTTCGCCGCGTCGAGGACTGCCTCGGCCTCGTCCCAGAGGCCTTGCCAGGTGAGCACGTCGAAGAGGGCGGCGCGGACGTCGTCGTCGTCGGGGTGGCGCGAGAGGACGTCACGATAAGCGGCCGCCGCGCGCGCGTGATGCCCGTCCCACGCGTCGAGCCGCGCGAGCCCGGTTCGCGCCTCGTCGTCCTGCGGATCCCGCGCGAGGAGCACCTCGTAGCGTCGCCGCGCCGCGGGCCTATCCCCGCCCCACGCCGCGCGCCTTGCCTCGTCGAGCAGCGCGTCGCGATCGTCGCCGAACACCTCGCCGCCGTGGCGCGGAGGCGCTGCCGTGCAGGACGCAAGCACGAGCAGGAGGGTCGCCCAGAGAGGGCCCGCGAGCGCGCGGCGGCCCAGGCACAAAGCCCGTGCACGGTGGCTGCGCACGGACCGAGCCTCGCACATCCACATGCGACGCGCACGCCGCGGTCGTGCGCCTGCCGCGCGGGATCACGCGCACACGTGTCCAGGACGCGAACGACGCGCGAGACGGTATCACCCGCTCCCTTTGCATCGACCGCATCGCGGTCGATGCACCAAAGGTCCAGGGCTGCGCCCTGGTTCGGGTCCAGGGGCGAAGAGCCCCTGGTCGGGTCCGGGGTGAAACCCCGGCGAGACGCTGCTCAGTGGAAGCGATAACCCACGCCGATCGGCAGCGCGATGGCATACCCATCCCACGTCTTGAGGAACGTGGGCCACGCGCTCGCGACGAGCGATCCCGTGGTGATGCTCTTGCCCTTGCCGAACTCGGCGAGCGTGTACGAGACCTCGACCGCTGCGCCGAACGAGAAGCCGAAGCCGGTCTCGTTCTCCTCGGGGATCGTGCGGCTCAGCAGCAGCTCGACCTCGTCCCCTCCGTTGAGCTCGGCCCACTCGCTCGGCACCTCGCCGCGCGCTCCGTTGATGGTCGCGTTCTGCCCGCCGAACCCGACGGCGAGCGTGCCGCCGATCCAGAGCCGATCGTTCACGCGCACGGAGAGCGCTGGGCCGACGAGCAGCGAGTAGCCGCCCGTGACGAGGTAGCTGCCGAAGAAACGACCGCCGACGTGCAGCTTCTCGCTCAGCGCGTACCCGACGAACACCTGGCCGCCGACGGGCACGCCGATGGCCGGATCGACCGTGGCGTAACAAGCGCTCGCGTCGCAGGCCTTGTACTCGGCCGCCTCGCCGCCGAGGGGGTAGGTGATGCGATACTCGTACGTCAGGGCCGAGAGCGCGTCCACGCTGCCGCCGCCGAGGAAGAGCTGACCGCCGCCGAACGCGCCCACGTCGACGACGAGGCGTTTGGCCCGGTGGATCGGCCCCTTGCCGTCGTCGGGCTCCTCGGGTTTGTCCTTCGGCTTCGTATCAACCGCGGCGCCGCCGCCCGTGGTCGTGTCTGTCTTGGTCGTCCCGCCCGCTTGCGCCGTCGCCCCGCTCTCCCCGCCGGCGGGTTTGTCCGAGCTGGACGCTGCGTTCGCGTCCTCGGCGAGGGCCGGCACGACGACGGTCTTGCGCTCGGCCTGCTTGAGGCTGAGCGTGGTCTCCCAGGGTTTGCGGCCGGGCGCGGTGGCCACGATCTTGTGCTCGCCGGGATCCACGGGACGACCCTTGCCGAGCGCGCCGAGATCGATCTTCTGCCCGTCGATCGCGATCTCGATGCCGGGCGTGTTCGCCGCGACGGTGACGGTCACGCGCGGCAGCTTCGGCTCGAGCGCCTTGCTGTTCGCCCGCGCGCGCGTCTCGATGTCGGCGCGCGCGGCCTTGCGGGCTTCCGCCTCGGCATCGAGCATCTCGCCCCACGCGGTCGCGAGCTTGCCTTGCTTCTCGTGGCAGAGCGCGAGCTCGAGCAGCGTCGCGGGGCTCGGGGAGAGCTTGTACGCCTCGGCGATCTTGGGGCACGCCTCGTCGTACTTCTTGTCCGAGACGAGCTGTTTGCCCTCTTTGAGCAGCGCCTCGGCGTCGGCCGCGTGGGCGATCGCGAGGGGCGCGAGGCTCGCCGTGGCCAGGGCCGAAAGGAAGAGGCAGAGGCGCGCGCGCCGCGAAGCGCCGCGGCCGTCGTGGGGGGGCACGTGGTTCGGCTTGTCTGTCTGGGTCATCGCGTGGTCCAAGGCGGGGGCCCGGAAAAGGAAAGCTACGAGTGTGGGAGGCTGGAAATCAATTTTTTCCTTCGTCCGTGACGCAGTCGCCGGGGCCCCGGACGCGAACGTGCCGCCGGACGCCGGCCCCGGCGCCCGTCAGCTTCCTCATGTTCGCGGGAGATGGCCCCGTCTCAGCGGGAAATGAGGCCTCGCCACCAGGCGGTCGGCGCGCGGCCCTTGTCCTGCGTGCTGTTGTCCGGATCGGGACCCTCGAGCTCGTCGCTGAGGCCGGAGAATGTCTCGTCGAGATCCCCCGAATCGAGGGAGGAGGGGGAGACGGAGGGGTTCGCGCCCGTGAGCTTGAAAAGATCGGGCTGCAGGCTATTCGGCGCGCCCGCGTTGTCCTGCTGCGTGAGCGATTTGAACTCGAGCAGCATGAGGTCGAGCATTTCGCCGATCATCGCGAGCCCGTCCTTCCGGACAGCCGGCGCGCCCGCGGCGCCGAGGACGAGCTCGGCGACCTCGTACTCGCTGACGGGCCGGCCGAAGCGATAGAGGAAACGCGTGAGATCGCGGCCGAAATCACGCGCCGTCTGGTAGCGGACGTCGCGATCGCGCGCGAGCGCGGTGCGGATGATCTCCTCGAGCTCCGGGGGGACGTCGGGGTTGATGGGCTTGAGCGACGGGATGTGCGAGTCGCGCACGAGCTTGACGGTGCCGAGGTCGGTCTCGCCGAGGAAGAGGCGGCGGCCGGCGAGCATCTCCCAGAGAATGATGCCGGCGGCGAAGACATCGACGCGTTTGTCCACGCCGAGCTCCATGACCGTCTCGGGCGCGAGGTAGCCGAATTTGCCCTTGATCATGCCGGCGTCGCTGTTCGCGAGCTGGCTCGACGCCTTGGCGAGGCCGAAGTCCACGATCTTGCACTCGCCGTGGCGCGTGATGAGCACGTTCGCCGGCGTGACGTCGCGGTGGACGATGTTGAGGTGCTCGCCCTCGGGCGTGTGGAGATCATGGGCGTAAGCGAGGCCCTGGCAGATCTTCGTGGCGATGAAGCACGCGCTCTCGACCGGCATCGGCCTGCCGACCTTCTTCTGGTGCTCGATGACCTGCTTCAAGTCGGCGCCGTCGACGTACTCCATGACGATGAAGTACGTGCTGTCACCGACGCCGATGTCGAAGACGCTCACGACGTTGGAATGCGCGAGGCGGCCGGAGAGGCGGGCCTCGTCGAGGAACATGTCGATGAACTGCTCGTTCTTGCTGAGGTGCGGGAGGACGCGCTTGATAGCGACCTGCTTGCGGAAGCCCTCGATTCCTGCGCTCTCCGCAACGAACACCTCGGCCATACCGCCCGAGGCGAGCCGCTTGATGACCCGGTAACGCTGGTTCTCCGACATCGATGGTTCCTCGTACCCCCGCGCCTCCCAGAGTGTACCCGCTCGTCACGAGGATGTGATGTTTTTGTCCCTCGAAGCTCAGGGCACGACGTCCACCGCGAGGACGTAGGCCTCGAGCCCACCAGGCTGCACCCGCGGCGCCTCGGTGATCCAAGGGTCTCGCACGAGCCTCAGGCGCACGCAGCGCAGCGTGCCCTCTTCGTACGCGATCGCGGGGCCCGTCCAGGGAGAGCGCGAATCTTCCTGCGAGAACGCACCGTCGCCCGCGGTGTGCACGCGGACCCTCGTCTCGAGCTCCCGGCCTCGCATCGTCGTGACCTCCAGCACCGACCCCGCGTCCCGCACGACGTCGCGCGCCGTCCAGCGGATCGCCTTGCCATTCGCGCCCGCGCCCACGCAGTACGTGTCCTGATCCTCGATCCAACCGAGCGCGCCCGTCCGTGTCTCGCCGGGCTCGATCGGCGTGGCCGAGGGGAGCTCGTCGTTCGGCTCGATCTCGTGCGTGGAGCCCTCCTCGGCGAGCGCGACCGTGATGGCGTAGGTATCGGAGACGTTCTCGTGCACGAACGGGATCCTTCGATCGCCGCGCGGATCCAGGTCCTGCAGCACGGAGGCGTAGTACCGGCCGGGCTCGATGCTGAGCCGCGGGATCGAGAGATTCCGGCCGGATCGACCCACGCAATACTGCGCGATCGGCGCCTGGAACCCTTGCCGGTAGAGCAGCGTGCAGGTCTCCATGTTCGGGAGCGCCGTCACCACGAAGCGCGCGATCCGCGGCGCATCCGCCGCGCCCTTCGGGATCTCGAACGAATAGAAATCACGATCGCTGTGCTGCGCGTCGATGCGCTTGCCGACGAGCCCCGACACCGACTCGCCGAGCGGCAATGGCGTCGCGTTCGCCGCGGTGTCGTTCGGCTCGATCTCCGCGCCTGCGAAGCTCGGTGTCCAGCGTCGCCACATCACGAAGAGCCCCGCGCCCGCGCCGAGGACGAGCACGAGGATCGAGGCAAACCAGGCGAGGTGCCGGCGGCTGCGCAGCTTGCGCTCGTAGGCCTCGACCTCGTCGCGACTCGCGATCTCGCCGGGGCTCTGGGCCGTCCCCGCCAGCGCCGCGCGCGTGAGGTTTCGGAGGACGCTCGCGTCGAGCAGCGCCTCGACGTCCTCCGTCCCGAGCTTGCGTAGCTCCGCCGCGATCGCCGCCTGCAGCTCGCCCGCGCTTTGCCATCGCGCCGCCGGCTCCTTTTCGAGCGCGCGCAGCACGACGGCGTCGACCCCGGGCGGGATGCCGCGCGACGGCGCGCGGATCGACGGCGCGATCGCCTGCTCCGTGACGTGTTTGACCAGGATGCTCGCCGAGGTCTTCGCGTGGAACGGGTAATGGCCGGTGAGCGCGTGGTAGAGCAGCACGCCGACGGCGTAGAGATCGGCGCGGTGATCGACGGGATCGCCGCGGATGAGCTCGGGCGCGAGGAAGTACGGCGTGCCGATGAGCTGATCGCGGCGCGTCACCTCGCCGCCCGCGCTCGCGTCGGCCTCTTCACGCAGCTTCGCGATGCCGAAGTCGAGCACCTTGGCGATGTCGGTGCCGCTCTCCGTGGTCGTGATCATCACGTTCTGCGGCTTGACGTCGCGGTGCACGATGCCCTTGCCGTGCGCCTCGCCGAGCGAGCTCAGGATCTGGAGGACGATCTTGCCGAGCCGCGCGAACGGCATCGGGCCGGCGTCGGCGAGCATCGCGGCGAGATCGCGGCCCGTCACGAGCTCCATCACGATGTACGTGAGGCCCGCGTCCACGCCGTAATCGAAGACGTGCACGGTGCTCGGGCTCGACAGGCGCGAGACGGTGAGCGCCTCGCGCTTGAAGCGGCGCACGACCTCCGGGCTCATGCTGAGCTCGCCCGCGAGCAGCTTCATCGCGAGGAGTTTTCCCAGGTGGACGTGCTCGACCTTGTAGACGACGCCCATGCCGCCGCGGCCGATCGGCGTGAGGATGCGATAACGGCCCGCGACGACGAGGCCGATGAGCGGATCGGCGCGGTGCGTGATCGCCTCGTCGTCCAGGTCGAGTGAGAGCGCGAGGGCCGCGATGCGCGACGTCGGCTGCGGGGTCTCCGCGGACGTGGACGTGTCGACCTCCGGGGCGGGCGCCATGACCAGCGCCGTCGTTTCGGCATCGCTCGGAGCCGTGTCGCCTGGAACGTCCTCGCCGATCGACATGGAATCGCGCCGATTGTGCCCGAGCTGAACTCCCGCGGGAAGCAGACACGCTCAGATCCACGCGCCTCGCAGCCGCTCGGCGGCGGCGATCACGTGCGCGGCGGTGATCGGCTGCCGGAGCGGAGGACGTAGCTTCTCCACGATCTCGCGCGCGAGGACGTTCACGACCCACGGGTGCCCGCCCGAGATCGCGGCGATCTGCGCCACGGCCTCGTCCCGGAACGGCTGCCCCGTCTCCTCGGTGTGCTCCGCGCAGAGCGCGGCCACCTGCGAGGCCGTGAAATCGGGCAGGCGGAGCGACGTCGCCGCGGGGCCGAGCAGCTCCACGGCCGAGGCCTGCACCTCGTCCGAGCCCGAGAGCACGACCGACCACGGCGCCGCGCGGGGCCGGGCGTCGTAGGTCGCCCGGAGCTGCGCGAGCAGGCTCGCTCGCATCTCGCGTGGCAGGAGCTCCACGTCGTCGAGCAAGAGCACGAGCGGCCGCGGGCACGCCCGCGCCCACGCCGAGAGCACGACGCCCGCGAACCGCACGTCGTACGAAGGGGGCCAAGGCGGTGGCCGCAGCGGCGCCGGAAGCTGCTCCCCGGCCGCCTGCGCGATGGCTTCGAGCAGCGCACGCTCGCCCGACGCCTCCGCGCCGCGCCTCGGCCGGCACGACGCCCGCACCACGGCCCACGCGCCGCTCTCCGCGAGCCCCATCGAGAGCCCCCGCAGCCACGTCGTCCGCCCATGCATCCGCGGCGCGTGCACCACCACGTACGACCCGCGCGCCAGGAGGTCCGGCACCTCCGCGAGCCGCGTGCTCGCGGCCAGCATGTAATGCAGTTCGTCGTGGCAGGGCCCCACCACGTTGAACCGGCGGCGATGCCGGTGCGTGCCCAGGAACCATGCCCCGGAGGCCTTGTCGCGCCCCAGGCGCTCGCTGGAATCTCGGCCATGTTCGATGGCTGGCTCACCGAGCCAGCCTTGCCCATGTTGTTCCGTCGTCGTGCTCACGACGAGGAATGTCCGCAGGCCCCGCGGATTCGAAGTTTTTCTCGACCGGTCAGGCGACGCCGAGGGATCGGGCGATCGGCAGGAGCACCTCGTCGGTGAACTGCCGCGTCGAGCGCGGGACCCAGGCCACGCCGATGCGCTCGAGGAGACTTTTTCGCGCGCGCTCGATCTGCGGTGTGACCAGGAGGGAGCGCGGCCTTGGCCGCTGCGGCTCCTCGCCGCCCGTGCGCTCGACGCGCTCGAGCTCTTGCCAGAGGGGAGACTCGTCGAGCCGGGTCCCCACGAAGACGAACGGCAGGTCGCAGAAGTCGCGGACGAGCGCGGCGTAGTGGGGATCCTCGTCCGACGCGAGGCGCGCGCCGTACTGCGTCGTCGAGAACGTCACGCCGCGCGGGCCGTTCGTCACGTGCCCGTTCAGGTGGACGACCTCGAGCCGCGAGCCGTCGGGGGTCTCGTCCGGCGGCGGATCGTCGGCGAGCGCCGCGCGGATCACGACGGGCCGGGGCAGGTCGAACCGGGCCTCGGCGGCCGTCGCGAGATCGTCCACGTTCAGCGTGTAGATGCGGCGCCAGGGGAGGGCGAACCAGACCCGGTAAAACGCCGGCAGCCGCGCCGCGTCGACCGTGAGCCGACGCCGGAGCAGAACGTCGAGTTTGTCCGGGGCCTCGGACAGGGCGTGCTGGAAGAGGTCCTGGAGCGCGCTCTCGTCCCGGGTTTCGCCGGGGAAGCAGAGGTCCCAGAGCTCCTCGGAAAGCTCGGGCCCGCTCGGGATCGGGCTCCCGTCCTTGGCGCGCGCGTCGACGGAGAACCCCGCGCCCGTGAACAAGACCGCCCGCCCTGCGGCGAGCTCGCGGCCGAGATCGCTCGCGATGTCCGCGTCTGCCATGCGTCGATCCCTCGGGCCGCGCCGCGCGGCGTCGAGCCTGCCGCTCCTTCGCGTCCTGGCAGACGAGCTCGGCAGCGGGTTTGTCAGCGCGAACCTGGGAGCCGACCGAGGTGCATCCCGACGAACCCGGCGCAGAGGCAACCGACGAGCGTCGCCGTGCCGTACAGCGCGGCGAGGCGGGGCTGTCCGTTCTGTACGTACTGGACGATCTCCAGGTTGAACGTGGAGTACGTCGTGAAGCCGCCCAGAAAACCTGCGCCGAGCGCGACCTGGAGCGTCGGGCCGAGCCACGTGGCGTTCCGGGAGAGCTGGAAGAGGAGCGCGAGCAGGAAGGAGCCGACGACGTTGACGGCGAGGGTCCCGTAGGGAAACGCGGTGCCGTACCGCGAAAGGGACCAGGTCGTCACGAGAAACCGTGCTCCCGAGCCGATCGCCCCGCCGACGCAGACCCACAGGAGCTTCATCCCCATCCGCGCGTGCTCCGTGCCGGCATCCCTCTACACAAGTCCACACCGTCCTCGTGGTCAAGCCTCCCGGGGCGTCGGGCCTCGCCTCGCGTCTCTCTTCGGATGGGGTACCATCGGCGCTCCATGACGGAAGACCAAGCGGGCACGCTCGCCTCCACCGACGCATCCGCGGCGGACGAAAGCAGCGTGGTCCCAGACCCAAGGGCGGCCGAAGAGGCGCCACGACCCATCGCGCCGCCGCATGCCGCCGCGCCGCACTGCGAGACGGCGCACGGCGCGCGCTGGGCCTTGCTCCTCGGCGCCCTCGGCGTCGTCTTCGGCGACATCGGCACGAGCCCGCTCTACGCGATCAAGGAGTGCTTCAGCCCGGAGAGCCCGCATCACGTCGCGCCCACGCCGGCGAACATCCTCGGCATCCTCTCGCTCGTCTTCTGGTCGCTCTTGATGGTCGTGACGGTCAAGTACCTCACGTTCGTCCTCAAGGCCGACAACCAGGGCTCCGGCGGCATCATGGCCCTGCTCGCGCTCGTGCCCACACGCAAGGGCCCGGGCACGGGTCCGCTCGTCTTGCTCGTGCTCCTCGGCGCGTCGCTCCTTTATGGCGAGGGCGTCATCACGCCCGCCATCTCGGTGCTCTCGGCCATGGAGGGCCTCGAAGTCGCGTACGAGCCGCTCAAGCACGTCGTCGTGCCGCTCACGGTGGCCATCCTGCTCGCGCTCTTCCTCGTGCAAAAGCGCGGCACCGGGGGCATTGGCAATGTCTTCGGGACCGTCACGCTCGTCTGGTTCGTCACGATCGCCATCCTCGGGGGCCGGTGGATCCTGGCCAATCCGAGCGTGCTCGCCGCCGTCGATCCCCGGCACGGCGTGCGGTTTTTCCTCGCGCAGCGCGGCCACGGCTTTTTGCTCCTCGGCGCCGTGGTCCTCTGCATCACGGGTTGCGAGGCGCTTTATGCGGACATGGGCCATTTCGGGCGCGGCCCGATCCGTCGGGTCTGGTTCGCCGTCGTCTGGCCCGCGCTCCTGCTCAATTACTTCGGCCAGGGCGCGTATCTGCTCCAGAACCCCGGCGGCGCGACGAATCCATTTTATGGCCTCGTCCCCTCCTGGGCCCTCTACCCGACGGTCGCCATCGCCACGGGGGCCACGATCGTCGCCTCGCAGGCGCTCATCTCCGGGGCGTTCTCGCTGACGCAGCAGGCGGTGCAGCTCGGCTACTTCCCGCGCGTCACGATCGTCCACACCTCGAAGGACACCGAGGGGCAGATCTACATCCCCGAGATCAACCGCGCGCTGCTCGTCGCCTGCATCCTGCTCGTCTTCACGTTCCGCACCTCGACCTCGCTCGCGGCGGCCTACGGCATCGCGGTCACGGCCACGATGACGATCACCACGACGGTGTATTTCGTGGTCGTCACGAAGCGCTGGGGCTGGCCGCTCTGGAAGGCGCTGCCGCCCGTCGCGATCTTCCTCGCCATCGACCTCTCGTTTCTTTCGGCGAACGCCGCCAAGTTCCTCCAGGGCGGCTGGTTCCCCGTGGCCATGGCGCTCGTGATCTTCACGGTCATGACGACCTGGAAATCGGGCCGCCGGATCCTCTCCGAGTCCTTCAAGGATGGCATCCTGCCGCTCGAGCTGTTCCTCGAGGACGTCGAGCGCACGAGGCCCCACCGCGTCCGCGGCACGGCCGTCTTCATGGCCTCGAACCCGAACGGCACGCCGCCCGTCCTGCTCCACCATTTCAAGCACAACCAGGTCCTGCACGAGCAGGTCGTCCTGCTCTCCATCTCGAACGAGCGCGTCCCCGAGATCCCGCCCGATCAGCGCTTGACCGTCGAGCACAAGGGCCACGGGTTTTTCCGGGTCAATGCCCGCTACGGCTTCATGCAGACCCCGCACGTGCCGAGCGCGCTCGCCGCCTGCAAGGAGTACGGCCTCTCGATCGAGCTCCAGCGCACGAGTTATTACCTCGGCCGCGAGACGCTCCTGCCGACCGGCCGCTCGAAGATGTGGAAATGGCGCAAGGACCTCTTCGCCTTCATTTCCCGCAACGCGCGTCCCGCCACGGCGTATTTCGGCCTGCCTCCGGGTCGCGTCGTGGAGCTCGGCATGCAGATCGACCTCTGACGAGCCTGCGAACCGCTACCGCCTTTGGCCTCTCTGCCCGATGCCCGAGGGAGCACGGGGAGGGCGCAGATCATGGTGAACGAGCGAGCGGAGACCTCGCCGGTCTGCATGCCGGCGGACGGCGTGATGCTGAACGGCGATCTCGGGATGCCGGCAGGAGCGCGGGGCGTCGTGCTGTTCGCCCACGGCAGCGGTTCGAGCCGGTTCAGCCAGCGCAATCGTCACGTCGCGGCGAGCTTGCGGGCGCGCGGGTTCGCGACGTTGCTCGTGGATCTCTTGACGGCCGAGGAAGAGGCCGTGGACCTCAGGACGGCCGAGATCCGGTTCGACATCGACCTGCTCGCGCGGCGGGTCACGGGCGTCGTCGATTGGCTCGGCCGGGCGTCGTCGACGGCGGGCCTCGGGATCGGGCTCTTCGGAGCGAGCACGGGGGCCGCGGCGGCGCTCGTGGCCGCGGCGGAGCGGCCCGACACGGTGCTGGCGGTCGTCTCGCGCGGCGGGCGGCCCGATCTCGCGGGCCCAGCGCTGCCGCGGGTCCAGGCGCCGACGCTGCTCATCGTGGGCGGGGCGGATACGCTGGTGATCGATCTGAACCAGCAGGCGTTCGAGGATCTCCGGTGCGAGCGGGAGATCGTCATCGTCCCGCGGGCGACACACCTCTTCGAAGAGCCGGGGGCGCTCGATCAGGTCGCGGATCTCGCGGGGCACTGGTTCGAGGCGCACATCTCGCCGCAGGGGAGGCGGATGGCCCGCGCCTCATGACGCGATCGAGCGCGGGCGCAGGAGCGCGGGATCTTTGCGCTGTTCGAGGGCGTGGGCGATCCAGCCGGCGAGGCGGCCGATCGCGAAGAGGGTCGTCGCCGCGCCCGGCGGCAGGCCGAGCGCGAGGCAAAGGGCGACGAGGCCGACGTCCACGGACGGGGGCGGATGGCCGGCCTCTTTCGTCGCGTCGAGCAGCGCGAAGAGGGCGGCGACGCTGGTTTTTCGAGGCGCCTCCGCGCGCGCGGCCGCGAGCAGGGGCGGGGTGCGCGGATCTCCGTCGGGGTAGAACGGGTGCCCGAGCTCGAGGACCATGTCGCCGCGGCGGGCGCGGGCGGCGACCACGGCGCGGGCTTTTTCGGGGCGGCCGACCTCGGCGACCACGGCCTCGATGCGGTCGCAGGCGCCGCCGTGCTTCGGGCCGGAGACCGCGGCGAGCCCGGCGCTCACGCAGGCGTAGAGATCGGCCCCGGTCGAGGCGGTGACGCGGACGGCGAACGTCGAGGTGGCGAGCTCGTGATCCGCGAGCAGCACGAGCGCCTGTTCGAGGGCGGCCTCGGCGCGCTCGGACCTGCGGCCGCCGAGGGCGACGAGCAGCGCGCCGGTGATCGTGGGCTCGGCGAGCGCGGCCTTGGCGCGGCGTGCGCCCGAAGGCAGGGCCGAGAGCGCGGCGAGGCGATGGATCAAGGCGCGGGCGCGGGGCAGCTCGGCCTCCTCGGTGGCGGCGAAGCGCAGGGGATCGCGCGCGGCCAGGGCCGGGACGGCGAGGGCGAGCGTGGCGAGGGGCGGGGCGCCTTCGGGGACGAGGTCGGCGAGGCGGACGGCGGGGAGGGCGGGTTCCTGGGGCAAGGTCCAGGTGGGGCGCTCTTCGGGGAGCGTGCCGGTCCAGAGCAGCTCGGCGACGGATTCGAAGGGCACGCCGGCTTTGGCGAGGGCTGTCGCGGCCTGACCGCGGTAGCGCGGGCCTTCTTCGGCGCTGATCGTGGTGATCGTCGAGGTGAGGACGGGCTCGCCCCAGCGCAAGGCGGAAGCGGCGACCGGGCCGTGCCCGCGGCGCGCGTCGCTCCGGGCCTTCAGCCGTTCGAGGTCGTCGCGCATGTAGAGGCGGCTCCGTCCGCCCTCGCTGGGCACGCTGCGGACGAGGCCGCGGCTCGCGTACGCGTAGAGCGTCTCGCGCTTCACCCCGAGCAGCGCGGCGGCTTCGGCGCCGGACACGAGGTTCGAGGGTTGATTGTCGAATCCAGTAGATTGATTGATCAATCCACGTTGATCAACGTTGCTCACGACATCAAGGATACCATCAACGAAGGAGGAAACGATGGACCTTGCAAAGCAGAATGGGGCAAAGCACGCGGCGACGAAGGCGAGCGGGCTCGATGGCGTCGTCGTGGCGGATACGGCATTGAGCGAGGTCGACGGCGAGCGGGGGCGGCTCGTCGTGGGCGGGTACGACATCGAGGCGCTCGCGGGCCGGGTCGGCTTCGAGGAGCTCTGCGCGCTGCTCTGGACGGGCGCGCTGCCGGACGCGGCGACCCGCGGCGCGATCGCGGAGGCGCTCGCCGAGGGGCGGACGCTGGCCTTCGAGCAGATTCCGTCGCTCGGGGAGGCGCTCGTCGCGGAGGACGGAAGCGCGGGGCTCATGGCGTGCGTGGCGCACTTCGGCGCGCGCGCGGGGTGGCGGTCCGAGGGGCGGCCTGCGTGGGTCGAGCTCGCGCGGGTCACGGGCGCGGTCGCGACGTTCGCGGCGGCCTGGGCGCGACGTCGCGCGGGAGGCGCGCCGATCGCCCCGGACGCGAAGCTCGGTCACGCGGCGGATTTCCTGCGGATGGTGCGCGGCGCGGCCGCGCCCGAGGCGGCCGCGCGCGCGCTCGACGCCTACCTGGTGACGGTGGCCGATCACGGCATGAACGCGTCGACGTTCACCGCGCGGGTCGTGGCCTCGACGGGCTCGGATCTGGTGTCGGCGATCGTGGCGGCGATCGGCGCGCTCAAGGGCCCGCTGCACGGCGGCGCGCCGGGGCCCGTGCTCGACATGCTCGACGCGATCGGCGAGCCGTCGCAGGCCGCGGCGTGGATCGCGGCCGAACTCGCGGCGGGGAGGCGGATCATGGGCATGGGGCACCGGATCTACCGGGTGCGGGATCCGCGGGCGGCGGTGCTCGAGCGGGCCATCGGCGAGCTCGAGCGCGACGGGACCGCGGGGGCAGGGGCGCGCCTCGCGCTCGCGCGGGCAACCGAGCGCGCAGCCGAGACCCGGCTCGCCGAGCGCCACCCGGATCGGCCGCTCAAGGCCAACGTCGAGTTCTACACGGCCGTCCTGCTCGACGCCGTGGGCCTGCCGCGCGAGCTGTTCACGCCGACCTTCGCGGTGGGGCGGGCGGCCGGCTGGTGCGCGCACGTCGAGGAGCAGCGGCGAGCGGGGCGGCTCATCCGGCCGGCTTCGCGGTACGTCGGGGCCGTCCCGGCTTGAATGACCCGGCTCGCCATCGATCTGCCACTGTACATCTAGACAGCGGCCACGACCTGGGGTAGCGACCCGCCCGAGCGGATCGCGCAGGGTCCGGGCGCGCGCCCCGGCCCCGCAACGGCAAACGGAGACGACGATGGACGTGGCAGACCCCATTCCTCCCTCGGTCCAGGCCCTGATGGACCTGTTCGCGAACGAGCTCTCGCATGTGAGCTTTCCCGGCGTCGATCGGGCGACCCTCGAGCAGGTGGTGACGGAGGTCCGGACCCACACCGAGGCCGTCGCCAAGGCGGAGGCGGCCCTCGAAGCCGCGCGCGCGTCGCTACGGGACAGCGAGGAGACGCTGTCGAGCAAGACCACGAAGGCGCTCGCCTACGCGCGCGTCTACGCCGAGGATCACCCCGACATCCGGTCGAAGGTCGAGTCGGTCGCGCGGATCGCGGGCACGACGTCCTCGCCGCCCGCGCCCTCCCGGGAGGCGAACGGCGACTCGCCGAAGCGCCGCGGCCGCCCACCGAAGGCAAAGGCAGCGAGCGCCGAGCCGGCCGCCGAGCCGGCCGCCGAGCCGATGGACGCAACGCCGGCCGCGCCGCCGGTGATGGAGCTCGGGCCCTCGACGATGAGCACCGACGAGACCTCCGAGCCGTCCGAGCTCAACGGCGCCGCGCACCCGGCCTGAGCCGCGGGCGATTCACAGCGTAGCGCCGGGGTTTCACCCCGGACCCCGACCAGGGGTTGTCCACCCCTGGACCCGGACCAGCGCAAGCGCTGGACCCGGGGCGACAGCGCGCGATGCGCGCTGTCGACAGGGAAGACATTTCCAGCATGTAGGGCAGCGCTGCTGACTTGGTTGGCAACGCCGCTCGTGGTCTTGCCACGGGCCCGTCCGAGAAACCGCGCATCGCGCGGTTTCTCGGCCCTCGGTCCAGGCCGTGCCTGGTCCGGGTCGAGGGGCGGACAGCCCCTCGTCGGGTCCGGGGTGAAACCCCGGCGCCACGCTGCAGAACACCTTCTCAGCGAACGCGCGGGATGCGCGCTCCTTCGAGCGCCAGCAACCGTGCCTTGGTCTGCACGCCACCTGGCGCGGAAAAGCCCACGGCGGCACCGGCTGCGCCCAGGATCCGGTGGCAGGGCACCACGATCGGGATCGGGTTCTTCGCGAGCGCTTGCCCCACGGCGCGGGCGGCTGCCCGGGACTTGCCGAGGCGCGCGGCGAGCTCGCCGTACGTCACGGTTTGGCCGGGCGGAATGTCCTGCGCGGCCTCGTAGACGGCCCGGTAAAACGGCGATATCCGTTCGAGGTCGAGCGGCACCTGCGAAAAATCTTGCGGCGCGCCGCCGAGGTGCGCTGCGACGAGGCGCATCACGTCCTTGACCCAGCCTGGCGGATCTCCGCGCACGGCGCCGGGCGCGCTCGCTGCGATCCATGCGAGCGTCTCTTCCTCTCGTTCGCTTGGCAGCGCCAGCGCGAAGATGCCTCTCGGACTCCAGGCCACGACCACGCGACCGAGCGGCGTGTCGAAGGGCTCGAACCCCAATCCGTCCATAATGGTGCTTCCTACCAAACCCTGACCGGCTCGTCCACGACGGTTTTACGCTGGCGCCTGGTCACTGGCGAATGCAAGGCGTCGCCCCACCGGCTCGCTGGTTCGTCCCGGTCATGGCCGTGCGTGTGCGTACGGGAGCCGCGCGGCGACCCTCTCGACGACGGCTCGTCTCTGCGCGTCCGTCGCCGCCACATTCCTCGGCGGGGATCTTTTTCTGCCCGGGCTTTTTCGGTGCTCCGTCCTGGATCCACCGGTTCGTCGGTATGGAACGTGCTTATGCATTCCCGTGATGTGGGGTATACCATCGGGCGTAGAGACGTCGGGTATTCCCGGAATTCCCTGATGGCGGGTAGCCACCGAATTCGTCAGCATTCGTGGTCCATGTCGGACTCATTTCGAGAGTCTCACGACGGCGCACGGGGCGCCGATCGAGCTTCCAAAGGAGGGCGCAGATGACGCGAGCCAGGGTTCGACTGGGTGCGAATCGTTTCGGGTCTGCAATCGGCGCGGCTGTGGCGGTCGCCCTGGTCCTCCAGACGCAGGCGCCCTCGGCCGCGCCCTCCCATTGTGATTTCCTCGCGCGTGTCGCGGAGACGCCCGGGTATCCGGACGGTATCACGTTCCGCAAGAGCCGCGTGTACGTCGCCGGTCCGGCGCTGGGCGTCGACGCGGGCGGTGCCCCCTCCGAGATCGCGGTGTTCCACGCGAAGAGCGGGGCGCAGCTCGACACGATCCTCATCCAGGGGGAGGACCTCGCCGCGCCCCACGCGCTGACGGGCCTCACCATCGACTTCCATGGGCGCCTTTATGCCGTGAGCTCGCAGCTCGGCGTCCTCCGGTTCTCGGAGAAGAAGCACGGGACGTGGCATCAATCGGTGTATGCCGGGCCTTTCCCCGACGTACCTCTCTGCGATCCGGTGAATCCCGCGGAGCTCTGCTCGTCCACCACCCTCGAATTGCCGCCGATGCCGAGCGACATCGCGCTCGCCAAGGACGGCTCCGCTTACGTGACCGACGCCGCGCAGGCCACGATTTATCGAATCCCGCCGGGCGGCGGCGCGCCCAAGATCTGGCTTCAGAGCGCGAAGCTCGCCGGGTTTTACGACCTCCAGGGCGCGCGGGGGATCCTCGTCAGCGCCGACGGCAAGAGCGTCTACGTGACCGTCGCATTCTCCGCCGACGCGCCGTGGGAGGGCCGTATTTACAGGATTCCGCGTGTCCCTGCCCCGAGCGAAAACGACATCACGCTCGTGCACGTCTTTCCGAATTTCGAGGCGCCTTGGGGCATGGGCCTCGGCGAGGACGGGGCGCTCTTCGTGGCGCTCTCCATCACGAACGAAATCGCGATCGTGAAGCCCACGGGCGGTGAGCTCGGTCGATTTTCCGCGGCCACGAACGACGAGATTCCCCTCGATGGGCCGGCGCACATGGCATTCGACGGCAGGGGAGGGCTTTACGTGACGAACCAGGCGGTCGCCAGCGGGGTGCTCGAGCATTTCGCGGTGGTCGAGGTCGACGTGAAGGATCGGGGCTCCAAGATCCCCCCGCCGATGCTCCCCTGAAGGCAGGACAAACCTTCCGCGGAAAAACGTTTTTCTTGGTCCGTCGGCGCACGCGTGGTAGGGGCATCGTGTGCCCCTTCCCCTGGGTCTGCGACCGTGCTAACCTCTCTCCATCATGGGCAGCGCGGCGTGGCGGCTCGGGGCGGAGGATCCGGACGATCCGACGTTTTATCCCGCATTCGACGACATGGGTGAAAGCGCTCTCCAGCGCCTCATGACCGAGCTGCTTCGCCCCTTGATCGCGCGGTTCCTCGCCGAACGAGGCATCCAGGCCTTCGTGGGCGCCGACCAGTTCATCTACTGGATCAAGGGCAATCCGAAGGCCGTGGTGGCGCCCGACGTGTACGTGATGTCGGGTCTCCCGCACGACGTGGCCCCCCGGTGCTGGAAGGTCTGGCAGACGGGCGTCGCGCCGAGCTTCGCGCTCGAGATCATGGCCGAGGAAGACGAGAGCAAGGACGCCTCCGAGTCCCCGCAGCGGCACGACGCGCTCGGCACGCGGGAGCTCGTCGTCTTCGACCCCTACGTCGACGTCCGCTCGGGTCGCACGCGTTTCCGCATCCATCGGCGCGACGAGCGCGGCAAACTCGTGATGGTCGAGGCGACGAACGCGGATCGGGTCCGGAGTGAAGTGCTCGACTGCGTGCTGCGCGCGGTCGGCGGCGGTGATGCCATGCGGCTTCGCCTGGCCGTGGACGCCGAGGGCGAGGTGCTGTTCCCGACGGAGGCGGAGGCGGCCGCACGGAAGGCGCAGGAAGCAGAGCGCAAGGCGCAGGAGGCGCGCGAGGCGGAGAGCGCGGCACGGGAGACGCTCGAGGCGGAGCGCGTGGCGCGGCGAAACCTGGAGCTCGAGCTCGCCCGGATGCGCGCAGAACTCGAGCGGCTGCGGCGCTGACGCCCGCGGATCGCTCGACCCAGGCCGCGACCTTTTGGTACCCTCGGCGCGTGATGCGCGCGCCGTTTTCCCCCACGACCCCGAGCGTCCTGCTCGTCGCGACGTCCCTGTTCGTCCTGTCCGCCTGCGCTCCCACGCAGGAGCGTTGCGCGGACGCGGCCACCGCTGCGCCCGCGGAAACGGCCGCCGCCGCGCCCGCGCTCCCGCATGCAGGCAAAGGGGAGTTTTTCCTGGGCAACGCCCGCGAGCTCGTCGAGAAAAACCCGATCGGGCCGGACGAGAAGACGAAGCTCGTCCCACTCTTCGAGAATGCCGATCACACGATCAACGTGATCCAGACCCGTGGAACCGTGCCACTGCATTACCATGCCGAGCACGACGAGTTCGTCGTGATTCTCGAGGGTAGCGGGACGTTCACCGTCGAGGGGCAGACGCGCATGGTGAAGGCGGGCGACGTGCAGGTCATTCCCCGCGGCGCCGTGCATTCTTACGTGCATGAAGGACCAGGCGTGACCGTGGTCGTTTCCACGTTCTCGCCGAAGTTCGATCCGAAGGATCGAATCATGGTCGACGCCAAGAAACCGTGACGAGCGCCGCAATCGGTTCGGCGTGAGTCAGCGCGGCTGTCTTGATTGGCGGGATCGTAGCTGGTCTTGACTCGGCCTGTTCGATGAACTGCGCATCGCGCAGTTCATCGACCCCGAGTCCAGCGCTTGCGCTGGTCCGGGTCCAGGGGCGGATAGCCCCTGGTGGGGCCTGGGGCAACGCCCCAGCGAAGCGCCCCCGAGGAGACCAATGCTCAGGCGCTCGGCGGGGGCATGGTTTCCTGCTGGCCCGAGAGCTCGGCGCGCGCCATGCGGTCGAGTGAGAGCGCGACTGCGGCCTGCGCCATCGCGCGCTCCTCGGGACGCAGCGTCGCTGCGCGTGCGGCGAGCCACGGCTTCACGTGGCGGCGCAGCACGTCTGGCAGGACCACCCGTTGCTGCCGGATGTGCGCCTCGGCGTCCGTGCTCGCGCTCGCGTAGCTGTAGCCGTGGAGCTCGCCGTCGTGCTCGCCCTCCGGTGCTGGCGAGGGCGTGAGGGCGAAGCTCGTCGCGAGCCGCAGCACGGTGACGGTCGCGCTGTAACGCTTCGGCTTCGGAAGGTCTGTCTCGACGTACGTGTTTTGCGTGCACGTCGCCACGAAGAGACGCTCGCCGCGCCGCGCCTGCTCGGCGAGCGCGCGCCATGGCGCGAGTTGCCAGTCGGCTGGCGGCAAATCTCCGTGCGTGCCGTCGATCGCGAGCACGCCCGAGGGATCACGGCCTGCGATGAGCTCGCGGCGCACGGCCTGGCAGCCCGCGGAAAAACCCGCGAGGATGACGTCCCCGACGGGAACGCCCGTCGTGGCTGCGACCCGCGCCACCGTCTGCGGCAATGGCTCGCCCGTGGCCTCGTCGTAGGCCACGATGCTCGGCTCGGGCCCGAGCGCGGCGCGCAGATCGGCGTCGACGTGCGCGCCCACCAGATAAAGAACGACGAGCGGCCGCTGTTCTCCCTCTCCACGCTGCACGAGGCGATAAGCCATTCCGATTCCTCCGCGCTGACCGGCGAGCGCCGGGCGTCCAGATCCTCCAGCATAGCATCGATATCGCCGGATGTGCCATTTCAGGTTCTTCCCGATCCTGGAATCATGGCATGCTCCTCCTCGATGTTCGGCTTCTTCAAGGAACGAAGGCGAAGCGCCGTCCGGGGCCGCCCCTTTCCGCCCGCGTGGGAGGCCATCCTCGCGGAGAATGTGCCTTACTTCTGTAGGCTCTCGTCCGAGGATCAGGACGAGCTCCGCGGCCTCGTGCAGATTTTCCTCGACGAGAAGCGCTTCGAAGGCTGCGGCGGGATCGACGTCGACGACGAGATCCGCGTCACGATCGCGGCCCAGGCCTGCGTCCTCCTCCTCAACCGCGAGAACGACGTTTACCCGGATCTCGAGGTTGTCCTCGTTTATCCGAGCACGTATGTCGACAAGCGCCCGCGCACCGTCGACGGCGGCATCGTCGTCGAGGACGGAGAGACGAGGCTCGGCGAGTCGTGGGGGAGGGGCATGGTCGTGCTGGCCTGGGACGCGGTCTTGCACGGCGCGGCCGACGTCCGCGACGGTCACAACGTGGTCCTGCACGAGTTCGCGCATCAGCTCGACACCGAGGACGGCGCGGCCGACGGCGCGCCCGTGCTCGAGCGACGCGCGGCGTACGGACCGTGGGCGCGGGTGCTCGGCGCGGCCTACGAGGGTCTCTTGCGGGACGTCGCGTCGGGGGACCGCACGCTCATCGATACGTACGGCGCGAAGAACCCGGCCGAGTTCTTCGCCGTCGTGACGGAGGTTTTTTTCGAGCGACCGCGCGCCCTCCGCGCCAAACATCCCGCGCTCTACGAGCAGATGCGCGCCTTCTACCAGCAGGATCCCGCCGAGCTCGGCCATCCTTCGCGCTGAATCGTCCCCGGCAAAGCTACGCGCGCCTGCCCTCGCCGTGCTAGGACGGCGCGAAAGCTCGCTCCTTCGATCGAAATCGTACCCTCTATGTCCAAGAACGGAACCGATCGCCCCGCCGCCGTCCTCGTCGCGGTCCAGCTCGCCACCGTCGCCGACGTCGACCACGCGGCCGACATGGCCGAGCTCGGGCGGCTCGTGAACACGCTCGGCTACGACGTCGTGGCGACGGTGTCGCAGCGACGCTCGCACGTCTCGAAGGGCGCCGTGCTCGGGGAAGGGAAGCTCCGCGTGCTCGCCGAGATCACGGGCGGGCCGGGCCCCGCCGGCATGCGCTTCAAGAAGCCCGGGCAAAAGCGCGACGACGACGACGAGGAGTACGAGGAGGCGCCGGAGAGCGCCCCGGGCGACGACGACGCAGACGACGCGGACGCGGGCGTCGTGCACGCGGCGAAGACGCCGACGCTCGTCGTCGTCGATCACGACCTCTCGCCGAGCCAGCTCCGCAACCTGGAGAAGTGCACGGGCGCCGAGGTGCTCGATCGGAGCGGCGTGATCATCGAGATCTTCCACCGCCACGCGCGGAGCCGCGAGGCGCGGCTCGAAGTGGAGATCGCGCGGCTCAACTACGTGGCGCCGCGGCTGCGCGAGTCGAGCGGCGGCGGCGATCGGCAACGCGGCCGCGGCGCGGGCGAGAGCCAGCTCGAGCTCGATCGGCGCAAGATCCGCGATCGCATCGCCGAGCTGCGCAGGGAGATCGATGGCATCCAGCGCGAGCAGGCCACGCGCCGCGCGCTGCGCCAGAACGCCCGCCGCGTCGCGCTCGTGGGCTACACGAACGCGGGCAAGTCGTCGCTCATGCGCGCGCTCACGGGCAGCGACGTGTACGTGATGGACAAGCTCTTCGCGACGCTCGACACCACGGTGCGCGCGTTGCATCCCGAGGTCAAACCGCGCGTCCTCGTCTCGGACACGGTCGGCTTCATCAAGAAGCTGCCGCACGACCTCGTGGCCTCGTTCCGATCGACGCTCGACGAGGCGCTCGAAGCCTCGCTCCTGCTCTACGTGGCCGACGCCTCGGACCCCACGTTCCGCAGCCAGCTCGAGGTGACGCGCTCGACGCTCGCGGAGATCGGCGCGGAAGGCGTGCCCTACAAGCTCGTGCTGAACAAGGTCGATCGGGTCGCCGAGGAGGATCGGACGATCCTCCTCGGCGAGTTCCCCGAGGCGATCCTGATGTCGGCCAAGGACCCGGCGGACATCACGCGCCTGCGGCAGATCCTCATCGATTTCTTCGACGCGCTCATGGTACCCGGCGAGCTCGTCGTGCCGTACACGAAGCAGGCCCTCGTGAGCGAGGTCTACGAGCACGCGAAGGTCCTGTCCGAGACGTACGACGAAGCCGGCGCGCACCTCGTGCTCCGCGCCGAGCCCGCGGCGCTCGCGCGGCTCCAGAGCCTCGTCCAGAAGTAGGCCTCGTCAGGCGCCGCTCGAATCGCGGGCGACGCCTCTCTGGCGGAGCGCGAGGGCTCCCACGGCGGCGACGAGCTCCATCGGCTCGATCGGCTTTTCGATGTGCGCCTGGTAGCCCGAGGCGAGCGCGCGGCGCCGATCCTCGGGGCGCACGAACGCGGTGAGCGCGACCGCGGGCAAGCGCGAAGGATCGAGCCTGCGGGCGCTCCGGAGCTCGCGGATCAACGCGAATCCATCCATCCCCGGCATGCCGAGGTCGCTCACGAGCACGTCGATGGATCGCGCCTCGACGAGCCCGAGCGCTTCCTCCGCGCTCGCCGCGGCGACGACCTCGGCGCCGTGCTCCTCGAGCAGGCGTTGCACGACGTCGCGCGTGTCCGGCTCGTCGTCGACCACGAGCACACGCGCGCCCGAGAGATCATGCCCGTTCGCGAGAGAGGGCCGCGTGCTCTCGCGGCTCCTCTGCTGCGTGGACGGCGCGTTCGTGAGGCTCTCGTCCGGGATGGGCGCGACGGGCAGCTCCACCACGAAGCGCGCCCCTTTGCCTGACCCTTCGCTCTCGGCGCGTACGCGCCCGCCGTGCAGCTCCGCGAGGTGCCGGACGATGGCGAGCCCGAGGCCGAGGCCCCCGTGCTGGCGCGCTGCCGAGGCGTCGGCCTGGCGGAAGCGCTCGAAGACGTGCGGCAAGAACTCCGGGGTGATCCCTTGCCCCGTGTCCTTCACCGCGATCTCCACGCGCGTGTCGTCGCTCGTGCACGAGACCTCGACGACCCCGCCGCGCGAGGTGAACTTGATCGCGTTCGACAGCAGGTTCCACGCGATCTGCTGGATGCGCCCCGGATCGCCGAGGATCGTCCGTCCGCGCGCGCTTTCGCATCGCGACAGCTCGATGCTCTTCGCGTCCGCCGCGTGGCGCACCGATTCGAGCGCGGCGTCGATCACGGCCTCGACGTCCACGGACGACACGTCGAGCTTGAGCTTGCCGCTCACGATGCGGCCGACGTCGAGCAGATCCGAGATGAGCTGCGTCAGCAGGCGCGCGTTGCGGTCGATCACCCCGAGGCCCCGCGCGATCGTCGCGGGCGCGAGGTCGGGCTTCTGCAGGATCTGGGACCAGCCCGCGATGGCCGTGAGCGGCGTGCGGAGCTCGTGCGAAACCGTGGCCAGGAACTCGTCCTTGAGCCGGCTCGCGCGCTGGGCCTCTTCGCGGGCGGCGCGCTCGCTCGCGAGCAGCGCCTCGCGCTCCTCCGCGGCGCAGAGCTCGCGGGTCACGTCGCGCATCGTCACGACGCCGAACTCCACCTTGCCTTCCGCGTCGCGCACGGCCCGGCCTGCGTAGCGGATGACGACCGCATCGCCTGTCGGGCGACGCATGCGCAGGTCGAGATCGCTGAACACCTCGCCTCGGATCGCCCTGGAGATGGGCCACTCTTCGAGGCGCAGCTCGCGCCCGTCGAGCGTCGACAGGACGAGGTTGCCCGCGAAGTCGCGCAGGTGCATGCCGACGATCGTGGACACGGGTTGGTCATGCTCGCGGATCCCGCCGTCGGAGGCGTCTCGCGCGGACGGGTTGAGCGAGACGAAGTTGCCCTCCGCGTCGCTCACGAGGACCGCCTCGGCCATGCTCCCGAGGATCGCCTCGAGCTTCGACAGGCTCTGCTCGGCGCGCGCGCGGGCGTCGCGGACCGCGAGCTCCATCCGATCGGCGCGCTTGCGCTCGGTGATGTCCACGATGAGGACGCCGACCGAGGCGACGGCACCGTCCGGCGCGAGCACGGGGAACAGGTGGAGACGCCAATCACGCAGCTCCTCGGAGCGATCCTTGCCCCCGGCCGTGATCTCGATGCCTTCCACGGCCTCGCCCGTCTCGAAGACCTTGCGCAGCAGCGGCTCCACGAGGGGGACGAACTCCGGGACGACCTCGTGGATCGTGCGGCCGTGATGATCGTTCGTGGACAAACCATTCATCCGCGCGAGCGCCGCGTTGACGAGGAGGTAACGGCATGCGCGGTCGAAGAAAGCGAAAGCGAACGGCACGTGGGCGAGGAGCGACTCGATCTCGGCCGTGCGCGCGCAGGCGATCCGTTCGAGCTCGCGTGTCCGCTCCGCGACGCGGCGCTCGAGCTCGGCGTTCTGGCTCTCCGCGCGGGCGAGGGCGCGCCGGAATGCCTCGTGGATCGCGACGACGAACGCGAAGGCCACGACGAGCTCGACGAGCCGCGCGCGAGCTCCGAGGCGCTCTTCGAAACCGAGCCGGATGCAAAGGAGGAGGGCCACGCCAACGAGGCCCACGCCGAGCCCGGCGAGCCATCGTCCGTGGCTCCGGACCGGCTGCCGTGCCTCGATCGAACCCATTCGTCCACGCCCCCACTGCGATCTACGCACGAGCCCGAGGGCCAAGGAAAGGCCGATGCGCACGCAAGAGGGATCAAAACGGCGCTACGGAAATGTACGTATCCAGGATTCAGGGCGCGCCCGACGGACCCAACGCGCCCGACCTTCCCAGGCCACGTTCGGCGCCGTAGGATACGCGCCCTTTCGGCCTCCACCTCACCCGCATTCCCGGTCTCCGACATGCGAAACGCCGATCCTGCCCGCCCGCGCCTCCACCTCGTGGACGCGACCTACGAGCTCTTCCGCGCTCACTTCGCGCAGCCGCCCCGCAAAGCGCCCGACGGCCGCGAGGTCGGCGCTGTCCGCGGGCTGCTCTCGACGCTCATGGTCCTCACGCGCGACGCCACGCATATCGCCTGCGCCACGGATCACGTCGTCCGTTCGTTCCGGAACGACCTTTACGCCGGATACAAGACCGGCGACGGCCTGCCCGAGGAGCTCACCTCGCAGTTCTTCCTGGCCGAGGACGCCATGCGCGCGCTCGGGCTCGTCGTCTGGCCCATGGTCGAATTCGAGGCCGACGACGCGATCGCCGCGGGCGCGGCCCGGTTTTCGGAGGACGCGGGGCAGGTCCTGATTGCCTCGGTCGACAAGGACCTCGCGCAGTGCGTCGACGGCACCCGCGTCGTCATGCTCGACCGGAAAAACGACAACGCCGTCCTCGACGCGGACGGGGTCACCCGGAAATTCGGCGTCAAACCCGCCTCCATCCCGGATTTCCTCGCCCTCGTGGGGGATTCGGCGGATGGATATCCCGGACTCCCGGGGTGGGGAGAGAAGTCGGCCGCCGCGGTGCTTTCCGTTTTCGGCACGATCGAGCGCATCCCGCGCGAGGCCTCGGCGTGGGGCATCAAGGTGCGGGGCGCCGAGAAGCTCGCCGCGACCCTCGCCGCGCGGAGCGACGAGGCCCGCCTCTTCAAGCAGCTCGCCACGCTCCGGACCGACGTCCCTCTGACCGAGGGGTTCGAGGACCTCGCGTACCGGGGGGCGAGGCCGGAGCTCCGGGCCCTCTGCGAGGAGCTCGGGATGCCCGATCTCGTCAAGCGCGTGACGCGCTGGCGCTCCTGAGCGCGCGGGGCGGGCGCGAAGCGGCGGTGGCAGTTCGTCGGACACGTGGGGTGCGTGACGCAGGCCGCTCGAATTTTGCGGGCCGTCCCGGCCGAGCCGTCGAGAAGGTGCCCGTCGCCCCGCTGCTGGTGTAGAAACGAGGCCGGTGACGTCCGGACTGGGGGGCACATACGACGGAAAGGCAGGGGGATTCCCCGATGCTGACGAGCCTCTTGCGGACGACGACCGGCAAACGCTGGTCATCGTCGGCAACGGGATGGTGAGCTACCGGCTCTGCCAGAAGCTCGTCGAGAACGGGGTCAACCAGTCGATTCGCATCGTGGTCTTCGGCGAGGAGCGCTTCCCCGCCTACGACCGCGTGCACCTCACGGACATCTTCGGTGGCCGTGACGGCGAGAGCCTGATCCTCGCGGAAGAGGACTGGTACGAGTCGCACGGCATCGACCTCTACCTCGACGATCCGATCATCCGCGTCGATCGCGACCACAGCTTCGTCGAGGCCTACTCGGGCCGCCGCGTCCCGTACAACCGCCTCGTCTTCGCCACGGGCTCCGAGCCGTTCGTGCCGCCCATCGAGGGCGTGCACGTCAAGGCCGAGGACGGCTCGAAGCGGCTGCGCAGGGGCATCTTCGTCTACCGGACCTTCGACGACGTCTACAGCATCGAGGCGCACATCGAGGGCTCGCTCCGCGTCGCCGTGATCGGCGGCGGCTTGCTCGGCCTCGAGGCGGCGAAGGCGATCTACGACCTCGGCCGGAGGCTGCATCCGATCGAGGTCCAGGTCATCGAGGTCGCGCAGGGCCTCATGCCGCGGCAGCTCGACGCGCAGGGCGCCGTGGTGCTCAAGGAGAAGATCGAGGAGCTCGGCGTCAAGGTCCAGGTCGGCAAGAAGATCAAGAGCGTGGTCTCCACGAAGGAGCACCTCGCCGCGAAGAAGAAGGCCGAGAGAGAAGCCGAGCGGCTCGCGAAGGAAGCGGAGAAGCAGGCGAAGAGGCAGGCGCGGCAGACCCTCATGTCGCTCACGCCCGGCGAGCTCGCTCCCGGCAGCGCTGGCCCGTACCGCTTCGCTCCGCCGCGTAGCGACGTCGTCGAAGACGATCCGCTGGAGGACGAGGAGCCGAAGGAAGCGGTCGTCGAGGACGAGGAGCCCGAGGAGACGCTCGAGGACGAGACCGAGCGCCTCGTGATGGAGTTCGACGACGGGAAGATCCTCGCCGTCGACATGATCATCGTCTCCACGGGCATCCGCCCGCGCGGCGAGCTCGCGAAGGCCGCGGGCATCACGTGCGCGCCGAACGGCGGGATCCTCGTCGACGATCGACTGCAGACCTCGGACGAGCAGATCTTCGCGATCGGCGAGTGCGCGAGCCACAGCGGCATCACGTACGGCCTCGTCGCGCCCGGCTACCAGATGGTCGACGTGCTGGTGGCGAACCTGCTCGGCGAGAACGCGGAGTTCAAGGGCGCCGATCAGTCCGCGAAGTTGAAGCTCCTCGGCGTCACCGTCGCCGCGCTCGGCGAGTACGACGGCGACACGAAGCCGCTCTCGTCGGCGCTGCGCTACACGACCGGCGGCGTCTACCGCAAGCTCGTGACGCGCCAGGGCAAGCTCATCGGGGCGGTCACCGTGGGCGACTGGGAGAACCTCGATCGCATCCGCGACGCGCTCACCTCGCCCGTGCCGATGTCGTTCTTCGACATGCGGCGCTTCCGCTCGACGGGCAACCTCTTCGCGAAGGAGGAGTCGAAGAAGGTCACCGAGTGGGCCGACGAGGCCGTCGTCTGCGGCTGCATGCGCGTCACGCGCGGCACGCTCAGCCTGGCGATCGTCGAGGGCTGCGGGAACGTCGAGGCGCTCTGCAGCAAGACGGGCGCGGGCACGGTCTGCGGCTCGTGCAAGCCGCTCATCGCGGAGCTGCTCGGCGTGGACGAGAGCGGCGCGGTCCCCGTCGCCGTGCCCCCGCCTTCCGTGCGGATGGGCGAGCGGCCCGCGCTGCGCAAGGATCGTCCGCCCACGTCGCGCCGCACGATGACGCCCGCGCCGGTCTCGCAGCGCAGGCCGACGTACCCGGGCGCGATGCCGCGCTCGTCGGCCGTCATGAACATCGTCATGCCGGGCAGCCCGCCGCCTTCGAGCAGCGGACGCGCGCGCCGGAAGACCTTGTCGCTCATGGATGTCCCGCCCGGGCTCTCCGACTTCGGCGCCGAGGCGGCGGCCGCGTTCGCGCCCGAGCCCGTGCTGCGCGAGACCTACGACAGCGGCGTGCCGAGCAGCCGGCGCATGCCGTCCTCGCGCCCGCCGAGCCTCAAGCCGCGGGTGTCGTCGCGTCCGCCCACGCCCTCGTACACCGAGGGCCTCGAAGCGGCGATCCGCGCGCTCGCGCCGCCTGCGTTGCCCGAGGACGAGGCCGAGGTCGGCCTCTCATCCGATCGAGCGCCTGCGCTGCTCGAAGAGCCCGCGCGCGCGGTCGAGGACCTGCAGATCACGCCGCTGCCGCCCTTGCCGTCGTTCTTCGAGGATCCCGCGATCAACGACGAGGTCGAGGACGAGGCGGAGGACGAGTACGCCGAGGAGGCGGAGGCCGCGTTCAAGGCGCTCGACGAGGGCGTCTACGACTACGGCTACGTGCAGGCGCGGCGGAGCTGGGTGCCGCCGAAGCGCGTCGGCATGCTCCCGCCCGACCATCCGCAGAAGGGTGCGGCCAGCAAGTCGGTCGCGCCGCGCAAGGAAGCGGTGCCGCCCGAGTCGGGGCTCAGGCCGCTGTTCGTGGCGTCGATCGGCGCGTTCCTCCTGTCGGCCGTGGCGGTCGCGTCGCGACCGATGCCGGTGCCGACGACGATCGCGGGCCGGCTCGGCCCTGCGCGCCTCTTCACGGACGACACGCTGAAGCAGATCTCCGGCTACGTGCTGCTCGGCCTCTGCGTGGTGAGCCTCGTGCTCTCGCTGCGCAAGCGCTGGAAGCGATTCACGTGGCTCGACGTGCCCATGTTCCGGGCGATCCACGGCATCATCGGCGCCTCGACGATCTTCGCGCTCGTGGTGCACACGGGCCTCAGGCTCGGCCACCACCTGAATTTCTGGCTATCGATCGATTTCCTCGCCGTGTGCGTGCTCGGCGCGATCGCGGGCGTCGTGACGGCGATCTCGAATCGATGGGGCGCGATGAAGGCGCGTGATCGGCGGCTCTTCACGTCGCGCGCGCACCTCGTGGTGTTCTGGCCGCTGCCCGTGCTCGTCGCGCTGCACGTGGTGCAGGTCTACTACTACTGACCGAGCGAGCACGAATCGCACGTAGGGACGCGCTGTTCGTGTCCCAACTGGTTTTCCGTTCGTGCGAGGCTCACGAATCCTTACGCAACCCGAGGAGATCGCATGCGTATCTGGTTTCGTGCTTCGCTCTTGCTTCTGCTCCTGGCCCCCGCCTGCTCGCCCGCGGCGCGCGACGAGGGCCCGACCCTGGCCACGCGTTCCGCGCTGACCGTCACCGAGACCCAGAAGCTCACGGAGGTGACGCCCGCGCAGGGGGGCCGCTTCGGGCACTTCGTGGCCGTGAGCGGCAACACGGCGCTCATCACCGCGCCTCATGACGGCGGCATGGGCGCCGCCCACGTCTTCACGGTTGCTGGCGGGGTGGCCACGCTCGAGGCCACGCTCACGCCGAGTGACGGCTGGGTGGGGGACGCGTTTGGTGAGGCCGCGGCGCTCGACGGCGACACGGCGGCGGTGATGGCCCGCGCCGACAACCTCCCGGGCCAGAACGGGGCGGTCTACGTATTCGTTCGGAGCGGCGGCGCCTGGACGCAGCAGGCCAAGCTCCTCGTCCCGAGGGTCTCTGCGGGAGACATCGCGCAGCTCGCCGTGGCGCTCGACGGCGACACGATCCTCGCCTCGAGCGTGAACGAGGCCGGCGGGGTGCTCTCCGGGGAGGCGCAGGTCTTCACGCGTTCGGGCGGGACGTGGTCGTCGCCCGTGAAGCTCTTGCCGGTCACGGCCACCCCTGGATTTGCGCGGTCCGTCACGGTCTCGGGGAACACCGCGCTCCTCGGCTCGCCGGACGCTTCGCTCCTAGCACCGGGCGACGGGGTGGTTCACAGGTTCCTTCGAGGCGAAGGCGGGAACTGGACCGAGGACGTCCATTTCGGCTTTTTCGGGGCGAACGCCCATATGGGCCGCACCGTGGCGCTCGACGGCGACATCATGGCATTCGGGGGCGATGGCGTGTGGAGGCTCTACAACCCCAAGGGCGATGACGCGACGCTCAAAGTGTTCGAGGGGGATAGTTGGCCGGCGCTCCGGGGCAACGTGGTGCTGGCCGGGACGGCCGCGGGCGAGAGTGGACACGCTCGGCTGTACCACGGCGTGGTCGACGTTTCCTGGTCGGCGGTGCGAACGTACCTGCCCTCCGATCCGCAGAGCTACGATCAATTCGGCAGGCGACTCGCGCTCGGGGATGGATTCGCGCTCGTCGGCGCGGAGGAGCACACCGAGGGGATGATGACGAGGGCCGGCGCCGCGTACCTGTACGTCGTGCCCAAGCAAGAGGGCGAGGCCTGCGCCGTGGACGCGGATTGCCTGAGCACCACTTGCATGTCGGGCACGTGCGGGTTGTTCGTCTACAACAGCGGCGAAGGCGGCGGCGGAGGCGCAGGCGCAGGCCCCAACACGGGCGGCTTCGGAGGCGTAGGCAGCGGCGAAGGCGGCTTCGGAGGCGTAGGCGCAGGCCCCAACACGGGCGGTTTCGGAGGGCTAGGCGCGGGCGGCGGCGGCGTTGCCGGCGACGGCGCTGCCGGCGGCGGCGTGGCCGGCGGCGGCGGCGGCGCGGGCGCGAGGAGGGCATGCACGCCCCAGGCGACGAGCGCGGTCCCGGCGCCGAGGCCGGCGCAGAGCGCGGCGGCCGGCAGCCACGAGATCCCTCCCGCCACGGCGGCGGCGGCGGCGTAACGCCCGAGGCGCGCGGTGGTGCGGGCGCGTTCGGCCTTCGTCATCGGGCGTGTCTTCGATCCGGCGCGGAGCAGCGCGCGCACGTCGTCGGGACCGTCGTCGCGAAGGCGGGTCGGCTCGCTCATTCGAGGCTCCCTCCGCGCGCCTTGTGGCGCGCCACGATCTTCTGGAACTGCTTGCGCGCGGCGCTGAGCCGCGACCACACCGTGCCAACGGGGACGCCGAGGATCGCCGCGATCTCCTCCGAAGGCAGCTCGTCCAGCTCGAACATCACGAAGACCGCGCGCTTGTCGAGGTCCATCTCGTCGAGCACGCGGTCGAGCGTCGCCCGCGCGCGGCGCGCCTCCAGCGCGACGTCGGGGGACTCGCCGGTAGGCGCCTCGAACGTCGCCGCGACGTCGTCGGTCGGCACCTCGCGGCGGAACCACGCGCGCCGCCGGTGCGCCGCCGCGACCCGGAGGCACACGCCGAAGAGCCATGTCGTCAGGGCCGAGCTCCCGTCGAAGGTGTGCAGGCGTTTGTGCACGACGACGAACACCTCCTGGAAGACGTCCTCCAGATCGGCCGGCCGGATGCCGAGCCGCTGGAGCGATCGCCACACGAAGTCGGCCTGCGCCTCGTGCACCGCGAGCACGTCGAGCTCGTTCGTGGTGGAGGAGGGCGCGGTGGCGGTGCGGGGGGCGAGGGCGGCGAAGATCACGCGGCTGGCCGTGAATGCGCGGAGGTGCGCCAAACCTTCACGGAAAATTCGCCCCCAACCCCACGAACGGCAGCCCGGTCACCGGGGCTTGCTCGAAGATGGGCGTTGTCCACCCCTTCACCTCGAACGGGCGCCGTGTGATCGGCACGAGCACGTGCACGCCCATCTCGGCGTGCAGGCGCGGCGCGAGACGCACGCGAAGCCGCGGCGTGATCGCCGCAGCCGCCCAGAACCAGTCCCCGGGCTCCGCCGGCTCCAGATCGTAGACGACGGCGTGGAGCGCCCCCGCCCAGAGCGACCCACAAGCGGCCAGATCCGCCGCGCCGGTCCGCGCCACGTCGACGCACGCCCCGAGCGCGAGCGTCGACAGTCCGAAGCCAAACTGCCCGCCTTCCGTCCGCGCCTCCGGCAGCCACAGCGCCTCGCCGGTGATCTGCACCCGCGGCGCGACCGCCACGTGCCCCGAAAGCCCGACGCCCGGCGCCGCCTTCGGCAAGAGCCCGAGGCCGAGCCCGCCCCGCAGCGCGATCCCCGAGGCTCCGAGCACCTCCGGCGGCGTGGGCGCGGCGGCGGGTACGGTCGGCGCGGTGGCGGGCACAGTCGGCGCGGCGGCGGCGGGCACGGCGGGTGTGACAGAGGGCAGCGGCTGCGGAGGCGCCGGTGGCGGTGGCGTGGCTGCGGGCGGCGGAGGAGGGGGCGGAGGAGGCGGGGACATGCCAGCCTCGGGATCGATGGCGAGAGCGACGGCGAGCACGCTCGCGGCCTCGATCGGGCCGCAGTCCGTCGCCTCGCTCGTCAGCTCGCGCACGCCGGCGAGCGCCCCGTCGCGGCCCCGCACGTAGATCTCGGCGCGGAAACCGCGCTCCGGGCGCGAGATGATGGCCTCGATCGAGCGTTCCGCGTCGGCTGCAAACGGGCTCCTCCCGAGCCGCGCCGTCACCAGGTCGGCGATCTGCTGCTGGCTCGAGCATGCGTCCGCGCCCTGCGCCCGCACCCAAGCGAAGCGCACCAGCTCGGGCTCCGCCCCCGCGCGCGGCGCGACGAGCGCGAGGGCAAGGGCGGTCGCGCCCGCGCAGAGGGAAAGGGAGGCGATGGGTCGGGGAGGGGAGCGCACGGCGGGGAGCATCGCTCAGCGCAGGCCGATCGACCAGGTGCCTAGCAGGCTGTTGATAAGCTTGCTGCGCGCCAAACCGGTGTTCCGTGCGTGGGACGGGCGGCCTGGGTCATGGCTCGCCGTCGGCGTCGCCGCAGTGAAGAATCACGCATTGATTGCGTTCGGACTCTCTCATCCGGCTGCACAGCTGGCCGATATCCGAATCCCTGTCGACCACGTCGCCTTCGTGCGGCTCGCTCCTGCCGGGCTTGTACTCGACATTTTCGAGCGCCACCCATCGCCCGCTGAACTCATTCGAGCGGCACAGCTCTGCCCACTTCGTGCGCGTACTGTGTTTGTCTCGCATGGCAAGGACACGGTACCGTCCTTTGCATCCCGAGGTCAATCTCGCTCGCAGTCGAGATAGTGCTGCTCCCAGCAGGATTGTCACGGCCGCATTGTACGGTGCTTCGCGTTCCCGAGGTGGTCAGGGCTCGAAGGCATCGCGAGGAATGGGTGGCGCTCGCGGCATTCAGCTCGGGCAACAACCACATTCCGACGTTCTCGAATCGGTACCGCAATGTCTCCCACAGATTCTGTTGCGCTCCATGGTCACGTGCTATGCCGAGAATCGGTTGTCCGCTGCGGGAGTGCCGTACCGCATACGCGCCCATCGCCGTCCCCGAGCGGGATCCCTGAATGCCGTCCCCCTCCGCTCGCGCTTGCGCTTCCGTTCCCGCCTCCACCCTGCCGAGCGCGCAGGGCGCGTGATGGCAGTTTGAATGTCGTCAAATATACGCACCCTCGTCGGAATCGTTGGTAGGCACGATTCCGGCTCGCGTATCGGGCGCCCATCCTTTACCTTCGGGGCCGAAACGGAGACGCGCGACGGCGGGCGCTTCCGCGCCATCGAGCCAGCCGCGGCTCCACGAATCTCCGCCCAACGAGAGGACGAAGCCATGAGCCGCACGAAACCCCGATACGCATTCGCCAACCGCCTCGCGCTCTCGCTATCCCTTTTGCTCGTCGCGCCCGCGCTCGCCATACCCGCGTGCGGCGGCGAAGGTGGCAACGCCGGCTCGGGCAACCAAGGAGGCAGCGGCAATGGTGGATCCGGCGGGACCGGCGGGACCGGCGGCATCGGCTTCCCTGGCGTCGGCGGGAGCGGGAACGGCGGCAGCTCGAGCTCCGGGATTGATGCGTGCGTCTCCACGAACAAGACCGCCGAACTGCGCCCGCTCGACATGTACGTGATGCTCGATCAGTCGGGATCCATGGTCGGCTACCACGACACGTCCAAGTACGACGATTGCACCTCCGCGGTGGAGGACGGCGGGCTCGTCTCCATCCCGCGGTGGAAGGACGTCACCACGGCGCTGAACGGGTTCATGAAGGACCCGAACTCCACCGGGATCAACGTCGGCCTCGGGTTCTTCCCGCCGTATCAGGCGCCCACGCCTGGCCAGACGAAATGCCAGGACAACATGTGCGACATCAACGAATACGCGACGCCCGAGGTGCCCATCGCCGCGCTGCCAGCCAACGCGACGCCGATTGCCGAAGCGCTCGATTTCACGCCGTGCCCGTGCAACGGCACGCCCATGTCGGCGGGGCTCCAGGGCGCCGTCGAGTACGCGAAGCAGCGGGCGGCGGAGAACCCGGATCACGTGGTCGTCGTCGTGCTCGCGACGGACGGCGAGCCGAAGGGCGATTGCTCGGGCGGGACCGACGACGACGAGGATTACACCCCGCCCACGCAGGTCGCAGAGGACGCGTTCACGGGCTCGCCGAGCATCCCCGTCTACGTCATCGGCGTGGGGGACCTGCTCTCGTCGCTCAACGCCATCGCAGCGGCGGGCGGGACGAATCAGGCGTTCCTGGTGGACGGCAATCAAGGGACGACGGACGCCTTCATCCAGGCCCTCAACGAGATCCGCGGCAAGGCGCTGTCCTGCGAAATCGCGATCCCGGCGCCGCCCCCGGGAGAGACGCTCGACCCGAACCTGGTCAACGTCGTGTACAAGCCGAGCGACGGCTCGCCGGAGGTCACCTTCACGAAGGCGGCCGATGCCGCGGTCTGCGCCGACGTCCCCGGGAGCTGGTATTACGACGACCCGGCCAAACCGACCCAGATCATCCTGTGCCCCGAGGCATGCTCGAAGATCAAGGGGGACAACAGCGCGCAGCTCAACGTGGCCTTCGGCTGCGAGTCGGTGATCGCGATCCCGAAGTGAGGCGTCACCTCGCCGCGATCCGATCCGCCACGCGCGCCGCCGCATACCGCGCGAGCCCTCGCGCCCATGCGCCGAGATCATCCCGCAGCGGCGTTTGTCCCACGACCCACCGCACGCCGAGCGCGGCCTTCGTGCGCGGCACCGGAAACCCACCGACGTCGTAAAACGGCACGAGCGCCGCGCGGCGGAGAAGTCCGGGATCGAAGGCCTGGACGAGCGCGGGATCGACGCTCGCAGCGCCGAGCGCTCGCAGCGTCGAGAGCACCACGAACATCACCGTCCCGAGTCGGAAGTCGCGCGCTCTCTCCACGAGGATCCCCGTGTCGAGCCCGGCTCGCAGCAAAAAAGAAAGGTCGAGCCACGCCATGTCGTGCCGGAACTCGTGCCCCGCCGCGTGCAGCGCCACGAGGAGCGCATGATCTTCCGCCGACGGCACGAAGAGCCCCGGCAGCGCCGGCGCGGGCTTCGCGCGTTCTTCCACCGCCGCGAGGTCGATCGGCCGCGGCACGATCTTGTCGAGTGTCCCGTGCACCTCCACGAGCAGGCGCATCTCCCCGGCGCGCGCGACGAGCTGCGTCTCGCCGAGCATCTCGCGACTCTTCGGGCGAAAGCGATTCTCGTGCAGCTCGAGCCCCGCGGCCGCGAGCGCTTCGATCACCGCGCGCTCGCGCCGCGGCGGCACGAGCAGATCCACGTCGCACATCGGTCGCGCGGCAGGCGAGGGGTACACCGTGAGCGCGAGCGCCGCGCCTTTCACGAGCATCGCGCGCTCCCCTCGCGCCACGAGCGCGCGCGAGATTTGCTCGAGCACGTGCGCCCGCAGCATCGCCTCGGCGTGCGCCTGCGGCGCGGGCGCGGGCATCACGGCGCGCGGATCACGCAAGAGGTCGAGGATGGGCGTCGGGAGCGGCGTCATGCGGAGAGCCGGAGCACGTGGTTTGCGAAGCCGAGCACGGCGGGATCGTGGATCGCGGCGATGACGCGGCGGCGCGCGGCGAGGCGTCGTAGCAGGCCGGCGAGCTCGGTGACGCTCGCCGCATCGAGGTGAGCCTCGGGTTCGTCGAGCACCACGAGATCGGCCTCCCGCACGAGCGCCCGCGCGAGCATCACGCGCCGCGCTTGCCCGCGCGAGAGCGAGCCGAGGCGAAGCGCGAGCGCCGCTGCATCCGAGCCGGCGCGGGCCCGGAGCGTGTCCCAGAGCCCCACCTCGTCGAGCGCGGCGGCGAGGCGAGCGTCGGGCGCGTCCGCGTCGAAGGCGCGCAGCGACGCGGCGATCGTCGCGTCCGGCGGCTCGAACGGCGCTTGCGAGACGAAGGCCACCCGATCCCCGAAGCGCGCATGTCCCGGCCCCGGCGGCTCCTTGCCGTCCACGAGGACACGCCCTTCGTCCGGACGAACCAGCCCGAGCAGGAGATAGAGCAGCGTCGTTTTCCCCGCGCCGTTCGGCCCGAGCACGGCGAGGCTTTCGCCGGCCGGGAGCACGAGCGAGACGTCCCGCAGCGCGGGCGTGTTCGACGCGGAGGCGCCTTGCCGCGGTGGATACGCGTATCCCACGCCGTCGAGCCGGATCTCCGCGCGAGGATCGAGCGCGCGAGCAGGCGCGTCCACGTTCCTCGGACGAACCTCCGCCTCGCCCTTCGCGAGCATGTCCCCGAGCGACGCGAGCTCGCCCCGCGCGTGGACGAAGTTCCCGAGCCCCGCGATCGTCATCTGCAACGTGGGGATCGCGGCGAGCACGAGGAGCAGCGACCGATGCACGTCGCGCCCAACGCCCGCCTCGAACGCCTTCACGCCGAAGAGCTCCGCCGCGCCGAGCGCCGCGGCGATCGTCGCGAGCAGCGCGCCCCAGCCCGCGATCGCGCTCGTGGCGCGGGCGCGTAGCTCCGCAGAGGACCACGCCGACACCTCCGCCCGGAGCTCGTCGGCGAAGGCCCGCGCGCGCCCATGGGCCACGAGTTCCGCCGCGCCGGCAAACCCCGCCGATGCCCGCGCGAAGAGCACGCGTGATCGCTCGAACACCACGTCCCACGCCGCCTCCACGCGCGACGCGCCGAGCATCGTGACGAGCCCGCCCGTCACGCCCGCTGCGAGGAGCGGCGCGAGCGCGGACGCGCCGAGCGCCGAGACGAGCAGCGCGGTCACCGCGGGCACGGCGATCGCGCCGGCGACCAGGATGGCCACGCCCTCCACGGCCCAGCTCACGAGCACGGGCAGCGCCGTCGAGAGCCGCGCGGACGTGACCTCCGGAGGCGGCATCGCCACGACCGCGCCACGTTCGAGCGGCGCAACGAACAAATCGACGAGGCGGAGGCGCACCTCACGCGCGAGGGCATCCGCGGCCCGCGCGCGAACGAAGCTCAGGGCGGCCGCGACCGCGAGCAGGACGAGCGCGTCGCGGGGCCCGCGGTCGCCGAGCCAGAGGGCCGCGAGGGGCAGGGCGACACGCTGCGCGCACGCCGCGGCCGCGACGACCCCGAGGCTCGGCCCGGCCCCGCGGAGCAGCATGCGCGCGGGGGCGAGGGAGGTTCGCGGGGAGGTCGGGGCCAGCTCGGGCACTTGGGTGGGGACGTTTGCGGGCGAGCTCGGCCATGAACTTCACCCGGGGGCGTCACGGCTTGATAGCATCGGCGCGGCCGCCGCGGGGATCCCGCGGGCGAGCCTTCACGCGAGCACCCCGATGTCGACCTTCCACTCCGCTCCCCGCTCGTCTCGGCTCCGCGGCCACGCGCGGGCGCTGTCGTTCTTCTCGGCGCTCGCGTTCGCGGGCCTCTCCTTCGCGGCGTGCAGCCGCACCGGTATCGGCACACCTCCGGAGGAGACCGGCCCGGGCGGCGCGGGCGGGCAAGGCGGCGTGGGAGGCGCGACCTCCACGAGCACGGGCGGCGGCGGGCAAGGCGGCGTGGGCGGCGCGCCTTCGTGCGTCGTGCCCCAGGATTGCGTCGACGCGGACCCTTGCACGACCGACACGTGCATCGACGGCGTCTGTCAGAACGGCCCGCGCGACGACGACGCGGATGGTTTTCCCCCGCTCGCGTGCGGCGGCACGGACTGCAATGATTTGAACCCCAAGGTCTTCCCGGGCAGCCCCGAGATCTGCACCGACGCGGCGGACAACGACTGCAACGGCGTCGCCGACTGCGCGGATCCCGCCTGCCTGCTCGCGCCGACCTGCGGTTGCGTGCCAAAGCCGGGCGGCGAGACGTGCGCGAACGGCGAGGACGACGACTGCGACACCATCGTCGACTGCTTCGACAGCGACTGCGTGGGCACGCCGGCCTGCGGCTGCAAGCCGAGCGAGGCGCTCGATTGCGACAACGGGTTCGACGACGATTGCGACGGCAGCATCGACTGCGACGATCCGGACTGCTTCGGCTCGACCGCGTGCTCCTGCCAGGCGCAGACCGAGTTTTGCAGCTCCGGGGCCGACGAGGATTGCGATCTCCTCGTCGACTGCGCCGATCCCGATTGCTTCGGCATCTTCCCGTGCGCCTGCCAGCCGCCGGGCACGCCCGAGGTGTGCACGGGCGGGGTCGACGAGGATTGCGACAAGCTCGTCGATTGCGCCGATCCGAGCTGCATCGTCTCGCCGGCCTGCCAGAACTGCACGGCCGAGATCTGCGACGACGGCAAGGACAACAACTGCGACAACAAGATCGACTGCGCCGACCCGGCGTGCTTCTTCTCGCCGAACTGCTCGCCCAAGCCCGAGGTCTGCAACAACGGGCTCGACGACGACAACGACACGCTCGTCGACTGCCAGGATCCCGACTGCGCGAACAACCCGATCTGCATCCTCCAGCAGGCGAACTGCCTCTCGCCGAAGCTCATCCCCGGCACGGGCCAGTACACGGGCGACACCACGGGCAACGTGAGCGAGACGAAGGGCGTCTGCGGCGGCGACGCCGGCGAAGCGGTCTTCTATTTCGTGCTGAATCAGCCCTCGCGCGTCCACCTCGACTCCATCGGGACGAGCTTCGACTCCACGCTCTACGTCCGCACCGGCAAATGCAACTCCGGCAAGGAGATCGGCTGCGACGACGACAGCGCGGGCGTCACCTGGTCGGCGAAGCTCGACTTCACGCTGCTCTATCCGGGCACGTATTACGTGTTCCTCGACGGGTACACCGTCGATCCGGAGCTCGGCGCGAACGAGGGGCCCTTCGTGCTCAACGTGGAGATCGAGCCGAACCCGAAGGAGAAGTGCGACGACGGCCTCGACAACGACGGCGACGTCTACGTCGACTGCGCCGATCCCGATTGCGCGAGCGTCGGCATCTGCGCGATCTGTCTCAATGGCGGCCCCGGCAAGCCCGAGTTCGGCGTCGCGGCTTGCAAGAACGGCGTCGACGACGACTGCGACGGCGCCACCGACTGCGCGGACGAGGACTGCAGCGCGAGCGATTATTACGTCACCGAGTGTTGCGACGGCCAGGACGAGAACGGGAACATGATCCCCGACGACTTCAACTGCCGCTGCGCCTCGGACGCCGACTGCTCGGGCGGGCAGATCTGCTACACGCACACCGCCTACGCCTGCGGCATTCCCTGCACGCAATACTTCGGCGACGTCTGCCCGTTCGTCGCCGCAGGATCGTATTGTAATCCTGCGACGAACCAATGCGAGTTCTGAGCCGGCCCGCCCGGGCGTAGGCGCGGCTCGTCTCGTGCCCGCGTGATCCCGAACACCTGCGTTTTCCGTGCCCGCCGCTGCCCGGCGGCGGGGCGCGCGTGATACCTTCACACGCGTAGCTTCAGGGAGGGGACGAGGAGCCCGGGGGCGGATGACCCTTCGTATCGTCTACGTGCCGATCGCTTGCAGCATGCCGCTCCTGTATGCGGCGTCGCGGGGGTTTTTCGAACAGAAGGGGCTCTCCGTCGAGCTCCGCAGGGCCCCGAGCTGGGACGCCGTGCGGCGGTTGCTCACCCACGACAAGGTCGACGCCGCGCACGTCCTCGCGCCCCTCGCCCTCGCCACGGGCCTCGGGATCGACGGCCGCGCCGCCCCCATCCGCGTCCGCGCCCTCCAGAACCAGAACGGCAGCACGCTCGTCATGAGCAAGAACCACGGCCGGATCACCGCGCCATACGAGCTCGTGGGCAAGGTCCTCGGCGTGCCGCACCGCTTCTCGATGCAGTATTACCTGCTCTGCGACTGGCTCGCGCGTGGAGGCGTCAATCCCTTGATCGACCTCACGATCCGCGAGGTCCCGCCGCCGCGCATGCCGCGCTGGCTCGCGCTCGGGCGCATCGACGGCGCGATGTTCCCCGAGCCGTTCGCGCAGCTCGTCGTGGATCGCGGGGGCGGCGTGGCCTGCATGCAGAGCCGCGAGGTTTGGCGCGGCCATCCCTGCTGCTCGCTCTCGTTCGGGGCGAGGTTCTGGCGAGAGACGCCCGAGCGCGCCGCCATGCTCCTCGAAGCCGTCGTCGAGGCCCAGGCCGAGCTCGATCACATGGATCCCGAAGGTCGCCGCGCCGCCGCCGGCCTCGTCGTCGCCCGCGGCTACCTGCCCGTGGAGGCGCGCTCCGCCCTCGAAAAAGCCCTCGCCGGCGAGCCCATGAGCCCGAGCGACGACCTCGGCCCCGATCGCCTCGGCTTCGCCCCCACGCCGTTCGTGGAGTACGGCGTGTGGATCCTCGCGCAGATGCAGCGCTGGGGGCAGCTCGCGGGCGACGTCGAGCACCTCGCCGCCGCGCGCGCGATCTTCGAGGCCGAACCGGTGCGCGGGATCGCAGCGCGCCTCGGCATGGCCGACACGGCCCCGCATCTCGACGGCGTGCGCGAGTTCTCCTTCGACGATCCGCTCGGCGCCGTGCGAGCGGCGCCCTTCTGCGCCCATCGCTCCGAGCGCCCGCCGGCGCCGCCGTACACCCTCTCCGAGCCCGCCCGCGAGCGCATCCACCGCATCCTCGACAGGCTCGCCGACATGGCGTGGGGCGCGCCCGATCTCGGGCTCTCGACCTTCGAGGACGACGAGCTCGGCGAGCTCGAACGCGCGCTCGACGAGTCGATCCGGGCCCGCGCGTTCGCCGAGGAGGCGCTCGTCGAGCACATGGAGCTCGAAGAGGCGCACGCGCGGCAGGACGCGCGGATCGAGGCACAACGCGCGCTCATCCGCGAGCTCGCCGCGCCCCTCGCGCCCGTGCTCCCGGGCGTCTTGCTCCTGCCGCTCGTGGGCCGCATCGATCGGGAGCGCGCGGCCGACATCGAGGAGCGCGCGCTGCGCGCGGCCTGGGAACGCTCGGCGCGCCGCGTGATCGTCGACGTGACCGGCGCGCGCCTGATCGACGAGGAGGCGCTCTCGCTCGTCCTGCGCCTCTCGCGCGCGCTCCGCCTGATCGGCGCCGAGTGCCTGCTCGTCGGGGTTTCCCCGGAGGCCGCGCGGATCCTCGCCGCGAGCCCGGATCCGGCCGGATTGCCGCGCTGCGTGCGGGATCTCTCGGCGGCCATCGGAGCGCCCGAGGCCGCATTTCCCCGGTGATTTCGCGCAGGAACGAGCCCATCCCGCTCCGGAATTCCCCGACGGAGTATCAGGATCTTCACGGGTTTCGCGGCTGGGCCAAGGCGGGGAAGATTTTCGACAAATCATGGATCGTGCTGGACATTGGGAGGGGGATTCTGGGAGCGATCTCTTCTTCACTTCGGACGCTCGATCCTCGGTTCTCCGCGAGGAGAGCAGAGCTCCCGCGCGATCCGACGAAACGCACGCGTGCGGCGCTCGCCGGCGCCTCGCTTGCCTCGAGGAGATCACGATCGCGCTCCTCACCGCGACGAGCGAAGAGGCCGTCGCGAAGGTGATCCTCGAGCTCGGCGCGGCAGCGCTCGGGGCGAGCGCGGCGCTCCTCGCGAGGGTCGAGGGCGATGCGCTCGTGATCCTCGACGGGAGAGGGATGCCCGAGGACACGCTCGCGCAGTGGCGAAGGCATTCACTCGACGTCTCGACCCCGCTCGCGATGGCCGTGCGAACGCGCGCGCCCGTGTTCATCGAGACCGAAGCGGAGTGGGCAGCCGCGCTTCCGGACGCCGTGCGGGCCATGATCGGTCCGCGCGGGCCACGCATCGCGCTTCCGCTCCTCGTGGGGGATCGGGTCCTCGGCGGGCTCGGCTTCATCTTCCCGGCGAGCGTGCGGTTCACCGAGGACGACCGGGCGCTCGCGGTGACGCTCGGTCGCCAGTGCGCGCTCGCCCTCGATCGGGCGCGCCTCGAAGACGCCGAGCGGAAGGCGCGCGCCGAGCTCTCGCTCCTCGCGCGGCGGCACGATCGCCTCCAGCACACGACGGCTGCGCTCGCCGCGGCCACGACGCCGCTCGAGGTCGCGCGCGCCGTGGTGGGGGACGCGCGCGCGGCCCTCGCGGCCGATCGCGCCGTCCTCGCGATCCCCACGCCGGACGGGCAGGGGCTCGTGGTGCTGGAGCACGAGGGCCTGGCGCCGTGGGCGAGCCGGACGCCGCACCCGTCGTTCCCGCTCGACGCGGACATCCCCCTCACGGTCACCTTCCGCACGGGCGAACGCCTGTGTCTCTCGTCGAAGGCCGCGATCGAGGCTCGCTTCGCGCCTGCGAGCTGGGGCGGCGCGGCCACGCCGGGCTCGCTTTTGTGTCATCCGCTCGTGGCGCGGGGCCGCACGATCGGCGTGCTCCTCTTCGGCTGGGGCGCCGAGGGCGCGCCGGACGCGGACGGCGCTGCGATCGCCGAGGAGCTCGTGCACCGGAGCGCGGTCGCGCTCGACCGGGCCATGCTCCACGCCGCCTTCGAGCACGAGAACCGCACGCTCACCGCGTTCATCGCGGCTTGCCCCGTGGCGGCCATGATCCTCGATCGCGACGGCACCGTGCGCGTCTGGAACCCCGCGGCCGAGCGCATGTTCGGCTGGTCCGCGGCCGAGGCCGTCGGGCACTTCTTGCCCATCACGGACAAACCTCACGAGACCGAGGCGTTCATCGCGCGGGTCGCGGGGGGCGAGATCCTCTCGGGCATCGAGGTCGAGCGCCGGCACAAGCTCGGCCACACCATCGACATGTCCCTCTACTCGGCGCCCATCGTGCACGGCGACGGCACGGTCCAGTGCCTGTCGATCTGCATGGACATCCGGGAGCGCAAGCAGGCCGAGGCCGAGCTGCGCCACGCCTACGAGATCGCCCGCGACGCCGATCGGCGCAAGGACGAGTTCCTCGCGCTGCTCGGGCACGAGCTCCGCAACCCGCTCTCCCCGATCCTCACGGCGCTCTACTTGATGCGCCTCAAGGGGCGCACCGCGGGCATCGAGCGCGAGCGCGATGTCATCGAACGCCAGGTCCAGCACCTCGTCTCGCTCGTCGACGACCTGCTCGACGTCTCGCGCATCATGCGCGGCAAGATCCAGCTCAGCACGCGCCCCATGGAGATCGCCCGCGTCTTCTCGCAGGCCATCGAGCTCGCGAGCCCCCTCTTCGAGCAGAAGCGGCACGAACTCCGCGTGGACGTGCCGGCCGAGGGGCTCCTCGTGGACGTGGACGAGACCCGCATGGCGCAGGTCCTCGCGAACCTGCTCACGAACGCGGCCCGGTACACGGACGCGGGCGGGCACATCGCGGTCGCGGCGCGGCGCGAGGGGGGCGAGGTCATCCTCTCGGTGCGGGACGACGGCAGCGGCATCCCCTCCGAGATGCTGTCCGTGATCTTCGACCTCTTCGTGCAGGGCGCGCGGGGCGCCGATCGCGCGGGGGGCGGGCTCGGGCTCGGGCTCGGGCTCGTGCGCAGCCTGGTCAAGCTGCACGGGGGCACGGTGAGCGCGCGCAGCGACGGCCCGGGCAGGGGCAGCGAGTTCGAGGTGCGCCTGCCTGCGCTTTCGCCGAGCCGCGCCTCCTCGCCGGACCTCCGTGAGCCTGTCTCGCCGCGGCTCAGCAAGGTGCGGCGGGTCCTCGTCGTCGACGACAACCGGGACGCGGCGCAGATGCTCGCCGAGGTCCTCGCGAGCTACGGCCACGAGGTCGAGATCGCGCACGACGGCCCGCAGGCGCTCTCCGTCGCCGCGTCGTTCCGGCCCGAGGTCGGCATCCTCGACATCGGCTTGCCGGTCATGGATGGCTACGAGCTCGCGCTCGAGCTACGCGCGGCCTACGGCGATCGCATCATGCTCGTCGCGGTGACCGGCTACGGCCAGGAGCACGACAAACGCCGCGCCTTCGAGGCGGGTTTTGCCCGGCATTACGTGAAGCCCGTCGCGGCCGACGCGCTCCTCCGTGAAGTGTTCCCTTGATGGCTCGTTGAACTGCGCTCGGGGTCGAGCGCGAAGGCGCGGGCGGGGGAGGGGTTTTCCCGCCCGCGCGGGCGATCCTCAGTGGATCTTGATGTGGACCTTCGGGCCGCGGCCCTTCCAGCCCCACTTGCCTTTGCCCTTGCCCTTGCCGTGGACGACGACGACGGGCGGGGTCGGGACGACGACGACCGGGGCCCAGTTCGCCACGACGAACAGACCCACCACGGGCGCGCTCGGGCCCACGATGACCACGGCGCCGGGGTGCCAGCCGCAGAGCACGACGACCGGCGTCGGCACGTCCTCCGGGTAGAGCACGACCGTCAGCTTGTGCGGGTTCGTCTTCACCACGACCTTGCCGGTGAAGAAGAGGCCCTTCGGCTCCGGTTCGAGCTCGACGAACTCGGGCCCGCTCGCCACCACGCCGAGCTTCACCTTCCGCTTGCCGACGGGGATCGGCTTGAGATCGTCGTCGAGCACGTAGACGCGCGACTCGCCCGTCTTCACGTCGGCGACGACCTCGATGAGATCGTCGCCGGCGACCTGCAGAACGCCGCCGTTCGGGCCCTTCTTGCCCTCGGGGATCTTCGCTTCGGCGCTCACCTTCGCGGTCGCGACGAGCTCGTGCGTGCCGCCCTTGGGCACGTACAGCGTGCTCTTCACGGGCTTGCCCTTCACCTGGACGTCGTACGTCACCTCGGTGAGGTCGTCTTCGAGCTTGGGGATGTCGGCCGTGTGGACGCCGGCCTTCGCGTCGAAGACGAGCTTCGCGGTCACGGGCTCGGCGCCCTTGCGCGCGGGCTTCACGATGACATTGCCCGTCACGCCGTCGTCGAGCGGCGCCCCGTCGGGCGACTTGAAGCGGGCCTTCACCTTGCCTTCCGGCGCGACGGCCCACGTCACGGTCGCAGCTTCGTGCTGCTCCGTGATCGCGTCTTCTGCCGCGATGTTCTCGGCCGTCACCTCGGCCTCGGCTTTGTCTTCCGTCTTCGAGCACGCGGGCAGCGCCGCGACCGCGGCGAGCGACAGCGCGACGAGCGTGGAGTGCAGGAGCTTTTCGAGTCGCATCCCGAACATCCTACCCAGAATCGCACCGCTCCGCGATATCCATCTCGCCGAAACCTTGCCTTTTCAGGCCTCCGGAGCGCGCGTGGGGTGGAAATGCCGCCTGGTAACTGGGATTGGCAGCGGCCCTTCGACGTGCGGGCGCGTCATATTTGTCGTTTGCGGACGGACCAAACGAAGCCGTCGTAGAAGAAATGCATCAGGGCCACGGTCTGGACGAGGCTCCAGAGCGCGCGGCTCCCGTCGGAGGTGATTTCAGCGAGGGCGCCGTAGCCGAGGGTCACGCAGGCGAACACGGCGGCGGCGATGGGCGCGCCGAGCCGAAATTGTTGGAGCCGCAACCTTTGGAGCAGCACGCGTCGCTCCGACCACCAGACGAGGCCGAAATATTGCACCGCGTGAAAGAGGTTCATGATGAGAAAGGCTTGCCCGAAGGGGTTCCAGCCCCACGCCCAGATCGAGCAGAGGCCCGTCGTGGCGAGCAGAAACACCTTGGGGAAGCTCACCGCGTGGCCGCGCCGCGCGAGGCGGACGTAGCTCCGCACGTAATACGCGAGGAAGAGGCCACCAAAGGCGATCACGGCCCAGGCGATGTGACGCTGGTGGGACAACATCGCGGTCGGGATCTCCGTGAGGAAGAGGACGTCGACGTCCTCGAAGAGCTCGAACTTCTGGAAATGCGCCAGCATCGTGGCGCCCGAGACGATGGGGCCGGCGTAAAGCAAGAGGTTCAGGCCGAGATCGAGCCGGCGGAGCGCGGTGGGATCGTTGCCCTGGTTTCGCTCGTAAATGCGCCCGAGGCCGAAGGTCTGGAGCGACGAATGGTAGACGTCCCAGAACGTGACGAGCACCGTGGCGATCACCACGGCCCACATCGAGGTCATCATCGCGGCGAACGCGGCGATCGGGACGACGAGGAAGCGGAACTTGTGGCGCGGGAACACGTCCGGGTTGAGGTGGCTGCGGACGAACACCGCGACGAGGTGGGCGTTCACCACGATCCCGAGCAGCAGCGTGCTCCAGGTGACGCGCTTGCCGGCGAGCCAGAATCGGTCCGTCGCGAGCCACGTGCCCGAGACGAGCGCGCCGACGATCACCGAGGCGATCGGCGGCAGCAGGAAAAACACCCAATCGTAGACGGGGCCTGCGATGTAGGCGGACCGGGCCTTCGTGGCGCGCTCGGCGGGCCTCGTCGCATCAAGCGTCGTCATGGCGCGTCCGCGGGCTCGGCTTCGGGCGCGGGCGTGGGCTCGGGCGCGGGGTTCGTGAAGCGCAGGGTGACGCCTTTCTCCGCGAGGTGATCGACGAGCCAGAGCACGAACAGGTTGAGCCCGAGCATTTCGAGCGACTCTTCCACCGCGTCGATGAGCCCGTATCCGAGGTTGTGCGTGCCATTCTGCTCGGTCCAGTACCCGAGCGGCAGCTCCATCCCCACCGCGCCGCCGACGTAAATGGCGCCCGCGACCAGGAATCGGATCCGCGTCTTCCGCGGGAGATGCCGCAGGAACGGGATGTACGCGAGGCCCACGAGCAGCACCACGACCGCGGCCGGAAGGACCCAGCTGAAGTAGAGGACGCCCGAGAGCTCCACGAACGTACCGGCCATTTCGTGGAACTCGAAGAGCTCGTCCACGGCGATGTACGCGAAGCCCGCGGAGAGCCCCCACCAGTGCGCGACGAACCGCTCGCCCGGTCGTTTCGTGGCCGCGGCGGCGAGCGCGAGCAGGAGCGACGTGAACCCGAGCAGCGCCGCCGTGTAGAACGTCGGCACGTTGCCCTCGTAACTCATCGAGAGGAAAGGCACGATCCCGGTGCGGCTCGGCAGCTTGTAGAGGGGCTTCAGCACCTCCACGAGCACGCCGCCGAGGACGACCAGGCCCATGGGCACGAAAAGCAGCGGCCGGAGCCTCGATTTCGACAGGACGACGTCCATCCCAGTGCCTCTACGCTCGCCCTTCGATCGGGCTCATCATGCACCCGCGCGGAGGCCACGCGCAAGCCTAACGTTCGTGGTATCAAGGGTCCGTGCACGACGGTCGTCCGAGCTTCACATCCATGGCCGTGGCCACGATCCGGGCGCTTTACACCGATCTTCCGGCGCCCTTCGCCGGCGCGCGTGATCCCATCGCGGCCGCGCTCGTCCCGCGGCCCCTCTCGCTCGCGGCGCGCCTCGCCTCGCGCGCGGCGGTCTCGGAGCGCGCGACGGAGCTCGTTCATCGCGGGCTCGGGCTCGCCTCGCTCGGCATGACGTACCACGTCGCGCTGCGCACACAGGCGATCGACGACGCGGTCCGCGAGAGCCTCGCGCGAGGCGTGCGGCAGATCGTCGTGCTCGGCGCCGGGCTCGACGGGCGGGCGTATCGCATGGACGAGCTCGCGGACGCGGCCGTCTTCGAGGTGGATCACCCGAGCACGCAGCGCGACAAACGGGAGCGCCTGCGGGCGGCGCGGATCGAGCCGAGGGCGCGCGAGGTGCGGCTCGTGCCCGTCGATTTCGAGCGTGACGACCTCGGCGCCTCGCTCGCGCGGGAGGGTTTTTCCGCGGACGATCCCTCGTTCTGGATATGGGAGGGCGTCACCATCTATCTGACGCGCGCGGCCATTGCGGGCACGCTCGGCTCCATCGGCGCGGCGAGCGCGCCGGGCAGCCGGGTCGCGCTCACGTACGTGCCTCCGCGCAAGCCCCGGATCGAGCGGGTGCTGCTCGCCGGCGGGCACGTGATCGCGCGCGCGCTCGGCGAGCCCATTCGTGGGTTCGTCGAGCCCGAGGATCTCGCGGCGCTCGGCCGGGATGCGGGGCTCGACGTGGTCCGCGACGAGGGCGCGGACGCGTGGGCGGAGCGGTACTGGTCGACCGATTACGAAGGCATTTTCGAGTGGGAGCGGCTCGCGATCCTGGAGCGACGCGCGGCGTAAACGAACGGTCCCGAGGCGGACGAGGGGCGCTTCGAATCGGCGCACGATTCGTGCTCGGCGCGGGAGGGGCGTGACGGCGCGCAGCGGTCATGGAATCGTGCCTGCGCTGACTTTCTTTTCGACCCTTCCAGGAGGCCTCGATGCGAAGGACGTTGTTCATCACGCCGCTTTTCCTGCTCGCGATCGCCTGTGGAGACGACGTCTCCCCGAAGCCCCCCGGCTGCGGCGACGGCGAGGTGAGCGAGGACGAGATCTGCGACGACGGGAACACCGAGGACGGCGACGGATGCAGCGCCGACTGCGTACCCGAGCAGGTGTCCGAAACATGCGGCAACGGCGTCGTGGATCCGCTCGAAAATTGCGATGACGGCAATACGACGAACGGCGACGGGTGCAGCGCGACCTGCGACCTGGAGAGCTGTGGCAATGGCGTGGTCGATCCGGGGGAGGATTGCGACGACGGGAACGACATCAACCTCGACGGGTGTCCGAACGACTGCAAGAAGGCGAAATGCGGCAACGGCGTGATCGAAGCGCCGTACGAGACCTGCGATCCGCCGAACACGGCCGTCTGCGACAGCCAGTGCCAGGGGCTCCCGTTCTGCGGCGACGGCGAGGTCGAAGGCGACGAGCAGTGCGACGACGGCAATTTCTTCGGCGGCGACGGCTGCATGGGCTGCCAGCTCGAGTTCTGCGGGGACGGCTTCAACAACAACAACAACCAGGAGCAGTGCGACGACGGCAACCAGACCAACGGTGACGGCTGCAGCGCCCTCTGCGTGTACGAAGGGTGCGGCGACGGGACCTTGCAAGCCGGGCTCGGCGAGGCCTGCGACGACGGCAATACTCTCGGCGGGGACGGATGCCGGTCGAATTGCACCCTGGAGGTCTGCGGCGACGGCATCCTGGATCCGGACGAGGCGTGCGACGACGGCAATGCGGTCGACGACGACGGCTGCGGGAGCGATTGCAAGACGGATGGCTGCCACGACGGCATGACGACCCCCGAGGAGCGCTGCTACACGGGTTTTGCCGCATTCACGGGGTCGGACGGCATGACGATCGTGGGCAAGGGGGATCTCGACGGCGATGGGCGGGTCGACGTCGTCGTGGACAACAGCGAGAAACTCGTGTGGATGCGGAACCGCGGCGACGGGAGCCTCACGCCGACGACGCTCTTCACGGGAGCCCCGCTCCGCGCGACGGCGCTCGGGGACGTGGACGCTGACGGAGACACGGACGTCGTGATGGCGTACGGTCAGGACCTCGGGCGTGAGCTGATCGTCCTGACGAACGACGGCGCCGGCACGTTCACCAAGAACTCGACACCCGACCAGCCGATCGGGGGCCTCACGCTTGCCGATTTCGACGGCGATGGGGACGCGGATCTCGCCGTCGTGCTCGACAGCCTCGACGGCCTCGCGGTGCGCGAGAACATGGGAGGCGGCGCGTTCGGCCCGCCGAAGACGCTCTCCATGGACCCGGAGGGGTATGGCATCGTGGCCGGCGATCTCGACGGGGATCTCGACCTCGACCTCGCCTCGTTTTCCCCGGCGACGAATTCGCTGCGATTCTACCCGAACCAGGGCAATTTCACGTTCGGCGCGCTCGTCGACGTCCCGATTCCGACGGGGAATGGCTCGTTCACCGCGAGCGTGCTTCTCGACGACGTCGACGGCGATGGCCTGCTCGACGCCATCACGAGGGATGGACTGCAGAAGGAGATCGTGATCGCGCGGAACCAGGGCGGGTTTTCATTTGCACTGCAACAAGTGCCGATCGGCGATAGTGCCTCCCCGGCTCTCGTCTTCGACGCCGATGGTGACGGTGACAAGGACATTTTCCTTTCGGCGGACGTCCAGGCAGCAGATCCGAAGGGGCTCAGCGTGCTCACGAACGATGGCACGGGCACGTTCTCGGTCGGCTTGGATCTCTGGGTCCCCGAGGGCGTATGGAGCGGGCCCATGGTCGCGCTCGATCTGGAGCAGGATGGCGACGAGGACATCGTCATCAACACGTCGTACGGCCTGAATGCGCTCGTGTACGACGCGTCGCAAGGGTTCTTCCCGCGCCAGGTCTTGCTGGCGAAGGGTACGTCGAGCTCGATTCTGATGGGGGACGTGGACGGAGACGGCGACAGCGACGCCGTGCTCCATTCAGGGGGCATCTTCGTCGCGCGGAACGATGGAACGGGGCATCTCCTTCCGCCCGTGCAGGTGCCGAATACCCAGTCGGCTTCGCGGTTCGCGCTCGGGGACATCAACGGCGACGGCGCGCCCGACCTCGTCTTCTGGTCCTCGGTCGGCACGCAGGCGGTGCACGTTCTTTCCAATGACGGCGCAGGCAACTTCGGCGCGCCCGTGCCCGTATCGAACGTCCTCGACGCGACGGTCGAGCTTTTCGTCGCGGATCTCGACGTCGACGGCGACGAGGACGTCCTCAGCGTCAGTTCTTACGGCGCCCAGGCAATCCTCAATGACGGAATGGGGGGCTTGTCGCCGAAGACCGCGTTCACGACCGCCGTCGGGTTCGCCGTCGATTCCGCCGCGCTCGCCGATTGCACGGGGGATGGTTTGCCCGAGCTCGTCCTCGGGATCAACTCGCGGATCGATACGTTCGAGAACAAGGGCAACGGAGCCTTCACGCAGCTCGCCACGACGCAGATCGATTTCAAGCTGGGCGCGCTCGCGGCCGGCGACGTGGATATGGATGGGCAGCCCGATGTCGTGGTCGCGCCGAATATCTCCGGGCAGCTGGTGAACGACCTCCGCCTCTACAAGGGAATGCCCGGCGGCGCGTTCTCCGGGCCCACGATCGTGCCTGCGGGCCCGCAGATCCGCGAGGTGTTCCTCGTCGACCTGAACCTCGACGGCAAGCTCGACATCGCCAGCCTGGATTCGTACGACGGGAAGATTCTGCTGCACTTCCAGAATGCGGCCGGGCAATTCGTCGCGGACGTCGAGTTCCCGGCCATCTACTCGGGGTATTCCCTCGCCGTCGGGCCGCTGAACGGCGACACGCTGCCGGATCTCCTGGTGTCGAGCTTCACGACCAAGTTCGTGAGCGCCATCCTGTCGAGTCCTTGACGGGTACGTCCGCGCCTCGCGGATCGGCTGGGCTCCTGGTACCATGAGCCCATGAGGTACCCTCTTTCCTTTCTTGTATTCTCGGCGTGGCTCGCGGGTTGTGGGCCCGTGGTGGATACGAATGACACCTCCACGTCCGGGAGCGGCGGCGCCGGCGGCTCGTCCGGCGTGGGCGGTTTCGGCCCGGGTCCGTCCGCGCGGTGCGTGCCGCTCACGAAGCCTTCGGTCGACATGCTGCCGCTTTGTGGCTCGGGAGACGCGCCTTGCCAGATCCTCGAAGAGGAGCTGCTCATGGTCCCGCCCGCATACCGGAACGACGCCCCGGCGCTCTCGCTCGACGCGTCTTGCCGGCCCCGGATGCTCTTTTCGTCGGCCGTCGGCGAATACAAAGGGTTTTACGCCGTGCGCAAGGCAGCGGGCGACTGGGAGGTGAATCCGACGCCGTTCGATTCGGCCACGGCGGGGCTCGTGTCGATCGCGCCCGATGTGCCGGTCGCGCTCGTGAACGACGGGGCCTTCGGGGCTTCGTTGTGGTCGTTCACCGCGGCGGGGTGGAGCCTCGTCGACGATGTCCCGGCGGAGGGCACGAACCTGGCCCGGGGATTCGCGATCGGACAAACCGGTGAGCTCTTCGCTGGATTTCGTGGTCCCGGGGACGAGCTGCTTTTCGGGAGGTATGGTTCGTCCTGGTCCGTCGAAAAGCTCGGCGGGACCCCCTTTCCGTTCCCGGTCGCGGTCTCGCCCGAGGGCGTGCCGCACCTGATCGCGTGGGAAGCCGTGAATGGCGCGTGGGAGCTCCACTGGCATGCGCCGCCGTTCGCGCACGAGGTCGTCATGCCGCTCGGCTCGGGGACGCTGCAAGCGGATTCGTATCGCCTCGTGCTGGCCGCCACCGCGGCGGACGCGGCGAACACCCAGGGCAAACCTCACGTCCTCGCGTTACGCCAGCTCTCGGATTTCACGTTCGAGCTCGTGTACGCGACGCGCGAGGGGGCGAATGCGTGGACCGTCACGCCCATCGAACAAGTGCCGCAAGGGGTCACGGTGTATCCGCTGGGAATCGTGACGGACGAGGCGGGCTCCGTGCGACTCTTTTATTCGCGGCTCGAGATCGGCTCGCCGACGGCGGGGCAGCTCGTCGTGGCCTCGCCGCATCCCGGCGGTATCGCTCAGGCCGTCGTGACAGAGGGTTTTTCCCCGTTCGGCGCCACGTTCGACCGCGACGGGGCCGGCCGGCTCCACGTCGCGCTCTACGAGCTCGGAATCACGAGTGACGTCGGGATCCGATATCTCCTGCTGAGCCCGTGATGGCTAGAATCCCCCCTCGACTCCGATGCTCGGGATCACGAGGGGTCCGATCTCCTCGGGCGCGCATCCGTCCTGGAACGAGCATTCGTATTGCGTCACCTCCTTGCCGGCGGTCGCGTTCAGCACCTCCACGGTGAACGAGAGCCATTTGCCATTCGGGAACGTCCACCGTTTTTCCAGACGCACGTCGAGCCGGAAGAACGCGGGCAGGCGGTCGGGCAAATTCAGGCTCGCCACGTAGTTCGCGAGCAGCTTCTGCAGCTCCTCGCGCTGCGCGTGTTCTTCGGGAGTGTCCGGGAGATCCGGGCCATCGTCGGGGTCGTCCGGCAGGCCGAGATCGCGGCGGCGGACCCGGTAATCGAGGATCATCGGGGAGCCCGTATAAAAGACGATGCGGCCGCCGATCTTCCAGTTCCTTCCGAGGTCGTAGGAGGCCGCGAGGTTCACGACGTGCCTCCGATCGTAGGCCGATTCGAACGTCGAGTTGCCGATGTGGCGGAGCGAGCGCGAGAGCGTATACGACAGAAACCCCCCGAGGCGCTTCGAAAGGCTGCGGCGCAGATGAAGCTCCATGCCGTACGTGCTGCCGATCCCCCGGAGCTCCGCTTGCCGAGCATACCCGAGCTCGGTCCCGGGCGGGCGATTGCCGATCGGATCACTCAGGTTGAAGAACGCGCCACGAAAGCCCGTCACGGTCGCGCTGATGTCGAAGGGCAGGCTCATCTCGACGCCCGCGCTCGACAGGAGCCCCGTCTGCACGCCGCCCTGCAATCCGCCGATCTGGAGGCCCGGGGCCGCGCCGAGGAAGCTCGGGGGCTGGTGCGTCACGCCAAACGCGCTGACGACCGTGAAGCGTTTTCCAAGCTCGAGGCGGCTCGAGAGCCTCGGATCGAAGGTCGCCTTGGCGACGCCGTCGGACGTGAAGATGTCGGAGCGCACGCCGGGGATGAGCTCGAGCGCGGGGTGGGGGCGGATCACGGCGTCGGCCCAGACGGCCGCGGTGAAATCGTCGCGGCTCGTGAGCTGGCGCATGAGCGCGAGGTCGTTCGGGCTCGGCGCGTCGTCGTCGTTTTCCTCGATGTCGATCTCGAAGCGCTCGACGTACGCGTCGGCGCCCGCGCGCACGGTCACGATCTCCGAGGGGCGCAAGGTGAGCTCGGTGCGCGAGCCGAGCAGCCACGTTGTGCCGGCGTTCTGGCCGTCGCGGGCCTGGCTCTCGTCGTAGCCGAGCGTGATCGCGTGGCGCAATTTGCCGTGCTCGCCGAGCTTTCGATCATAGCGGAAATCGACGCGATGAAACTGCCCGGCCACGACGGTCTCCTTCTCGCCGTCGTCGTCGTCGATTTGCGCGAGGTAGTCGTGCGAGCCGAAGGCGAATACGCCGATGCGGTCGGAGGGCGTGAGGTCGTAATGAAGCCGCGCCTGGTAATCCCAGTAGCCGAGCTCGACGCCCGGGGAGGCCAGCTTCAGGACGAGCTCGGGATACGCATACCGGCCGGCGACGAGCGCGGCGCCGCGGCCATTCGCGAATGGCGCCTCGACCATGGCGCCGGCGTCGAACAGGCGGATGTTGCCCTCGCCGTGCAGACGGTTTTCGGGCTCGCGGATGGTGCCGGTGACGATGCCGCCCGTGAAACGGCCATAACGTGAAGGGAAGCCGCCGGGATAGAGGTCCACGCGATCGACGAGCCCGGGATGAATGACGCTCGGCCCCGCGGCCACGTGGAAGAGGAGCGGGACGCGGATGCCATCGATGAAATACCCCACGTTCCCGGGAGGCGCACCGCGCACGAAGAAATAAGGGACGCCCGAGGCGATGGGCGTGACGCCGGGCATGGCCTCGATTGCGCGGAAGGGGTCGCCGAATGCGCCGGGGAGCTGGCGCACCTCGACGCGGGACATCGTGCGCGTCGTGGGGGCCTGGTGTTCGCCCTGGACGCGGACCTCGATGGCCTCCGGCGCCGGGGGTTTTGCCGGCGGCACGGCGGGGGCGGGCGCGCTCGGGTTTTGCGTGGGCGCGGGGGATGCTGCGGCGGGCGGCGCGGGCTCTTCGGGGGCGGGGGCGGGCGCGCGGAACGTGACGAGGAAGCGGATGCGGGCGCTGATGGGTTTTCCATTGCGGCGCGCGGGCTCGAACTCCCACGTCGAGGCGGCGGCGGCCGCGGCGCTGGCGAAGGGCTCGGGGCCTTCGATCACGCGGGCCTCGGTGACCTTGCCGTCCGAGCGCACCAGAATGGCGAGCATGACGTCGGCGTCGCCCGTCGCGCCCTCGGGATAAGGCGGGATCGTGGGCCCGCGCGGCGAGGGCATGGTCGTCTCGGGCGGCGGCTCGCTCGCGGGCTGTGCGTGAGAGGGGGCCGTCACGAGGCCGAGGGCGAGGGCCGCCGCGCCGGTCACGAAGCCGCGGGCGAGGAGCGATCCCGGGTTCGGCATGGTTTGACCACCAACATACCACGAAACCCCGGGAATGCAGGGCCTAGCCGCAGAGCATTTGCTGGAGAACGGCCGGGTCGAGGGCGAGGAGCAGCTCTTCGAGTTCCTTGGGCCGGACGGCGTCGCCGATCACCTCCACGCCGTCGGCCGTGGGCCGGATGCGGAGTTTTACCTTTCGGCCTTCGGGATCGGCCGCGTACTCCTCGGGCGTGATGAGATCCGGGAGAGACTCGACGAATTCGCGTTTCGTCATGCTGGCACCTCGTCCCATCGCCCGGGGATGGCTTGTGAGCAATGGGGGCATTTCCCATGGACGAGGGCGTTCTCCGCGAGCACCCACACGTCCCTTCGAATCACGGCCTGGCCACAGCCCGCGCAATGTGTATTGTGCCCCTCCTCGCCGAGCGCGCGCTCGACGTACACGTGCGCGAGGCCGACGTCTCTAGCGATACGGACGGCGCGGCGGAGGAGGTCGGGGTGCGTCGGGGGCGCATCCTGGAGGCGGTAATCGGGGTGGAAACGGACGAGGTGCCACGGGGTCTCGGCGCCGAAGGAAAAGACGAGCGCGGCGAGGGCACGGAGCGAGGCGTCGTCCGTGTTCAGGCCCGGGATGAGCGGGGTCGAGATTTCGAGCCAGACGCCGCATTCTTTCCAGATCGAGAGGGCCTCGAGCACGGGCGCGAGGGGCGCGGCCGTGAGCTTGCGGTGCGAGGCGTCGGCGGGCGTCTTGAGGTCGACGTTGGCCGCGAGAAGGGCCGGGGCGACGAGGCGGGCGGCGGTTGTCGTGACGAAACCGTTGGTCTTCCAAAGGATCGAGGGGCGAGGGTCGCCCCGGAGATCGGCGACGTCGAGCGTGAGCTCGGCGGCGAGGATGGGCTCGGTGTACGAAAAGGCGAGGAGCGCGTCTTTCTCCGCGCATGCCGCGACGAGCTCGCGCGCCGTCACGGGGCGCGCGGACCATGATGCCTCGTTCGTGCGGCCATATTGCGACACGGAAAAGTTCTGGCAATAGGTGCAGGCGAACGTGCAGCCCGGCGCGGCCACGGTGAGGACGGTTTTTCCGGGATGAACATGATAAAGCGGTTTCCGTTCGATGGGCTGGGCGTGGAGGACGGACGTCGCGTAGGTCGCCGTTTCCATCGTGTCGCCGCGCCTCTGTCGCACATGGCAGCGGCCGCGATCGCCGTCCGCGAGCGCGCACGCGAATGGGCAGAGGGTGCAGGTGAGGCGGACGCCGTCGGTCCGGTAAAACCGCGCGGGGCGCCATTCCGGAGAAGACGTCAAGCGAGCACCTGCCCGAGTGCGGCCCCGAGCAGGCCTTCGTCGTCGGGGCCGAGGCAGACGGCGCGCTTGCAGCGCCTTTGCCACGCGGGCTCCCGGGGGTGGCCGGGGTAATGGACGAAGAAGCCGGCCAGATCCTTCGGCGCGGGGACGTCGAGGTCCTCCTCGCCGAAGGAGGGATGCGAGAGGACGATGATCGTGGGCTCGAGCGGTCCGTGCATGGGCAAAGAAGCGCAGAGCTCGGCGGCGAGGGTGAGGGTTTTTCCGGTATGCACGGGCTCTCGCGCGCGGGCCGTGAGCAATTCGAAGAGGTCGGCGCGGTGCACGATCGCCCGCGCCTCGTTTTTCCCGCCCGCGGCGATGAAATAAGCGGGCAGGCCGACGTCGAGCAGGGACGCGGCGAGGGCGTGCGCGGCTTGCCGGAGCATGACCTCGACGGGGCCGAACGAGGTGGGCGAGACGTCGAGGACGAGCACGAGGGGGCGCAGGCGCGGCGGCTCGCGGCCGAAGCGGGCGCGGTAGAGCAGGCCGCCGTCGAGGGCGCGGTAATGCCGGAGATCGTCGGGCAAGGCCCATTGCGAGGGGACGAGGTGGAGGAGGTGGCCCGACGAGGAAAAACCCGAAGGTTCGAGCCACGGGCCCCGGGCCTCCGCGGCGCCGACGCTCTGCGCGGGGACACGCAAAGCGAGGAGCCGGCGATCGAGGGCAATCCGAGGCGTGAGCTGGGACAGCCGCCCGAGCATGACGAGCGGGAGCGTGGGATCGTCGGCGCACGCCTCGGGGCCGAGGGAGTCGAGCAAGGCGAGGAGGCGATCGTCGACGGTATCGAGGGCGCGCTCGAGGTACGCGAGGGGCAAGGGCGGCGCGTCGGGCTCGGAGGCGCTGCCGGCGAGCGCGTCGATGAGGGAAAAACGGATCTCGGCGGCGGAGGTGTCGTTTGGCGGGGCGAACGAGGTGTCCTCGTAGTCGCGGAGCAGGAGCAAGACGAGCGCAATGCGGGCCCGGGGCGGCCAGCGGAGCGCGGCGAGGGCGCTCGCGCCGGGGTGGCGCGAGAGGCGCAGCGTGTCGGGCGACGAGGCCTGCCCCGCGGTGAGGGCGAGCAAATCGCGGAGGAGCGAGAGCGGCGCCGATCGATTCACGCGGAGCAGGGCGACGAGCGCGCCGGGGAGCGGATCGAGATCGGCGGCGAGCGGGCCTGCGCTGAGGAGGCGCGGCGCGGGCGCCACGGCTTTCACGGTGGTGCGCGTGTTCCAGAGGCGCGCCGTGCAAGGGTGCGTCGACGCGAGCAGGACGCCGTCGGGCGAAAAGGCGAGGCGATAAGCGAATTCTTCGGGGAATTCGTAGCGGGCGAGCGGGAGGCCGGTGTTCGCGTCCCAGATACGAATGGTGCGATCGGCCGATCCGGAGGCGACGCGGCGGCCCTCGGGGGACCAGGCGACGCAAAAGACGAGGCTCGTGTGGCCGGTGAGGCGGAGGATGGGATCTTTTGGGTGGAGGCCGCAGATGACGACGTCCTTGTCCTCGGAGCCAGTGACGAGGCGTTTTCCGTCGGGCGACCAGGCGACGCCGTGAATGTCACCCCGATGATGTTCGTGGGTGGCGAAGAGGCCGCCCGGCACGTTCCAGAGGCGGAGTTTGCCGCCCGATGCACCCTCGGCGAGAAGCGGCGCCTCGGGGGCGAACGAGACGGAATAGGTCATCGACCAATGGCCCGGGGCGAGCTCGGTCTCGGCCGTCGTGCCGAGGTGCACGACCCGCGCCCCGCGCTGGCCGCCCATGGCGAGATACTGGCCGTCCTTCGAGAACGAGAGCTCGAAGACGGCATTGCTGCCCTTGATTTCGCGGAGCGTCCTGCCGGTCTCGGTCTCGGCGACGAGAACGGAGCCGGTCTTGCGCGCGTAGGCGATCTGCTTTCCGTCGCGGGACACGGCGACGCATAAAATGCCGCGCCCGTATTCGGATTCGCTCTGCTCCCAGACCAGCGTGCCCGTGGGCAGCGCGAGGCGCCGGAGCTTGCCGTCGTCGCGGCCGAAGTAGAGCGCGCGGCCGTCGGGGGCGAAGGTGACGGCGCCCGGGCCCTTGCCGAGGTAGCTCTCGGAGAAATCGTCGATGATGCCGAGCGAGGCCGCGCCCGTGGCGCCCTTGAAGGGGCCGACGGGGCCGATCGTCGTGATGTCCTCGGCCACGGGCGCGCGCCCCACCGTGGCGGCCTGGCGCGCCACGTACGCGTCGAGCGCGGCCTTGGGTGCGTGCTGCGCCTCGCTCATGCCCCGGAGCTCCCGACCTCCGGGTGTATCCGAATCCGCGGGGATTTGCTAAGGTTCTTTGCGGATGGCGAAGCGGGACACCGGGGAAGCGGCCCTCCACGAGGCGTTCGACCGAGGCCTCGGGAAGGGGCGGGATCCGTCACGCAAGGATCCCGAAGCGGACGGGGGCAGGACCACGATCCGCTCGCCGTGGCTGGGAAAACCCTGCGCGCGCTGCGGGCACACGTTCCGGCGCGGTGATGTCGTGGAGCAGGCGACGGCGATGACGGACGAGGTTCGTCACGGCGGGGTTTGTCCAGACGAGGAGACGGCGTTCACGGCGGCGTCGTCGCGGGAGCGCGAGGCGTTTTACGCGGGGGTCGCGTCCGCGCATCCGCCACCGCCGGGGCTTTCGCTCGTGCGGCTCTTGCCGGGGGATCCGCGGCTCGCGGCGCCGGGGTCGGCGGGGCGGCGGCCGTCGTGCGTGATCTGCGGGCACACGCTCAGGCCGTTCGACGAGGTCGTGGTTTGTCCGTGTAGCCCCGAGGCGCCGCTCTGCCGCGGGGCCGTGCATCGTGACGCGATCCGGACGATGTATTGCTTCGACGAGTGGCAGAAGAGCAAGATCGGGCAGCATTGCCCCGTGACCTCGCGGAAGCTCACGTGAGCGGTTTGCCCGAGCGGTTCGCGCGGCACGCGCTCGTGCCGGGATTCCGGCAGGATCGGCTCGCCGCGGCGACGGTGGTGATCGCGGGCGTGGGCGCGCTCGGGAACGTGGTCGCGGAGGCGCTCGCGCTCGCGGGCGTGGGGAAGCTCGTGCTCTGTGATCCGGACGTGGTCGCGACCTCGAATTTGAGCCGCGCGCCGCTGTTTCGCCCGGCGGACGTGGGGCGGCCGAAGGTGCTCGCGGCGAAGGAGACGCTCGCCGCGCTCGCGCCGGAGACGGTCGTTTCGGCGCGACGAGCTTCGCTCGTCTCGGGCGTGGGGCTCGCGGAGATGCGGGATGCGTCGCTCGTCGTGGGTTGTCTCGACAGCCGCGCGGCGCGGATGTCGCTCGCGGGGCGCGCGGGACTCGTGCGAGCGCGGTGGATCGACGCGGCGACGTCGGCGTGGGGCGGAGAGGTGCGGCCATTCGTGGATCCGGATGGGCCGTGTTACGCGTGCGCGCTCTCGCCCGAGGAGCGCGCGAAGAGCGACGTGCCGTGGAGCTGCATGGATCCACGCAGGCCCGCGGAGCTCGGGGCGAGCGCGCCCGTCGCGGGCCTCGTGGGCGCGTGGGCGAGCGCGCTCGCGATGCGGGTGATCATGGGCGAGCCCGCGGCGACGCACGCAGTGGTGATCGACGTGCTGCGTGGCGCGGCCGAGCCGCTCGTGATCGAGCGCGCGCCCGATTGCCCGCTGCACGCGCCGATCGGGGGAGCGACGCGGATTCCGCTCGGGAGCGATGCGACGGTGGGGGCGCTTCGCGCGGCGCTCGGACCCGAGGCGCGGCCGCTCGCGTGGAGCCCGCTTTTGCAGAGGCTCGAATGTCCACGCGGGGATCACGCCGAGGATGCGTGGGGCACACGGGGAACCCGGGACTGCCCGCGCTGTGGTACGTTGATGCGCGCGCGGACGACGCTCCTCTTCGAGGGCGCGCCCGAGGGGGCGGTGTTGTCGGATCTGGGGGTGGCGCCGCGCGAGATCCTCGCGGTGCTCGGTCGATTCGGAATCACGTACGTGGAGCTTTCCTGATGTCGAACGCGGGACTTCTTCTGGACAGGGCGGAGGCCGTAGACGAGCTCGGGCGCGTGGCAGAGACACGCGAAGACGCGCTCACGCTGCTCGGAGGCGCGATCCTCGCAGGCGTTCCGGGCCTCGAAGGCGCGCGCCTGCCGCGATTCGAAGGGCCGCCGCGCGATTACTTTCAGAAGGTCGCCGAGATCGTGGAGCAAGGCGGCGGGCGCGCCGGCGTCGCGGCGCTGCTCTCCGAGGCGTCGCGGCTCTTTCCCGGCAAGAGCGGCAAGGGCCGCGAGGCGGCGGCGCGTGATTCGGCGGCGCCCGCGCTGCCCATTTCGATCGCGCTCCAGGAGGACCTCGGCGACGAGCAGATCCTCGCGATCGTGAAGGCGTCGCGCGGCGTCGCGGCGTCGCTCGGGCTCCGGGCGGCGCTCGATCTCGTGAGCCGCGAGGAAGGGGGCCTGTGCGTGTCGTTCGAAGGCGCGAGCGAGGACGAAGCAGAGGCGATCGTGCGGTCGCTGCGCGCGTCGATCGCGCCCTCGATGCGCGTTTCGGTCGCGCGCGAGGGCCACGCGTTCCGCGATTATTTCCTCGATCCGCTCCAGGCCGAGGGGCCGGATGGGCAGCGGTTCGTGCTCGATCACGTGCGAGCCTCGACGCGGCTCGTGGACGTGGCGCAGGCGATCCTCGAGGCGTACGAGGAGGCGTTCTGGCCCATGGGCAAGGGCGAAAAGGCGCTGCCCGTCGTGGATTTGCGTCGGCCCGGCGAGCGCGGGGCGCGGCGGCTCTTCTCGCAGCAGACGTTGCACGACGCGGGCGTGCGGCCGTTCGATCTGCTCGAAGTGCACCCGGAGCGGCGCGCGGGCAGCGTGAATCCGTTTCTCTTGACCGAGAGCCTCGCGATGGTGAAGAACCAGATCCTCGAGTTTGCCGGGACGCACGCAGGCTTCGAGGTGCAGGCGAACGCGCTCGACGTGCCGACGGAGTACCTCGTGCGGTTTCGCGCGCCGGGGTTCGCCCCGGGATCGCCACCGCGGCGGATCGAGGAGCACGAGGTCTTGCTCGTGATGCCGCCCGATTTTCCGGTGAAGGCGCCGGAGGCGTATTTCCAGCGCGAGGTGTTCCACCCGAACGTGGACGCGAAGACGGGGCTCGTTTGTCTGGGCGTGCTCGCGGAGAGCTACCGGCCCGGGCTGCATTTCGGTACGGTTTGTCAGATGCTCGTCGACATGGCGTCGTACCGGAACTACGAGCTGCGCGAGTTCTACAACGCCGAGGCCCACGCCTGGGCGTCCTCGCCCGAAGGGCAGGCGGCGATCGTGGCGATCGGCGGGCGCTCGCGCGGCGAGCTCGAAGGCGGAGCGGCGCGGCGCGCGCGCAGCGTGAGGATCGAGCGGCTCTCGGCATGATCCGAGCGAAGAAGGCGTTCGGCGTGTCCCCGATCGAGGAGCCGCCGCCGCCCCTCGTGAAGAAAAGCGCGCTCGGTCCGCGCGCCCGCGCGTGGCCGGGAGCGGCGCGCGCGGAGGGGCCCGTGGGCGTGTTCGTCCGGGAAAACGTGCGCGAGGCGCTGGGGATTTCGTGGGCATTTTCGCGTGAGGTGGAGGAGGGCGGGTTCCTGTTCGGACAGGTGCATCGGGACGCGGATGAGCCTTCGCGGTGGCTCGTGGTGGTGACGGAGGTGATCCGGGCCGAGCACGCGGAGGAGGCGCGCGACGCGCTCGTGTTTTCGCCGGAGTCGTTCGCGTCGATGCGGCGTCACGCCGAGGCGACGCGGGACGAGGCCTCGATCCTCGGGTGGTTTCACACGCACATCGTCACGGGCCCGGAGGATCGGGGTTTGTCCGTCGTGGACCGGGATCTGCATTTCTCCACGTTCCGAAGGCCCTGGCAGGTGGCGGCGCTCGTCTGCGTGGAGCCGGCGCGGGATCCCGAGGGGCGCGAGGTCTCGTTTTTCGCGCGGCAGGGCGATTTCCTCGCGCCTTGCGCCGTGGAGGTGCTCGCGTGACCGAGCTCGAACGGGGTGCGTCGGGACGAACCGCGGGGCGGATCGCGCCGGCCACGGCGATCGCGGCGGAGGTGATCGCGTGGGCGAGCGCGCGTGGCGGAGCACGGCCGCGCGGGAAGGCGCCGCTCGGCGAGATGGGGTTTCCGTCGCTGCTCACGCCGCCCGAGGTCGTGCGATCCGCGGCGGCGGCGCTCGCCTCGATCCACGCGGCGAAGCTCGGCCTGCGCGCGCCGCCGCTCGGGGATGCGCGGCCGCTCGGGCCCGGGGGCGTCGTGCTCGCGGCGGCCGTGGGGCTCGCAGAGTCGCCCAGCGTGGCGGAGGCGCTCGCGGAGGCCTGTCCGGAGCTCTCGGGGGCTTGGGATCTCGTGCTGCGGGACGCGATCACGTCGCGCGCGCTCGCGACGTCGATCGACGCGGATCTCGCGGACATGCTGCGCGCGCGTTCGCCGCTCTCGGCCGCGCTCGGCAGGCCCGCGCCCGGAGGCGAGGACGAGACGATCGCCACGATCGCGGCGCTCGTTCGGCATCCGGACGGGAGAAGGTTGGTGGTCCAAACATTCGCGCGGCCGGGCGCTCCGCGGGATGTGCGGCGTTTTCGCGCGGCGGCGATGGAGCGGCTCCGCACGGGGGACGCGGGCTTGCTCGATCTGGTGATCGAGGTGTACGAGGCGGCGCTCGTGTTTCACCGGGAGCGCGTGATCGAGGAGATCGCGGCGGCGCGCGGGGTGATCACCGGGCGAGGGGATCCGGAGGCGAAGCTCGAGGACGCGCTCGCGGTGGCCGCTTTTTACGGCCCGCTCGGGCGGATCCGGAGGGCGCACGGCGAGCTCGTGCGAAAGCGCCACGGGCTCGATCTCGAAGGGATGCTCGAAGGGACGCGCCTGTTCCAGCTCGGCGCGCGCTTCTCCGGAGAGGAAACATGAGCCGGCCGCTCGTCTCGCTCGCGCCGCTCGGGGATGCCGAGGCGTTTCAGGATGCGCTGTTCAATGCGCAGGATCAGACGCTGCGGGTTTTGCTCGAAGCGTGGCCCGCGCTGTCCTTGGAGCCGCTCGCCGAGGTGCTCGATCGGCGCGTGTCGGATCTGCGGATCAAGGTGGTGGTGATCTCCGAGCGCACGCCGGTCTTCTGGCCGCCGGGGCTCCACCTGAAGGCAGCGCCCGCGCACCCGGAGCCGAAGGCGCCTGCGCCGGTCGCCGCAGCGCCGAAGCCGCCGCCCGTGCCCGCGCGAGCGCCCGCGGTCGAGGGGCATCCGCAGGCGATCTCGGAGGCGCAGGCCGTGGAGATCGCGTGTGGCGACGAGATCGAGCAGGTCGCGTCGTTCCTGCGCGCGGGCCTCTCGGCAATGGTCATTTGCGACAAACTCGTCGTGCGGCACCTCTGGCCGCGGATCGTGTCGGCCGCGCGGCTCGATCGGGTGGTGCTGGAGCTGCCGCCCGAGGACGCGGAAGCGGGGATCGTGCCGCGGGGGCTCCGGCAGATGCAGATCGCGCGGCTGCGGGAGCTGATCTTCGGGCTGAAGGAAGGGCAGGTGCTGGTGCTGCCGCACCTCGATCTGCTCGTGGCGGCGACCGAGCGCGGGATGTCGAGCGAGGCGCGGGAGATCACGGAGCTCTTGTACGAGGCGCCGGATCGGCCGCTGCTCGCGTTCGTCGATCGATCGCTCGTGGTGCCGGAGGTCGTGGCGGCGCGTTTTTCCGTGCGGATCTCGCTCTCGGGTTTGCCGCGGGAGGTCTCGGTGGACGGGCGGCGGGCGCCGGTGGGCGTGGCGCTCGTGACCCAGAAAGAAAGGGCGATGTTCGCCGATTACAGCCCGGCGGAGCTGTTCAAGCAGGTGGCGGGGCTCAATCCGATCCGCCTGCGGGACGCGATTGCGTACGCGGTGCAGATCGAGGCGCGGCGGGGGCATGGCGAGGCAAACCCCTCGCGCGTCGCGCGGCTCTACGAGTCGATCCGCGTGTTCAAGGCGCAGACATCCGAGGATTTCGTCATTCCCGACGTCACGATGGACGACATCGGGGGGTACGAGGACGTCAAAGCCTTGCTCTCGCGGGCGATCAAGCTGCTCGCCGGGGTTTTTCAGCTCCCGGATGACAAGCTGCGACGCGAGCTCATTCCGCGGGGTTTTCTGTTCCACGGGCCGCCGGGGACGGGCAAGACGCTGTTCGCGAAGGCGATCGCGAACCAGATGAACGCGACGATCCGCGTCGTGTCCGGGCCGGAGGTGACGGACATGTACGTGGGCGAGAGCGAGCGGAAGCTCCGCGCGATCTTCGCCGAGGCGCGGCGGAACGCGCCGAGCGTGGTGGTGTTCGACGAGTTCGATTCGATCGCGGCCAGGCGCAGCGGGCGGGACGACGGCGGGAGCCGCGCGGGCAACGCGCTCGTCGCGCAGATCCTGACGGAGATGGACGGGTTCCGGCCCGATGTGCCGATGCTGGTGATTGGCACGACGAACCGGCTGAACCTCATCGACGAGGCGCTGCTGCGGCCGAGCCGGTTTCAGCCGATCGCCATCGGTTTGCCGGACGAGGCGGCGAGGCGGCGCATCGCCGAGGTGCACGCGAAGCATTTCCGGATCGAGGTGAGCCCGGCGCTGCTCGACGTGATCGCAGAGGCGACGCACGGGATGAACGGCGATCAGATCCGGTCGATCTTCCGGGATGCGTGCGTGGGGCTGTTTTGCGAGACGCCGCCCGTCCCGGCGACGCCCGAGCGGATCGGGTTTCTGGTCGGCAGGATCCGCGCGGCGGCCGACGAGCAAAGGCTCGAAGGGGCCGCGCCGATCGTGGCGGTGGCCGCGCGCGCGCCGTCGGGGCCCGGGCCGCGGCGGCCGTCGGGCGCATTGTTCACGCTTTCGTCGGGGAATGGCCCCGGCGGCAATGGGATGTCCGGAGGAGGATCGACGTGAGTTATCCGGAGGCGACCCTTCGGACGGTGGACCGGTTGTCGCGGCTCGCGAAGGAGCTCAAGCGGCAGTTTTTCCTGCGGGACGAGGCCGTCGACATCCTCGTGCTCGGCGCGGTTTGTCAGGAGCACGTGCTCTTGCTCGGGCCGCCGGGGACGGCGAAGAGTGATTTGCTGACGCGGTTCGCCGAGCAGATCGACGCGCCGAGGTTCCATTACCTGCTCACGCGGTTCACGGAGCCGGCCGAGATCTTCGGGCCGCTGGATCTGCCGGCATTTCAGGAGGGGCGATACCACGTGCGCACGGAGGGGATGTTGCCTTCGGCGACGATCGCGTTCCTCGACGAGGTGTTCCAGGGCGGGAGCGCGATCTTGAACACGCTGCTCACGCTGGTGAACGAGCGCGTATTTCATAATGGTCCCGTCCGGCAGCGGGTGCCGCTCATGTCGCTCGTCGGCGCCTCGAACGAGCTGCCGGACGATCCGACGCTGAAGGCGTTCGCCGATCGATTCGCCCTCCGCGTGCTGGCCCCGCCGGCGCCGGACGAGGGGCTCGGCGAATTGCTCGATCGAGGCTGGGACCTGGAAGTCGAGCGGCTCGATGCGGCGAAGAGGAATGAGCGCGGGGAAGGGACGGCCGTTTTGCCGATGCTGAAGGAGTCGGCGGTGCGGGCGCTGCAATATCACCTCGCCGAGGTGAAGCTCTCCGAGGTGCGGCCGCTGTACGAGCAGATCCTGCGCGATACACGGGCCGAGGGGCTGGAGCTCTCGGATCGGCGGATCGTGAAGGGGCTCAGGCTCATGGCGGGCGCGGCGCTCCTCGCGGGGCGGGAGCAGGCGGCGGTCGAGGATCTGTGGCCGATCAAGCACGTGTGGTCGCGGCCGTCGGACGCGCCGATCCTGCGGCGCGTGGTGGAGACGCGGATGGCCGAGGCCGGAGGCGCGAAGGCGCCGCGGGCGCGCGGGCAAAGGCACATTCTCGCGGATCTCGAGACGCTGGAGGAGCGCGAGGGGAGCCTGCGCGGGGAGACGGCGATCTCCGCGCATTTGATGGCGCTGAATCGGCTGCGGCGCGAGGTCATTCTGGATCATCCGGACGGGCGGGAGCTCCGGGAGCGAATCGAGGGCGTCGTGCGCCGCGTGCTCGCGCGGCTCGAGGAGGCGTGATGTGCAATCCGCGTCGAGTGGAGGTGACGGCGACACGCGCGATCGTGGAGGCCTGGGAGCGTGAGGTGCGGCGCGCGGCGTCGCGGACGGGGACGGTGCGTGGCGAGGTGAGGATCCGGCAATCGCTGGCAGGAACGCTCGGTGCGCCGGCGCTGGCCGCGCTGGAGCGCGCGCTCGACGCGGGAGATCTCGCGTGGCGGGAGGTCCCGGAAGGGTATCGATACGAGATCCACGGGGGATGGGCGCTTTATTCGCCCGACGATCGGAGCTTGACGATCGTGGCCACGCAAAGCGAAGAGGTGGTCGGTCGGGGCGAGGCGGAGAGGTGTTTGTCGGGGCGCGTGGAGGAGCGGATCTCGGCGCGCGGGATGGGGGCGTATTACGACGACGGATACAACGGCCGGACGCGGGCGGCGGCAGACGCGGAGGCGCGGGCCTCGGCAGAGGTCGCGCTCGATGCGGAGGCGCGGGCGCGCGTCGCGCAGGTGGCGAGCGACGCGGAGGCGGTGGTGCGCGTGGAGCTGGAAGCGGAGGCGGCACGCGCGGCGGAGGCCGATTTCGAGGCGCGCGCGGCGACGCGGCAAGCGGAGCTCCAGCGGCAAGTGGAGGCGCGCGCGGATCGGGTGTTCGCAGAGGCGCGGCGGGCGTTTCATGCGCTGCTCGCGCGAGCCTATCGAGACGCGCTGCTCGCCATGGCGCGGCACCGGGGGGCGCAAGGGATTTCAGTGCACGAGGACGGCGATGTCCTCGAAATCGAGTTCGAGCTGCCGAGGTAGGAGGCGCGTCATGCCGACGCTCGTGCGATTTCGATTCAACAAGGTGACGGGGGAGGTCGAGGAGTTCCTGGTCGACGATCAGGATCACCACCTGCCCGAGGCCGAGCACGACCGGATCGCCGCCGAGGTCGGGCGGTTTGTCGCGGCATTTCCGCGGTTGCGCGAGGTGGGCCCGGGGGGCACCGTTTTGCGTGAGGTCGAGGGCGCGCGCGAGGAGCCGGCCGAGGAGGCGGAAGGCGGGCCGCTCGTGCCGGAGGTCGAATGACGTCGCCGCGGGAGCACTGGGCGTCGGCCGGGCGGTGCTGGCTGTCGATCGGGGACGAGGACGAGGCGCTCCGGTGCTTCGAGGCGGCCGCGGCGTGGGGGAGCCTCGGGGTGCTGCACGAGAGAAAAGGACGTTTTCTCGAAGCGGCCCGAGCTTACGAGCGCTCCCAACAATGGGTGGACGCGGCGCGCTGTTTTCACGCGGCGGGGAGATGGGAGCCGGCGGGGCGATGCCTCGCAAGGGCGGAGCTTCCGATGCGGCGGGCCTGGACGCTGGTGCACGAGATGGGGCTCGTGGCCGAGGCGGAGAAGGTGATCGACGCGGCGCCGATGCGCGACGTGGCGGAGACGGTGTCGATGACGCTCGTGCGCGCGCGGTGCGACGTGGCGCGCGGGGATCACGCGGCGGCGGCGAAGAAGCTTCGAGACGTGTTTCCGGATCTCGCGCGGGTATCGCCGGCGTCGGGATATCGGTGCGTGACGGAATGGGCAGTGCTGATCGGGGAATCGATGCGGCGGCCGGATCTGTCGGCGCTGGCGCTGGCCGCGGGGCCGCGGGGCGTCGAGGCGGACGAATTGTGGGAGCGCTGGTCTTCGCGGGTGTTCGGGGAGGTGGTGCCGCCGCCATTCTCGCTGCACGCGCGGGAGGACGAGGAGGCGAACGCCGGATGAGCGAGGGCAAACCCGCGACGTTCTGGCAGCGGCTTCTCGGGCGCGCAGGCGATGTGGCGCGCTCGGACGAGGCGCCGGCGAAGGAAGACCCGCCGCCGCCTCCGCCACCACCGCCGCCGCCTCCCCGGAGAAAAAAGGCGCCCGCGGATGTGACGCGGGTGGTGGCGCCGGCGACGCCGCCGCCGGCCGAATCGCCGCCGCCTGCCATTGCGCCTCCTGCTGCGGCTCCGCCTCCGCAATCCCCGGCCGTGGCGGAGTTTTCCCAGGCGCCCGCAGGGCAGGCGATGGCGCTCCTGGAGGCGAATCTCTGCGGCGCGATGTTCTCCGGCGCGGGCGAGGCCCTCGCATTTCTCGGGGCGCTCGGCGGGGCGCGGCTCGCGGCGCGGGCGGTTTGTCGGAGAGGTCCAAAAGGAAAGGTCTGGGTCGAGGCGGCCGCGCCGCCCGAGAAGGCGGCGATGCTCGCGCGGCTCGCCGGAGGGCGCGCATTCACGGGCCTCGTCGCAGGCGCTGGGGAGGAGCCGATCCTGGGCGAGCCGCGGGCGTGGGTCGCCCTGTTGCCGGATGGCAAACCGATGCCGCCGCGGATTCTGTTGCCGCAGGGGCAATCGCGTACGGTGCTGGTCACGGGGCGCGAGGTGGAGCGGCTCGAGTGGACGCTCTGGAGCAAGGCGCCGCTGCCCACGCTGCTCGAATCGACGTCGCTGCGCGCCGAGCGCGCGCGGGCGCGGAGTGAAATCGCAGCCGTGGTGCCGCCGGAGCTCGCGCGCTGGGTCGTGGGGCGGTGTCTCGCGCTCGGGCTCGTGGTATCGCTCGCGCCGGCCGCGCGGCGCGAGATCGCCGAGGAAGGGGAGGGCGCGGGCGTGGTGTGGATGCGCGTGCACGCGCCGAAAGGCGTGGTGCCGGCGTCGTGGATCTCGCGGCTCGCGGATCTGCCGGGCGTGATGGTCGCGTATGCGGCGGGCGGGGATGCGCGGCTCTTCGTGGATGCGCGGTGCGACGCCCCGGCGTGGGCGCCGTTTTTCGCGTCGTTCCTCGGTAGGGACGAGGTGTGGGTGCTCGGCGCGGTGGACGTGGGGCACGCGCGCCTGCGTCTGCTCGGCGAAATGGTCCCCGGCGGATCCCTCGTGACCCTGCCGGATCGAGCGGCGGCGCCGATCGAAATGGGGAGAGCGGCAGCGCGTTTGCCGGAGCCTATCCAGGTGGAGCTCGTGCACGACGGGCGCGCGACGCGGATCGACGGCGTCTTGCTGGACGGAGACGAGCTCGCCTGGGCGCGGCAATGGCTCGTGCGGCTGCCGGCGGGGGACGCGGTGTATCTCGCGTTCGGCGAAGATCGGCACCTCTTGCTCGCGGCGGACGAGACCGCTTCGCGCATGCCATTTGGCATCGCGCTGTCGCGGATCGGCCCGGGGGCGATTTACGTCGAGCAGGGGCTCGGTTTTTTCCCGGCCATGCCCCCCGAGGCGCGGCGCCGGGTCTTCGGGCCGAAGGAGGGCGAGCTCGTGGTCGTCACGCGCGGCGGGTCGTTCGTCTTTCGGATCGATTCGCTTTCGCCGGCCTGGTCGGCCTGGATCGCAGAGCCGCCGCCCATGCACGCCGAGCCGTTCGGTCAGGCGAAGAAGAAGCTCGCGGAGATCGAGCGGCAAGCGCGCGCGGACGGGGAGCGCGCGGCGGCCCGGAAGCTGCCCGTCGAATTCGATGTGCAGGACGGAGACATCGACGAGGCCAAGATTCGGGAGCAAGCCGCGCGCGCGCTCGCCGGCGGGAGCCTCGTCCGCGCCGCGCAGCTCTACGAGCGAATCGGCGATCTCCGCGCGGCCGCGCAGCTCTACGAGCGCGCCGCGCGTGGCGAATGAGCGGCGGAATCGACGCCACCCCCGACAAGACAGGTTTTGCGCCCCGGGCATTCTCGTGTTTCGAGCGCCGTTCCCGCGTGCTCCTCACCCTCGGTCGTTGTAGTCTGGGTTACTTTGCTGGGGGCCGAAGGCGTGAAGCATGCGCGTTCGGCGAATGAAATAGGGAGGATGCATGCAACGACGACGGATGGCGGGCGTGGCGCTCGGCGTGGGGCTTCTTCTCGGTCTCGGGGCTTGTAGCAAGAACGATGAAACCCGTACCGAGACCTCGACGGGGCCTGCGGCCTCGGGTCCTGCGATGTGGTCGAACGCGCTCGGCGCCGACGGCAGGCAGGCAGGATGGTTCATCGGCGCGTCCAAGACGGGTGAGCTCGTCCTGGTCGGGACGATGGAAGGCTCCGTGAGATTCGGCGACGCCGGGACGCTGCAAGCGAGGACGAAGAGCGACCTCTTCGTGGCGTGGCTCGGGCAGGACGGGAAGATCAAGCGCGCGCGGCGATTCGGCGAGTCGGGCCGCCACGTGCCCGTGGGAATGGCTGTCGATCCGCAAGGCGGCGTGGTGATCTCGGGCCTCGCCGACGGGAACATCGATTTCGGCGGCGGGCCGCTCGCGGACCTCGGCGGCGGCGACGCCTTCGTGGCCTCGCTCGGTCCGAACGGCGAGCTGCGTTTCGCGCTGCGCGTCGGCGACGCGATGATGCAGAACGGCGGCGAGGTGGTGCTCGCTGCCGACGGGAGCGTCTACTGGTCCGGTTCGTTCGACGGGAAGATCGATATCGGCGGACAAACCCTGACGAGCGCCGGAAACTCGGACGTGTTCGTCGCGCGGATCGAGCCGACGGGCAAGGTGAGCTGGGCGAAATCGCTCGGCGGGGCGGGGACCGAATCGGATGGCTCGCTCGTGGTCGACGCGAAGGGCCAGATCCTCGTGTCCGGTTATTACGAGGGCGCGCCGAACCTGGGCGCGGGCGCGCTGCCGGACACCGGACAGGCGGACGGCGAAATGATCGTCGCCCTCGATTCCACAGGCAAGGTGCTGTGGTCGAAGGGCGCGCCGAACAAGACCGGGTTCTTCGGGTTCGGTATGCATGCCGGCGAGAACGGGACGTTCCTCGTCGGCAGCGTGGCGGGGTCGATCGATTTCCTCGGCAAGACGCTCACCGGGCAGGGCGGCTCGGGCGAGGGGCTCGGGGTCGTGCTGATCGACAGCACGGGCAAGGTGCTGCGCGCGGACGTCTTCCCGGTCGAGCGGCTCGGGCAGGTCTACGCGGCGCCGGTGAAGGGCGGCGGTCTCGTCCTGGGTGGCCATTTCCAGGGCTCGATCGATCTCGGCGGGCAGAAGCTCACGAGCGCCGGTGAAGAGGACCTGTTCGTGGCCTGGATGAACCCGCAAGGGCGCATCGAGCGTCGCGAGCGGCTCGGCGGCAAGGAACACGAGCGTCTCGGCGACCTCGCCGTGACGCCGGACGGGCACGTGGCGCTGACCGGCATGTTCGAGGGGACGATGAACCTCGGCGCCGGTGATCTGATGAGCGGCAAGGGGCCGGACGCGTTCGTCGCGATCCTGCGGTAATGCAATAAGGACCAACGGAGCGCGTCGGGCTCGCTTTGGGCAGGGCGGGCCCGGCGCGCTCGCTTTTCTTCGCTTCGTTATCGCGTGGGCTTGAGGTGGAACGCGCCGCAGCCCGGGAACGTGATCTTGCCGGCGAAGAGCGAGCCGTCGGTGGCGATTTCGCCTTCCATGCTGACCATGACGTAATCCTCGGGCTGCACGATCCAGCGGCTCGGATCGAAGCGCACGCGGCGGGTCTCGGGCTCGTAGGTGCCCGAGATGAGGTAGGAGCCGGCCGCGCCCGAGGGGACGTGCTGGAAGTCGAAGACCGCGCGCACGACGCGGCCGCGGACATCGACGATGCGGAGCGCGAGGCCGGTGTTCCCCTGGACGCAGTCGTAGTCGCCGACCCAGGTGCGCGAGCGCTGGAAGGGGTTTTCCGCGGGGAACTCGCGCGGGATCCAGTCGCTCTCGTCCTGGGTGACGATCTCGGGCGCCGCGGTGCCCTCGGGCTGGTTGACGATGATGTAGATGGCCGTGGGCTCGGGCGCGGGTGCGACGACCTCCACCGGATCAGGAGGCAGCGGCGCCGGGGCGCGGACATAGTGCGGGCCGCCCCCACACCCGAGAGCGGACAAGGCCCCGACGAGGAGCGCCCCCCAGGCAGAGACGGCCCCCAACCACTCCGCGACCCTTCCCTCGGACGAGCTCAAGAACATCGTCTCCTCCCCGGCTCGCGTGCCTTCGTGACCCGCGGCGGCCGGCCGCATGGGGGGAGAATAGCGCGTTTTCCCAGAAAGCACGTGCATTTCGCGCGCTCCGCGAGAGGCACGTCACCCTGGACATGATCCCGCGCATCGCCCCGGAGGTCCTGACGGCATTTCCCGAGCCCCCCTCGGTCAACAGCGAAGGTGCAGGACCTCGCAGTACGGAGTAGAGATCACATGTCATGGATCTCCTACTATTCCGACACGGCGAGGCCGTGGAGAACGCTCCCGGGCTCGGTGACGCAGGCAGGTGGCTGACGGCGAAAGGCCGGCGCGTGACGCGAAAGGTCGCGCGCTGGCTCGATGAACGATCGTCGCGCAGGCCCACGGCGATCTGGACCTCGAGCCTGGTGCGCTCGGTGCAGTCGGCGGAGATCCTCGCGGCCGAGATCGGGCTGGCAGAGGAGATCCTCGTGCGGCCGGAGCTCGCGCCGAGCGGGGATCTCGCGGATCTGGTGCGTCTGATCGAGGCGCATCGCGGACGCGGGCCGCTCGCGCTCGTGGGCCACGAGCCGAGTTTGTCGATGCTCGCGCGGAACCTGCTCGGCGACGTGACCTGGCCCGGGATCAAGAAGAGCGGGGTCGCGGCGATCCGGTTCACGCCCGCCGAGGGCGGGGACGGCCGGCGCGCGGCGAGCTTCCGGTTCTTGCTCCAGCCGAAGGGGCTCGAGGTCGTGCGCTCGCTCGACGTGATCTCGCTGGAAGAAGCGGCGCCGCAGCAGCCGTCGGCCTGAGCGACGCCTTCACCCCCGGCCCCTCTCGCTCGCGGGAGAGGGGGGAACTCAGCGCAAGCTCTTCGCTGCCGCTTCGAGGACGTCGACGTCACGTACGCCGTCGGCCTCGGCGCGGTAGGAGAGGACGATGCGGTGGCGGAGCGCGGGCACGAGCATGGCGCGCACGTCGTCGACGTCGGCGGCAGCCTCGCCGCGCAGGGCGGCGCGCGCCTTGGCGGCGAGGACGAGGGCCTGGCTGCCACGCGGGCCGGCGCCGTAACGCACGTACTCCTTGACCTCGCGCGCGACCTTGCCCGTCGTGGGACGCGTGGCCCGGCAGAGCGAGACGGCCAGGGAGACGGCCTCGTCCGTGACCGGGATGCGCGGGACGAGCTTGCCGATCGCGCGCACGTCGGCGGCGTGGAGGACGGGCTCGATCTGCGGAGCCTTGCCGCTCGTGGTGCGGCGTGCGACCTCGCGCTCCTCTTCCTCGCTCGGGTAGTCGACGTGGATTTCGAGGAGGAAGCGGTCGAGCTGGGCCTCGGGCAGGGGGTACGTGCCCTCCTGCTCGATCGGATTGCGGGTCGCAAACACCTGGAAGGGATCCGGGAGCGGGTGCGTCGCGGCGCCGACCGTGACCTTGCGCTCCTGCATCGCTTCGAGGAGCGCGGCCTGGGTCTTCGGGGGCGTGCGGTTGATCTCGTCGGCCAGGATCAGGTTGTGGAAGATCGGGCCGGGCATGAAGCGCAGCGTGCGGCTTCCGTGCTGCTCGTGGAGGACGTCGGTGCCGGTGATGTCGGCCGGCAAGAGGTCGGGCGTGAACTGGACGCGGCCGAACGAGAGGTCGAGGGCGCGGGCCAGGGAGGCCACGAGCAGGGTCTTGGCGAGGCCCGGGACGCCGACGAGCAGGGCGTGGCCGCGCGCGGCCAGGGTCACGAGCATGGATTCGACGACCGCGTCCTGGCCGACCACGGCCTGGGCCACGGCGGTGCGGAGGCGCTTGGCGGCGGCCTCGGTCTTTTCGAGCAGCTCGGCGTCGGAGAGTTCGGCCTCTCCCGTGTCGGTCGTCGTGTCGGTGGACATGGGGGTTCGGGGGCCGAGCTCCGCTCGCGGAGCGGAGCCCCTGAGCGTCGTACGGCGCTGGCCTCGTACCGCGAGCGTCGTGCCCGAGCAAGGCTTCCGGAACTTCCCATGATCCGTCCGGGCCCAACTGTGTGACAATCATCGCGATGCCCCCCAAGCAGGAGCCTCGCGAAAAAGAGCCGCGGGAGGTCGCCGCGTTCGCCGTGCCGCCGCCGCCCCTCGTCCCCGCCGAGGCGGAAGAGGGCCGGGAGGCCAAGGACGTGGCCGAGGAGCCCTCGAAAGAGCGAGAGCGGCCGCCGGAGCGGCCGTCGAGCCCGGGAAAACGGAACGGAAACGGGAACGGCTCGACGAAAGGGCAGGTCGCCGAGCACGCCGCGACGGCGCCACTCGAGTCGCTCAGCCTGCGCGACGAGCCGATCCCGTCGGTGCCGCCGCCGCCCGCGGCAGGTCCGTGGCGCTCGTACAAGGAGATCCTGGCGAAGCTCTCGCAGCGCGTGCTGGAGGCGCAGCGGCCGATCCGGATCCTGCAGGCGCTGCGCTGGGAGTCGGCGGTGGAGGAGCAATTTCTCCGGGGCAAGCAGCGTGATCTGCCGAAGGTGACGTACGCCTCCGACCTCGGCTTCGACGCGGACGCGAAGACCGCCGAGCTCGAGGAGATCCTGCGCGACGCGGAGCGCGAGCTCGGGAAGAACGACAGGCTCGGGCACATCCTGCGGCAAACCGCGGCGGAGTACCGCGACGTCGTGCGTATGCTGAAGGCGCGCGGGAAGAAGGATTTTTACAAGCTGTCGCGGGTCCTCTACGGGTCGCCGAAGGACAAGCTGCCCGACGGTCAGACGAGCGTGCGTGACATGGGGATCGTGCTCTACGACGTGCTCACGGCGATCGGGGGCGAGAAGCTCGGGCCCCCGGAGCGGCGCGAGATCACGGCCGAGATGGCGGCGATGGAGCTGAACGCGCGCTTCGATCGGTTCTTCGGGAGCGCGGCGATCCGCGTGCAGGTGGACGACTCGATCCTCGCGGACGCGGCGGCCGGCAGCGACTACGTGAAGATCCGGAGCGGCGCGACGTTCTCGACGCGGGACATCGACATCCTCGAGGCGCACGAGGGCTGGGTGCACGTGGCGACGAACCTGAACGGGCAGGCGCAGCCCGTGGCGCGCTGGCTCGGCAAGGGTCCGCCGCGCACGACGGCGGTGCAGGAGGGGCTCGCGGCGCTGGTCGAGATCTTCACGTTCCGGTCCTCGCCGCGGCGCGCGAAGAAGCTGAACGATCGGATCCTCGCGGTGGACAAGGCCGAGGACGGCGCGAGCTTCCTCGACGTGTTCGAGTGGTACCGGACCGAGGGCTACGAGGAAGACGAGTGCTTCCAGAACGCGCGTCGCGTCTTCCGCGGCGGGCTGCTCGAAGGCGGCGGGCCGTTCACGAAGGACGCCTGTTACTGCAAGGGGATCGTGCTCAACTACGCGTTCATGCGGGCCGCGATCCAGCAGGACAAGGCCGCCCTGATCCCGTTCTTGTTCGTGGGGAAGGTGGCGCACGAGGACGTGCCGGTGCTCTATGCCCACGTCACCGACGGGATCGTGAAGCCTCCGCCGTACCTGCCGCCGCTCTTCGACGACATGAACGGGCTCGCGATCTGGATGTGTTACTCGTCCTTCTTCTCACGGCTCGGGGCCACGGCGATCGCCGAGCACTACAGCAAGGTGATGGCGCTGTAGCGCAAGTCGTACGGCATGAAGCCGCGGCCCTGTCAAGGAAAAAGGACAGGACATGAGATCGCGGATGATGACGTACGGGGTGAGCGTGGTGCTTCTTTGCGTCGCGCTCGTCGGGTGTGGAGAAGGCGGCGGGACGGGCGGCACGGCCGGCGCGGGCGCGTCGAGCACGGGCACGGGCACGGGCGGCGCCGGCGGCAGCGGGGGCGACGGCGGCGGCGGGACGGGCGGCGCCGGCGGCGACGGCGGCGGGACCGTGGACAAGGCGAAAGATTGCGCCGACACGTTCGGCGACGCGCTCACGAGCGCGTTCGGGCGCGTGGACGGAACGGTGCTCGCCATCGTGAAGCCGACCGATACGCAATGCGCGATGCCGAATGACGATCACGTGGTCGTGCAGGTCATGATGGACGGCAAGGCGTATCGGATGGTGGTGAACGTGGAATCGAGCTTCGGGGATCCGAACGTCGGATACCTCGAGACCACGCACGGGATGCCCGGCCCCGCGTGGCAGGAAGGCTGGCATACCGGAGTTTCCCTCGATTATGCGACCGACCTCGGGGTCCAGGCGGAGGAATTCACGGCGTACGACATGCCCACGCTGTCGGACATGATTGCCGACGTGATCCCGCTCGGCGAGAAGATCAGCGTATTTGCCCACAGCTCGGGCGGGGCGAGCGCGCACAAGGTGCACCGGAACAGCGCGGCCCAGGACGGGGTCATCGTGCTCGACCCGGAGAGCGCCGCGCCGAAGATGCTGCTCTTCCGGTTCTCGAATCAGGTATTCTGAGTCTTAGCGCCTACACCCCCTCCGGTGTAGGCCTCTCGGGTCCACCGGTACACGTACCCGTCGCGAGTCTTCTTCGCGGAGACGAGTCCCGATTTCACAATTTGGGTGAGCGCATCGCGGCACGTGTCCACGTGATACCCAGTAATTGTGTGCATCAGCGGCCCGGTCATGTGGCACACCCCGTCCCTCTGCGTGTGCCTTGCGAGCTGAAACGCCACGAGCTGCACCGTGCCCTTGAACCGGGCTTGAATCAGCCTCGCCACCGGCCCCCACGGTCGGAAGGGTCCCGGGGGGGACATATCCTGTCCGGCCTCCACGTCGCCCGCGCTGGGTGCGCTTGACGAACCGCTCGCCGGTGCGGTAGACTCTTCGTTACAGGTCGAATCCGACACAAAGACCTCCTAGACCCCCGGGGCCCTGACTTTGCGGGCCTGGCCTCGGGGGTTTAGCTTTTTGTCTGTCTGCCCACCGAGGCCTGGACGGGCTCAGCGGGGATGCTCGGAGGGTGCACGCCTCCCCTCCGGAAATCAAGTCCTGAGACCCGCGCGCTGCGCTGCGTTTCGAAAATCCTCCGGATCCCTAAGAAGAACGCGCGCGCGAGGACACGGAACTAGACCTGTTCCAACAACGGGCTGATGCCTGCACGTAGCAGGAATGGTTCCTGGACCTGACTACGCCTTGACATGCTGCAACGCGTATGTATGCGGCAACCAACGTGTTAGCGGCATTGCTGCTTGGCGGATTGACAAGCAAGTGGTGTCCTCGTGTGGTGATGACGGACACGCTGTGGGCTTGCGTAGGTCTACGCGGCGTGGTTGGGCGTTGACAAGTGGTGAGTCTTGTGTAGTCAAGCGGCGCGTCCGTGGGCAAACGCGCATACGGACCAACGTGTCCAGGTGGCATGAGGGTAAGGTGCGTGCTGACGATGACGCTCGTACCGCCGAGGCCTGGAGAGCTCGCAAGCACCAGGCAGGACCCACCGAATCCCGCGCTTACGTACATGAGCCGGCTCAGCAAAGAGTCGGCGGCCACCGTCCGCGGCCGGCTCAACCGCGTGGCGCACTTCTTCCGACCAGGGGCGACCGCCGCGACGTTCCCGTGGCACGAGCTGCGCTACGAGGACATCCAGCGGCTACGCGGGCATCTGGCCGACGCGGGCGCGCCGACGACGGCAAACACGACCCTTTCCTTTGTGCGCGAGACGCTCCGCACAGCGTGGCGCCTCGGCCTGCTCGACGCCGAGGAGCTCGAGCGCGTGCTCGACGTCGAGCGCGTCCGTGGCGAGAGCCTGCCGGCCGGGCGGGCGCTCGCACTCCACGAGGTGCGCGCGCTCATCAACGCGGCGGGCAAGGACGTTCGGCGCTGGCGTGCGCGGCGCGATGCGGCGCTCGTCGTGATCCTGTACTGCGCGGGCATCCGCCGGTTCGAGGCGGCGCAGCTCCAGGTCGAGGAGGTCGAAGACGACAACGGGCGCTTGTGGCTCATCGTGCGGGGCAAGGGCAACAAGAAGCGCCGCGTGCCGCTGCCTCGGGACGCCCGGGCGGTCGTCGATGCGTGGCTCAAGACCCTTGGACGAGCGACCGGGCCGCTCTTCCCCGCCGGGGCGCGGCGAGGAAGGCGACTCGCGGGGAAGTCGATGCGGAAGGAGAACGTGGGGAAGATCATCAAGCGGCTCGTCGAGCGCGCGGCCCTCGACCACGCGAGCCCGCACGACTTCCGGCGGACGTTCATCTCGAACCTGCTCGACGAGAGCGGGGACGTCGGGGCGATTCAGAAGCTCGCTGGCCATGCCGACGTGACGACGACGCTTCGGTACGACCGGCGAGGGGAGAGGGCGAAGGTGGCGGCGGTGGACAAACTTCCGTTGCCGTTCGGTGGGCCCTGAGGTTGCGCGGACCAGGCCCGTGGTGGTGCCCTCGGCCAGCGCACCCGCTCAAGTCTTGTCACTGGGTGGCGTTAGGTTGCCCATAAGGAGGTTGAGCAGTCGCGTGAGCGCGATGCTCACCGGAGTCGCGACCGCTGCACCAGCCACGACGACCACGGCGATGGCGAGCGCCGAGTCGAGGCCAATAAGCTTCGTCATGACGGTGATCGCCAGCATGAAGCCGAGCATGCCGCCGATGATGCCCGCCAGGTACCTCATCGCCGTTCGTACCGGCGCAACGTATCGCTCGCGTGCCAAAGCCACCTGAGCCTGCGCGATTTTGATCTGTGCCTCAGCAGCATGAGCCGTCATGTCAAACACCTGACGTTGGTTGATGTTGACGTCCGAGCGCGAGTATGTCGCCTTCACGAATGTGAGCCCGGGTATGGGCTGCTCTGCCTCCTCAAGGGGATCCGCTACGTCTAGGTGGTCGCGCTCCGACGTTTGTAGCCGTTTATCGGGCATTTGCAGCACCCTCGACGATGAGGTTCCACGCATATTGCGCGACGAAGCAGCACTGACCGCACGTCATCACCGCCAGAGGCATCACGCGCGAGGGGAACGGCTTTAGAGTACCGTTGCTGTCCTTCTCCAAGGCCGGACACATGTACAAGCCGTGGAAATGCCAATTTTGGGCGCGGCACATGGGACATGCAGGCAGCCGCGACCGCATGTGCTCGGCGAAGACTGAGTTTTCCTGAGAAGAGGCAGGCATGACGGTCGTTGCGCAGGCTAGCACGTCCGCTTGCGACATCACGACACCCGTCCTTCAGGCCCGATGCGCGGCAGGCCGCGCGAGGCCTGCCGCGCGCGCATGAGAGCGACGTGGGGCGCGATAGCTTGCTCGCGGCGAATCATCTTGACCAAGAGGACGCGCCGCGCCCTGGCCACGCCCCAGGCGAGTAGGAACCACACGGACGAGACGAGGCCTACGACGGCGAGCGCGACGTGCACGGCGAAGCGCGTGGGCGATGCCGACACGGGAAGGAACGCCTGCGCGAGGGCAAACCCGAGGCTGCCCGTGCAGAACGCCACGGCGTGCCGCTCCCGCGCCATGACGTCCTCCAGGGCGTCGAGTTCGTCGGCGCCGAGCTGCCCCGTCTCGTCCGTGTGGTGAGGGCTCACGGGTTCACCGGCGCGCGATCGTCGTCCAGCAGAGTGGCCACGACGCCAGCTTCCCTCGGCCGCGGCCAAACCGGAACGGGCATGTGCATCGAGCGAAGCGACTCGTTGAGCATGCCGTCGAGGCCGCGCGCCGTGGCCTCGTTGATGATGTCCGACGTGGCCTGCTTTTTCAGAGCCGCGCCGCTGCAAGTCGCACTCTCCTCGGCGAGCGCGAGCAGCAGCTTGACCTTGGCATCGGCGACGGGGTTCAACGCGATGGTGTGCTTCGACATGGGTCTCCTTCGGGGCCAACGGGCCCGGGGTTGGTGTCCTCGGCTGGCAGAGGCCAGAAAAGCGAAATGAAGTGGCAACAAGATCACGACGGCGGCCCCTTCGTCCGTTGCTGACCGCAAAGCGCGCGGATGGCGCGCACGGCGTCGTCAAAGTCTGCATCCGTCAGGCCCGACGCGTGGAACGCGCCGATGGTGACTGCAAGAAGGAGCATGCACGACGAGGTGCCGAACTTGTCGGCGTACCGCTGAAGAACCGGGCGAAGCTCTGCCACGAATTCTTCCACGTCGCGGAACGTACGCTCCCCCAGCACAGCGAGCAGTTCGGCAGTAATCGCCGTCATCGCCCACTCACCCCCGGCCGTTTGCCAGCGCCTGTACGCACGGCATCGAGCATCACGTCGAGCTCGACGCCGGCCATCGTCGCCGCGGCCGCAACGGCCTTCAGGAGGTCGACGGCGATAGCCGTGGGCTCCCGCTTGTACTTGACGAACAGCTTGCCGAGAAAAGCGACCGTCTCGATTGTTTCCCACGTGTCCACAGCTCACCTCCCAAGCTCTGCAAGTCGCGTGATGCCCGCCCTGAGCGCCTCATGCCGAGCGGACAGATCTGCCATCTCGCGGCGGAGCCGTTCGCACTCGGCAGAACGTTCCTCAAATGCCGCCTCCAGGTCCGCGACGCGCTGGCGCAGCTCGCGCACGGTTCGCACCGTGGGCTCGTGCGTGGGCGCGTCTCCGAGCTCGACGCCCAGAAGCGTGGCGACCGTTGCCGCTGCAGAAGGGTCGAGCGTCCGCTCTCCTGTAAGCCACCTATTGACCGTGGAACGGTTGACCCCAAGTCGGCGAGCCAGACGAGCCTGCGAGAACCCTCGCTCGCTCATCGCCTTGCGAATCGCCTCGACATTCACCCTTTTCTCCGCGACCACATCCAGGTGAGGAACCCCCCGGCGAGAGCGATACCGAGCGCGAGCCCGCCCCCGCCGCCCGACGACGAGCTCGGGACCGGCGCAGGCGCAGGGGCCGGCATTGGGCCGGGGGATGGGGTCGGCGCGATGTTCGCGCGGGCGCTGCTCGCCGAAATCGGCAAGCTCGTCGCCTGGAGGAACGGCCCGCCTCGAAGAGCCGGCCGGGCGAGCTTGTGCGCATGGTCGCCATGTTTGAGGCGATTCCCGTAGTCGAGCCAGAGGACGGAACCTCGGCTATGCGCGGCGACGGGCGCGGGCACACCCTCGACGTCACGCAGGGCCGGCGGCGCCTCGGGGCCGACATTCTCCAGGCCGAGGGCCGAGGCTAGGGGGCGGATAGACTCCGTCGCGCTCGGGTGCTCGGCCCGCGTGCTCCCAAATTTCCGGTAGCCCTCGTGCGTCGACGTCGTGAGCCAGGCTGGTAGGCCGCGCTCGAGCGCAAGCCGAAGCCAGGCCAGATAGCCTGGCTTCGGCGTACTCACGCCCCAAGCGCTGTAATACGCATCGAGCGCAAGGAGCCCGATTACCCGCGGGTCACGCGCCCACGCGGCCTGGCCGAGCAGGATTTCGATGGCACCGTGGGCCGCCGAGAAGCCCCCGATGACGATGCGGGGAGCGTCTGGCGCGAGTCTCGCCAAGGCGTTCGGCCCGAGTCCGACCGCCCACGCGCGGAACGCGTCGGAGTTCGTGCCATCGTTCGCTCCACGGTTGTACGTCCGGACGACCCATCCCGCGGGCATCGCAGGAGCGACGATGTCCGTGCTCACGGGCCCGAGCCAAAGAAAGACGTTATCGCTCACGATCAGCCGACCTTTTCGCGTTCGATGAGTTGTTGCAGAAGGCTCAGGCCTATCTCGCCGATGAGTCGGCGACGTCGGGCGGCGGGCAGGCCCGAGAGCACCTCGCGCAGCGCGTTTGTCACACGAGAATAATCGTCGTCGAACACCTCGACGGGCTTCGTCATGCGCGAGAGCGCGACGTGCAGTTCAAGGACAGGGTCGTTCGTGAGCCGCGTGGGCTCTCCTGCCTTCATTGTCTGCGCTCCCAACGGGTCCAGCACAAAGCGCCGCGTCCGTGTAGCCCACGGTGGGCCCAAGGCTCCGCGCACCGTACGCCAGCAGGACCGCGCCGGCCGCATCGCATACGAGCCGAGCGAAACACGACTCCTCGAATTCGACGCACGCACTCGTTACAGCACAGGGCTCGTGGTTCGCCAATGGTTGACTACATAATTCGTCTTGCGCCTACATCCGCACGCGGGCGCGCAATCGCAGTACGCTCGATGGTGGAGGTGCCTCATGGCCCAGCAGGTCTTTACGGAGCAAGAGAAGCAGCATGCCGCGCACGCCTATAACCTCATGATGCGACAGGTTGCGATGGGCCTGCCGCCCGCGCTCGCGGTGTCCGTTCTGGCCATGGCCGCGGGGTCGGTTGCGCATGACGCGGGCGTTCCGCGGGAAGACCTGCCGAACCTCATTCCCATCATGCAACAAGCGTTCGACGGGCAAGCGGCAGGAGCGAGCCACGCGAAGGCGGGCGGGAGATGAGCGCGGAGCAAGACGCACCGCTCCCCCCCCGCGTGGCGGAGATTCTGGAGGAGCGGGACGACTCGTCGAAGACGCCGCCCCCACCGCCGGAGCCGGCCGCGTCCGAGGCCGCGCCTCCGCTCAAGGCTGCGCCGCCGGATGAGACGAGGCAGGAGGCGGTGAGCAACGCAGACGAGCAGAGCTCGACGAGCGCCGCCGCTGCCGACCTGCTCGCCGTCCTTGGCGAGGCCGACCCGCTCCGGCAGCTCGTCGCCGAGGGCTACTCCCACGAGGAGCTGCTCGAGCACGAGGCGAACGACCCGAACCTTTGCCTGACGCCCGAGCAAGACGAGCTCCTCGCCCATCAAGCCCACCTCTTCGTCGCGGAGCCGTTCGCAGGGTTCGACGTCGACGAGCTCCTCGCCGAACACGACTACGCGCCCTTTGGCAATTAGCCGACAGCCGAGCCTGACACCGTGGCGCACTGACTACGCCGCGCGGGCGAATGACTACGAATATGGGCGCTTGACAATTGCGCGTTGATACTCATCCAACCCGCGCGCTCAGGCGAAAGCCCGCGCGCGCGGCCGCCATGAGCCTATCTACGGCGGCGACAAACGTGCCCTCGTCCGTCACATCGAACCCGAGCTCGCGCATCTTCTCCGCGCACGCGAGTGGCAGAAGCACGCCGCCACGCGCACGCCTCCAGGCCTCGTGCAGCTCTTCCGCGCGCTCGGGCGGAAGACGAAGCGCGATGACGACATCGACAACGGACTTGCCCTTCTCGAACATCTCGAACGCGGCGCCCGCAAGCTGACCGTTCGACATGCGCTTGACGAGCTCGGCATCTTTCATGCGCGCGACGTCCTCGGCGCGGATGACGACAAGCGGTTGTTTGCCCCCGCCGGGGCGGCCTTTGAAGCCGCGAGCCTGCGAGACCGGCACAGGCGTGACGAGGCCCCTCCGTTCGAGCGTGAGCCACGCCGTGAGGCCGATGCCGAGCGCCTTCGCCGCTTGCGAACGGGTGAACCAACGTTTGACGTTCAGAGCCCCTAACTCGTTGATATTGCGCACGGTTGAAAGGGTACCAGAGCGATTCGTTTGGAGCCGAGCGAATGAATCACGGTCGGTGGGGTCTCGACGCCGCCCGGCCAGCCCGTACCGTTACACCCATGGCAGCGCAGATCGACAAGGGACGAATGGAGAGGTTCTATGAATCGGTGAAGGCGAAGACCAAGGACCAGGTCAACCGGCTCAAGAACCGAATTGCCGCTGCCGATGCGACGAGCAAGCAGGTTGGCCTGGAGGTGCTTGCGGCCCTGGAAATCGCTGGCGTCGCCTACACGTTCGGCTTCATCAGGGGCTATTACGGCGAGAAAAAGCTCCTCAAGGTGCCCGTCGAGCTCTGGGCCACCGTCGCTTTTCACGGGGTCGGGCTCTACCTCGACTTCAAGGCTTCGCCGACGAAGGAAGGAGATTTCGACCGCATCCTCGCGAGGCAGCTCCACAACCTCGGCAACGGCGCCGCGGCGGCCTACGCCCACACGCTCGGCGCGTCGATGGGTGCAGAGATGCGGCAGGAGAAGTCCCAGTCCCAGTCCCAACAGCTCGTGTCGCAACCCGTCGCGGCCGGGATGCTGCCGAGCGTCGGCGGTCCTGCCCTGCCCGCGGGCAGGGCGCATGAGCCGTACATCAACGAACCCGTTACCCAAGCCGAACTGATGGGCATGGCGGGCCAGGTCTGAACCCCCGGCGCGCGGGTCTGCGCGTTTCTACAGGAGAACGTCGATGTTTTACCCGGATGAGAACTACCCTTACGTTTCGGCGGGCGGTGACATCGTGATGGGCGGCGACCCGTTCCTCGATCAGGTGCTCCAGCCTGTGAGCACGGCGGGTCCGGAGATTTTCGTCGGTGCGCCCGTCGTCGACCCCGACATTGCCGCGCTGACAAACCTCGTTCAAACGTCCGGCTGGGGCAACGTGGCCGTCGGCGGCCCGGACATCCTCGTCGGAGCTCCGTACGGAGCTCCGTATTTCGACGAATCCGTCATCTTCACGGGCGCGCCCGTGCCCCGGCAGCTGCGCTTTCCCATGCGCGCGAACCCGCAGCAGCAGCTCGCGGCGCAGCAGGCACAGCAGCAGCAGCTCGCGGCGCAGCAGGCGCAAACCCGCGCGCTGCAGCAGCAGAACGCCGCGTTGAAGGCCCAGCTAGCGCGCGCGCAGCAGGCGCCCGCGACGCGCCCCGTTGGCACGCCTGCGAGGGTCGAGGAGGTCGGGCGCGAGAAGTACCGCAAAATCCCGCTGCCGATCAGCTCGAACGGCGACGTTCTCGCCAACCAAACGATGCTCGTCACCGCACGGCCGCAGATGATGGCGAAGCCCTACCGACTCGTCATCGAAAACTCGCAGTGGTGGCGTATTCGCGACGTGAAGGTGGGGAACAAGAGCCAGTTCATCGCCGCTGGAACCCTCCCGGGCGTTCTGTTCTCGCCCGACGCGATGGACGTGACGCTCGTGGGCGACACCGCGCAGGTGTCGCAGGACATCATCATCGAAGTCGAGAACAAGACCGGCGCGGACCACAAGTTCGAAGGCGCCCTCATCTGCCACGTCGTCGACTGACCAGGGCTACCAGCGGGAGCACGAGAAAGGCGCGCCATGAGTGGTTATCGTGTCACGTTCGAGTCGTCTCTGTTTTCGCCGCAAGGCGCGGACAGGGAGGAGTCGCATGAGACCTTGCAGCTCTATCTGGACACGCTTGTCCGGGCAAACTGCATCATCATGGCGCGCCGGCAGCTCCCCTTGCTGTACGCGTCCGGCGCGCGCTACGAGGCGGAGCCGCGCGGCCAGGAAAACTGGCAGGACGCACTCCGCGTCCTCGCTCGGAAGCGCGCCGACTGCGAGGACCTCGCGAGCTACCGCGCGGCCGAGCTGCGGACGCGGTTCGGCGTGTCGCAGGCCCGGGCCATCTTCACGTTCTGGCAGAGCCCGCAGACGCTCGAACAGCGCTACCACTGCCTCGTGCGCTACCCCATGCCCCCCACGGGGTCGCGTCCCTACGTTCACCCGTCGGCGCGTGTCGTCGACGGCAACCTGCTCGAGGAGGACCCCTCCAAGGTTCTCGGCATGCGAGGAGCTTTCTGATGCTCGCCGCCCTGATTCCGCTGCTCGCGCTCGTCGGCGTGGGCATTGCCGTCGCTTCGCGTGGTGCGGCAGAGCCTGCGAAACCGCCGCCCGCGCCGACGCCGACGGGCCCGGCGACGATTCCCGGGCAGCCCACCGCGGCAGAACTCACGTTCTTCGACATTCGCGCCGACGGCACGCGCGTGTGGAAGCCGCAGATGCGCGATGCGATTTTGCAGTACCTCGCGCAGTGGGGGTTCGTCCTCCTGCAGCCGAACGACCCGACGTACATTCAGCTCGTGCCGCGCAAGACGACGGCCGACGCGACGGCGAAGGACTGGGCCGAGCTCTACGCCGCGACGAAAGTCGTCCTGACCACGCGCTTTCTCATGGGCGACCAGAGCGTTCCGAAGGTTCTCCGAGCGGTCGCGCCCGGCGAAGAGGCCTTATGGGCTGGCGCGAGCTCGCAGGCAACCTTCGCGGTGCTCCTGGAGCGGGGCGCCGTGCCTCAGCAGCCGAGCCCGCAGCTCCCGAACCTGCCGGCCCCGCCCCCAGCGCCCGCAACGCCCGATGCGTTCACGCCGCTCGGCCCCGAGCTCGCCGACCAGGTGCGCGCCCTCATGCGGGACGCGACCGACCCAACGAAGCTCGTGCTCATGGCCGACAGCCTGGAGGGCAAAGAGCCGGTGAAGTACGGGCCCGCGGCCGAAGCGCTCCGGAAGCGCGCGAAGGAGCTCGAAACGCAGGCCGAGCTCGCGGCCATCAACTCGGGGCGCATTTACATCGTGCGGCCTGACGACCTGCAATCCGAGCTTGCGCAATGGTACACCGGTGACGCGAACCGGTGGCGCGAGCTCGGGAAGACGAACCCGAAGCTCCGCCTCATGCAGGGCGACGATGGGAACGGCCGCAAGTTCCAGTATTTCGCGCCGTGGGTTGCGGGCGACAAAATCGTCCTGCCCCCGGGCTGGGACGTGTCCAAAGGTTTGCCGCCGCGGCGCCCTCGGGGCGAACCGAAGGCGGCCGCGTGAAGAAAGGGAGCCCGGTCGTGTACAAGTCAACCGTCACCCTCACGTTGGGCTCAGGGAGAACGCTTCCCGTCGAGCTCATGACCGCTCGCCGAGACGGCGATTGGTTCGTCGGCGCCACGTTCACCATCAATGGGAGCCCTATCCGGCTCGCGGCGACGGCGAGCGAAGCGACGGTCCGCGCAGCGCTCGCAAAGCTCGGCCACATCGCCGAGCCGAGCACGGGCGGCTTTTTCGACACCATCGCGAATGCGATTTCGAAGTTCGCCCGCTCGAAGGCCGTCCAGTCGGTATTGCAAGGCGTGGCCACGGTCGCGAAAAACCCCATGGTGCGTGACCTCGCGAAGGCGTGGCCGGCCATGGGAACCGCGCTCGACTACATCGGCAAGGGCGCGGAGGCGGCCGCGAGCGCGCAAAGCCTCATCATGCGGTCGCAGAATGGCGACGCCAAGGCGAAGGCGGCCATCGCCAGCGTGTCGACCGCAGCGCGCCAGGGCAACCCGAACGCGCAGGTCATGCACCGTGTCCTTGGCTCGGTCTACGGGCGGCACAAGCAAGAGCAGGCCGCGCAAGCGCAAAGGCCGCCGCCGCCGCGGCCTGCTGCCCCGCCGCCAAGCGCGCCGCGGCTGCGGTTCCCCATGTACCCCCAGCCCGCGCCGCCGAACCCCTACGGCCCGCAGACGCAGCCGGTCTACCCCTACGGCCCGCCGGTGTCCGCCGGTGCGGCGCTGGACGCGGACCCGGACCTCATCGCCCTCGCACGTACCGTGCGTGCGACGGGCTAACGCAGGCTCACGACGAGAGAAACGAACATGTACCAAGCTGCAGCAGCAACGGTTCTGGGGTCGACCACCCCCACCTTCCGACGGAACCAGGGGTTCGCAGCCGCCATCGTGCGCAACGGCGCGGGCGACTACACGCTTACCCTCGACGAGGCGTTCGCGGCCGACGAACTCAATATCCAGTGCACTGGCGCGGAGGTGGGCGCCAGCGCCGTGTGTAGCGGCACGGCCCACGGCGGGACGGCGACACTGACGACGATTCGGGTGAACACCATTGGCGACGGTGGCACGCCCGCGGACGTCGACTTCTTCATCTCCGTATCCGCCTACGACCCGGATTGATGAGGTAGCGCGTGGAAGGCCGTCAAGACGTTCTCTCCGTTGCAGACGGCCGCCATAGCGGCGGATGGGCCGAGCTGAAGCCCGGCGGCGCTGACGTCAGCGTCATGAAGGCGGACGGCAAAGACCAGAGCCCGCAGGTGCTCACGATTGCGTGGAGCACGCAGATTTTTGCCGGCCGCCCCGAGCCGCTCGCAAGCCCCAAGCCATTCAAGGTGTTCGGCGTTCTCGACTGGGGGCAGGTCGGCGTCCAGCACCGAGCGACCTTCGATTGGGGGCGAGGCGGCGCCCTCACCATCACGGCCACGGCGTTCCACCTCCAGGCCCGAAACCTCGCGGCCGACGGGCCCACCATCACGGTGCGCGCCACGGCGAGCTACGCGCCTCGGCCTGGTCACGAGGCAAACCGCGTGACCCTGACCGACCGGTTCGAGGCGCTCGCTCCAGGCGCGCCGTTCGTCACGCCCGTGCCCCCGTTCGCACGCATGGCGACGGCGCTTCTCGAAGATTGGAGCGTGCTCGACCGCGGGGAGGTGACCGTGCAGTTCCTCGGGCTCGACAACGTGACGCTGTACGAATACACGCCGAAAAACTGCCGCATCGCCGACTCGGTCGAGATCCCGAACGACGTCGTCTTTGTCCAGGTTACGAAAACCGCGCCGGGTCCCGTCAATGGCGCGCTCTGCTTTCACCTGTCGCTATGAAGGCCAGCGAGTTCCTTGCTACAATTCGAGGGCAATCAGCGAGCGCCGCGCGGGACGCGAAGGTCGTGGAGGCGGCGCGTGCTGGCGGCCTCGTCGAGTGGCCCTGGGTCGAGGTGCCGCTCAAGAACGGTCGCGGCGCGTTTCGTGTGGCGAGCGACTACGTCAGCATCGGTGAGCACTACCCGACCCGAAAGTCGAACCGGGGCGATGATTGGGTCCGCGTCCCGATGGGAGGAGCCGCGGCGCAGTCCATCGCCGACTTGGTAGGCGCGGTTTTGCCGTCGGGCTACATGGTGGACCTGATTTGGGATGCTGCAGAGCTGAAACTGCGCCCCATCACGTTTCCCACCGCTGGGATGATGACGACGGAGAAGTTTGTCGAGCATCACCGCCGCATCGAAGAGCAGCGCGGCGGACGCGATGGGCTCGTCGCGGGCATCAAAAAAGACACCGTCGTCACGAACAAGCTCCTGAAGAAGCCCCAGGCCACGGCCATTTACGGCTGGCATCACCCGGACGGCAAACCCATTCAGCCGGTTTCGACGGCGCACGGCGAGCCGTGGTATTCCGACTACAGCCACGGCGTGCGGCTCGTCGCGCCGGAGATGGTGCTCGACGGCCGCACGGTGCTCGTGCAGGACGTGCTCCGGGACCCGAGCCTCGCCGCAGTGCTCACCGGTGGCGCCGCCTGGGGCGCGCGCCACGACGCGCCGAACGACGGCGTGCTCCAGGTCGTGCGCTACGGCAGCCAGCCGCGTGCGCCCGAGGTCGCACAGGTGATGCCCGTGGCGAGCTCGACCCCGAGCTCGGGGCGAGACCTCGGGGTCGCGGCGGTCGAGTGGTGTCTCGCAGAACTCGCGGCCGGCGTGCGAGAAGAGCCGCCGGGCTCGAACACAAGCCCACGCATTCGAGAGTACCTCGCGCCTGCCCGCCGTCGAGAGACCGGCAAGCTCGTCGGCCTCACCGCGGGCGAGTGGTGTGCCGCTGGGCAGTCGGCCGCGCTCGCGGCCGTTGCCCGTCCTGGCGAGTACGTGCCCCACGGCTACCGCATCGCGGTGTGGGAGCTGCGGGAGGATGCGAAGGCGACGGGCGCGTGGGTGCCCATCGCGGATGTCCGGGCGGGCCGGTACCGCATCCAGCGCGGCGACCTCCTCGTCTCGACGCGCGGCGCGCCCGGCCTCGGTCACGTCGCACGCGTCGACGTTCCCCCGAACGACCACGGCGAGGTCGTCACCATCGGCGCGAACGAAAACAACGCGTGGACGCGCCGCACGCGGAACCTAAGCGAGCCCGAGCTCGAGGGCGTCATCAAGTATCGCGACTATCGGCCCGTGATGACGCTCGATGCTCCTGCGCCCGCGAATGTCGCCGCTCGCCCCGCGCCCGCGCCTTCGACGCCCTCCCCCGCACCGGGGCAGTCGATTGACGCGTGGGCGCGGGGCGTCTTTCTCCAGGCCTGGGAGAAGGAGTTTCCCGGGACGCAGCCGACGGCGCAGGAGTTCCAGGGCATCATGGCCATCGCGCGTTACGAGCGCATGTACGGCCACGCTGCGAAGCCCGAGGCCGGGCGCGGGGCGAACAACTGGGGCGGCGTCCAATGCCCGAGCCGCGCTCCATGCAAAGAGGGATGCTACCCCGGCGGCGACAAGGACAAGGCCGGACAGGGGTATGCCGCGTGCTTCAAGAAGTACGACACGCCGCTCGACGGCGCGCGCCACCTCATCCAGCTCGTGACGCGACGCCGGCCACACGTACACGCAGCGCTTCGGTCTGGCGACCTTCTACGCGTCGGGACGGAGATGGGAACGAAGCGGACCATCGACGGGAAGGATTACCTCGCCTACCACGAGACCGACCCGCCGGTGTACGGCCGCAACATCTTCCACCATGCAAAGGAGCTCGCGAAAGCTCTTGGACAGCCGCTTGCCGTTCGCCTCGGCGAAACCACGGCAAGTTCAAGCGCTTCCGTGACGGACCCGCCGGCGGCGGTGCGCCCCGTCGCGCCCACGACGACACCCGCGAGCTCGAGCTCGTCGAACGCGTCCAGCATGCAGGCGGGCATTCGCGCCATTGTGGCGTCGCGTGCGCCGACCCTCGCGCGGGTCGTCGTGGGCGCGCCCATTGCGCCGTGCGAACTCGCTCCGGCGGTCACGACGGGCGTCGCGTCGTCGCTTTCGGTTCGTGACTACGCCGAGCGCGTCAATGACTACATTCGCGCTCTCCACGCCATCATCGAAGAGGAGCGGAAGATTCGTCAGCAGCCCGACGGGTTTCCGTGGAATGAGTGGGCGGCTTTTCGAGTCTCGTGGTCCGAGGCCTATTTTCAGGTGTCCCACGCCCTCATTCCGTGGTTTGATGACAGCGTGGTGAAGACCTACGACGGGCTCAGCCGGAAGTGGGCTGACGTCGTGCAAAAGCACTACGGCCGCCGCCCGGCAACCCCACTCCTGGACCCGCCGTCGCCGATTCCCAAGGCGGTCTGGTATGCGCTTGGCGGGTCGCTCGCCGTCGGTCTGCTCACCCGTTTCGTCATGAGGTGAAACCGTGGACGCTGCAACGGTTGCGCAATGGCTCGACGAGGTGCGGGGCAGACACAAGGCGTCGGGGACGCTCACTCTCACCCTCAACAACTATCGCGACGACGGGCGCGGGGTGCAGCTCGACGCATGGGACCTTCCCCAGGACCTCGACGTCGCCGAGCTCTGGCGAAGCATGTCGGAGCTCGCGCGCCTCGAGGCCGATTGCCTGAAGGGCGTGCAGACCTACGCCATCTGCGTCCACGCAGGCGGCGCGCTCGTCGCGCGCAGGCTGTTCCAGCTTGAGGGCGGTAGGGCAGACGTGCCCCTGCGACGCGAGGGAGACGGCGCGCACGAGGCCTTGCAGCTCCTCCTCAAGCATATTGAGGGGAAGGAAGCGGCCATCGCCCGAAAAGATGATCTCATCATGAAAATGGCGACCGGCTACGTTGGTGGCTTCGCGAAGGAGCTCGAACGCCTGCAGACCCGGAACGAGGCGCTCGAGCTCCGCGACATGACCCGTGCCGAGGGGTACGAAAAGCTGCTCTCAAAGCAGCACGAGCGCGAGCTCGCGGCGAAGAAGACCGAGCACGGCATGCAAATGACGCAGGAGCTCGTGCACGGCGTGCGCATGCTCGCGCCGTTCATCGGGAACAAAATCATTGGCGAGAAGGCCCTGCCGACGGGCACGCTCTCGCCCAAAGAGCAGGCATTGCAGGCGTTACTGGAGTCAGTCACGCCCCAGCAAATGCAGCAACTTCAAACCGTCCTGAACCCCTACCAGGCCATCGCCATCATGGAGTTCTGGCAGGACTACGTCGGCAAAAAGGACGAAACGCCTGCGGACAAGGCGCAGGAGAAGCGGTGACGCAATGGCGACGGACAAAGAGCTGCAGCAAATGGCGAAGCAACTCGACGCGGCAGCGCGTCGCAAGCGTCGCACGGGCCCGAAGAAGAAGCCGGCCGCGAAGAAGAGGGCCGCGAGCGCGCCGACGAAACGCCGCAGTCCACGCGCCAGCGCCCCGAAGCGAGCCAAGCGCGCCACGAAGAAGCGCGCCCCGAAAGGGTGCTCGACGAACGCGCTCACGGTCATGCTTCCCAAGGGCTCGCACCTCTCCGTCGTCGGCCAGACGTTCGAAGTCGTCGGAAAGGGCGGCGCTCCGTCGAAGGGCTCCGCTCCGAGCAAACCCAAAGCGTCGCCTCGGAAGGGGCGAAGGAAGGCCAAGCGGTCGTGAACAACAAGCCCAAGTTTTACCTGGACCCCCAGCAGTTCGGCGCGGGAACCGAGGACCTCGCGCAGAAGCTGCAGGCGCGTTTCGCTGACGTCCGCATCGCCGTCGGACCGAAGCAGTACAACGCGAACGCCCCGTCCGAGCACCGGGGCCGCATCGAGCAGCTCCAGGACTACGCCGAGCACGTCGGCGGCGCAGCCACGACGGGCCGCTCGCCGAGCTCGCCCGCGCCGAGCGGCGGAGGCTGACCCGTGGACCGGGGCCTCGACGCCATCGTCGCAAGCCGTCGCGGTGGGCAACCGGCGCCGAGGCCTGCCAGCGTCGTCCACGTCGGTGGCGACGCCGGGACGGTTGCAATCATCGCGAGTCGCCGTCCGGACGTCGCGACCGGCTTCGTGTCGCTGGGGCAGGCGACGGACCCGCTCATCGTTGCGGTGCACGAATCCCTTTCGAGGTCGCGCGACCGCATCTACACCACCACCACGCCCCTTCCCGCGGAGCAGGTCGCGCAGTTCGAGCAGCTCTGGGGGGAATGGGTGCCGTTCTTTACGGTGCCGTTCGTCCGCGGGCCGAACGCCCGGGAGCGCGCGGAGAAGTTCGCGGCATCGGCGAACTATTGGGAGAAGGTGCTCGATGCGCGGGAGGTACAGCCGGAGGCGCCGCCGTCACGGTGGCCGCTCGTCGTGGCCGCGGTGCTCGGCATCGGGGTGGTCGCCGCGGCTGCCTACAAGCCCAGATAGACCGCGGCCCGTCTACTCGTCCGCTTCGTCGTCCTGCTCTTCGTACCATTCATCGTGACACGTGCATTCGCACGGGTCGTCTTCTGGCGCCTCGAACGTGGGTTCGAGAGCCTCTTTGATGTCGACACGGTACCGAACGCGAATGCACTCATGCGGGCTCGTTCTCGGGCACGCGCAACGGTCGGTCACGGTGCACCTCCTTCGACGCACTCACCGACCATGCAAATCCCTGCGTCCCCCAAGCACGGGGCGTTGTCTGCGGTCCACACGACGACGCACGCGCCCAATACGCAGGTCGGGGCGAAGCATGGGCCGGGCGGGCAGCAGTCGGCCGTGACGTCGCAGTGGGCCCCGTCGTCCGGCGGAACGAGCGTCGGGCACGTCTCCGCGCCAGGCTCGACGTACACGTCGGCGCTGCAACCCGCGACCAGCGTGCCCAGCACGAGGCCGAGCACAAGCCCCCCCAACGCGCACCAGCGCAAGGGTTCTTGGTGGGTCATCTTCGCGGCGCGGGTCATGACGTGAACGCCTTTCGCACGGCCTCTTCGTCGCGCCGCTGTTTCGCGGCCTCGTCCAGCACAGCGAAACACAGCGAGCGCAGGCTCGACGATGGCATCGGGATGCACCTCGTCGGGTCCACCTGAATCGCCTCGCAAATGCGGCGGACGTCGAGCATCCAGTCGGCGGGATCCTGCACGCGTTTCGCGATGGCCCGTGCCATCTCGTCGCTGAGTGCTCCAATTGCGCTTCCCATCAACGTCGCCATATTCCCTCCTCGTTTGGTCAATCAATATCCACGCGAACATCACAGCGACGGACGCGCGCGTGGCCGCACCCGTCGAGAAACAGCACGTAGAGAAACCCCGGCGTTACCCACGCCGTGAGGGGCGGTGCGAGCGTCACTGCCGCTCGTCCCGCGTGCGGCCCGCCGACGATGCGGACGGGCGTCAAGTGCGGCAGGTCCGGCAGAGCTGCCCACCAAAGCCAACCGGGATAAAAGCCCAGCGACGCCACTGCCCCGAGCAACCCGAGGAAGAGCACGATGACGAGCACCTCAGCCATGCGTGCCCCTCCTTCAATGCGTCACCTGGGCTCGTGCCCCCCGGACCATGTCCCGCAGCCTCATGAGGAGCGGCGCGCGGTCGTTGAGGAACGTGGTTCCCGGCCCGTATTCGCGCCAAAGGCGCCCGAGCTCGTCGCGCTGCTTGATGGTGCTCTCGATGTGGCGTACGGCGGCGTGGTAGCTGCCGGCGTGCGCCGCGGCGAGCGTCACGCAATATTCGAAACCAAACGGGTTCGGGTGGCTCGTCGGGCGTTCCTCGCTGTAGATGCCGACGCGCGTGATGATGCAAAGCGGCCCGATGCGGAGCACGTGAGCCACAAGAAACGCGTGCGTAGTCATTCTGTCCGCCCTCCGACTACAGAACTCGAAACAGTCGTAGCTGCTCGCGAGGAGCGCCAGGCCTTCGCCACGGAATGCGCGCCTGCGCGAGCTGCCGCCTCACTTCGGCCAACCAAACACGGTAGGCCCATCCGCAGCGCTCCCCGAACGGGTAGGCCGCGCGAATGGCGCGCCGAACCTCCAGGGGCTCGGCGCGCCGGTGTTGAGCGAGGACCTCGGCGACAATAGGCGCCGCCTTCGTCCTCCAGGTCTCACGCTCCGGCGAAGGCATAGCCGCCGCCGGCTTTCTCGTAGCCGTCGCACGAGCAATGCGCGATGACGCAGCGGCCCGAGGTCGGCCTGTGCTCGTGCAGCGGGTGCCCACATTTGCACGGCGCGTCCAGGCCGGCGAGGAGCTCGCGCATGGCCGTCCACGGCTTCGGTGGGTGGTACGGCCGCCCCTCCGCGTACGCCTCGACGAGCTCGACGAGTTCGGCGTTCGAGAGAGCGAAGAGCCTGCGCGTCGCGCCACCGCTCGGCCACGCCGAGCAGGCCGCGTTGCCGACGAACTGCCCGAACCGCTGCGCGCTAACTCGGGGCCGTGCGTGCGCCGCCTGAATGCGTGCCCATTGCTCGGCGGTGAGCACGTTGTAGGCGGGGTCGTCCGGCTCGGGAGTCGGACGCCACGACGGCGGGAGCGCGGCGACGAGCCGGACGAGCTCCTCGTTCCAGACCTGCAAAAGCACGCGCACAGGGCGCTCGGAACGAAGCTGCATTGCCTGCATCAGCAGGCTGCCAAAGTTCTGCCGCGCCCGTCGGGTGTGCGCAGCGCGGAGCTCGTCGACCTGGTGCTCGTCGAGCGACTTCGGGTCGGGGGCGCTGGTGAAGAGGTTCATGCCGCCGCCCCCTCTGCGCGCTCGGCGCCCCGCGTCTCCTTCCCCTCACGCGAGGCCGCGCAGGTCGCACAGTCTGGCGTCGTGTCGGGCGCTGGTCTCCACGTTGTTGTGTCCCAGTCGCCCAGGTGGACGTTGCAGACCGCGAAATCCGCGCTCCCGCGCTCCTTACGGCGCGTGTGCGCCACGTCGTGGTGCCTATCCCACACGCGGTCCCATCGCGCCTCGACCTTCGGCAGGTCCGCAACCCTGGCCCCCCGCGAGGACTCCGATTCGCGCATGCGGACGCAGGACTTGCACTCGATTGCACGCCGCCCCGGAATGGTGGGGGCTTGCAGTTTCACGCCGCAAACGGCCACCCACGGGCGCGCTTTGAGGCTATGAAGCTCGACCGTGTGCGCTACAGCCGAGTTGACGCCCTGGTGTTTGCAGCGGAGCACCCATTCCGACGGGCTCGGCGCGTCCGAGGCCAGCCCGGACGCCCGCTTCTTCTTCGCTGCCAGTCGGGCCGCCTTCGTCGCGGTGGTCACCGGCGTCGAGCCAGTGGTCTCCGCTGCGCCGTCGTCAGCAACGGGACGCAGATGTTCGCGCGCGATGCGCTGTAGCTGCTTTTCCCCCCGCACTTTCACGCAGGGCCGATTGGGGTCCTCCGAGATGCCAATCTTGCCCCTCTTCCCTGCGAAGGAGCCGCCCACAATCTCGACCCTCGTGCCCGTTGCCAGTGGTTCGAGGTCAATGTCTCGGTACCCGGAAAGCCAGGCCTCGACCAGGTGCGGCTCCATGTCGGCAATCCGCACGCGCCAACCTTCGCGCCCCTGATTGCTTCGAACGGCGGGGTGGTCGCCTGGGACCCGGTGAAACTCGCCGTCCGGCGTGTCGACGTCGTACACGACACGGCTCGCGAGCTCGAGCTCGTCGGTCGCGAACACCAGCTCGTCCTCCCCGCACTTGAGGCGCACCCAGGGCGGGCCGCCCTTGGCGGGGCCCGCGTACTCCAGCACGCTGCCACGCTCCAGACCGGCTCTGACGCACCTCGGAGTTACGACAGCGACGAGCGTGCCCTCCGGCCAGTCAAACCCGCGAGGGGCGGCGCAATCGGTCTCCTCGTGCTCGCGAAGGCAAGGCTTCAAGTCACAGGTCCACGCGCCGCACACGCATTTGCGCCGCGGCGCGTGCTTGCAGCTAGACCTGGCCGGGCGTTCGCTCTCGGGCGCGCGCGCGGCCGGCTTGGCGGCAAATTGGTCGGTGTACCACCCGAGGACGTCGCCCGTTTCGAGGTTGACGAGTCGCGCTTTATCGTGTGCCCATCCGGCACGAATCGCCGTTCCTGGGATGTCCACTTCGTGGACGGCATCCAACCCCACGTGCGGCGCGTGCGCGTTTCGGTCGCAGACGAGGCCCGACGCGTGCCGTGTCCCGCACGGCGAGCCGGCCGATGCATGCACGCGCTCGCTCTTGGCGCGTGCGTTCCGCGGTCCGACTTTCCACCGGTCGCCGCCAGCGTCGAGGTGTAGAAGTCCCCGCCGTTCGCCCTCGAGGAGCGCAGCGAGCACGAACCCCCGCGCCGACTCGCCGAGCGGAAGCTCGACCTCTTCGTCCAGCGCCACCTCGGCGATGAGCGTTTCCTCCGTGGCGCCCTTGTCGCCCGCGAGGTCGAGCGCCATCACGCACCGCTGCAAGACAGCTTCCGAGGCCTGCGACCGTGCCACAATGGCGCGCGCCTCCGCAGCGGTGTGCTCGTTGGCGAGGTTGTCCTGTACCTCGCGGTACCCCCGGCCGAGCCGCAGACGCGTGTGCCGCAGCTCGGGTACCGTCTCTTCGCGTAGGGCCGCCCGTTCGTGGGCGCGCGCCGCGGCCTCGTACTCTCGGGCGAGCGGCCCATTGCCTGCCGCCTGCGAGGCGCGGGCCCGCCACCGGCAGATTTGCGCCGCGGCGGCCGGCGCGAGCTCGGCCTCGCAGGTGTCGCAGAAAATCAGGAACCCCGCGTTGCTCGCTCTCGGGTTTTTGCAGCATACCCCGGGTGGCGCCTCCCGCGTGCTCGTCCCTTCGTCGACGAGCTGCTCGCCACGTGCGTCGAGGTCAGCCGCCCAGCTCGGAACCTCGTCGCCGGCCGCGCGAGCTGCGCGCACGTACTGCCCGACGAGCTGCGCGAGCGCTGGCCAGCTCCGAAGGCGCGGCGTGAACGCGAACGTCGCCTGCGGGCTTTTCCAACACTTCACATCGAAAACCACCTCAGGCCCGAGGAGTAGCGACGCGTCCAGGAGCACGAGCTCGCGCACGTAGGCGCTTTCGCTCTTCGCTTGCCGGATTTCGACCAGCTTGTGAAGGATTTCTTCCTCCGCGGGTCGGAGGCGGAAGGAATGCGGAACAACGCGCGAATCGACCATGTCGTCCTCCCTTCACGCCGCCGCCGATTTGTTGAGCTTGGCCAAGACGCCCTTGGAACCGGCCAGGAATTCTTTCTGCTCCTCACGCGACCGCTCTCGCAGCGTCGCCACGAACGCGGGCTTTGGCAGAGCCGCCGCCGCCTTCGCCTTATCGCGGACGATGAGCGCCGTTGCTACGTCTGCAAAGTCCTGGCAGAGGCGCGCAAGCGGATGCTTTTGGTTCCGCAGAAAGTTGTCGTTGCCGGGGCGGTCGAACCACGCCGCCATCACCTCGGCTGCGTTGCGCTGGAGAGCATCGCCCGGGCCCTCGCCTTCCGCTTGCCGCGTCTCGGCCAGCCATTGGATGTTTTCCCGGAGTTCAACCTGCTGCTCAGACGTCAAATGCGCCCGACGTCGAGCGGACGGAAGATTGGACGGCGTCTTATATTGCACCTCATGCTGTGCTTGCCATGCAGCAAAAATTACCGCGTCGACGTCGGCAGCCGCAAGGTCACCCCAAGAGGGGGTGAAACAGGTATTCTGAGCTTCTCGCCACGTTGTGCCGCGCGGCCCTGAAAACGGGACCCGCGCGGCGCGGGACGGGCCTCGGCACGGCCCGTAGGGGCGCGCCCATAAGATTTTTCCTGCGTCGGGCGAACGCCCGCGACACGTATTTCATTGACGGACCGCTCGACGTTCCGGCGCCCGGGCTGAATGAATTCGCTTGGGGTCGAACCCCTGCGCAAGCGAGCACATCGTTGCTTTTTTCTTCGCGCTGGGGAAAGGCCTCACCGAACAGAAAACAGGGGGAGGTTTTGTATGAAGAACGTGTCGAGGATCGTTGCGCTGATCCTGTCCGCGTCCGCCGGCGTGTGGCTGACCGGTTGCGCTGCCGAGCTCGATGATCCGAGCGAGGATACGGATTCCGCGCTCGCCAACGTGCACGAGGGCAAGGGCATCACGAAGGGGCGTCTGGGCGGACAGGCGGACATCCCGGTGATCTCGAAGGGCAGGGGCATGGGCGGCGGCCAATTCGAGGGCAGCGGCCATCTCGGCAAGGGCGCGCGGGTCTCGGGCGCCGATACGCAGGTCGACAATCCGGCGATCGGCGGCCAGCTCGGTGGTCAGCTCGGTGGTCAGCTCGGTGGTCAGCTCGGCGGCCGGCTCGGCGGTCAGCTCGGCGGTCAGCTCGGCGGTCAGGCCGGGGCCGAGGAGAAGTTCGAAGACACCCAGCGGGCCGGGGCCGGGGCCGGGGCCGGGGCCGGGGCCGGGGCCGAGGGGCAGATCGAGGATCAGGGCCTCCGCCACGACGAGAGCGCGGGCCAGGTCGAGGAAGAGGGCGATACGGCGTCGTCGCAAGAGGCGCTGTCCTCTTGGTGGGGGGCTTATTACCCCCGCGGGTACCGGTACGGCTGGCGTGGTTATGGGTACTATCCCGGGCGGTTCTTCTATGGCGGCTACCCGTACTACGGCTGCGGCGGCTACGGCTACGGCGGCTACGGCGGCTACTACGGCGGTTGCGATCTCGGGTTGCCCGGCGGCTACTGGTGATCCCTCGGGACATCGCCGCAATGGCCTCCTGACATGAGCTTACGGGCCCGCTAGGACTTCTCGGAGTTCGAGCGGGCTCGTTTCATTTCCATGCTCCACCATTTTCCAAGCAAACGAACCTGCTCCGGACATGGGCTTTTTCGAGGCAGCGGGCGATCCGCGTCCCGCACGTTCCCGCGCCGAGACCGCTCGACGTCGGGCCGCCCCGGCCAAAGGAATTCGCTTGTGGTCGGAGCCTCTCGCCGAATGCGAACGAATTGCTGTTCGCGGCGAGGGAGGAAGGCCGCTGCGAAGTGGAAACAGGGGGAGGTTCGTATGAAGAACGTGTCGAAAATCGTGGCGCTGATCCTTTCGGCGTCCGCGGGCGTCTGGATCACGGGTTGCGCGGCCGAGGTCGGGGATCTCGAGGAGACCGACAACGCGCTCGCCAACGTGGAAAAGGGCGCGGGGATCACCAAGGGGCACATCGGCGGAACGACGGGCATCTCGGCGGGTCAGGACAGCCAGCTCGGCGAGGACCTGTCCCTGGGCGGCCAGATCGCGGGCGAGATCCAGGGCGGTCAGCTCGGCAAGGGCCTCGGCAAGGGTATGGGGAAGGAGCTCGGCAAGGGCTTCGCGCAGGGCGGCCTCGGCAAGGGCATCGTGAAGAGGCGGCTCAGCAAGGGTATCGAGCAGGACCTCGGCAAGGGCTTCAGCAAGACCGCCCCGATCCCGGCGCAGGAGAAGGCTGCGGAGCAGCCGGCGCTCGGGCAGGAAGAGGAGAGCGGGCAGGTCGCGGGTGTGGAGAGCATCGAAGAGACCCAGGTGCCGGGCCACGAGGAGATCGCGGGCCAGGCGGCCGGCAGCGAGGAGATCGCGGGCCAGGCGGCCGCGGGTGAGGAAGAGCTCGCCCTGGCCGAGGAAGAGACCGGCGAGTCCCAGGAAGCGCTTTCGTCGCAGTATTGGCGCGGCCGGCATCGCGGCTGGTACGGCGGGTATTACGGCGGGTACGGACGGCATGGATACCGCTATCCGTACTACGGTTACTACCCGCGCTACGGCCACTACCCGTACTACGGCTACTACCCGCGCTACGGCCACTACCCGTACTACGGCGGCTACCCTTACTACCGGCATCATCGCCGTTACTGGTGGTGAGCGGTCGAATGACTTCGGCGCGATGACTTGATGGCGTGAGCATACGGGCCCGGTCGGTCTCTTCGGAGGTCGATCGGGCCCGGTTCCTTTGGGCCATCGCCTCGCCGTCACCGCTTCCGTCCCCGGTCCGCGTCCGCCGCCCTCTCCACCTGCGCCCGCCCTTCCTTCCTTTCCCCTTCCGCTCCCGTCCGCCCCGGTGGCATCATCCTCCGCGTGAGGATCTGCCCCGCGTGCTCGCGCGAGTACCCCGATGCGCGCTCGCATTGTCAGGATGACGGGATCAAGCTCGTCATCCTGGACAAGACGGCGGCGATCCGGGCCGGAGAGCTCGTGGGGCAGCTCGTCGACGGGCGCTATCGGATCGAGCGCGTCCTCGGCCACGGCGGCATGGGCACCATCTACGCCTGCCGGCACGTGGTCGTCGGCAAGGCGTTCGCGATGAAGGTGCTGCGTCCGCCGCGCAGCGGGCACAACGAGGGTGTGCTCGCGCGCTTCATCCGCGAGGCGCAGACGGCGAACGCGCTGAAGAGCCGGCACATCATCGAGACGACGGACTTCGGGCAGCTCGCCGACGGCCCGTTCTACGTGGTGATGGAGCTGCTCGAGGGCTTCGATCTCGCGCGGGCGATGCGCGAGTCGAGGCTCGGTCCCGCGCAGCTCCTGCACGTGTTCATCCAGATCGCCGACACGCTCGAGCTCGTGCACGCGCACGGGATCGTCCACCGCGATCTGAAGCCGGACAACGTGTTCCTCGTGCAGGAGAACGGCGATCCGCTGTTCGTGAAGCTCCTGGATTTCGGGATCGCGAAGGTGCTGCACAGCGGTTCGTCGGAGCTGACCGAGGAGGGGATGATCCTCGGCACACCGCACTACATGGCGCCCGAGCAAGCGCGCAGCGAGGGCGTGGATCACCGCGCCGACGTGTACTCGCTCGGCGTGATGATGTACCGCGCCTTCACGGGGAGGCTGCCGTTCACCGCGGAGTCGACGATCGGTGTGATCACGCGGCACGCGATGGAAGCGCCGGAGCCGCCGAGCCGGTTCTGCGCGATGGACGGGCAGCTCGAAGCGGTGATCCTGCGCTGCATGGCGAAGCGGCCCGAGGAGCGGCCGCAACGCATGGCCGAGGTGTCGCGCGATCTGCGCGCGCTCGCGATGAAGTCGTCGGGCCAGGGCTGGCCCGTGCCGAATCCCACGAGCCCCCCAGGACACGCGCCGGGGCCGTACGCGACGGGGAACTTCGCGCGGATCTCGACAGGCAACGCGGCCGTGCCGATGCCCGCGGCGACGCCGAGCCAGGCGCCGCCGCCGATGGGGGAGAGCGGCGCGACGCAGCGCGGGTTCGTCACGTCCGCCACGGGAGCGCACAAGGCGCCGCCGAAGCGCAGCGCGGCCGTGCTCGTGTCCCTCGTCGTAGCGGCGCTCGCGATGAGCGGGATCGGCGCGGTGCTCGCGTTCGCCGTGATGCGCGGAGGCCGAAGCCCGCAAGAGAACGCGAGCGCGTCGAGCGCAGAGGCGCCCGACCCGAGCGCGAGCCCGACGTCGCCGTCGCGAGCGCTCGCCGCGACGGCGCCGCCCGAGCCGACGTCGCCGCCGCCCGCGACCTCGGCCGCGTCGTCGCCGACGTCCGCGCCGACGACGACGCCCGCGTCCACGCAGTCGCAAGCTCGCACGACGTCGCCCGGGCCCGTTCGTACGGCAGCGCCGCCGCCCACGACCACCAGCAAAACGGGCCGCAGGTCGGAGATCCGGAGTCCTTTCGAATGATCCGTCGCTCCATGCCGCTCGTCGCGGCGTCGCTCCTCGGTTTGTCCTTCCTCGTCGCGAGCCCCGTCGTCTCGGCCCAGGCGAAGAAGCCCGCGCCGGCCGCCCCGGCGACGAAGAAGAAGCCGCCGAACAAGAACGATCCGAAGCTCGTCGAGGCCAAGCGTCTGTTCCAGCAGGGCGAGGATCTCTACACGAAGGGCGACTACGAGAAGGCGATCGAGGTGTGGGAGATGTCCTACGAGCTCTCGCAGCGAGAGCTGATCCTCGAGAGCATCGCGAACGCCTACGAGCGGCTCGGGAAGGCCGAGAAGGCGCGCGAGTACCTCGGCCGCTGGCGTGAAGCCGCGCCGCCGGAGGAGCACGCCGATCTCGACGCGCGGCTCGCGAAGCTCGACGAGCGCATCGCGAAGGAGAAGGCAGACAAGGACGCGAAGGACAAGGCCGACCAGGACGCGAAGGACAAACGCGAAGCCGACGAACGAGCGAAGCGCGAGGGCGGCAAGCTCTTCATGCCAGGCGTGATCATCGCGGCCGCGGGCGGAGCCATGGCGCTCGGCGGCGGCGTGCTCGACATCCTGGCCGCGACGCGCAGGCCCGACGAGTCGGTCGTGTGCGGAAAGACGGCAGATGGAAGGCAGCTCTGCCGCTCGTCAGCGCAAGACGACATCGAGACGTCGAACACCTTCGCGACCGTCGGCGACATCATGCTGATCGGCGGAGGCGTGGCCGCAGTGGTAGGCGTGGTCCTCGTGGTGACGCAGAGCGGCGGGAAGAAGAGCGCAGAGAAGACCGCCGTCGCGCCGTGGTTCCTGCCCGGCGGCGGCGGCATCGTGGCAGGCGGGTCGTTCTAGTTCGCGAGACGATTGTCAAGCGTCTCGTCTTGGGGACGCCGCGCCGGGGCGCTGCCCCGGGCCCCGCGGGGGCTGTCCGCCCCTCGACCCGGACCAGGGCAAGCCCTGGACTCGGGTTGGAAGAACTGCGCAATGCGCAGTTCTTCCCCGAGCGCCAACGCTTGTCGCCCGAGGGCCGCGCGTGCTACGCGGCCCTCCATGTCGACTCGTGCACTCGTGGGGCACTACACGGAAGAACGCGCTTGGCGCGCAGTTTGGGTTCATTACGACGGCGCGCCAGAAGAGCTTGGTGCGCGCCTGTGTCGCGCGGTGCAGTTGAGTGGCGGCGATTCTGCTCTCGTGCTCGAGCATGTGTTCTCCACCAACGGCTGGTCCTCCTGGCCCGACCGTCCTCACCACCCCTTGGACCCGGATGACCAGGTCCTCACATCGGCCAAAGGGGACGCCGACTTTGACTGGTACTACCTATTCAGCCGAGTCGACCGAAGGCTGGACGTCATCCCCGCCGGGAAAAAGGGCCTCGAGCCAAAGTGGCAGGTTCGATTCGGGGTCGATGGGAGGCCGAGTCACGCGCTCGGTGTCTCCGATCTCCAGCTCGCGGACCTGAGATCGGTCCGAGATGCCTGGGAACGACGCTGTCGAGAACCGCTCTCCGGCGTGCTGTCCGGGCTGCTGGACGATCTCGGATTGCCTCTAGGTCATATCGGTCTCGGGACCGAGCCGGCGGGTGGGCCCTCGATGCGTGAGCTCCATGTGGGTGCTCGCATCATTCACCTGGAGACGATGGGTTCGGAAGGCCGACAGGAGTTTTGCGCCGGCGGGCGTCGTATTCCCTTCCCATCCCCGTCGGCCTGGTTCGAGAAGCACGGTGGCCACTTGCAAGGCATCGGAGAGGCGCTCGGAGCGGAGCTCGAGCTCTACGGCGAAGACGAGCTCTTCTGCTTTCGGCGGGTCGTGGAGTCCGTAGAGGACGAAAAGCGCGAAATGGGACTCGAAGAGGCCCATCAGCTCGATCCCGAGGCCGTCGTCGGAAACTCCATCGGCGAGCTCGTGGCACGTCGGCACGTGGTCTGGCGCTGGCTCTTCGATGAAGCCTGGAAGAATGCCACCGGGCTGGCGACGCGGCCGTAGCATCGCTCGACGGAGTTGCGTCATCGTCGAGAGCGGGAGCGGAGCGTGATAAGCTCGGCCCGTGCGGCAAGAAACCCAGATCGAGCTGATCTGCCGGGCGCTCGACAACATCGATCGACGTCGGAGCGACGCGGATGGCGAGCCGTTCGAGCTCCCGGTCGAGCGTTATCTCGATCCTTCGATATTTGAACGAGAGCGCGCGCTCCTCCGCTCGCGCCCTGTCGTTGTCGGCTTTGCCTCGCAGGTCGCTTCGCCTGGCGATTTCATCACGCATGACCACGCTGGCGTTCCTCTCGTCGTGACGCACGATCATGACGGCGTGCTTCGCGCGTTCGTCAACGTCTGCCGCCATCGCGGGGCGCGTATTGCCGACGCGTGTGGCCATGCCCAGCGCCTGGTCTGCCCGTATCACGGGTGGTCTTACAACTTGTCGGGCCGCCTCGAAGGCGTGCCGCATCGACAGGAGTTTGCCGGCGTCGATCTCGAGCAGCGCGGCTTGATCGAGCTCCCGGTATGGCGGCGCTTCGGCCTCGTCTTCGCGTGCCTCACGCCGGGGCCGGCGACGCGCGCGTTTCCCTTTGCCGAGGACCTGGAGGAGCTCGACAGCCACGTGCTTCATGCTCCCAGCGAGCGCACCCGCCGCATGAACTGGAAGCTGATGATGGACGGCTCGTGGGAGACGTACCATTTCCGGGTCACGCACGCGAAGACGATTGCATCGCATTTCTTCGACAATACGGGCGTCTTCGATTTCGTGGAGCCGGACATCCGGATGGTGCTTCCCAAGCGGAGCATCGTCGATCTGCGCCACGAGGATCCCGCGACCTACCGGATCCGCCAGCATGCGAACCTGCTCTACGGCCTGTTCCCCAACACGATCGTGCTGGTGCAGCCCGATCACGCCATGGTGGTGACGATGTGGCCGACTTCGATCGATCGCACCACCATCGTCGCCGGGATGCTGATCCCGGAACCCCCGCAGACCGAGAAGGCGCGCGCTCACTGGCAAAAGAACGAGGCGATCTTCTGGAACGCGATCGAGGAAGACATCGCGATGGGGGAGCGGATCCAGAGCACGCTCTCGTCCGGCGTGAATCGATCCTTTCTGTTCGGCCGCTGCGAGCACCTGATCGGCAAGTTTCACCGGGTCCTGGAGGAGGCCATCACCGACGCCACGTCGCGCAAGACCGTCTCCCGCGAATGATCTGAATCATGGCTTTCCTTGGCTTCGAGTTGAAACGCCACCGTGCCCGATCGTCGAAGTGACGTCAACCGACGGCCGGCACGAGGGATGAGGCAGCCATGTTTCCGCGGGCGGGAGCGGACGTGGGGGCTTGGATCAGAAGATCCCCGCGGGACGAGGCCCTCGTCCGCGCGGACCTCGCCTTCATCCGCTGCAGTAGCAGTCCAGATGGTGCAGCGGTTTGCCTAGATTGTTGGGGTCGGTGGCCTTCGGCGTGGCGTTGCACTCGGCGCTGAACTCGTAGTCTTGGGGGGCATAGGCAGCCACTGCGTATTCGCATTCGAGGCCATGCGCGCTGCACACGCTGTCGCACGTGGCGAGCTCGGTCGTGGTGATGATGGATTCACACGAACCACCCGAGCAGTGGTAGTCGCCCCAGACGACGCCTGGGCACTGCCGCCCGCACGTGCCGCAGTTCGAGGGGTCCGAGCCGAGGGATTTGCAGACGCCGTCACAGGACGTTTGCCCCTGCTTGCACGTCCCCTGGCCATCGACGCACACCGGCTCGGGGTTGTTGCAGGTTCCGCAATGATTGGGGCTCGTCAGGAGATCCACGCACGTCTTGCCGTCGCACCTCTCGGCGTTGGCCTGGCAAATCGCCCTGCCTTCGACACACGTCCCGGCCCCGGCGGGCACGTTGCAGGCGCCGCAGTGGTCCGGATCGGTCAGGAGATCATGGCATTGGCCATCGCAGATGCCGCACGTGCCGGTCTTCAGCGGTGCCTGGTATCGGTCTCCGCTCCCCTCGGCCGTGTAGGCGACGAGCGAGGTCGTTTCATTGGCGGGCGCGGTGAAGACGATCGTGCAGCGCGTGTTTCCCCCGGGGGCGAGGGACGCGGTCGATTTGCACCCCTGGGGATGGGCCTCGGTGACCGCGTCTCCCATGAATTCGAGACCATTGGGCGTCTGCACCGAGAAAAGCGGGGCCAGGATCCTGTGGCTCACGCTGGAGTTGTTCCGGAGCACGAGGTCGACGACGACGAACGCGTCGCCGGACGGGGCCGAGACCCCTCCGACCTCCGTGGTACGAACGGAGCCCACGGGCTCGAGAACGAAGTCGCTCCCGCTGCAAGCAAAGAGGTTCAACAGCGACAGGCATGCGAGTCCCGCCCAAAAATGATTTTTCCTTACCATCGATTGATTCCTTGCCGTATTCGATAGGGGGTTCGTGATCGGCGGATCATCGGACATCCTGTCCGATGGTCGAGCGCCGTCACATGGGTCCGTCAGGGACGCCACCCTCGTACATCAGTATTCTACCTTGCCCCACGTTCATCGGGGAAGGACAAGAACGCGCCGCAGACGGGAAGCCAGCCCGTGAGGAGCTTGCTCCACATCACCCAGCCGGCCGCGAAGGACCAGAGCGGGTGCTCTTCCAAGGTGACCTCCGCGCGTGGGGACCTGTCGTTGCGCCCCTTCCACGTTGACACGAATACACGACCGGACGAGACTCCCCGCCGCATGGGAAGCCAATTCCTCGACCTTCTCCTCGTGGACCCTGCGCTCCTCCAGGCGCGTCTTCGCGGCGATGCCCCCGATCTCGTCGATGCCGTCTACCGTGCGGCCGACGCGCCCGACGAGAGGTTGCGCCCTGCATTCGAGGTGATGGCGCGGGGCACGTTCGTCTTTTTGTCGAAGGGCGTGGAGCATCCCGAGGGGGCGATGTATGGGCGCGCGGTGGAGCATCTTCTCTCCACGCTCGCGCATCGGAAGTGGTGCCTCGAATATTATCCCGACGAGAGCGAGCACCCGCTCTGGGAGCTCTCGTATCGGAGATGCGACGCGGAATGGCTGGACTTGCCCGCGTCCGAATCTGGCATTCCGGCGATCGCTTGGCGTAGCCCCGAGACGTGCCGGAGCCTCTCCGGCTCGATTGCGCACGCGCTCTCCTCTCGGACGTTCAACGAGCGGTATAGCCCCGAGGCGACGCTCCGCGAGGCGAAGGACGCGCTCGCGGAGGCGTCCTCGTCGGGCCATGGGCTGTTCACGATTTTTCAGGGATAGAGGGGGACGCCATGACCTGGCTCGGCTCGTTGACGGTCGATCGCGTGCAAGCGCTGGCGTCGGACGCCCGTGCATTTTCGGATGGCAAGAAGCTCGCGAAGGCCTCGGCCTGGCGCAGGCTGGGCCGCGAGGGAGATGCCGTGTGGGGCGTGGCGCTCGGCTCGAAGGGCGACGCCTATGCGGTCTTCGCGCGCTCGGCGGACGATGCGCGGTGTAGCTGCCCGAGCCGCAAAAGGCCCTGCAAGCACGCGCTCGGGCTATTGCTCCTCGCGGCGAATGGGCATACGTTCGTGGAGGAGGCCTTGCCGGCGGGGCATCGGTATACTTGATGGCCCTCGCGTCCTTCTTGTCGACGACGACCTTTCCTCCACCAGGGCCACTTCCGCCGCACGACGACGCGGACCTGCCTCTCCTCGTGCGTACGGCCCAGGGGGCGCCGGGTGAGCCTGTCTGGCCCGGGCTCTTCCCGCGATCTCCCGCGAAGCTCGCTCGGCTCTTGTTATCGTCTCGCGGGTATTTCCCGGCGACCTCGGTGCTCGCCGCCGCGCAGCGCGCATATCCGACGGATCCGCATGGGGCTCCACGAGAGAAGCGCGTGTATGACGCGCACGACGCATTTGCTTGTGCGCTCGTCCATCCCGGCCTGGCACCGAACGTGCGCGCAAAGCTCGTGGAGGCGACGATAGGAGCAGAGGCCGCCGGACGAGGATGGCGCTCGCGGCGCAAGAGCTTCGCCATCTTCCGCTGGGCAGCCGAGCATGGTCATGTCGACCGCTCGCTCCTGTCGGCTCCTCTCGCGGAGCGTGTGGACATTCGACCGCCGCGCGGGCCGAAGAAGCCCGCGCTCGATCCTCATCCCCAGGGCGGCCGAGGCGCGCTCGCCTGCTTCGCGGCCGTCTGGCCACGCTTTCGCCAGAGGCTCGAATCGGAGCGCGAACACGAATCCTGGCTCGATTATCCAGGCATCGCCGACATGGGACGGAGGCACGCGCGCGCATTCACGAGCGGCTGCAAAGCGCCGTGGGTGCAAGACGTGTTCGAGGCGATGGAGCACGTGCTCGTCCACGGGGACGGTGAAGCGAAAAACCTCGTCGTCGTGGGCCTGATGGAGGCCGTCCAGGCATGGGCCTACCCGGCAGGGCGAGCGGGCGACCGATACGAAGCGATGCTCCCCCCGAATGCCGCGAAAGCATGGGCAGATCTCATCGAAGGGTGGACGGGGGAGGGGATTCGCACGCTCGATGCATGGCGGAAAAAGGGGACGACGGGCGCATAGCGTCGCCGTCGACGGTCGACGCCCCTTTTCGCTCGGCCGACCGCCTCCCGAAAACCCTCACCCTCGCATTCCAGGCGCCCGCTCCGGCACCTGCACCCGCACGCCCACCCGCAAGCGCACCCGCAAGCGCACGCGCGCGCGCGCCTCCGCCTTCGCGTTGCCCCCGCCCACCCGCAAACCTTCGCCGCCCCCCATCGCCAGGCCGATCACCCGCCGCGTGCTCTCGACGAAACGAAGTCGCATCCTCTCGACCCCCCGCCGACCCTCGACGGAAGCCAGTCCGGCTCCGACCGCCTCCCGTCGCCCCTCGACGGCAGCCAGTCCGGCGCCCATCGCCCCCGTCGCCCCTCGACGAGCGCCCGTCGGCCGCCCGGATCCACCTCGCGTCGCGCGCCTCGGCCCGACAGCCACCTGGAACCTCACGTCGAGGATCGACGCGGAGATCCATGTGGTTTGAGCACTGGTCTCATCGGGAGCCGTCGCGCCGGGGCTCTGCCCCGGACCCCGCGGGGGCTGTTCGCCCCTCGACCCGAACCAGGGCAAGCCCTGGACTCGGGGTGGAAGAACTGCGCTCCGCGCAGTTCTTCCAACGGGCCCGTGAGAGAGCCTTGCACGTCGAAAGGGCAGCGCGGCTGTCTTGATGGGCAGGGTCGTCGCCGGTCTTGACTCGGCCTGCTCGATGAACTGCGCATCGCGCAGTTCATCGACCCCGGGTCCAGCGCTTGCGCTGGTCCGGGTCCAGGGGCGGATAGCCCCGGTGGGGTCTGGGGCGAAGCCCCAGCGCAGCGTCCCCAGGCTCAGTTCACCCCGTTCGTGCCCGCCTGATAGTGCGTGTAGCCGGCCGTGGTTTCTTCCTCGGCGTGGCCCTGGCCGTTGCTGTTCGCCGCCATCACGCGTTCGACCTCGGCGTCCATCGTGCCCTCGAGCATCTTGCTCCACATCACCCAGTCGGCCGCGAAGGACCAGAGCGGGTACTTGAAGCTCGCGGGTTTGTTCTTCTCGATGAAGAAGTGCGAGACCCACGCGGGCCCGTAGCCGGCCACGAGCGCGACCGGGATCAGGGCCGGACGACGGAGCGCGATCGCCGCGAGGGCCGTGAGCCCCGCCGCGGTCGTCCCCACGAAGTGGAAGACGCGCGTCGCCTTCTTGCTGTGCTCGCGCACGTAAAACGGCCAGAATTCTTCGAAGCTCTGGATGTCCTTCGTCGACATGCGTGAAAGGCTACCACGCCGCGCCGAAGTTCACTTGCCCTGGAACGACGCCTTGCGTTTCTCCACGTAGGCCGCGATGCCCTCGCGGGCGTCGTCCGAGGCGAAGAGCTCGGCCTGGAGCTCTCGCTCGAAGGCGAGGCCCTGCTCGAGGCCCATCTCCAGGCCCGTCTGCACCGCGCGCTTGATGCGCCCGACGGCCAGGGACGCGCGGCCCGGGGTCGTGAAGCCCTGGGCATACGCGATCGCCCGATCGAGGAACGCGGCGTGGGTCTCGGTCTCCCAGACCTCGTCGACGAGGCCGTAGGCGAGGGCCGTGTCGAAGTCGAAGGTCGTGCCCTCGCACATGAGCTTGATGGCGCGGGGCTTGCCGACGAGGCGCGCGAGGCGCTGCGTGCCGCCCGTGCCGGGCAGGACGCCGAGCGCGACCTCGGGCAGGCCGACCTTCCCGGCGCCACGACGCGCGACGCGCAGATCGCAAGCGAGCGCGATCTCCAGGCCTCCGCCGACGGTGTGGCCGTTCAGCGCGGCGATGACGAGCTTCGGGGTGTGCTCGAGGCGCAGGAGGGTCTCGTTCGCGTGGAGGCAGAACTGGTACTTGAAGCTCGGCGACGCGGCCTCGAGCATGTTGATGTTGGCGCCGGCGCAGAAGAACTTCTCGCCGTGACCGGTCACGACGAGGGCCTGCACCGCGTCATCGAAGCGCGCCGCGAGGATCGCCGCGTCGAGCTCCTTCATCATCTCGTGCGTGTAGCCGTTCACCGGCGGGTCGTTCAGCGTGAGGACCGCGACGCGGGATTTTGTTTCGCACTCGACAAGAGCCATGGCGCGCCCCATTTACCGTGACGGCGCGACCGGATCCACCGTCGCCGCTACAGCGGGCCCGCTCGCGCGGCCCGCGTGTTTTCCTTGCTCGTCGCGACGCCGGCCTCGGGCGCGGCGGGCGATCCACCTTCAAACGGGGCACGGTTTCGTGCTACCTGGGACGCGTTGATACCCATGGATCCTGCGGACGTGCGGCAGAAGCTCAAGGAACTCATGGTCACCGAGCTCAACCTCGAGGGGAAGGAGCCGACGGACATCGACGACGCGGCGCCGCTCTTCGGCTCCGGGCTCGGGCTCGATTCGCTCGATGCGCTGCAGCTCGCCATGTCCGTGGAAGAGAAGTTCGGCGTGCGTATCCCGGAGGGAGACGACGCCAGGAGCATCTTCGCCTCGGTCAACGCGCTCGCCGACCACATCGTGAGCGCGAAGGCCGCGGCCTGACGAGGATCTTTGTCGCCCGGCCGAACGCGCCGGGGACTCCGTGACGAGGCCGAGGGGCGCATGCGCATCTGGGTGACCGGCATTGGCGTCGTCTCGCCGCTCGGGCGCGGGGCAGGCGTCACGATGGACAGGCTGCTCGCGGGCGATCGCGCCTTCGGCGAGCTTTCGCTCTTCAACCTGCCCGAGATGCGCACGCGGCTCGCCGCGGAGGTCCGGGGGCTCTCGGCGGCCGAGGTCGCGCCCGAGGGCGACGCCGAGGCGTGGTCGCGCACGGACGCGATGAGCGTGCTCGCGGTGCGCGAGGCGCTCGCGCAGGCCGGCGTCGCGCCAACGCGCGGGCCGATCGATCTGATCGTCGGCGGCACGACGGCCGGGATGTACGAGACCGAAGATCTGCTCGCGGAGCTGTCGCGGGACGCGGACGCGATCAAGCCGCTGCGGGCGATGCTCACGCATCCGCTCTCGTCGACGGCCGATCACGTGCGCGCGGCGGTGGGTCCGTTCCGCCGCGTGCGCAGCGTGTGCAGCGCGTGTTCGAGCGGAGCGAACGCGCTCCTGCTCGCGGCGGCCTGGATCCGCGCGGGCGTCTCGCGCTGCGTGGTCGCGGGCGGGGCCGACGGGCTCTGCCGGCTCACGTACACGGGGTTCGGCGCGCTCTCGGCGGTCGACCCGAACCCGTGTCGCCCCTTCGACAAGCGCCGCGCGGGCCTGAACCTCGGCGAGGGCGCGGCGTTCCTGGTGCTCGAACCCGAGGAGGCGAGCCGCGCGCGCGGCGTGACGCGGCCGATCGCGGAGCTCGTCGGCTGGGGCGTGGGCGCCGAGGCGCACCACATCACGAACCCCGAGCGCGAGGGGCGCACGGCGGCGCGCGTGATGCAGGCGGCGCTCGCGAAGGCGCGCCTGTCGCCCGCGGACATCGACCACGTGAACGCGCACGGGACGGCGACGCCGCTGAACGACTCGATGGAGGCGGCGGCGATCCGCGCTTGTTTCGGGCCGGAAGCGGAGCGCGTCCTGGTCTCGTCCGTGAAGGGCCAGATCGGGCACACGCTCGGAGCGGCGGGCGCGATCGAGGCGGCCGTGTCGGTCATGACGATCGCGCGCGGCGAGGTCCCGCCGACGATGGGGCTCGAAGAGGTCGATCCCGCCTGCCCGCTCGCGCACACGACGCGCGCGACGAAGGCGAACGTTCGTGCCGTGATGTCGAATTCGTTCGGCTTCGGAGGAACGGACACGTCGCTCGTGTTCGCCGCGCCGGACGTGTTCGCCGCGCCGGAGGTGCCGGCGCGACGATCGGTGGTGGTGGTCTCCGCGGCGACCATCGGTCCGCTCGGCGTGCTCGGCGCGCGGGAGAACGATGCGTATCTGGAGCCCGGTCCCGCGCCCGCGCCGGGTCCGATCCACTTCCAGGCGTCCGAGCACCTCGACGTGGGCCGCGCGCGAAGGCTCGATCGTGCGGGCCGTCTGTCGGCGGTGGCGATCCAGCGGGCGCTCGGGGATGCGAACCTGGATCCGCTCGATCCCTCGATCGGCGCGGAGGTGGGCGCGATCCTCGGCGCGGCGTTCGGCAGCGTGGACGGCTCGACCGCGTTCATGCGGCGCATCTACGAGAAGGGCGTGAAGTTCGCGAGCCCGGCGGATTTCCCGAACCTCGTGCCCTCGTCGCCCGTGGGGCACGCGTCGATCTACCTGGGGCTGCGCGGTCCGGTGTTCGCCGTGGCCGACCTCGGCGTGACGGCCGAGTGCGCGGTGGTGACGGCGGCGGATCTGATCGCGGTGGGCGAGGGGGAGGTGCTCGCGGCCGGCAGCGTGGAGGAGGCGAGCCCGATGATCGAGCGGTGCCTCGGGCCCGTCTGTTCGGGCGAGGCGCGCGGCGTCCGCAGCGAGGGCGCGAGCGCGATCCTGCTCGAAGCCGAGGAGCACGCGAAGGCGCGCGGGATCCGGCCGCTCGCGCATCTGCCCTGGTGGACGTCGTGGCGCGGCGCGGGCGAAGGTGCGCTCGACGGCGCGCCGGAGCCGCCCAAGCGCGCCGCGATTCTCACCGGACAGGAGGATCTCCCGCCTGGCCTGTGTTTGCCCGAGGCCTGGGCGGCTGTCCCGCACCGCGCCGTGGCGCCGCGGTCGGGCGTGCACGAGGGCGCGGGCGGGTTCGCCATGGCCGCGGCCCTCGCCGCGATCGCGCGGGGCGAGCTCGACGCGGCGCTCGTCGTGGGGCACGCGCCCGAGCGGGGGTACGCGCTGCTGCTCACGGCCGAGCGATCTCCGGACGAACCTGGTTCGTCGTGATGCGCCGCGCGGGCTTGCTCGGGGCCTGCGTGTTCTGCCTCGGCACGACCTCGTGCGCGGCGCCGGACGCGCTCGCCCCGCGCGCGGCGGAGGCGCCGACGCTCGCGAGCTGGCGTGAGGCGCGGCGGAAGCTCGCGGCGCTTTCGAAGGAAGCAGAAGGGCAGGGCGCGCGGACGCTGAAGCTCGCGCTCGCGCTGCGGGAGCCTTTGACGGGCCGCACGCTGGAGGCGCGCGGCGCCGTGGCGATCGCGCCGCCGGACTCGCTGCGCATGATCCTGCTCGGGCCGGGCGGCACCACGGCGCTCGACCTCTGGGTGCGCGGGGAGCGCTTTCGTTTCGCGGTCCCCGCGATCGATCTGCTGAAGCGCGGCGACGCCTCGACGCCCCGCGCCGCGATGCGCGGCCTGCCCGTGGATTTCCTCCGCTGGTGGCTGCTCCGGCCCGCGTCGGGGAGGCTGCTCTGGCACGAGGTCGAGCCCGCGGGGGATCGTTTCATGCTGCGCGACGGCGCGGCGGTGATCGACCTCTACGCGGCGGACTCGGGGGCGCTCTCGGCGCGGCGAACGACGTGGTCGGGTGAGGGGACAGGCGCGAAAAAACTCGACGAGGAGGTCGTGGAGGCCGATCGGATCGGGTGCGGCACGGTGCGGTATCGCCAGGCTTCGACGGGGCTCACGGTGACGGTGACGTGTGAGGGCGAGGAGACGGGGCGCGCGCCGAACCCGCGCGCCTTCGCGGATCCGGACGCGCCCGCGGAGGTCGATGCGGCGGGAGGAGGGGCGTCGTGAGTGATGCATGCGTGATCGCGGTGGGCGCGGTCTCGGGGCTCGGCGTGGGCCCGAGCGCCTATCACGCGGGCGAGGTCGGCGAGCCGGCGCGGGTGGTCCTCGCGCGCGACGAGGAGCTCGCCCGCGCCGGCCTCGCGCGTCCCTTCGCGGCACGCGCGGCGCTGCCCCGCGAGGATTCGCCCTTCGAGGATCACGCGGCAACGCTGCTCGCCTGCGCGCTCGGGCAGATCGTGCGTTCCCTCGACGAGGCGCGCCCCGGCTTTCGCGGCGAACGCCTCGGGATCGCCGTCGGCACGTCGAGCGGCGGCATGCTCGGGGCGACGCGGTTTTTCGCGGCCCGCGAAGCGTGGGCCCGCGGCGAGCAGGTGCGCGAGGACGAGCGCGCCGCGCTCGCGAGGCGCGCCACCTACTTCGCGCCGTTCGACGAGGCCTTCGCCGCGGCAGGTCTTTCGAGCTCGTACGTTCGCCGTCGGGTGCACCTCGTCGCCGCGTGCGCCGCCTCGACCCTGGCGATCGGCCTCGGCCTGCGGTGGCTCGAGCGAGGCGCCTGTGACCTCGTGATCGCGGGCGGCTACGACGCGGTGTCGGGCTTCGTCGCCACCGGCTTCGAGGCCCTGCGCGCGACGACGGCTTCGCGGCCTCGGCCTTTTCGCGTCGGCCGCGACGGCATGAGCCTCGGCGAGGGCGCCGGTCTCGTCGCGCTCGTGCGCGAGGAGAACACGCGCGGCGCCTCGGTGTTCGTCCGCGTCGCGGGCTTCGGCGCCTCGACGGACGCCGTGCACATCACGGCGCCCGATCGCACCGGCGACGGTCTCGCGCGCGCGGGCGCCGCGGCGATCGCCGACAGCGGACTCGCGCCCGCGGCGATCGGGCTCGTCAGCGCGCACGCGACGGCGACGCCCTTCAACGACGCGATGGAGTCCCGCGCGATCGCCCGGGTCTTCGAAGGCGTCGCCGCGCCGATCGTGCATCCCTTCAAGGCGCAGATCGGCCACACGCTCGGCGCGGCCGGCGTGCTCGAATCCCTCGCCGCGGGGGACGCGTTGCGACGCGGGGTCGCGCCCGCCGCGGCAGGGGAAGGGGAGCTCGATCCGGACGCCGCGGTCTCTCGGCTCGACCGCGCCGAAGCACGCCCGCTCGATGCCGCGCTCAAGCTCTCGGCGGCATTCGGCGGCGCGAACGCCGCACTCGTGCTCACGCGCGCGCCGAGCGGACGCACGCGAAGGCAAGCGCGCCCCGTGTACCTGCACGCGCACGCCGCGATCACGAGCGTCGATCTCGTCGAGCTCGCCGAGCTCACCGGTGTCCCGCGGGATCGTCTCGCGCGGCTCGATCCGCTCTGTCGCCTCGGCATGCGCGCCGTCGCCGAGCTCGCTCGCAACGTCGGTCGCGAGTCCCTCGCAGGCGCCGGCATCGTCGCGGGACACGCGCTCGCCACGCTCGACACGAACGATCGTTTCGACGCACGTCGCCGCGCGCGTGGCCCCGCCGCCGTGGATCCACGCCTCTTCCCGGCCACGTCGCCGAACGCGGTCGCAGGCGAGTGCGCGATCGTCTACCAGCTTCGCGGTCCGAGCTTCGCCGTGAACGCAGGCCTCGACGGCGGCACCGAGGCGCTCAGCGTGGGCGCCGAGCTCGTCGCGATGGGCGACGCGGATCGGATCGTCGTGCTCGCGGTCGACGACGCCGGCCCCGCGGGGCGTGATCTTCTGTCATGCACGTCCGCGTCGGGCCGCGCCTACGCCGAGGGCGCGGTGGCCGTTTTGCTCGGTGTTTCAGCCGAAAACGCGCTTGCTTCGATCGACCCTGACATCACGAGCGACCACCACGAAGGCCCGATCGGGCACCTTGCCTTGCAGGCAAAAGTGCTCGATTTCGTGACAAATTGGCGGTCGGCTTGCCGGAGGTAGGGGTCGTCTGGCAAGTTGCGCGTAGACCTCGACGCGCGCTCGCGCGCCCCCGTCGTCGACCCTCGATTCCCCGGAATCCCGCCCCCTCGAGGGGGGTTCGAGCCCAGCGATGCCTTCGACCCGAATCCTTGCCGCCTTCGCGCTCGCCCTCTCCACGCTCACGGGATGCGCCACGCGCTACATCCCCAACACGGACGTGGAGGACACCGACGAAAACCGCAAGATCATCGCATTTTGCGAGAAGTACCGGCACGCCGTCGAAGACAAGGACGTCGCCGTCCTCTACGGCTTCGCATCACCCGACTATTACGAGGACGGCGGGAACGTCGATCCCGGCGACGACATCGATTACGCCGGCCTGAAAGCCTACCTGACCGGCGCGTTCCAAGACGCACGCGCGATCCGCTACGAGATCCGCTACCGCCGCATCGTCCACGAAGACGACCTGATCTTCGTCGACTACACCTACAGCGCGAGCTACCGCATCCCCGGCACGAAGGGCGAGGAGTGGCGCCGCAAGGTCGAAGACAACCGCCTGGAGCTCGTGCCCTACAACGGCGACTTCCGCATCGTCGCCGGGATGTGACCGCCGCGCTGGGGCTTCGCCCCAGGCCCCACCAGGGGTTGTCCACCCCTGGACCCGGACCAGCGCAAGCGCTGGACCCGGGGTCGATGAACTGCGCGATGCGCAGTTCATCGAACAGGTCGAGGCAAGACCAGGAACGACGCCGCCAACCAAGACCGCCGCGACCGGCAACGCTGTCGCTGGTCTTGCCACGGGCCCGTCGGAAGAACTGCGCATCGCGCAGTTCTTCCGCCCCGAGTCCAGGGCTTGCCCTGGTCCGGGTCGAGGGGCGGATAGCCCCCGCGGGGTCCGGGGCAGCGCCCCGGCGCGGCGCCCCCAACGAGGCTCAGTTCAACGGACGCGCGAGCTTGCTCGACCGGTCGAACAGGCCCTTCTCCTTCGCATCGGCCAGTACGCGCAGCGCTTGCCGATATCCCCGCAGCACGAGGGAGCGCACTGCGAAGCGGTTCAGGTAGCTGAAGGGACCGAGCTCCGGCGCGATGTCGAGGAACGTGACGTGGGGGTGGAGTTTTCCGTAGAGCTCCACGCCTTGCCGCTCCTTTTCCGTGAGCAGCACGCTGAGGGACTGCCGCAGGACGGGGAAGGGGCCGCGCCGGGCCAGGCTGCGCCGCCCTTCGCGCACGCGCTCCGGCTTGTACACGTTCGAGATGATCACCACGTCTGCACCCGCCGCGATCGCGATGTCCGCCGAGAGCGTGCGTGCGACCTCGCCGTTCACGAAGTACCGCTCGCCGATGCGGAAGGGGCGGAAGAACCCGGGCACGCAGCAGCTCGCTGCGACGGCTCGACTGATGGGCGTCGTCTCGTCGTAGCCGGGCCCGAACACCACGCGCTCGCCCGTGTCGATGTCCACCGCGGTCACGAACACGGGGTTCGGGAGCTTGCGGAAATCATTGATGGGCAAGAACCTCGAGAGGTACGTCTCCAGCCGGTCGGCCGAGAAGATCCCCGAGACGAGATGGCCCGGGTCGAGCAGCTCCTGGGGCCTCGGCAGGCCGAGGAACGTCGACGGGAACAACCGAGGTCCGCGATGACGGCGGCGCCATGGGAGGCGGTACGCGTCGAGCAGGACATCGAGCGGGATGTCCTGGCCATAGGTCGCGGAGACGAGCGCGCCTGAGCTCGTGCCCACGTAGATCTCCGGCAAGACCCCGAGCTCCTCGCAGGCCTTGAGGACCCCGAGGTGGGCGAGACCTCGTACGGCCCCGCCCGACCCCACGAACGCGACCTTGAGGCGACTCATGGTCGGCATTGTGGCCACCCGAGCGAGGTCGGGCAAACCGGGTGCCAGGTTCTCAAGGCATCTGAAAATCTTCGACAATCCGGTAGATCCGGTATCGCTCACCCTCGCGGCGCAGCCAGAGCACGACCTCGTCGCCGAGCAGCCGATCCGAACCCACGCGCGACGTTGCGATCGGCACGCGCACCACGACGTCCCCCGCCGAGAGCGCCTCGACGCGGATCGCCGGGTGCGGCGAGGACGTGAGCGCATCCTCGGCGCGGTACACCTCGAGCTCGGCCTCGCGGAAGACGACTTCGCCCGCGAGCTTCGTGTAGTCGAGCCGGCGCATGCGCTGCGTCCAGAAGAGCGGCGCCGAGGGCGCGTTGCTCGGGCCGTAGGTCGTGCTGATCGACAGCGCGTCTCGCGTGAAGAGCGCTTCGAGCGCCTCCATGTCCTCGCTCACGATCCCCCGGAAAAACCCGTTCACCGTCGTAAGAACGGCCTCCGTCCCGAGCGGCGTGCGCAGCGTGACGAGCCCCGCTCCCGCGTTCGCGACGTCCCTGGCTCGCGGCGGCGCGCTCGCCGGATCCACGGCCACGCCGTCCGGCCTGCGAGATCCCTCGGGCAGCTCCGAGGTCGTGGCGAACTGGGGTGCCCCCGCGCCCCCACAGCCGAGGAGGCCCACGAGAAGGAGCGCGCATGCCGCCGCGGCGGCGCGCGTGTTTTTTGGCAAGTCAGATCGGCTCGACGAGAGGCTCATCCGTGCGGGTGAGCGTGACGATCGCACGGTCCTGGACGGCCGTCCATCCGGGCGGCGTCCGGTCGTCGTCGAAGTCGGAGGCGAGGATCGAGAGGCGGCACGAAGCGAAGTCGGGCAGGCGCATGCGCCCGAGGCCGCCGTCGCCGAGAATCCGCTCGAGGTCCGAGGCGCCCTGGAAAACGCGGCAAACCATGCGGCCGCCTCCATGCATGGCGATGACGTAGTCGGGGGCCGCGACGAGCAGGTTCATGCGGCTCGGGCCCTTGCCCTCCTCGGCCGAGAGCCCGTCGACGAGCGCGATGCTCGAACGAAGCGCGCTGCGCGCGGCCTCCGGCGGTACGTCCTGACGTTCGAGGACGCCGGCGTCGTGGAGGAACGAGAGGAACAGGTGAAAGAGCAGCTCGCTGTCCGTCTCGCCCCGAACGTCGCGCTGCAGGAACTGCGGCAGCGAGTCCGAGAGGCGGCCGCGCAGCGTGGAGAACGCCTCGATCGTGCCGGTGTGCGCGAAGAGCCACTGCCGGTAGCGGAACGGATGCGTGTTCTCCGTGCGCGAGCCGCCGACGGTCCCGAGCCGCACGTGCGCGATCAACGTGTCGGCGCGCAGGCCCTGGGTCATCTCGGCGATGTTGATCTGGGGACGATCGTCGATGGGGCGGCGTTTCAAGAGGATCTCGCCACCCTGGTAGAAGCCGACACCCCAGCCCGGGATGCGATCGGGCTGCTTGTGCACCACGAGGTGACGCGCTTCGAGCTCGAGGACTCGTGCCCCGAGGTCCGGACGGTTGCCGACGAAGCCGACGAGACGAGCCATGGTGTTCCCTTCCCTCTCCGAGGCGCGGTGAGAACGTGGGGATGGACGGAGCCTGCTCCCCTTTTTGTGATGAAACGGAGGCGTCCGGGCAAGTCACAGCTTCGCTTGCCGGCCGGCATTCGGGCCGCGAGCCCGAACGCCGTGGGGAGAGGCAGGGCACCGCCGTCGGGGGCTCCCGCAGCGCCCTTCGATCTCTGATAGACAGGAGCGTCGTCCTTGGCCAGGGTGCCTGGGACGCTTCCGCGACGCCGCCTCGAACTTCCTCTCCGCGATGAACACGAAAAGACTCGCCTCCGCGCTCGTGCTCGCGAGCGCCCTCGCCGCCGCGACGCTCCAGGCCGGATGCGTCGCGCTGTATCCCGAGATCGGGACCAACATCCGCAAGATCACCGCCGAGCAGGCGCTCGATCCGCCGCCGCCCGACGATCTGCGCTGGATCCGCCTCGTCTCCGGGACGATCAAGGACTCGATGCGCGACGGCAGGACGTGGAAGCAGGCCATCGGCAAGCTGCCGGATCCCTACGCCAAGCTCTACATCAACGATCAAGAGGTCCTGCGGACGAACCCGAAGAACGAGACGCTCGAGCCGAGCTGGGACGATTCGCCCCGCGGCAACTTCCAGGTCTCGTCCGCAGACAAGATGCGCGTGGAGATCTGGGACGCGAACACCGTCACGGACAAGCCGATCGGCGTGAAGGACTTCCGCCCGACCGAGGACCTCGTGCTCGGCGATCGCATCCGGCTCGACGTGCCAGGCGCCGGCGAGATCGTCCTCGCCTACGAGCGCGCGCACGCGATGTTCGGGCTCGGGCTCTGGTTCGAGCTGCGCACGGACACGTGCTTCCTCACGCGCCTGATCGGCGGCAGCCCGGCCGAGCGCGCGGGCGCGCAGCCGGGCGACGAGGTCGTGCAAATCAACGGCAAAGACGTGAAGACGATGAGCAGCAACGCGGTGCGGAGCGCGTTCAACTCGATCCCCTCGGACGGCCTGCCCGTGGTGCTGCGGCACCCGGACGGGGCGACGGCGAGCGTGACCTTGCGCGAGGGGCCCATCTACCCGACGTTCGCCGAGTTCGGGCAAGTCGACTGATCCGTGAAGGTCCCTGCATTCCACCTGTCGACCGAGGAGATCCGCGAGGAGCTCGCGCCGATCCGGCACCCGTTCTCGATCGCCGTCTGCCGCGCGAAAAACCCGTTCAACATCGGAGCGATCATCCGCACGGCGCACTCGTTCCTGGTCAGCGAGATCTTTCTCGTGGGCACGGAGCCCTGGTACGAGCGCGCCGCGATGGGGATGGCGAAGTACGAGACGATCGTCGAGTGCCCCGACGAGCAGGCCTTCCTCGAAGCCGTGCGTGGTCGCCCGCTGATCGGCGTCGAGCGAGATCACGCGCGCACGACGCTGTGGGAAGCGGAGATGCCGGACGGCCTCGTGTTCCTGTTCGGCAGCGAGAACGACGGGCTCTCGGACACGCTGCTCAGCGCGTGCAGCGAGGTCCTCGCGATTCCGATGTACGGGATCAACCACTCGTATCCCGTGGCGATCGCCGCAGGCATGGTGATGTGCGAGTGGGCGCGGCGGAAAGATCCGCGGGGAAAACGGTCTCCCTAGCTTGGGACGTCGCGCCGGGGCGCTGCCCCGGACCCCGCGGGGGCTATCCGCCCCTCGACCCGGACCAGTGCAAGCCCTGGACTCGGGGTGGAAGAACTGCGCTCCGCGCAGTTCTTCCAACGGGCCCGTTGGACCGCGTCGCCCATCGAAAGGGCAGCGCGGCTGTCTTGGTTGGCAGCGTCGCCTGCCGGTCTTGCTTCGGCCTGTTCGATGAACTGCGCATCGCGCAGTTCATCGACCCCGGGTCCAGCGCTTGCGCTGGTCCGGGTCCAGGGGTGGACAACCCCTGGTGGGGCCTGGGGCGAAGCCCCAGCGCGGCGGCCCCTACTTGGCCTCGGCGGCTTTCCCGCGGCGCTTCTCCAGCCGCTCCAGCACTGCGCGCACGATGAGCGGCCATGCGACTGTCGCGTCTGCGTAGACCTCGGCGTAGCGGCCGCCCTCGTTCGGCGGGACGAACTTGCCCCAGCTCACGCCCTCCGAGTAGGTGCAGCCCGAGAGCCCGCCCCAGTGCACGGGCTCGGGGCAGATGCGCACGCCGTACTGGAAGCGCGGGTGCTCGACTTCCACGCCGAGCCGGTGGCCCACGATGTCGTAGAACGGCCCGACTTGCTGCGCCCAGTTGCGCGGCACGCCGCCGCCGATCGTGAAGATGCCGAGCTTCTTCTTCGTCCCGATGAGCTTCGCGTAGCTCAGCAGATCGAGGAACGGGTTGTAGGCCGGCGGGGCCGCGTGCTTGAACGGATCGAAGTTCGGGTCGTTGCCGTGCTGGGCGTGGATCTGCCGGAGCTTCCACACCGCCACGTCGAGACCCATCTCGCTGTCCGTGAAGGCTGGGACGTAGACGGGCACGTTGTGCAGGTAGGCGCTGCGCAGGATGCCCGGCGAGTCGCCCATCTCCGCGAGCGCCTTGCCGAGCTGGCGGCAGATCATCTCGCTCGACCACGGCACGTTCGGGTCGAGCTTGTCGAGCTGTGCCCGGACGAACTCGTCGATCGTGTTGAGGTTCTTCTCCATCTCGAGCGTGTCGTAGACGCGGTTGTAGCCCTTCTGGAAGAGCGCCTCGTCCGGCACGTTCGGGTTCGCCTTGTAGTGCGTGAGCCCCACGGCCTCGCTGAGACCGTGCGCCATGAGCGCGCCCGTCGAGATGATCGCGTGGATCATCCCTGCCTCGATCATGCGGACGATGACGAGGCCCATCTTCGCGACCGTCATCGCGCCGGAGAACGTCGCGACGATCAGGCACTCCGGATCGAGCGTCATCTCCGTCAGCACGTCACATGCCTCGCCGAGCGAGCGGCCGCTGAAGGCCGTGCGACCCATGGCCGTGACGAGATCGTCGAAGCTATTGATCTGCAGGGGATCCAGCGCCGTGAGCGGCACGAGCTGGTCCTCGACGCCGTCGCTCAGGTCCCGGACGGCGCGCGGTGGCTCGTGGTGATGGTGAGGATGGCGATCGGACATGACGAACACCTCCTTTGGAGGACGGGCCTTCCGTACCACGGAGACCCGTGACCGGCCGGCCTTTCCTTACTTCCGCTCTTCGAGCGCGCAGGAGAGCTTGAAGACCTGGTCCTTCGCGGGCAGACCGCGATCGCCGCCCTCGGCCTTCTTGCCCAGGAAATCTGCCCGGACGAACGTGATCGGGCCCTTCTTCGCGGGCACCGCGCCCTTGCCGGTCGTCGGCGGCGGGGGCGTCGGGCGCGCCGACGCTCGATCCGGCGCGTAGAGCGTGGACACCTGCGCGATGCAGGCGTCGTTGCCCGAGAGACGCACGTCATAAAGCGCCGAGGCGAGCGAGCCGTTCGCTCCGTCCACGGCAGCCCGGGCATACCCGCGCGTCACGAAGAACCGCACGCCTGCCTTGGGCTTGGCCGCGCACGGCGCGAGCTTGCCGATCTGGTTGCGGATGTTCGGCACGGTCGACCAGCCCTCGAGCGTCGGGACGAGCGGCAGCGGCGCGGGCGCGCCCTTCTTCTCGGGCGGCGGGATCGGGAAGACCCGCATCGCGCTCCAGTCGTACGAGCTCAAAAGGATCGGCACGCCATCTTTCGTCGGCTCGCCGAGCGTGCGCGTGCTCCGCGCCGCCACGTGACCGATGATCCGCGGCGCCTCGCCCGAGATCCACACGACGAGCGCCGTGTCGCGCATCCACGCGATCGGCTCGCCCTTGTCCGCGCCGAACACGACCTCGTTCGACGGCAAGAGATCGTAGCCGACCTCGGCCGTCTCCACGCCGCCGCCGGCCTTCGTGCGGACGAGCACGTTCTTCGAGCTGCCCACGCGCAACGTGAAGAGCGCCCGCGCGCCCGAGCCCGCCGCCGCGCGGAGCTCCGTGCCCCAGCCCGTGCCCTTCGGCGGCGGGCCGCTCCACGAGCGCACCTTGCCGCCGAGCTCGCCCGCGTCGTGCCACGAGAGCGTCCACTTCGCCGGCTCCGATCCGGGTTTGTCCGGTCCCTCTTCTTCCAGGAGCGCGATCACATCCATGAGCCCGTTGCGCGCCGTGGGCGCCGTCCTCTGCGCCCTGCGCGTGCCTTTGGGGGCCGCGCCCTTCTTGCCGAGGAGCTGCACGATGAAGCTCGAGCTCGTGAGCGGCGCCGTGGCCTGGATCGGGCCCTCGGTGTTGCACGCGAGCACGCGCTCCGCGCCCGCGCCGTAGTTCGTCTCGGCGCGCGGGATCGTCACGTCGAACGGAGGCTCGGCGCGATCTTCGCGCGGCTCCTCGGCGCCCCAGCCGATGCGCACGTGCCGGTCGAGCATCATGCCGACCTCGGACGTGCTGAACACCGTGGGATCGTCGAGCAAGCCGGTCACGTCGGGGAGCGACGAGCGTACGCTCTCGGGCAACGGCACGCCCTGCCACGTCCTGCCGCCGTCGCTCGACGCGCTGATCCCGTCGTCGCCGACCGCGATGCCGCGCCCGCCGCGGATGCGCGCGCTCGACGCGCCCTGGATCCGATGCGGCTTGCGCGCCTCCTTGCCCGAGCCCGTCGGCTGCGACACCGCGTAGACCCCTTCGTCGTCCGCGATCACGAAGGAGAGCGTGTGCTCGTCGTCCTCCTCGATCGCGCTGATCACGCGGAGCTCGCCGATCGGCTGGAAATGGAGCGTGGCGATGCGCTCCTCCTTGCCGCCCTCGCCGAGCGCGGCGACGTAGACGCGCTTGTGCTCGGGGATGGGTTTGTCCTCGCGATCGACCTCGTCCTCGCGCGACCCCTCGCTCTCTTCCTCCTCCTCCTCGCGCGCCGCTTCTTCGTCGTCGCGGCGCTCGGACTCGGGCACGTCGCCCTCCCAGAGGTTGCGCACGAACGCGATGCGGCCGTCGGAGAGTGGGCCGGCGCCGCGCGGAAACAGGTCGATCTCGCCGCGCATCGTGAGCCAGCGGCCGTCCGGCTGGCGCGCGCAGACCTCGCCCTCGTCGTCCGCGCTGCAGGGGCCGAGCAAAAGGACGCCGCCGCTCGGCGAGGTGCGGAGCTCGGCCTCGCCGCTGCGGATGAGCGCGGGGCGCTCCGGCTTCAAGGAGCCGCCTTCGAGCGAGACGCGCATCACGCCGTACGGATCGTACCGATCGCCGCCCATCTCCTCGCTGAGCGAGCAGGCCATCCACGCGCTCTTGCCGGCGCGGCTCATGCCACACGCGCCGAGCCCGTCGCCGCGCGCGAACTCCGCGGCCGCCGTGACCATGCCCGTCTTCGTGTCGACGCGCGCGAGCATGCCGTGGCTCGCCACGATCGCCCCGCCGTCGGGCAACAGCACGCCCGACGCAGCCGCGGCGGCCAAAGGATCGCGGTGCGTCGCGCGGATCCACTTCACGAGCGCCGGATCGTCGTCCTTGGGCGTGTGATCCGCGAGCCGCCCGAGGCGCGCCTGCGCCACGTCGATCGGCGCGTCGCGACCCTCGTCGTACACGAACGCGCGGATCATGCCGTCCCGCACCGCGAGCTCGAACACGCGGAGCGCGTCGCCCTTCACGTCCTCGGTCACGCGCTTCCACGTCGCGCCCCCGTCGGCCGTGACCGCGACCCCCACGCCGTCGAAGAGGCCCGCGCCTTCCTTGGCGTCGCGGAACGCGACCGAGCGCAGAGGCAAGGGCGGCAGCGTGGTCACGGGCTTGAGGCGCCCCGTCTCCACGTCGACGAAGCGAGGCATGTCGGCGCCGAAGGTCCACACCGCGACGAGGCCCATGTACGCGCCGATCCCGCGGATGTCCTGCTCCGATTGGGCGAGGGGCTTCGGGGCGCCGAGCGGATCGTCGAGCCGGTAGATCCCGCGATGACCCCGGGCCACGAGGCGGCGACCGCCGTTCGGCATCGGGATCTCGACCACCTCTTCGAGCGGTTCGGGCGAGGGCGCGGTCTCGGCCTTCACGGAGCCGTCCTTGCCCACGATCGCGCGGCGCCCGCCGACGAGGACGAGCGTGCCCGCGTCGAGCTTCGGGCCCACCTCGGTCGCGCCGCCCGCGGACACCCAGCGCGACGGCGGCAGGGGCGCGGGCGCGGCCACCATCGGGGGCGGCGGCGTGGGCTTGGCGATGGGCTTGGGCGGCGGCGGCGTGGACGAGCAGGCGGCGGCCACGGCGGACGCGAGCGCGGCGAGCGCGACGAGCGAGGAACCGGCGCTCGTCCGGCGGAGCAGGGACCTCTTCATGAGGCGCGCACTCTATCGACTCGTGATCTCGAAATGAAGCGCTCTTTCGTTCGGCTCAAGCCCGCGCGATCCAGAGGACGAGCGCCCCGAGAACGATGCGGTAGAGGCCGAACGGCGCGAGGCCGAAGCGCGTGAGGTACCGCAGGAATGCAGCGATCACGAGCCACGCGACGACGAACGAGGCCGCGAGGCCCACGGCGAGCGAGAGCGGGCCGGAGGGGGACGCGAGGAGCGCCGCGCCGCCCTTGGCGAGGTCGTACACGGTCGCCGCGCCGAGCGTGGGGATGGCGAGCAGGAACGAGAAGTCGGCCGCGGCCTTGGTGCGGAGCCCGGCGAGCTGGCCGCCGACGATCGTGGTCATGGAGCGCGACGCGCCGGGCCAGAGCGCGAAGCACTGAAAGAGGCCGATCACCGCGGCGCGGCCGAGCGTGATGGATCCGAGCTCCGCGTCGTCGTCCGCGCTCGCGTCCGCGCCGCTCCTCTGCCGCCAGGTGTCGACGCCGGTCATCACGATGCCGCCGACGATGAGCGCGAGCCCCACGGGCCCGGGGCCGAAGAGGCGTTCCTTGATGAAGCCGTGCAGCAGAAAGCCCACGAGCGCGGCCGGGAGGAACGCGACGGCGAGCGCCGCGAGCAAGCGCAGGCTCGCGGGGTCTTTGCGCAGGCAGCCGCGGGCGAGCGTTGCGAGGCGGGCGCGGTAATACGCGACGACCGCGACCACGGCGCCGAGCTGGATCACCACGTCGAGCGTCTTCGCGACCTCGTCGTGCTTGCCGAGAAGGGCGCCGAGCAGGATGAGGTGTCCGGTCGACGAGACGGGCAGGAACTCGGTGAGGCCCTCGAGCGCGCCGAGGAGCAGGGCGTCGAGCCAGGTCATTCGTGGGTCAAGCCGCGGCGCCGCGTCGGGCTTCGAGGCTGGCCTGATCGGCGGCGGTCTGGGTGGACGCGTAGCGGGCGAAGCGCTTCGTGCCGCCCATGAAGATGCGCCCCTGATCCTTCAGCGCCTTCAGCGCGGAGCCGACGGCGGAGCGGGTGAAGCCGGATTGCCGCTCGATCTCGCCGACGCTGAGGCCGCTGCCGTTGCCCACGATGCGGGCGATGCGCTCGATGGCCGCGGCGCGCTCCTCGGTCGTCGGCCGGGAGGCGTGCCTGCGCTCGGAGACGGGGGCGCGGACCGTGGCGGGGGCGCGGCTCGGCGCGCGCTTCGTGCGGGAGGATGCGGGCGCGGCGGGCGCCGAGGCTGGCGCGGACCTCACCGACGTCGCCCGAGGGGCGGGGCGCGTCTGGGGCGCGCGCTCGATCCCCAGCCGACGGAGGATGAGCGCGCGGATCTGGTCGGCCAAATCGCGGGAGAACTTGCTGACGAGCTCTTCGAGCTCCGCGTCGAAGGGTTGCGCCATGGGACCCGACCGTAGCATGTTCGTGGTGATTTTCCGCGTGTTTCCCCGCGGGCGAGACGCGGCCTGGGTCGGTCAGGGCCGCGCGCGCTCCCGTCCGAGCCACGCGTACACGACGGGCAGCACGAGGAGCGTGAGCAACGTCGCCGTCAAGAGCCCGCCGATCACCACCGTCGCGAGGGGCCGCTGCACCTCGCTGCCGGGCGCCGTCGAGAGCGCCATCGGCACGAACCCGAGCGACGCGACGAGGGCCGTCATGAGCACGGGACGCAGGCGCATCTCCGCGGCCTTCTCGATGGCCTCCGCGTGATTCATGCCTCCCTCTTCCAGGTGCCGCGCGAACGACACGAGGACGAGGCCGTTCAGCACGGCCACGCCGAACAGCGCGATGAACCCCACGCCGGCCGAGATCGAGAACGGGATCCCGCGGAGCCACAGGGCGAAGACGCCGCCGACGATCGCGAACGGCACGCCGAGGAAGATCAAGAGCGCGGCCCGCGTGGAGCGGAACGCGAACCACAAGAGGAACAGGATGAGCGCGAGCGCGAGCGGCACGACGATCGAGAGCCGCGCCTTCGCCTCCTCGTAATGCTCAAACTGTCCGCCCCAGACGGCGCGATACCCTGTCGGCAGCCGCGCGCCTCGCTCCACCGCCGCCTGCGCTTCCGCGACGACGGAGAGCAGATCCCGACCTCGCACGTTGAACTCCACGGTCAGGCGCCGTGATTGGCTCTCGCGGCTCACCTGCGCCGGCCCCGTGAGGAATTTCAGCTCGGCGACGTCTCCGAGCGGCACGATCTGCCCGCTGACCGATCGCAATGGCAGCGCGCGCAGCGCGTCGAGCTCACCGGTGAAGCCGTGGCCCGTCTTCACCACGATCCCGAAGCGACGCTCTCCCTCCATCACTTCGCCCGTCGAGTGGCCGACGGCCATCGTCTCGACGATCTGGTTCACGTCGGCCACCGTCAGGCCATACCGCGCGAGTTTTCCGCGATCGGGAATGACACGCAGGTACGAGAGGCCTGCAACCTGCTCCACCCGCACGTCCTCCGCGCCCGGGATTTTACGGACGATCTCGGCCACGCGATCGCCCTGGGTGCGGAGCACTTCGAGATCGGGCCCATAAAGCAGGACCGCCACGTCCGATCGCACGCCTGCCACGAGCTCGTTCGTGCGCATTTGAATGGGCTGCGAGACGCCGCCCGCCACCTCGGGCACCTTGTGCTCGACGGCTTCCGCGATCTCCTTGGCGATGTCCTCCTTGGCAATGCCAGGCCTCCATGCGTCCCGCGGCTTGAGGCCGACATAGACGTCGGATTGTTCGACGCCCATCGGATCGACGGCGAGCTCCGGCGCCCCTGTGCGGCTGACGACGTAATCGACCTCCGGGACCTCTTTGACCGCCTTCTGCAAGCGAAGGTCCGTCGCGACGGACTCACTGAGCGCAATCCCGGGCAAACGCCTCGCCTCGACGAGGAGATCCCCCTCGTCGAGCTGCGGCACGAACTCGGCGCCGACCCGCGTGAACACCGCGGCCGCCGCCGCGAGCGCGAGCACGCCGGCCGTGAGCGGGATCCATCGCCGCCGCATCGCTCGCCGCAGCAGCGGGACATAAAGCGTGTGCGCTTTCCGCAAGAGCCACGTCTCGTGCTCGCCCTTCGTGGGGCGGATCAAGAAACTCGCGAGGACGGGGACGAACGTCAGCGAGAGGATGAACGCCCCGAGCAAGGCGAGCAGCACGGTAAGCGCCATGGGGTGGAAGAGTTTTCCCTCGATCCCCGTGAGCGCCAGGATCGGCAGGTACACGATGGCGATGATCGCTTCCCCGAAGACGCTGGCCGATCGCACTTCGAGCGTGGCCTCGCGGACGGTATCCACGCGCTCCTCGGCGGAGAGCACGCGCCCGATTTCCAGTTGCCGATCCGACAGGCGCCGGACGGCGTTTTCGACGATGATCACGGCGCCATCCACGATGAGCCCAAAATCGATCGCGCCGAGGCTCATCAGGTTCCCGGACAAACGTGCCGCGTTCATGACGGTGATCGCGAACAGCATCGACAAGGGGATGACGAGGGCGACGACGAGGCCCGCGCGGAGATCCCCGAGGAGGAGAAACAGGATCCCGATGACCAGGAGCGCGCCCTCGACGAGGTTCGTCGCGACGGTCTCGATCGTGCGACTCACGAGCACGGAGCGGTCGTAAAACGGCTCGATCCGCGTGCCTTCGGGGAGCGACGGCTGGATCGCCGCGATCCGCTCCTTGACGGCCTGCGTGACGGTGCGGGAGTTCTCCCCGAGCAGCATCATCGTCACGCCGACGACCACCTCGCCCTCGCCATTCTTCGACGCCGCGCCCCTGCGCAGGCGCGGGCCGAATTGCACGTCGGCCACGGTATCCATCGTGACGGGCACGCCGTCCGACGTCGCGCCGATGACGACGCGGCGAAGATCATCGAGGTTCTTCACGAGCCCATCCGAGCCGATGACGAACTGCTCGCGGTTGTGCTCGATGTATCCGCCGCCCGCGTTGGCGTTCGACTTTTCGAGCGCCTCGATCACCTGCGCGACCGAGATCCCGGCCGCCTGGAGCCGCTTCGGGTCGAGGACGATCTGGTATTGTTTGTCCTCGCCGCCGAAGCTGTTCACCTCGACGATCCCGGGCACCGTGCGGAGCGCGGGAGCGATCTGCCAGTCGAGCAGCTCTTCGAGTTGCATCAACGTGAGTTTGTCGTGGCGAACGGTGAACTGGTAGATCTCGCCGAGGCCGCTGCTGATGGGCCCCATTTCGGGCATGCCGTATTGCGCGGGGACGGCCTCCTGCGCCTCGCGCATGCGCTCGTTCACGAGCTGCCGCGCGAAGTAGATGTCCGTGCCGTCGCGGAAGACGACCGTCACCACGGACAAACCATACTTGGAGATCGAACGGATCTCGGTCGTGTTCGGGATGCCCGCCATGGCCCGCTCGACCGGGACCGAGACGTATTGCTCGACCTCGACCGGCGAGAGCGCAGGCGCCGTCGTGATCACCTGCACCTGCACGTTGGTGACGTCGGGAACGGCGTCGATCGGCAATTGCGTGGCCGAGCGAATGCCGAACAGGGCAAAGAGGAGCGTGGCGGCGACGACGACCGCGCGGTTCTCGAGCGACCACGCGACGATCGCAGAGAGGAAGGCCATCAATGGTGCCCCTCCTCGTCGATCGTGCCCTTGAGGACCGCGCTCTTCAGCGTGAACACGCCCTCGACGACGACCTCTTCGCCCTCGCCGAGGCCCGAGAGCACTTCGACCGTCCCGAGCGCGGAATCCCCGAGCACGACGTCGTGCATCTCGAACGCCCCTTCCTCGGGGAGTTTTACGAAGACCACGGCTTTCTGGCCGATCTCGGTGACGGCCGAGCGCGGCACGAGCAGGCGCGGCTCGCGGGCCTGGTCGCCGCCGGTCGCCACGTAGGCCATGCCGAAGAGCCCGATCCGCAGCATGTCGTCGCGGTTCTGGAGATGAATGCGCGCCGTCACGGTCCGGGCGACGGGATCGATCTGCTGGCCGATGTATTCGAGCGAGCCCGAAAAACGCGTGGTCGGGTAGGCATTGAGCTCCACCTCGGCCCCGGCCCCGACGCGCAGCCGCCCGAGGTCTTTTTCGAAGACGCGGCCCAGAAACCACACTTCGCGCAGATCCGCGATGCTGCCGAGGACGTGCTCGGCGGTCACCGGCTGGCCGACGACGGCGTCGCGCGTGAGGACCGTGCCGTCGATCGGCGCTCGAAGCGTGAGCAAAAACGGCGCGCCTCGTTGTGCACCCGCGCCCATGGCGACGAGCTGTTCGCCGAGCGCCGCGGCTTCGACCGAGAGCGCGCGGGCCTCGGCTTCCGCGTCGAGGACCGCTTGCTCCGAGGTGAGCCGTTTGTCCAGGAGCGCCTTCAGCCGCGCCGCGTTCTCGCGCGCCGCTTTGGCCTTGGCCTGGGCCGCCGCCTGCGCGCCGCGCACCTTGCCGAGCTCGGGGACCCGCACCACCGCGAGGACGTCGCCTTTTTTGACGGCCGCGCCCTCCTTGAAATGCACTTCCTCGAGTTTTCCCTCCGCCGGCGAGGAGATGCGCGCCGAGCGATCCGGATCCGCGGCAATCGCGCCGGGCAGCGCGATCGTGATGGCCAGGGTCCCCGTGCGGACGGGCGCCGTGCGAATGCGGGCGTCCGTGATCACCGCAGGCGACAACGTCACGCGTCGCGGGAGCTCCTCGTGCTCGCCGTGCTCGCCGTGCTCGCCTGCTTTCGCCGTGGGTGCCTCCTTCGCGTGCCCGTTCTTTTCGTGGTCCTCTTCCGCCCTGTGTTTTTCGCAGCCCGAAGCGCCGAGCAGCAGCGAGAGCCCCAGCAAACCAAGGATACCCTTTTTCATGGCGTCCCTCGCTCGAGCGGATAACCGGAGGCCAGCGCGAGGTCGACGGAGCCGAGCGCGAGGTTTTTCCGGGTCTCGAAGCCGGCGCGCAGTATCTCCAGGAGGGCTTGCTGCGAGGTCATCGCGTCGCGAGGCCCGAGTCGACCGGCCTCGATTTCCTGCGCGATCGCGCGGAGGCTCTGCTCGGCGCGGCCCAGCCGCTCGGCGGTGTAGAGCTCGTTTTGTGCGCGCAGGGCCGCGTAGGCCGAGAGTGCATTCGCGAGGTCGAGCCGGAGCGCGAGACGTGTTCGCTCGGCTTCGGTCTGGGCGCGTCGGGACAGCGCCTCGGATTCGGCGATCTCGCCGGCATACGTGCGGCCCACGGGCTGCGGCAGCGGGATTGGCACGGACAAACCCACGCCGAAGACGCGCTCGTTGAAGCCGTCGTTCTGCGCGAACACCGAGAGCGTCGGATTCGGGATCCGGGCGCGCCGATACATCGACGCCCGCGCCTCGTGGGCGCGCCCCGAGGCTTCGAGGGCCTTTACCTCGGGCCGCTCGTCGGCGGCGCGCGCGTCTTGCTTCGCCGCGAACGCCTCGACCCCGGCGATCGGCGCGAGCTCGCCCTCGATGGCCAGCTCGCCGCGCGGATCGAGGCCCATCGCATGGCGGAGCGTCGCTCTGGCCTGCTCGGCGTGCCGCGCCGCGCCGATTCGATCCTGAACGACACGCGCATGCGCCCCCTCGGCCACGTCCGCGTCGATGCCGGAGACGAGGCCCTTGTCCGCCGCGGCGCGCGTCGCCGTCGCGACCTTCGTCGTGAGAGATTCGAGCAGCGAAAAGAGGCGCACCTCGTCGCGGGCCGCGAGCGTCTCGAAATAAGCTCGCCACGCCGCGGCGGCGACCTCGCGATCCGTCACGGCGACGGCCTTCTCCTGCGCTTCCCTCTCGGCCTCGGCCGCGCGTCGTCTCGCCCCGCGCTGCCCTGCAATCTCGATCTCCTGCGAGATCGTGGCGTACCAGTTGAGGACGGGACCCTGGCCGGCGGCTTCTCGCCGCGCGCCCGACAGGGCCAGCACGGGATTCGAGGGAAAGACGGGGCTTGCGGCCTCTTGCCGGCCCTTCGTGGCTTCGAGGCCCTGGCGCTCCGCCTTCGCGGTGAGGCTCCCTTCGAGCGCGCACGGAATCAGGTTGGTGCGGGTGATCGTCGTCGCGCACGCAGGCGCCCCTGCGTGTGCTTCCATGGCATGACACAAATGAGCGGCCGCCACGGCGGCGACCGCGATGAAGCGCGTCCGTTTCACGAGCCAAACTCCTCCATCACGCGCGCAAAACGACGCGCGCGACGGTTTCCCAGGAGAGGGCGGACAGGCGGCGCGCCTCGAAAGGCGAACACAACGCCTCCGCCCCCGCGTTTACGGGTTCAGGGAATCAGGCGCGGGGCTGTCTGGGAGGTCGGTAGACGGCCGCGGGGTCGGGCCTCGGGGGCGCGAACGCTTCGTACGGCGCGAGTGCGATCTCCGCGCCGCTCGGGAGCTCGAGCAGGAAGGGTGACGGGAGCACCGGGAGCGCGCCCATCGGGTGCGTGCAGTGGCAGTCGGGGCAGCCTGGCGGGCACTCGCGCCCGTCTTTCTCGTTCGGGCAGTCGTCGTCCCGGTGGTCGCTCGCCTCGGCGCCCTGGATGGCGGCCACGGCGTCCACGGCGAAATGCGGCAGCCCCGTCATCTGGAAGGCGGTGAGGGCCACGAACAAACGGACGGCCACGAAGAGGATCCGCAGGGCGCGGGATCCTCGGGGGGACCGTCTACGTCGGAGGGTGGCCGTTTTCACTCGCCTGCCTGACACTACTCCCTCGCGGGCGCGGTTGCAACGGGGAGCACGCTCGGTCGCGTCCTCACTTCGGCCCGTCGGACGCGCAGAACCCGCCAATACATTTCGCGTCCGGGTCGCAGCAATTCGCGGCCGTCATGCAGGCCTCGCCGAGCTTCGAGCAGCCCTGCGCCTGGTCGGAGCAGACGAGCGCGCCGCTCTGCGCGTCGGGCTTGCAGAAGCCGTCGCAGCAATCGAATCCGGCGTTGCAACCCTCGCCGAGCTGCTTGCAGGGTGACTTCGCCCATTCGCCGCGCATGTTCTGGTTGTCGAGGCCCTGGCCGGGCAGCCAGAACGCCGGGTGGCTCGGATCCTGGCCGGCCACCGGGTTCGCGTCGATCGCCGTCACCCAGAGCTGCTTGCGCCGCGTGTTCGGGTTCGTGTCGGTGAGGGTGTTGCCGTACTTGCGCTCGGACACGATGACGAGCCAGAAATAACCGCCCAGCGAGAACGGATTGAACGTCGGCTCGTAGTTCGCCGTCGTCTGCTCGGCCTCGATGTGGCCCATGCCGTTCGTGTTGTCGAGCGGGATGACCACCGAGCCGTCCGTGTTCGTCAGCCAGATCTCGGCCAGCGCGCCGCGCGAGCGTGCCATCGTCGAGCGCTCGAATGCGATCCATTTCGAGTCGGGGCTGAAGGTCGGGAACGTGACCGTGGGCCTTCCGGCGTCGTTCGTCACGATCTGCTTCGTGTTCGAGAAGGACGGGACCGCGAGGTTCACGTCCGTCACCCAGAGCGTCGACTGGGTGAAATCGAGCCCATTGCCGTCCGTGCGCATGCTGAAGGCGATTTTCTGGCCGTCGCCCGACCAGGCCGGATGCGAGGGCGCGCCGCCGCCCGGATTGAGCTGGGCGAGCTCGACGTCGCTGTCGTACGTGCTGAGCGAGAGGAAGCCCGTCGAATTGAAGGCGCCGTCGTTCCAGTGCCGCCAGAGCACGTGCGAGCCGTTCGGCGAGATGGCCTGGAAGCCGGACGAGGCATTCGTGTTGAAGAGCGACGTGCCCGTGGCCGTATCGAACGTGCCCCAGGGGCTATAGCCGCCGTGGAACGAGGCCACGAGCCGCGTGCCGTCCTTCGAGACGCTGTGGCAGGCCACGCAGCCGACGCCCGGAGGCGGCGTGAGGAACGCCTCGGGCCCGAGATCGCCCGGCTTGATGCGCACGACGCTGCCCGTGTTGACCTCCCAGTAATAAATGGTGCCAGCGAGGTTCGCCGGGGCGATCTTCCAGCTCTGCGTCTTCGCGAGGTAGGCCTTCGTCCCGTCGAAGCGCGCGATGTCGACCTGCACGTCGCCGCTCGTGGAGTCGGTGAGCTTGCGCCAGATGTCGTCGGGCAGCTTGGGGAAATCGAAGCGCGAGGGCGGCGGCACCGCGCGCCAGGTCTCGTATTCGAAGGCGGGGCTCTTGACGTGAATGTGATAAACGTCGCCCGCGTTTCCGCCATTCCACTGGATCGTGGGCCCGAGCAGGCCGCGGGGGAAGACCGTCTTGTCGTACGGATAAAGGAGCGTGAGCGCCGGATCCGCCTCGACGGCCGTGGGGAACTGGGCCTTGACGTTCGGATCGATCATCTGCGAATCGTCGAGGTAGCGTAGTTTTACGGTGGCCGTGGTCGAGCCTTTCACGCCGTCCGCCTCGAACGTCACGTTGCCCGTGCCGCCGAGCAAGCCGCTCGCGGTGAACGCGCCGTTCGCCGGGACGATGCTGCCGATGTCGCCGCGATCGTACGTCCACGAACCAACCACGTCGACCACGCTGCCCGTGCTCGTGATGCCGGTCGCCTTGTAGGTGATGGGCGGCGGGATTTGCCCATTGACGACCTCGATCACGAGGTCCTTGGGCGTGATGTCGATCGATACGAGTTGACCCACGCCGCCGTCGCCGAAGATGTCGCCGCCGAGGCCCTCGCCGCCGCTGCCCGCGCCGCCGGTGCCGCCCGATCCGCCGCTGCTCGCGGCGCCGGCGCCCTGGGTGGTTTCGTTGCCCGATCCGCCGCCGCAGGCAGCGAAGAAGGCGGCGACGAGGGGGATCGCGATGGCGGCGAGGGTGAGAGGACGACGCATGCGGCAAGCTCCAGGCTCGAGGTAGAGGGGGAGATCCTACCCGAGGTGTGGGGCTCGCCGCATCTGGAAAGGTGGGGCGTCGGGCTCAGCTCTTCACGCGCTGCGCGCGGCTTCGGCGCCGGCCCGCGGCGAACAGCGCGCCCATCGCGAGGACCACGAGGGAGCCGCCATTCTCCGTCGGAGCGCTGGAGGCGTGGCAGCCGCCGGGGTCGCCCCCGCCGCCGCTGCCGCCATTGCCGCCTGCTGCACCGCTGCCGCCAGCACCGCCGGCTCCGCCATTGCCGCCTGCTGCACCGTTGCCACCAGCTCCACCGCTGCCGCCATTGCCGCCTGCCGCACCGCTGCCACCAGCGCCGCCGGCTCCACCATTGCCACCGGCTGCACCATTGCCGCCAGCGCCGCCTGCTCCACCGCTGCCGCCTTCGCCGCCGCCGCCGCCTTCGCCGCCGGCCCCGCCGACGCCGGCGTTCGGCATCACGCAGGTGCCCGCGTCGCATGCGCCCGAGTCACAATCCTCGTCCACGTCGCACGCGTCGCCCAGCGCTTGCGGGACACGCACGAGCCGCGCGTGCACGCGGCTCGCCGCGTAGGGGATTTCCGGGACGAACCGCTCGTAACTGACCAGCGTCTTGCCATTGCCTCGCGCGACGAGCGCGGGCGGGCCCTCGAACGAGGGATCGGACGAGACCGGGAACGTCTCCAAGATGGCCCCGTCCGTCCCGACCCGCGCCCCGAAGAGATCCACGCTGGGGGTCACCTCGTCGGGCGGCGACCGCCAGACGACCACGAAGCTCTTGCCGTCGTAGGCCACGGCAGGGCAGGGCCCGTAATACTGGGTGACGAAGTAGGACGTGCAGGGCGAGTCGTATTGCAGGCCCGGCACCTTGTCGACGAGCACGAAGCCGCCGGGATCCAGCACCGTTCCATTCGCGTCCACGCGCGCCGCGCGCAGGGTGGAGCCGGCGTTGTTCGGGGCCGGCTCGGCCCAGACGAGGAGGTGCATCGTGTCGTTCGACGCCATCGCAGGCCGCCCGATCTTGGCGGTGGGCGCCGAGATCTGCAGGAAGCTCGGATCGAGGAGGTTGCCCGTCGCGTCGAGCCGCGATGCCACGAGGCCCTTGCCGGTCAGTTTGTCCCGGAATGCCAGAAGGTAGCCGGCGCCGCCGTGCGAGAGCGCGGTCCGGAGGCCGAACCAGCTACCTGGTATGTCGAGGGCCATCGTCGGCGGTGCGGCGAGCGCCCCCGCCGAGGTCACGCGCGCGACCTGGATGCCGTCGAAATTGTCGTTCACGAGGAGCGTCTCCGTGCCATTCGAAGCGATCGCGATGGGCTCGTTTTCGAATGACTCCGTCTGCACCAGGAGGGGGACGGCGTCCAGCACCGCGCCCGCGGGGCTCACCCGCACGACCTCCGGGTACCAGCTCGGATCGCCCTCGTTCGCCAGGCTGCTGACCCGAAACGCGGCGACCACGTGGTTCGTCCCGTCGAAGACGACCCGCGGGGCGGAATTCCAGCCCGCCCCAGTCTGGATCGGGATCCCGCTCGGGTCGAGGAGGACGCCGGCGGGGCTCAGGCGCGCCCCCCAGAGATCCATGAATCTGTTCCCGGTATCGTAATTGCGGTGATCGGCCCAGACCACGAGGAAGTTCGTCCCATCGAACGAGACGGACGGGACGATCTGCGCATTGGCGCTCTTCGACAGCAGAATGCCCGGCACGTCCAGCGCGCCGCCGCCCGGCGCGAGGCGCGTCCCGGCCAGGAACGTATCCTGCGCGGCCTCGTCCGACGTCTTGTCGTCCGAGTACACCGCGAGGGAAGGCGCGGGGGCCACGGTGATCGCGTGGCCCTGGCTATCCGGGGCGAGCGCCGCCGGCGTCGCGTCGAGGACCGCGCCCTGCGCATCGATACGCACACGATACGTGCCCCAGCTCTCCTCGTGAATGCCCTGCGTGAAGAGCACCACCGCGTCCTGCCCGTCGGAGCCCACGGCGGTGTCCTCGAAGTAGGTATCCGAATCGTTGGTCTGCGTGACGACGATGCCCGCTGGGTCGTGCACCACGCCCATCGGGTCCACGCGCGTCGCGACCACCGTTTGCCCATAATAGGTGTCGCCGCGCGTCCAGGCCACCATGTAGTTCCCGTTGACGAAAGCGAGCGCAGCGGCCTCGTCGCGGTCATTGGCCCCGGCGGGCGGCGGGCTCACGGGGAAGGGCGTGGCGTCGAGCACGTTGCCCTGCGCGTCGATACGCGCGCCGAGGATCCTGCCGTCATCCCAGACGAGGAGCGAGCCCTGGCCATTCGAAGCGATGGCGGGTTCGTGCCCGCTTCCCGTCGACGTATTCCCCAGGTCGGTGGCGGTGAGCACGCCGTTCGGGTCGAGCAGCACGCCCGCCGGGGTCAAGCGCGCACGGTAGACGTCGGAGCGGCCGTTGTTCGAATAATTGCGCGAGTCGTCCCAGACGAGCACGTAATTCGTCCCGTCGAAGGCGACGTCGGGATTCGACTCTGCCTTCGGCCCCGCGCTGATTGTGATCTGGCCCCCAGCCACCTGGCCGGCGCTGGTCACGCGCGCGGCGTGGACGTTCCACGAGTATTCGTATGTGACCAGGAAGTCCTGCCCGTCGGAGGCCAGGGCCGGGTTCCTGCCCAGCCCGAGATCGATGCCATACTCGTCGAGCACCGTGCCGTCGGCCTGCACGCGCGTGGCATAGATGTGGTCCACGTACGCGCGTCGATCCCGCCAGGCCACGAGGTATTGCCCGCCGCCGTACGCGATCGCCGGGTCGTCTTGCTGGCTCGCCGGCTGGACGAGCAGCGGCGCATCCATCCCCACCTCGGGCGAGATGATCGGGTCGAGCACCGCGGGGTACGCCGACGCGTCGATCGCGCCCGCCGGCACGGTGAGCTCGATGAAGCCGCTCGCGACCCGCGCCGGCACGTCGGTCTTCACCCCCCGCGCGTCGATCCAGGTGGCCTTGCCAAACCTCACGCCGAGGCTCCCCTCCGGATCCACGAAATGGTGGCCCGAGGCGGTCTCGCCCGAGGGCGCCATGCCCGAGACCTCGATCCGGACGACGAGATCCCCCGCGCCGGTCGGCCGCTCGGCGAAGGAGTACGAAAGCTCGACGCCGCCTTCCGCATTGCGCAGGTGCTCCTCCACCGCGCCCCGCGCGATGGAGAGGTGGCCGTCCGCGGCGACGCGCGGGCTCGGCGCGCCATCGAGGTGCGCGCCGCCACGCGCGATATCCACCGTGCGGAAGCGCGCCGCGGCTGCCGTGCTGCGATCGTCGGGCCGGGGCGCGACGTCGAACGCGCCCGCGTGATACGCGACCTCATAGGCCTGGCCGCCTCCGACGAAGCGGTCGCCGGAGGCTCGATAGGCGAGGCGCACGGCGCGCACGACGGACTCGAGGTCCACGGGGGCGGAGGCGCGCGCGGGCGCGGGGGGCGGCGATGCGGACGCGGGCGCGCCGGAGCTACAAGCCGGGAGCGCGCCGAGGAGGCTTCCGAGCGCGAGGGCGCCGAGGACGCGGGCGACGCCGGATTTGATATCGATGGTCGATCGTGTCTGGCATGCGGCAAGATACCGTTGCATACGTTCCTCCGATGTGCCTCGCCGATTCGGCGGGGCGGAAAGAGCGAGCACTCAGCATCGCCGCGAATTCTTTGGGTGCCAAACTTTTGGCGAGCTGCGCACGAAAACGACCGACAACGCCTGACGCGTGGAGTCGGTACGTGCGCGGAGGTGGATGTGTGTGCGCAGGTGGATGCAGAGCTCGTCGAGCCGCTCGGGCGCGACGCCGGTGGGTGCTAGCATGTTCGCAGTGCGCGCTTGGGCTTCCACGGCCTGGGCCTCCCTCTCGCGGCCCTGCGAAGCGCGTCTCAATGTGAAACCGGGTCCATCTCGCACTCCGACACGTTGTCCACGCATATCCCAGCGCAACATTTCCCCGCGCGAACATCGGTCACGGGCGCGATCGGAAAGCAGTCGTTGATCTGCTCGTCCGGCGTCGTCCGATCGAAGTGCACGCAGACGGCGCGCCCGAGCGTGGCCACATCCCGGCACCATTCGGGGATCCAGGCGTCCCAATCGTCCGGATCGCACCACGCGTCCCACGTGCACGGGTTGCAATCGTCGCAACCGTTCCAGGAATGCTCGCCCGAGCAGTCCTTGTCCCACGATTCATCGGGATCGGGCATTTCCCTGCGCCAGCCCTGGCCTTCCAGAGACTCCTGCGAAGCGCAGCCGAAAACGAAAAGGATCGCGAAAAGGAACCTCACACAGCCACTCTCTCCCCGCTGTTTCATTGGATTTCCTGGTGCTCATACCGCCACCGCCCGGGTCGATGCCCGGGGGCATGCCGGTGACGCGAACGTGGAGGACGAGGCCGCGTGCGGCAAGGTGCACATTGCATCAAAGTTCGTTATATTTGGTGCAATATGCACCAGCGTGATGACATGCCGGACGCGTGGCCGTGGCCGCGCCCGTCGAAGCGTGTACGCGAGTTGATCCGGCGCGGCGCCGAGACGGCTCTGAATACGCCCCAGGAGTGGCTCGAGGAGCTCGAAAGGGCGACGCTCTCCATCGAGAAGATGAAGGTCATCGCCGATGACCCGGTGCTCGCGGCGGCCACGCGCAGAACGTACCGCGCGTACTTCTTCCACTGGGCGGCGGCAAACCTCCGTGACCCGGGAGCGCCGGTCGCGCCCCACCTCGGCGCCGAGTCGCTCGGCATGGCACGTGATCTGGTGCGCCGCGGGGTGACCGAGTCCGCCCTGCACGCCTATCGCACCGGGCAGAACGCGGCCTGGCTCAGGTGGATGTCGATCGCATTCGAGCTGACGTCCGATCCCGACGAGCTGCGCGAGCTGCTCGACATTTCGGCCCGCTCCATTTCTTTCTTCCTCGACGCGACGATCGCGGGCATCTCCGCCCAGATGAACGCGGAGCGCGACGAGCTGACCCGCGGCACCCACGCCGAGCGCCGCGAAGTCGTCGCGCTCCTCCTGGACGGCGCGCCGATCAGCGCCCAAAACGCTTCCCGGCGACTCGGCTACGAGCTCGACCAGACCCACCGAGCCGCCGTCGTCTGGAGCGAAGAAAGCGAGTCCGATCTCGGCTCCCTCGAAAGCGCGGCCGACGCCCTTGCCCGCGCCGCCGGCGCGCAACGCCCCCTCATCGTCGTGGCCAGCGCGGCGACCCTGTGGGTCTGGGTGCCAGGAGAAGCCGAACCAGACATCGAGCGATTGCGCACAGCGATACGACCGCTGCAAGGCGTCCGCATCGCGATCGGCTCGAAGAGCCGCAAAATCGAGGGCTTTCGTCGGAGCCACCTCGACGCCCTCACCACCCAGCGCATGATTGCCCGCCTGGGCTCCGAGCAGCGCGTCGTCAGCTTCGAAAGGGTCCGGCTCGTCTCCCTGGTCACGCAGGATCCCGAGGGCGCAGATCAGTTCGTCAAGCACACGCTCGGTGACCTCGAATCGGCGAGCCCCGAGGTCACGAGCGCATTGCTGACTTTCCTCGACGAAGGGTGCAACGCCTCCCGCACGGCGACCCGCCTCCACACCCACCGCAATACCCTGCTCCGCCGGCTCGCCCGCGCCGAGGAGCTCCTCCCGCGACCGCTCGAGCACAACCGCGTGGAAGTCGCCGTCGCGCTCGAGGTGCTCCGCTGGCAGTCAGGCGCCGCGTGAAATGGCCGCATCTCGACCATCGATCACAAATGCAGGTCGCGATGCGGTGTTCAATGGGCTATCCTTGGACCCGACATGACCATCGCGCGACGAGGCAGCCACCGACTGAGCATCGACGGCCACGAGCTGCGCTGGTGGGTGCGGCGCTCGGGGTTGCGTGGCTGCCCCGACTGCGATTCGCTTTCCGTCGTGATCGCAGCGGCCTCCCGAAAAGGATGCGCCGTGCAGGTCCACATCCCCGAGCCCTACGGGCCTGATCGGCCGATCACGCCCGCGTTCGTCGCCAGGATCGCGCGTCGGGCCCTGGCCTCCGGCTGGGAGCCCGGCGTGGGGAGCGGGCCTTTCACCATGCCCTGGGGCAGCCTGGGGGACATCCTCGCCGACCATGCGCAATCCAGCGCGTCCTCCGGGAAGGCAGACAGGGCGGTGTAATCGCTTCGCCGGGACAGCCTGGCGCGTTTTTCTGCGGTGAATGACACGTTGTCATCCGTTCGACGGTTCTGCGCGGGTTTTTCCCTGTGATCGCGCAGGACATCGGCTGGCATCCGCCGTGCATCTGCGCTGGCCATGCGCTTTGCGAAGTGGTTCTTGGTTGGTTTGGCGGTGTTGACCTTTGGTTGCGAGGGCGAGCCGGCTGGCGAGGGGCTCGAGGCTTGTCCCGGCCCGGACGGGCTGGATTCGTCGCTCGTCCAATCGACGTTCCTGCTGCCCGACGAAGCGACACCGAACAACAATCACTCTATCGGTCCATTTTGTTGCACGGGAGTCACGGCGACCATCGAGGCCATCGAAGGCCATCCGGTTGGATATGCCTACTTCTTCTCCTGGAAAGGGCAGGCGTACAATGGGGCGGATGGTGATTCGTACGCGCCGGGCGTGGAGATCCTGGTCGCGGGGCTCGAGGACGTGCGCGATCCTCAGTCGGCGCTCGTGGAGAGTGTGATCGCGTTCGACGCGAGCGAAATGGATAGATGCGCCGAGCGTTCGGTGAAGGCCGGTCAGCTCCGGTTCACGGTGACGCTCCTCAACGTCACGAAAAACCACAAGCCAGACTACTTCGACATGGGATCGCTCGAAGCGAGGCTCGACGTCTCCGTGGAGCCTTGATCGGCTCGGCTCGCGGTGAGAAAGGTCTCGGATCCGTCGGAAGAACCGCGCATCGCGCGGTTCTTCCGCCCTCGGTCCAGGCCGTGCCTGGCCCGGGGTGAAGGGGGCGGGGAGCCCCCTTCTGGGGTGCGGGGCAACGCCCCGCCTCCGCTGCTCAGACCTTCTTGAGCTGCACGCCGAGCTCGTCGAGTTGCTCGGGCGCGACGCCGGTGGGCGCGTCCGTCATGAGGTCGGTGCCCTTCTGCGTCTTCGGGAAGGTGATGACGTCGCGCAGGCTCGACGCGTTGCAGAGGAGCATGGCCAGGCGGTCGAGGCCGAAGGCGATGCCGCCGTGCGGGGGCGGGCCGTAGCGGAATGCGTCGAGGAGGAAGCCGAACTTCGCGCGGAAATCGTCCTCGGAGAGGCCGAGCGCGGCGAAGACCTTGGCCTGCACGTCGCGCTGGTGGATACGGATCGAGCCGCCTGCGATTTCGTTGCCGTTCAGCACGAGGTCGTAGGCGCGCGCCTCGACGCGACCGTTGTCGGTGCCGAGGTGTTGCACGTGCTCCGGCTTCGGCGACGTGAACGGGTGATGCGCGGCGACCCATTGCCCGCCCTCGTTTTGCTCGAACATCGGGAAATCGGTGACCCAGAGGAAACGCCACTGTCCTTCGGGCACGAGCCCGAGCTTGTGCCCGAGGTGCAGGCGCAGGCCGCCGAGCACCGCGTTCACGAGCTTGAACGAGCCGAACTGGAAGAACAGGAGATCGCCAGTGCCGGCGCCGAGCGCCGCGTTCATCGCGGCCCGCGCCTCGGGGGTCACGGTCTTGCTGAGCGGCGACTGCGTCCACTCGCCGCCTTCGCCTACCCGCGCGCGCGCGAGGCCCCGCGCGCCGAATCCCTTCACGAACTCCTCGAGCTTGTCGGCCTCCGTGCGCGATAACGACGCGGCCTCCTTTGCCGGGATCCGGAGCGCCTTGATGATTCCCTTCTGCTCGAGCGCGGTCTTGAAGAGCGGCACGCCGCCGCCTTCGAGCGGACGGAGCACGTCCGTCAGATCGGCGAGCTCGAGGCCGAAGCGCAGGTCGGGCTTGTCGGAGCCGTATTTGAGCATCGCCTCGCGGTAGCTCATCCGGCGGAACGGGCGCGGCAGGTCCACGTCGAGCACGTCCTTCCAGACGCGGGCGATGAGGCCTTCCATCGTCGTGTAAATGTCCTCCTCGGTGATGAAGGACATCTCCACGTCGACCTGCGTGAACTCGGGCTGGCGGTCGAGCCGGAGATCCTCGTCGCGGAAACAACGCACGATCTGGAAATATCGCTCGAAGCCCGCGACCATGAAGAGCTGCTTGAAGATCTGCGGCGACTCGGCGAGCGCATAAAAGCTCCCGGGATTCAGGCGCGAAGGGACGAGGAAGTTCCGCGCGCCGCCGGGGGTGTACTTCACCATGAAAGGCGTCTCGAGCTCGGTGAAGCCCTCGCCGTGGAAGTAATCACGCGCGGCGCGGTAGAGCTTCGAGCGCACCAGGAAGTTTCGCTGCAGCGCGGGCCTGCGCAGATCCAGGTAGCGGTGCTTCAGCCGGATTTCTTCGCGTGTGTCGATGTCGTCTTCGATGAGGAACGGCGGCGTCTCCGACCGCGAGAAGATGTGAAGCTCTTCGGCATTCACCTCGATCTCGCCGGACGCGAGCTTCGGATTGGGCTGCCCGCCCGACGAGACGCGCGTTACCACCTTGCCGACGATGCCGATGCAGTACTCCGAGCGCAGCTCGCTGGCGAGCCCGTGCGCTTCCTTCCCGATCTCCGGGCCGAAGACCACCTGCGTCAGGCCCTCGCGATCTCGCAGATCGATGAACACCCGGCCGCCATGGTCCCGGCGATGCGCCACCCAGCCCATCAGCACGACGTCCTTGCCGACGTCGCTCGTGCGCAGCGCGTTGCAAGAGTGCGTGCGCTTCTTGTCCACCAAAAATTCCGACATGGCGGCGCAGCATAGTCGCTCACGCCGCTACATCAACGGGCCAGGCAGCTCGCATGGTCGCTTTTTGGTGACCTTCCCAACGCGGTCACGGCCCGCGCGCGGAGGCGAAGCGGGCGCGGTCGCGCCGTAAGGCGTCGCTCTGCACGGACGGCTTTGGTAACATGGCCGCTCGTCCAGAGTGTAGCTTTTTCCCTTCACGATACGGGGTGAAGAATGTTGGCAGCGAAGCGATGGTGGTTTGCTCTTCCGGTCTCGCTCGCGGCAGCGTGCGGGGCGGACGACAGGGGTCCGCAATCGGGGGATGCTTCCCTTTCGGCGCAGGCGAAAGCGCCCCCGGCAGGGGAAGCGGTGGATCACACGGGGCTGCGCGCGGCCTACGTGGCGGCGGTGCAAAAGGACGCCTCGCCGGCGTATCGCCTGGAGCGCGGCGACAAGGGCACGATTTCCGCCAGGAATCCGGCGCAGGGCCTCTCTGCGGAGCTCTCCCCGGCGGGCGTGCGTGTCGCCGTCGATGAACGCGCCGATCGCCCGTTCGAGCTTTCGCTCGACGCCGTGGGCTGCGACGGCGACCTCGAGCCCGCCGCCGAGGCTTCGCCCGAGGCGAGCGGCAATCGCGCCGAATATCGCCGCGGCGACGTCGTGGAGTGGTATTTGAATGGCCCGCTCGGCCTGGAGCAGGGCTTCGATCTCGCGAAGCGGCCCGCGTGCCGCGAGGCGGGCGGCGGCACGGTGACGCTTTCGATGCGCGCCGAGGGGCTCCTGCCCGAGCTCACGGCCGAGGCGGACGCGGCGCTCCTGCGTGACGAGGCGGGTGAGGTGATCCTCCGCTACACCGACCTGCACGTCACGGACGCGAACGGCCGCGTGCTGCCGTCGTTCCTCTCGGCCGAAGAGGGCCGGATCGCCATTCACGTCGACGACACGGGCGCGATCTATCCGATCGTGGTCGATCCCATCGTATGGGCCGAGGCGCAGAAGCTCCTGGCGAACGACGCGGCGGCGGACGACGCGTTCGGTTATGCCGTGGCGATCGACGGGGACACGGCCGTCGTGGGCGCGCCGGACGACGACGACGCCGCCAAGGGCCTGGACGCGGGCTCGGCATACGTGTTCCTCCGGAACGCGGGGAACAACACCTGGACGCAGTCGCAAAGGCTCCTCTCGGGCGACGCCTCGACCACGGCCGGCGACCGGTTCGGCCGCGCGGTGGCCATCTCCGGCAACATCATCGCGGTCGGCGCCCCGATCGACAACGCCAGCCGCGGCGCGGTCTTCGTCTTCCAGCGGACGGCCTTCGGCTCGAATTTCACGCAGCTCCAGAAGATCACGGCGAACGACGCAGCCGCGCAGGATCGCTTCGGCGCGTCGATCGCCCTCTCGGGCACGACGCTCGTGGTCGGCGCGCCGTTCGACGACAACGGCGCCAACGTCGACGCCGGATCGGCCTACGTCTACGTGAAGGGCGCGAGCACGTTCACGCTGCAGGGCGCCAAGCTGACGGCGGGCGCGGCGGCCGCGGGGCAGGACGAGTTCGGCACGGCCGTCGCGGTCTCGGGCGATACCATCGTCGTCGGCGCGTATGGCGATGACGACAATGGCTCGGTGTCGGGCTCGGCGTTCGTGTTCTTCCGGACCGCGGGCGTCTGGGCGCAACAAGCGAAGCTCGCCCCGCCCGACGGCAAGGCGAACGATTGGTTCGGCTACTCCGTGGCGGTCGCAGGCGACACCGCGCTCATCGCCGCGCCGCTCGCCGTCGCTTCGCAAGGCAAGGTGTACGCGTACACGCGCACGGGGGGCGTCTGGGCGCAGCAGGCGCAGATCCTCGCGGCGGACGGCGACGGCGGGGATCAGTTCGGCCATTCCGTGTCGATCGTCGGAGACACGGCGGTCATCGGCGCGCGTTACGACGAACCGCAGTCGACCGGCTCGGCCTACGTGTTCCTGCGGAACGCGGGCGTGTGGGCCCAGGAGAAGAAGCTCACGGGCGCGGACGCCGGGCTCGGCGCTCAGTTCGGTCACTCGGTCGGCGTGAGCGGCTCGTGGGCGATCGCCGGCGCCGAGGCGCACTCCGGCGCGGCCGCGAACAGCGGCGCGGCGTACCTGTTCACGCCGCAGAACAAGCTCGACAACGGGCAGGCGTGCCAGGTCGGAAAGGACTGCGCGAGCGGCTTCTGCGCCGACGGCGTCTGCTGCAACACGGCCTGCGGCGGCGGCGCGGCAGACGATTGCCAGGCCTGCAACACCGCGGGCGCCGTGGGCACCTGCACGCCGTCCGCGGCCGGCACCGAGTGCCGCATGACGGGCGGCGCGTGCGACGTGGCCGAGGCGTGCGACGGGACGAACACCGCTTGCCCGGCGGATGTGAAGGTCGCGGCGGGCACCGAGTGCCGCGCCTCGATCGGCGGGTGCGATCCGGCCGAGACCTGTGACGGCGCGAGCAACGCTTGCCCTGCGGATGCGGTCGCCCCGGGCGGCTTCGTTTGCCGCGCGGCCGTGGGCACGTGCGACGTCGACGAGATCTGCGACGGGTTCACGCCGCTCTGCCCCGGCGACAACCTCGTCCCGGCGGGCACCGCGTGCCGTGCCGCGGCGGGCGCTTGCGACGCGGCGGAGAGCTGCGACGGCGTGAACGGCGCTTGCCCGGCCGACGCGAAGGTCGCGGCGGGCACCGAGTGCCGCGGCATGGCGGGCGCCTGCGACGCGGCGGAGGCGTGCGACGGCGCGTCGAACGATTGCCCGGCCGACGTGGTATCGAGCGCCGGCACCGTGTGCCGCGCGGCGATCGGCCTCTGCGACGTGGCGGAGAGCTGCGATGGCGCGGCCGTGGATTGCCCAGCCGACGCGCTCGCCGTGGCGGGCACGGAATGCCGGGCTGCGGCCGGGGAATGCGACCTGGCGGAGCTCTGCGACGGCGCGACGAACGATTGCCCGGCCGACGGGACGCTGCCTGACGGCACGGCCTGCACCGACGGCAGGTGCGAGGCCGGCGTCTGCGAGACGGGCGAGGGCGGCGCAGGCGGCGGCGGTGGCGCCGGTGGTGACGGCGGCGCGGGTGGTGCCGGCGGCGCGGGCGGCGCCGGCGCGGGTGGCT